>JAWKXC010000001.1:0-1516 GCA_041397205.1 Paracoccaceae bacterium
ACCGCGTGGATCGTGGCGTTGACCGAAGCGGGCAGACCGGCTTCCTCCGACAACCGGGCGACGGCGCCGGATATCCAGTCCACCTCCAGCGAAAAGCCGTGTTCAAGATCGACGGCGGTGGAGGCGCGCATCGGCGCGGGCAAGCCTTGCGCGAAAGCCCAGGTGTCGGCCTCGACGCTGCCGGGCAACGCCACGCCACGCGCGCGGCCAAGCGCCGCCGTTTCCGCAATGATCGCACGGAATGTATCGCCCAGAACATCGCTCGCCATGATGTCGCCGATTGTGCAGCGGGCCGCCGCCGTAACGCCGGAGACGGCGGAGAACAGCACGAACTTGCTCCACAGCTCGCGTTCTATGTCGTCGGTGGGCGGGGCGTTTGAACCTGCCGCATCGATGGCTTCACGCAGCGCATCGATGCGCGCCGACGGCCTGCTGTCACGCTCGGCGAAAACGAACTTGTTGAACTCGCCCGTCTGGCTGATCACGCCGGGAGCGGAAATCGTCGTCGAGATGAAGGCGACGCCATTTCCGACGTTCTTCTCCGGCAGGATCCGCGCCAGCCTGTCTGAAGCCTCAACACCGTTGAGGAACGGTATGACGATGGTGTTGTCGCCCAGCATCGGCTTGCAGAGGTTTGCCGCGGCATCGAGCCCACCGCATTTCACACCGAAAATGATCGCATCGACCGCGCCGACTTCGCTCGTGTCGTCGGTTGCGATCCATGGCGCGACGAGATGATCGCCGTCATGGGCTTCCAGCTTGAGACCGTTCTTGCGGATCGCATCGAGATGGGCACCGCGCGCGATCGTCGCGACCTGATGCCCGGCCTCTGTGAGCCGCACCGCCAGATAACCGCCGATACCGCCTGTCGCCACGGTTGCAATCTTCATGATCGTGTCTCACTCGTTTGCGTTTCGCGCACAAGGCTAGGCATAGCGCTCAACGCCCGCAATCCGGCCCTCCGCATGGACGCCATGCATGCGGCCAGAATCGCCTCAGTTCAGCGAACGCATCCCTTCGCTGCGCACCGCGACGGTTTCGCCGGCCGGCTCCTCGCCGCTGTCGGACACAAGCACCCGGATTTCGCGCAGCAGCTTGATGCGGAAGGCGCGGGCGAAATCCTCAAAGGTGCTGGCGATGACGAGGAAGGAATCCGGCCCGGCGATGACATGGTTTGCGTAATAGGCATCGAGTGTCGGATCGTCGTCGAGGATCGCCAGGCCGTTGACGGTGATGCCGGATTCGACCGACCGGTTGCGTTCGCGCCACAAGGGAAAGCCCGAATTGTTGGGCCCGTCGCCGGACACATCGACGGCGGCGCGGCGCGCGGTGATGCCGTTGTTGGCGATCAGGCTGCGCGCCTGCGACAGGGCCGAACCGATCGCCGTGGTGACGCCGATGGCAGCGCGCGGCGCACGTTCGATCTCATCGGCCAGTAGCAGAGCGTCATGGCGATCGCGGACATGCGCCCAGCCAACAACGAGAGCCGCATCCGTGCTCCAGTGAACGACGCAAA
>JAWKXC010000002.1:0-2025 GCA_041397205.1 Paracoccaceae bacterium
TCGAGGACCGTCCGCCCGGCCGGGCTCAGTGCGCGGGCGACGAAGCCTGCATCGAGCTCGGTCAGGGCGAGATCGCAATCGCCGCGGACGGCGGGACCCGTTCCCTGGGAGACGCAGAAGCAGGTCGAGACCGAGCGCGTGCAGCTGACGCCGACGAGGAAGAGGCCCGCGCGGCGGGCCGCATAGGGGGCGTCGGGAAAGCGATCCTCGAGGAAGATCCGGTCCTGGATCCGAAGTGCCGCGAGGTCGCAGGCGCGGACGCCGAGCAGGGCGAGGCGCGGGGCGTCGGGCACGACCGTCTTCGCCTCGAAGTCGCCGCGCTCGTCGAGCCTCTCGATCTGGAGCAGCGCCTCGCGCGGGGCGAAGACGTGGCGCTTCAGGCCCTGGGGTCCGTGCACGACGTCGAAGATCCGCTCCGAATCCCCGCGCTCGAGCGTGTAACGGCCCGGAGCCTGTCGATCGATCCATCCGACGGGCAGGTCACCGACCGTCCCGATCGGCGCGAGCACGACGGCGTCCCCCTCGACGCGGGGACCCCAGGGCGCGTAGCCCTGCTCGCGCAGCACCTCCAGCAGGCTCGCGAGGCAGGGCCGCGGGAGCCAGCGGGCAGCATGGTCGATTGCCTCGCTTTGTGTCATTTCTTCCACGTCACGGGCTCGTCCTGCGATGCGAAGGCGATCGAGGACCGGGCGAGCGCCGTCCCAAGCATGGGGCATGCCTGGTTTCGTTTCGAGGGGCCGGCGAGCGTTCGAGCGCCGATCGGAACATCGAGGTGTATGGCCCCGGGCTTGCATCAGCGCGCGCTCGACGCGCGCCGCGTCGACGGTCCTGGGCTCGCACGAGGCAGGGCCACCCGGCGACGGCGCAGAAGCAGACGCGACCGAACGAGATCGCGAGCGTGAACGGGACCAGGATCGGGAACGTGAACGGGAACGAGATCGGGAAAGTCAACGGGACCAGGACCCGGACCAGGCGCCGGGACGGGAACGCAACGGGGAGGGGAGACGATGACCGGGCATGATTGGATCGTCCTGGCCTCGATCGTATCGGCCGCGCTCGCGATGGCGGCGGGGGCGGTCGGGGCGGCCATCGGCGAGAGCCGGATCGGGGCCGCTGCGATGGACGCGCTCGCGCGGCAGCCCGACGAGGCCGGCTCGATCACGCGTACGCTCTTCGTGAGCCTCGCGATGGTCGAATCGATGGGGATCTTCTGTCTGGTGATCGCCCTGATCCTGCTCTTCGCCAACCCCTTCACCGGGTAGGCGCCGCCCCGATGTCGCCGACGTGGGTCACCTTCGGCTTCGAGGCGGCGAACTTCCTGCTGCTGATGGCGCTGCTCGCCTGGCTCTTCTTCCGCCCGGTCCGCGACGCGATCGAGCGCCGGCGGGCACAGATCGAAGGCGAGCAGCGGGCGGCGAGCGAGTCGCACGCGAAGGCCGAGCAGGAGCGCCAGGCCCTGGTCGCCGCCCGGTCGGCGTTCGAAGCCGACCAGAAGGCGGTGCGCGAGCGGGCGAGGCGGGAGATGGAGCAGGAGCGCCAGGCGCTGCTCGAGGACGCGCGCGCGCAGGTCGCGCGGGAGCACGGCCGCTTCGAGGCCGAGCGACGGGCCGCGCGGGTCGCCGACCGCCACGCCCATGCGCGCGATGCGGCGCTCGCAGCGAAGGTGGTCGTCGAGCGGCTGCTCGCGCATCTCGACGCGGGCGAGCTCGGTCCGGGCCTCGTCGCGGCGGCGTGTCGGGACCTCGAGCGCCTGCGCGGCGGGGGAAGGCCGCTCGGCTCCGTCGTCGTCGAGTCGGCGACGCCGCTCGATCCTGCGTCGGAAGCGCGGCTCGCCGCGGCGGTCGGTCACGAAGCCCTCTCGCTGCGCGTCGATCCGACGCTCGTGGGGGGGCTCCGGGTGGTGACGGACCGGGGTCTCGTCGACGCCAGCGTATCGGGCATCGCGGCGCAGGCCGCGCTGCAGCTCGAGGATGCGCTCGAGGGCGGGCTCGATGCGGAGCGGGCGGACCATGGCTGACGCGAGCG
>JAWKXC010000003.1:0-1572 GCA_041397205.1 Paracoccaceae bacterium
CTCCGAGCGGAAGGGTTGGCAGGGCCGGTGGCGTCTCGTCACCCGGGACCGCGCGCAGGGCGCGACGGAAGCGGGAGACGCGATCCCAGCGGACACAGGGGGGTGCTTCGGTGGCCCTCGCGGTCGGCTTGAGTCGTCGGGCACACAGACCGCCGGCGAGCCGACCGGGAGGCGGCGCGCGTGCAAGCGATGCGCGGGCATCGGGCAGGCGACCGCGGACCGCAATGCGACTCCGGTCGGCAGCCTCCCCAGCCATCGGCTGCGGCTCGATCCGACGGGCGCAGTGGGCCGTCCGGATCCGGGGCGGTCCGACGCGAGCACGCTCGGACGCCCGCTCCTCGTCCGCTTCGGGCGGGACCGGAAGCGGAGGTGCGCCCCACGCGTGACCCGAGCCGCCCGACTCTCCCGGGCGAGTGACAGCACCCCGACGCCGCGTCCAGGCCTCGCTCGCGTCGCCTTGACGCGATCTTGACGCCCTCGCGGTCGAGCTTGACCCCTTCCCGACACCGAGATGCCTAGCATCCAAAGGCAATCGGAGGGCGCGCTTCATGGATCTCGCCTACTGCATCGGCATTCTCGGCTTCTTCGTGGCCATGGCCGGCTTCATCCGGCTCTGCGAGCGGGTCGGCTGATCATGGATGTCCTGGCGCTCGTCGGCGGGCTGATCGCGCTGGCCCTGCTCGTCTACCTCGTGGTTGCGCTGCTCGCGCCGGAGAAGCTTTCGTGACGCCCTACGCATGGCTCCAGCTTCTGGTCTTCGCCGCCGTCCTGACCGGTCTCGCGATCCCGCTCGGCCGCTACGTCGCGACCGTTCATTCGGGGCGCGCCCGCCACTCCCTACGGCTCCTGCGCGCCGTCGAGCGGCTGTTCTGCCGCGCGGCCGGCGTGGGCCGCGAGGAGATGGACTGGAAGACGTATGGCGCGTGCCTGCTCGCCTTCAACGCCGTGAGCGTGCTGTTCATGTACGCGCTGCAGCGGCTCCAGGGGCTGCTTCCGATGAATGCAGCCGGTCTTCCCGGCGTCGGACCCGACGTGGCGCTCAACACCGCCGTCAGCTTCGCGACCAATACGAACTGGCAGGCCTATGGCGGGGAGATCACGATGAGCGCGTTCACCCAGATGCTCGGCCTCACCGTCCAGAACTTCCTCTCGGCCGCGACGGGCATCGCGGTATCGCTGGCGTTGATCCGTGGGTTCGCCCACAGCCGGGCCGAGGGGATCGGGAACTTCTGGGTCGACCTCGTACGCGCCACCCTCTATCTGCTGCTGCCCCTGTCGCTGCTCGTCGCCGTGCTGCTGGTGGCGCAGGGGGTTCCGCAGACCCGCGAGCCGGAGGCGATCGCCATCCTGCGCGAGCCCCAGATCGCGGCGGACGGCTCGGTCGTCCGCGAGCAGCGGATCGCGCTCGGCCTCGTCGCCTCACAGGTCGCCGTCAAGCAACTCGGGACCAACGGCGGCGGGTTCTACAACGTGAACTCGGCCCATCCGCTCGAGAACCCGACGCCCGCGGCGGGGGCGATCGAGCTCCTGGCGATCCTGCTGCTGCCGGCGGCGCTCTGCTTCGCGCTCGGG
>JAWKXC010000004.1:0-350454 GCA_041397205.1 Paracoccaceae bacterium
CAGGCGCGGGTCGCGCCAGGAGATCATGCCGGACGGCGCCGCGGCGGGCCTGTCGCCCGCGGTTGTCCCGGCCGTATCGCCTGTGCCCATGCCCTGCCCTCTTTGCCCGCCTGCTCTCGGTGTCGCGCCTGAGTCTGGCGCCCGGGCGGGGCCGGCGCAATCGCCGCCTACTCGGCGGCGCGATGCTGTGCCGCCGCGGCCACGGGGATCGTCCCGGCCTCGCCCGCGTCGCGGTAGAGGTAGTCGCGGGTGATCGGCACGGCTTCGACATGCTTGGCGAGCTGGAGCTGGTAGACCACGCAGCGCCCGCCACGCAGGAAGGTCGCCTCGGCGGCGAGCAGGTAGTAGCGCCACATCCGCACGAAACGGGCATCATAGAGCGCCTCGGCCCGGGCCGCGTTGGCCACGAAGCGGTCGTACCAGGCCGCCAGCGTCTTGGCGTAGTGGACGCGCAGCGCCTCGATGTCGCCGGGCACCAGCGCGTGGCGGTCGACCGCTTTCATGATCTCGCCGAGCGTGGGCGAGTAGCCGCCGGGGAAGATGTACTTGTCGAGCCAGGGGTCGCCGGCGTTGGGCGGACCGGTATGGCCGATGGTGTGAATGAGCGCGAGCCCCTCCTCGGTCAGGTGGTCGTGGACGAACTTGAAATATTCGTTGTAATGCGGCACGCCGACATGCTCGAACATGCCGACCGAAACGATCCGGTCGAAGGTCTCGGTGACCTCGCGGTAATCGGTGAGCCGGATCTCGACCTGGCCCTCCAGCCCGGCCTCGCGCACCCGCTCGACCGCGACGGCGTATTGCTCTTTCGACAGGGTCACGCCCACCACCTGGGCGCTGAAGTCGCGCGCCAGCGTCAGCGCCATTCCGCCCCAGCCACAGCCGATGTCGAGCACGCGGTTCCCCGGGCGCAGGAGCAGCTTGGCAGCGATGTAGCGCTTCTTGGCGAGCTGGGCGGCCTCCAGCGTCTCGACCCCGTCGGTCCAATAGGCGCAGGAATATTGCCGGTCGGCGTCGAGGAAGAGATCGTAGAGCTCGCGCGACAGATCGTAGTGATGGGCGACATTGGCCTGGGCCTTGCCGACGGGGGCGAACTGGTGCAGGCGGCGCAACCCGTGGCGCAGCCAGGCGAGCGGTTTCTGGAACCACGCCGCGCCGGCGGCGTGGAAATTGGGCACCAGAAAGGCGAAAAACCCGCGCAGGTCGTCGTCTTCGATCGTGAGCCTGCCGTCCATGTAGGCCTCGCCGGCCGCGAGCGTCGGGTTGAGGATCAGCTTGCGCGGCAGATACGGGTCGCTGAGCGTGAGCCCGAGCCTCCGGCGCGCCACGCCCGTAGGTCTTGCGGCTGCCGTCGGGCATGGTCAGGCGCAGCGTTCCCTTCTGCACGATGTGACGCAACATATGGTCAAACAGTACCGTGAACATGCGACCCCCTTTCTCCCGGCCCCTCGCGAGGAGCCGTCGGTCTGGTTGCTGCCCGCCTGGGTCTGTCGCCCGCCTGCGCCAGGGAACACGCGCGCGGATGTGCGCACGATCCCCGTCCACGGCAGGTATTGTTTGCGGGAACGGCGCTTTGTGTAAAGGAAATTTGACGAAGACGGCCCGCAACGGCGGAATGTGCCCAAGGCGTGGGCTTGACTTCACCGGTTTCGCGCGCTGTATCGGCGCGAACGCAACATGAGGCCGTCCCATGCACCTGTACCGCAGCCACACCTGCGCCGCCCTGCGCAAAGACAACGTCGGCGACATCGTCCGTCTCTCGGGCTGGGTCCACCGGGTCCGCGACCATGGCGGGGTGCTGTTCATCGACCTGCGCGACCATTACGGCGTGACCCAGGTGCTGGCCGACCCGGACAGCCCGGTGTTTCACGAGGTCGAGAAGGTGCGCTCGGAATGGGTGATCCGGATCGACGGCAAGGTGCTCGCGCGCGACGAGTCTCTCGTCAACCCGAAGCTGCCGACGGGCGAGATCGAGGTCTTCATCCAGGACCTCGAAGTGCTGGGCGCAGCCGACGAGCTGCCGCTGCAGGTGTTCGGCGATCAGGAATACCCCGAGGAGACCCGGCTCAAGTACCGCTACCTCGATCTGCGCCGCGAGAAGATGCAGGAGAACATGAAGCTGCGCTCCGACGTGGTCTCGTCGATGCGCAAGCGGATGTGGGACAAGGGCTTCCGCGAGTACCAGACGCCGATCATCACCGCGTCGAGCCCGGAGGGCGCGCGCGACTTCCTGGTGCCGTCGCGGCTGCATCCGGGCAAGTTCTACGCGCTGCCCCAGGCGCCGCAGCAGTTCAAGCAACTGCTGATGGTGTCGGGCTTCGACAAGTATTTCCAGATCGCGCCCTGTTTCCGTGACGAGGACCCGCGCTCCGACCGCTCGCCCACCGACTTCTACCAGCTCGACATGGAGATGAGCTTCGTCGAGCAGCAGGAGATCTTCGACACGGTCGGGCCGGTGCTCGAAGGCGTGTTCGCCGAGTTCGCGGAGGGCCGCAAGGTCGATGCCTATGCCGACTGGCCGCTGATTTCCTATCGCGACTCGGCCTTGTGGTACGGCACCGACAAGCCGGACCTGCGCAACCCGATCAAGATGCAGGACGTCTCGGAACATTTCCGCGGCTCCGGTTTCGCGATCTTTGCGAAGCTGTTGGAGAACGAGGGCGCCGAGGTGCGGGCCATCCCGGCGCCGAAGGGCGGCTCGCGTAAATTCTGCGACCGGATGAACTCTTTCGCGCAGAAAGAGGGGCTGCCGGGGATGGGGTATATCTTCTGGCGCGACAAGACCGCGGACTCGGTGGCGCAGGAGATGGGGATCTCGGTGAAGGAGGCCCAGGCCAAGCTGAGCTCCGGCGAAATCGAGGGCGGCATGGAAGCTGCCGGCCCGCTGGCGAAGAACATCGGTCCCGAGCGGACCGAGGCCATTCGCCAGCAGCTCGGGCTCGGCGTCGGCGATGCGGCCTTCTTCCTCGGCGGCAAGCCGAAGTCGTTCCAGCGCGTCGCCGGCCTCGCCCGCACCACGATCTGGGAAGAGACCCCGAAGGACCCCGCGGACGAGAACTGGCGGGCGCGCTTCGCCTTTGCCTGGATCGTCGATTTCCCGATCTACGAGCAGGATGCCGAGACCGGCGAGATCGACTTCGAGCACAACCCGTTCTCGATGCCGCAGGGCGGCATGGCGGCGCTGGAGGGCGACCCGCTCGAGGTGCTCGGCTACCAGTACGACCTCGCCTGCAACGGGGCCGAGATCCTTTCGGGGGCGATCCGCAACCATAAGCCGGACATCATGTTCAAGGCCTTCGAGATCGCCGGTTACGGCGCCGACGAGGTGCGCCGGCGGTTCGGCGGGATGGTCAACGCCTTCCACTACGGCGCGCCGCCGCACGGGGGCTGTGCCGCCGGGATCGACCGGATCGTGATGCTGCTCGCCGAGGAGGAGACGATCCGCGAGGTGATGCTGTTCCCGATGACCCAGCGGGCCGAAGACCTGATGATGGGCGCCCCCTCGGTGCCCGACAACGCCCAGCTGCGCGAGCTGCACGTGCGGATCGTCGAGCCGGAAGCGTGAGGGCTGCGGCGCTCGATGCGGTCCGGCACTACCTCGACCGTACCCGGGCGCTTGTCGAGATCGCAGCGGACGACGATCTGACCCTGCGGCCGGCGCCCGGCATGCTGCCGGTCGGCGACCAGCTTGCCATCGCGATCGGCTTTGCCGGACGCGCCGTGCTGCCGCTTGCAGGACGGAATGCGCCCGACGGGCCGGAGCGGATCGACCGCGCGGCGTTGCTGGATTTCGCGGCGGCCATGGCGACGGCGCTCGAGGCGGTGCGGGTCGAGGACCTGACGGTCTCCGAGGTCGCGCATCGCGCGGGCTTTGCTGACCTCACGCAGGCAGGCGAGGATTACCTGCTGCGGTTCGCGCTGCCGAACATGATCTTCCACCTCACCGCGGCTTATGTCGGGCTCAAACGCGCTGGGCACCCCCTGGGCAAGGCGGATTTCGATGCGCTCCACGCCTACCCGGCTGGGTTTTCCTTCGAGGACGACCGACAGGACTGAAAAAGTGAGGCCCGGAAATGTGGGCGGCGCGCCCTGCCAGGCGCGCCGCTCGGAACGGTCCTCGGGGAACCCGGATCAGCTGGGGAGCCAATCCTTCTCCGCAGCCGCGCGGTCCAACGCGTCCACGGAGATCTCTTCGGCCTAGACGGTCATCGCGGGGATCACCGAAAACGCCAGCATAACGATACCGGTCAAGAGAACGATCCAGTCGACCAGGGCGCTGCCCCTGTCACCCGACGGTGGGCGATCGAAAAAACGTTGCACTTTCGTCGTCTCCCGATCCCGGCGCCGGCTTGGGTCTCTGCTTTGCCGATGGCTGTATTTCTGGCGGTCAAATGGGGCGGGATTGGGGAACGCCCGGGACCGTTTTGGGGGTTTTGGCGGGGTAAAGTGGCGCGTTTGCGACGGGGCGCTTCGCGTGCCGGAACCGACCGGACCGGGCGCGCGAAAGCGGCCGGGTCGCACCGGCGCGGGACGGGTTTCGAAAGGACCAGACATGGGGAATTGCTACTGGCGTGCGCGCCCGGAGAGGCCACGGGTCCGGCAGCCGGTCTGGCGTCGGATCAGGCCGATGCGCGTATTTCCGCGAGCCGGTCGGCCAGCAGATGCGCCACCTGCGGGGCCTCGTTCGGGGCGCCGGCCAGCCGGTGCGCCGCCGCCTCGAGCACCGGGTCATGGGCCGCGCGGGCCACGGTGCCGAGGAACTGCGCCGCATAGGCGAGCCCGGGGGCGGCGCCCTCGCGCATGATCTCGGCTGCGAGCTTCAGATCCTCGGCGAGCGACCCGGCATCGGGCGCGACCACCTCGTCGGGCAAGGCCCGCAGGCCGCGGGGCGCGCTTTCGGCCGGCAGGAGCCCGATCAGGAGCTGCTGGAAGGCGGCAAGGCTTTCCACCGGTTTGGCGAGGAAGCCATCGGCCCCGGCGGCCATGGCGCTCGTCTCGGCACCGGGATCGCCACTGGTGCCCACGAGGACCGGCACCCGGGGGTCGGCGCGGGCCAATTCGCCGATCAGCTCGGCGCCGTCCCCGTCCGGAAGCCCCATGTCGACGATCACAATGTCGGGCCGGTAGATGGCGAGATGGCGGTGCGCGGCGGCCAGGCTGTCAGCCCGCCTGAGCCGCGCGCCGGAATAGAGCGTGAGCAGACGCACGGCCTGCGCCGCGAAGCGACTGTCTTCGACCACCAGGACCTTGAGCCCGTTGAGCGGGCGCTCGGGCGTGCGGCGGGCCTGAAACCGGTGAAGTATGTCATCCATGGATCTGCTCCTTTCGAAAGCAGCCAAACACGAAACTGCTTAACAACCGGTTACCGCGACCAGTCTTGCGCGGTCCTGCGCCCGCCGCTACACCCGGGCACGGGTCGGAAACAGGGAGACGGAAATGATCGGACGGTTGAACCATGTCGCCATCGCGGTGCCGGACCTCGAGGCCGCTTCCGCGCAATACCGCGACACGCTGGGCGCCGAAGTGGGCGCGCCGCAGGACGAGCCGGACCACGGGGTGACCGTGGTGTTCATCACGCTGCCCAACACCAAGATCGAGCTGCTCTACCCGCTCGGGGAAAATTCGCCGATCACCGGGTTTCTGGAAAAGAACCCGTCGGGCGGCATCCACCATGTCTGCTACGAGGTCGACGACATCCTCGCCGCGCGCGACCGGCTCAAGGCGGCCGGCGCCCGGGTGCTCGGCAGCGGCGAGCCCAAGATCGGCGCCCACGGCAAACCGGTGCTGTTTCTGCACCCGAAGGATTTCACCGGCACGCTGGTGGAGCTGGAGCAGGTCTGATGTCGATCACCGGCGGTGCCGTGCTGTTCGTGGTGATCTGGTTCATCACCATGTTCGTCACCCTCCCGATCACGCTCAGGACCCAGGCCGAAGCGGGCGAGGTTGTGCCCGGCACCCACGAGGGGGCACCGGCCGATTTCCGGCTGCGCCGCACGCTCCTGATCGTGACCCTGGTGACGCTGGTGCTCTGGGGGATCGTGGTCTGGATCATCACCTCCGGGGTGATCTCGATCGAAGACCTCGACACCTGGGGCATCATGGGCGAGCGGGTTCCCAACTGAGAATTCTTCAGGCCGATTGAGCGGGTGCGCTGCCTGGGCGACGGAATCCAGAAATCCGGATATCCGGATTCGGCTCACAGGATGTTTTGTCGAATTTTCAATGTCTTGGGCGGACACTCGCACCGGAGATACTCGGCAGCTTAAGATTCTGTTAACCACGATTGCCCGCTTTCCGACCACCTTGCGGCAGGGCAGACATGCAACCGGCCCCCGCCGGATTCGGCGGAGGCCGGGCAGGCAGAACCCTGTCAGGATCGGCTATTGCGCGGCGGGCGCCTCGGGCATCTCCGGCATCTCGGGCATCTCGACCTGTTCCCAGTCGACGAATCCCGGGCCGCCGGTCATCCCCGAAGGCAGGCAGATCGCATAGCGGCAATCGATCACCGGCACGCTGACTTCGACCCCGAGGTCTTCGACGACCACGGTCCGGCTCACGCCCGCGGCCAGCATCCCGGCATAGGCTCCAGTGTCGAAGACCGGCATGAAGACCGGCGGCATCTCGCCCTCTGCCGGCGGGTCCACCTCGGGGGGCGTCGGCAGGGCACCGCGGGGGCCGAACACCCCGGCTTCGAGGAGCGGTGCCATCGCGGCGCCAGTGAGCGGGCCCGAGACCAGCATCGCGCGGATCTGGTCCTCGGTGATCACCTCGGGATCGCAGGCCTGTTCGGGGATGCCGAGCTCGGCACAGGTGACGGTAAGCGGATCGGTCGGGATCTCGGGAGCTTCGCCCGCGACCGCAGGCAGGGCGCCCGCGGAAAGGATGGCGATAGCGGCCGCGAGGCCGGCGGCACGGGTTTCGATGGCTGTCATGGTCTCCCCCCTGAACAGGTACATGTTGGCAATGCGCCGACGCTAGCAGCCGGCGGGGAGGCGGACAACCGGTCCCGCCGGGTGAGGCGATGGCCCGCGCCGAGATGAGAGCCCAACCGCCCATGCCCGCGGCGGCGCGCCCCGGGGACGGCCGGCCTCAGCGGCCGGACAGACGGTGATACATGTGCGTAAAAGTCGCGGCCCCGACCACCGGGATCAACAGGTTGACCAGCGGCACCGAGAGCGGCACCGCCATCAGGGTGCCGGCGAGCCAGACCTGGGCCCCGTGGCGCTTGCGCAACCGGATCGCGGCCTCGCGGCCCTCGCGGCGCATTGCCGCCATCTGGAAGAATTCCCGCCCCAGCAGGTAGCCGTTCACCGCCCAGAACAGCACCGGCGCGAACGGACCGACGAAGAACAGGAGGATGAGGGCCACGAGGTTCACGCCGATGGTCACGAGGATCAGGCTGAGCGAATCGCGCAGCGTGTCCATGACCGGGATGTGGCCGACCTCGGGAAGACCCGGATAATGCTTCTCCTCGACCGCCTTGGCGACGTCGTCGAGGAAGATGCCGGTGAAGGCGGCGGCGACCGGCACCATCAGCACCACCGACAGGAGCAGCATCAGCACGACCGTGGCCCAGCTCGCCACGCTGTCGAGCCAGGTGATGGTCATACCGAAGAGCGTCACCGTGTCGGGGATGAAGAGCCCCGCGACCCAGGCCAGCACGATGGTGAGCCCGGCCAGCAGCGCGATGGTGAGGCCGATGCCGAGCAGCAGGACCCGGCGGAAGGGCCGCTCGGGGAGCTGGCCCAGAGCCTTGAGAAAATCGCCGATCATGCCGTGACCCCGGTCATTGCGAAACCCATGTGGTGATCGCCTCGAGATCGGGGCGCGGGCGTTCGGGCGGCGCGGCGGTCTCGGTGCCGATGTGGATGAAGCCGGCAACGCTTTCGTGCGGCTCGATGCCGAGTGCGACGGAGAGGAACTCGGGGTCGTGGCAGGCCCAGCCCGACAGCCAGTTGGCGCCCCAGCCGGAGGCGAGGGCGGCGTTGAGCAGCGACAGGCAGACGGCGCCGGCGGAATAGACCTGCTCGATCTCGGGCACCTTCTCGGAAGCTTTCGGCGAGGCGATCACCGCGACCGCGAGGTGCGAGTCGGCGAATTGCCGGTAGACCTTTTCGATCCGGTCCGGCGCTTCGCCCCGTGCCGTGCCCCGGGCCATCACCTCGCCCGCGAGCCGTTCGAGGGCGCCGCGTTGCAGCACGATGAAGCGCCAGGGCTCGAGCTTGCCGTGGTCGGGGGTGCGCGCCGCCGCGGTCAGGATCGGCAGGAGCGCATCGCGGTCGGGCACCGGGGTGGTCAGCGTCTTGGCCGGGCGCGAACGGCGGGTCAGCAGGAAATCGAGCGCGGCCTGGTTTCTCTCGGGCATGTATCTCTCCGTCTGGTCGGCTCACATGTCGGCTTGGGAGCTCCGGAAATCAACCCGCGACGTGTCGGGCTTGCGCGCAGAGGTGCTGTGCGGTTTTCTCGGCCCATGCGCCCGATCCCGACACGCCCGACCGATCGCCTCGCCCTGTCGTCCCGGCCGATCGCGACAGGCAGGACGCGATGAAGAAGGGCGCCCTTGCCCATCTCGCCGTGCCCGGCGCCGAGCTTGCGGTGCGCGTCACACCGCGGGCCGCGCGCAACGCGGTGGAAGACGGGCCGCAGGGGCTGCGGGTGTCGGTCACCGCGCCGCCCGAGGACGGCAAGGCCAACAAGGCCGTTGCAAAGCTGCTCGGAGACGCACTCGGGGTGGCGAAGTCGCGGCTCACCCTCCTGCGCGGGGCGACCAGCCGCGACAAGGTCTTCCGGCTGGACTGAGCGCCCGCCGGGTCACCGTTTCGGCGCTTCGGGTTACCTACGATATTGGGGACCGCGACCCGCTACATCGTCTCGACGCAATGCCGGCGGAAGGCGCGTTTGAGCATGTCGAGCTCGGCCCGCAGCAGCGCCAGTTCGGCACGGATATCCTCGTCGAGCGGCTGGCCCATCACCACGGTGAAACTGGCGAGCCGGGCATCGGTGGCCGGGTCGGAGATGAGGAAGGTCTGGGTGCCTTCGCTGAGCAGCTCGACCGGTACCGGCACCCGCACGAGGAACTGGCCGGGATGACCGGGGTCCGGCGCGACCGTGGCCCCTGCGACGGCTTTGCCGAGATGGCTCACGGCGATCTGCGGCGGCTCCACCGCGCCGGTCAGGACGCCCTCCCAGACCCCCTCGATGATCCGCGTGCCCGTCAGTCGCAGCTCGCCCATCCCCGCCCCCTAGAGATCCGCCCGCGGGCGGCGCGAGAAGGTGACGTCGCGCAGGATCACCTGGTTCATCGAGGGTTGTTCGAAGATCAGGTCGACCCAGGCCTTTTCCACCCTTTTCTCGTTGAGCTTGGAATAGGCGAGGTCGAATTCGACCACGATCTCCCCCTGCCCCAGCGGCAGTTCGCGCACGAGCTGTTCGGTGTTCGGCCCATGCCGGATGTTGAGCCGGGCGAAGACTTCGAGCGGCCGTTCGGTCTCGACCACCGCTGTCATGCGCACCAGGTGCCGGCGGAGCAGCCCGCGGACCGCGCTTTCGGGCAGGTCGATCACCAGCGACAGGAAGGAGCCGTCGAAATTGAACACGTCCATCCTGAGGCCAAACGGCGCGACGTCGGCCTCGCGGGTATTGCGGATCTGGCGCACGGTGAGCTCCGAGATCCGGCAATCGTGAAACAGCGTCACCTCGTCGCCGAAGGCCTGTTTGGTGTTCGCCGCGGCGACCCCCGGCGGATAGAGCGGGCCGCGCCAGAGCGCGGGGCGCCAGCCCCAGTCGCTGTGCAGGGGCTTGTGGAAGGCCCTGGACCCGATCCGCGGCAGGGTCAGCCGCTCGTCGGCAACGAACAGCACCCGGTCGATCCGCGACCGCATCTGGAGCGCGCGCTGGCGCAGGGGCCGAAGCTGCGACAGCGGCATCTCCTGCGCCTGCGCCAGCGCCCGCTCCAGCCGGTGCAGGGAGCGCCGGTGGAAGAGGTGTTCGAGCAGGCTGGGAAGGGCCTTGGCCATGGGTTGAGGATTCGTTTTCGCGTTGCGACTGTGTCTGTTTTTAAAACAAAATGTTTCCTATGGGCAAACCGTTGACACTCCGTCGACATTGCCGACGCGCGGGCGGTGGCGGCGGAGGGTGCGGGAACGGTGCGTTGGGACTGGGTCCGGACGAACCGGGAGGGCGGGCGTCCGCCTCGGAAAGCGCGGTGCGGTCGTTGGGGTGGGGCAGGAATATCCCCGACGGGGCGGATCCGACGGAATCCAGAAATCCGGATTTCCGGATTCGGGTTAACGGGGAAAAGGATTGCATTTTCCGTCCGTTATCGCGGCTCTTCAGGAAAGAGTAACGGGTGATGCAGACAAAGATCGCGGGGCCGTACCTGTCTAGCGACGCCCGCATCCCCGGCCACCGCTTGCCCCGTTGCCCATGCGTTCCCTGCGGCGGAAGCTGGACGGCCGCAGCCTGGATGCTAAACCGGCGGGAGGCAGACAGGGGTATCCCATGACAGATCCGGGTTTCTGGACACCGGCCGCGGACCGGCAACAGCTCTGGCGGACCGCACTCGGTAGCGCGCTCACCGTGGCGATCTGGATCGCGGCCGGTCTCGGGCTGGTCTGGCTTGCCGGGCGGATCAGCGTCCTGCCTCCGGCCATGGTGATGGACACCACCCGCTGGGTCGGGGCGGCGATGTTTTTTCTCACCTTCCTCGGGCTGCACCTCGGCCTCGCGATCATCCTCCCGCTCCTGCACCGGCGTGGCTATCCGAGCCTGTTGGGGCCGGACCATCGCCTCAATCGCAGCCATTTCCGCTACGGCTTTCTCGCCATGCTGGCCCTTGCCGCCGGGCTCAACGCACTGATGGCGGTCGAGCACCTCGTTCTGCCCGCCGGCGTCTCGCCCGAGGTCGCCCGGCTGCGCC
Organism: Paracoccaceae bacterium; assembly: GCA_041397205.1. Lineage (GTDB taxonomy): Bacteria > Pseudomonadota > Alphaproteobacteria > Rhodobacterales > Rhodobacteraceae > Sinisalibacter. The sequence continues at coordinate 10,919 of JAWKXC010000004.1, forward strand.
CGACCGGCGAGTGGCTCATCGGGCTCGTGCCGGCGCTCGCGCTGATCCTGATGCAGGTTGCCGCCGAAGAGGTCGCTTTCCGCGGCTACCTGCTGCAGCAGCTCCGCGCGCGGTTCCGCTCGCCGCTCGTGTGGGCGGTGCTGCCGGCGCTGGTCTTCGGCGCCCTGCATTTCGACCCCGCGACCTATGGCCTGGTCAACGCCCTCGCCTATGTCGCCAACGCCACCGCGATGGGCACGCTTGCCGCCTTCGTCACGATCCGCACCGGCAATCTCGGGGCCGCCATCGGTCTGCATTTCGGCAACAACGCCTCGATGGTCCTGTTCGGCCTCGAAGGCGAGCTGTCCGGCTTTTCGCTCTACGGCGTGGCGATGGACCCGGCTTCGGGCTATGCTACCTATTCGATCCTCGCCCAGACCGTCGCGGCGCTGTTGCTGTTCGCCGCCTGGTGGCGCTGGATGAACCGCCACCGTCCGATTGCAAATCCGCCGCGCCCCGCTTAGGTAGGGCCTCGAAGCCATGGGGGAGCCCCGATGAACTGGATCTCGAATTACGTCCGGCCCAGGATCAACTCGCTGTTCTCGCGCCGCGAGATCCCGGAAAACCTGTGGATCAAATGCCCCGAATGCGGGCAGATGCTGTTCCATCGCGAGCTCGAAGACGCGCTCAGGGTCTGCTCGAACTGCGATCATCACATGGCGATCAGTCCGCGCGAGCGGTTCCATTCGCTGTTCGACGGCGGCATCTTCACCGAGGTCTCCGTCCCCGCCCCGCTCGCCGATCCGCTGCATTTCAAGGACCAGAAGCGCTATCCCGAACGGATGAAGACGGCGCAGAAGGCCACCGGCGAACGCGAAGCGATGCTGGTAGCGGAAGGCGAGATCGGGCGCACGCCGATCGTCGCCGCAGCGCAGGATTTCTCCTTCATGGCCGGGTCGATGGGCATGTATGTCGGCAACGCCATCATCGCCGCCGCGGAGCGCGCCGTCGCCACGAAGCGCCCCCTGGTGCTGTTCTCGGCCGCCGGCGGGGCGCGGATGCAGGAAGGGATCCTCAGCCTGATGCAGATGCCGCGTACCACGGTGGCGGTCGAGATGGTCAAGGACGCGGGCCTACCCTATGTCGTCGTGCTCACCCACCCGACCACCGGCGGGGTGACGGCGAGCTACGCGATGCTGGGCGACGTGCACATCTCCGAACCCAATGCGCTGATCTGTTTCGCCGGCCCCCGGGTGATCGAGCAGACCATCCGCGAAAAACTGCCCGAGGGCTTCCAGCGAGCCGAATACCTGCTCGACCACGGCATGCTCGACCGGGTCACCCACCGCAAGCATCTCAAGGACGAGCTGGTGACGATCCTGCGCATGCTGACCGGCCAGAGCCCGGCGGTGAAGGGCGATCTGCCGCCGCCCTCGGAGACTGTTCCGCCGACACAGGCGGAGGCGCCGCCCAAGGCCAAGTCCGGGACCGCGCCCGAGGCGCCGGTTGAGCCCGCGAAGAAGGCCGGGGACAAACCCGCGACCACGGCAGCGGCCAAAGCCGGGGCTGCCAAGGCGTGAGTGCCGCCGGTTCCGACCGCATCCTCGAGAGGATGATGGCGCTCCACCCCAAGGTCATCGATCTGTCGCTGGAGCGGATGCCGCCTCTGCTCGCCCGCCTCGGCAATCCCGAGCGCCACCTGCCGCCGGTGATCCACATCGCCGGCACCAACGGCAAGGGCTCGACCCAGGCGATGATCCGCGCCGGGCTCGAAGGTGCCGGCAAGACGGTCCACGCCTATACCTCGCCGCATCTCGCCCGGTTCCACGAGCGGATCCGGGTAGCCGGCGAGATCATCTCCGAGCCGGCGCTGGTCGACGTGCTGAGCCGCACCCTTGCCGCCAACGAGGACCGGCCGATCACCTTCTTCGAGATCACCAACGTCGCCGCCTTTCTCGCCTTTGCCGAGACGCCGGCGGATTACACGCTGCTCGAAGTCGGGCTGGGCGGGCGGTTCGACTCGACCAATATCGTCGCCGATCCCCGGCTCTGCATCATCACCCCGATCTCGATCGACCATACCGGCTTCCTCGGCGACACGCTGGCCAAGATCGCCTCGGCCAAGGCCGGCATCATCAAGCCCGGCGTGCCCTGCATCGTCACCCGCCAGCCCGACGAGGCCATGGCGGTGATCGAAGCGGAGGCCGAGGCGCAGGCTGCGCCGCTGATCGTCCAGGGCCGCGACTGGGACGCCTGGGAGGAGCGCGGAAGGTTGGTCTACCAGGACGAGGCAGGGCTCTACGATCTGCCGCCGCCCGCGCTGATGGGCGCGCACCAGTTCCAGAACGCCGGGTCCGCCATTGCCGCGCTGCGTCACCTCGGCTTCGGCGAGGCGGCGGCCGAGGCGGCCGTCACCGAGGTGAGCTGGCCGGCGCGGATGCAGCGGCTGCGTCACGGACCGCTGATCGACGCCGCACCGGGCGCCGAGCTCTGGCTCGACGGCGGCCATAACCCGGCCTGCGGCGCGGCGCTGGCCGAGACCCTCACCCGCCTGCCGGACCGTCCGACGCACCTGGTCTGCGGCATGCTGAACACCAAGGACATCGCCGGCTATCTGGCGCCGCTGGTGCCGCATGCCAGCAGCCTCACCGCCGTCTCGATTCCGGGCGAGGCCGCTACCCTGCCAGCGAACGAGACCGCGGCCCGGGCCCGCGACGCCGGCATCCCGGCGCTGACCGGGGACGGCACGGCGGAGGACGTCGCCGCGGCCGTCGCGGCCATCGTTGCCGGTGATCCGGGCGCCCGGATCCTGATCTGCGGCTCGCTCTACCTCGCCGGACAGGTGCTTCGCAAGAACGGCTGAAACCGGCTGCCGCGCCCCGTTTCGGCCCGCGGATGCTCCGATTTGCGCCGATCGCCTGGTGTGATCACAAAAAAAGATCTCGGGTCTTTGCCGGCGCCGGTGCGCCCCGCGCGGGTCAAGTCCTTGGCGCGACTCGGGTTTTTGCCCTCTAGCGCAAATTCCATAAAGGTCAACCCACGATATTGACCAAATCGGCGTCAATCGGCTACATGTTGACCAAGCGAACGAGCTGGGACAACCCGGCAAAACAGCAATGACCTGTCGAGCAGGACAGGGTACAGGGGACGGCTGATGAAACGGCTGACTATCTGCGCCTTTGGGGCATTAGTGATCACAGCAACCACCGCCATGGCACAAGACGCGCAAACCGGGACCGAGACCCCGTACCGGGTTGCAGGCCTCTACACCGCCGACAGCGTCCCGGTCCGGATCGGTGTCGACAAACTCGCCCCCCGCTGCCCCGAGTTCTGCGCCCCGGTCCGGGTCACGGCACCCGAACAGGCGACGGTGGGCGAACGCGAAGTCCTGAGCTACATGATCGCCGCCGCCGCGGGCGGACCGAAGCTGAACGTCGACAGCCGCCGGTCGCTCTGGGCCCAGGCCGAGAAATTCCCCAGTACGGCGTCGCCCGACGAGACGCTCAACCTTGTTACCCAAAACGAGTTCCGCCCTGCGCTGGACCCGGTTCTGGCCGGACCGACAACAGACCAAGCGGAGTGACCGGCCAGGTCATCTCCGACTCGAACGGGATCCGAACCGGGTAATTATCGCCCGATTCACACCCCCCACCCGTTCAAAGGTGCATTCTGCCGCCCCGGTTTCCCTCACCGGGGCGGTTTTTTCTTCCGCATTCGGGGGGACGGCCGACGGCGGCGGGGTCGAACCGCCCGGTTCACCCGCCCCAGTCGGCCGCCTGCATCTCGCGCAGGCGCGAGGCGGTGCGCTCGAATTCGAAGCTGCCCTCGCCTTCGAGGTAGAGATACTCGGGCTCTGCCGCCGCACTTGCGATGAGCTTCACATGCGCTTCGTAGAGCGAGTCGATCAGGATCACGAAACGCTTGGCCTCGTTGAAGTTACCGCGCCCGAGCTGCGGGATGTTCTCGAGGATGAGCACCCGCACCGCCTCGGCGATGGCGAGGTAATCGCCGGGCCCGAGCGGCTTGGCGCAGAGGTCGAAGAAGGTGGCGCGGGCGACGCCGGAACAGACCTGCGGCAGCACCACGTCGCGGCCCTTGACCCGCAGGACCTGCTGCTGCGGCGCCTGCCCGGCGGCGACGAAGCTCTTCCAGATCGCCTCGATCCCGTCGCGCGCTGTCGGCCCGAGCGGAGTGAAATAGGTCTGCGCCGCGACCAGCCGGTCGAGCCGGTAGTCGGTCGGGCTGACGAGCTCGTGCACCACCAGCCGCTCGCGCAGCATGTCGATGAAGGGCAGGAAGAGCTGGCGGTTGAGCCCGTCCTTGTAGAGGCCTTCGGGCGGACGGTTCGAGGTGGTCACCACCACGACATTGGCCGCGAAGAGCTTTTCGAACAGCCGCCCGACGATCATCGCATCGGTGATGTCGGTGATCTGCATCTCGTCGAGGGCGAGCAGCCGGAGATCGTCGGTGAGCGCCTTTGCGACCGGTTCGAGCGCATCGGCGGCCCCGGTCTGCCGGGCCTTGTGCATGCCGGCGTGCACCTCCTGCATGAAGGCATGGAAATGCACCCGGCGTTTACGCTCGATGCCGAGATGCCGGACGAAGAGATCCATCAGCATCGACTTGCCGCGCCCGACCCCGCCCCAGAGGTAGAGCCCCATCGGCACTTCCTCGGGCTTGTGGAACAGCCCGCCGAGGATGCCGCGGCGCTTGAGATGGGTGGCTTCGAGATGCTGGCGGAGATCGTCGAGCATGGGCAGAACGGCAAGCTGGGCCGGATCGGGGTTGAGCAACCCCTCCGTGACACGGGTGCGGTAGACGTCTTGCAGCTTGGCGGTCATTCGACGTGCATAATCGGCTGGACCCGGGATGGGAAGCGGGGATAGGGCCGGCGGTCTCGCCGGCGACGAGAGCCCGCAGGGGCCGATGCGCGCGCCCTAGACCGGCAGCGCCGTCGTCTTGAACACCGTCCGCAGCGCGAAGCTCGACTGCATGCCGAGCACGCCCGGGAGGCGGGCGAGCTTCTGGCGGTGGATGCGGGCGAAATCCTCGGTATCCTCGGCGACGACCTTGAGGATGTAGTCGGATTTCCCCGCCATCAGGTGGCATTCCAGCACCTCCGGCACCAGTGACACTTCCCGCTCGAAGGCTTCGAGCAGCTCGTCGGCCTGGCCCGAGAGCGTGATCTCGACGAAGACCGTGGTGGCCATGTTTACCTTCTTCGGGTCGCACATCGCCACGTAGCCGCGGATATAGCCCTCCTGTTCCAGACGCTGCACACGGCGGTGGCAGGCCGACGGAGACAGGTTGATCCGCTCACTAAGCTCGGCGTTCGAGATCCGCCCGTTCTTCTGCAAAACCGTGAGAATCCGGCGATCCGTGCTGTCGAGGGTCATATCGGCGAAGATCCTTGCTTGAAATGCAGCCTTCGCCGCAGGTTCTGCCAAGAAACCTATCGCAGCCGCGTGGAAGTTCAATGCAATCGCACGCCATCCCCGGCAAGTTTCCGGGACAACAGGGAGGTACAGAATGCTCATCGGCTGTCCGAAGGAAATCAAGCCCCAGGAATTTCGCACCGGGCTCACGCCCCGTGCCGCAGCGGAGGCGATCGCGCATGGCCATTCGGTCATCGTCGAGACCGGCACCGGTGTCGGCGCCGGGTTTGCGGACGAGGATTACCGGGCCGTGGGCGTCGTGGTGGTGGACACGGCCGCGGAAGTGTTCGACCGCGCCGAGCTGATCGTCAAGGTCAAGGAGCCGCAGGCCGGCGAGCGGGCGATGCTGCGCGAGGGCCAGGTGCTGTTCACCTATCTCCATCTCGCGCCCGATCCGGCACAGACAGAGGACCTCCTGAAAAGCGGCGTCACGGCGATCGCCTACGAGACGGTAACCGACCGCGACGGCCGGCTGCCGCTCTTGGCGCCGATGTCGGAGGTCGCCGGCAAGCTGGCGCCGCAGACCGGCGCCTGGACCCTGCAGAAGGCCAATGGTGGGCGCGGAGTGCTGCTCGGCGGCGTGCCGGGGATAGGGCCGGCCAAGGTGGTGGTGATCGGCGGCGGCGTGGTCGGCACCCATGCCGCACGGGTCGCGGCCGGCATGGGTGCCGACGTGACCGTGCTCGACACCTCGCTGGTGCGCCTGCGCCAGCTCGACGATCTGTTCCGGAGCGAGTTCCGCACCGGCCATGCCTCGGCCGCCTGGACCGCCGAGATGGTCGCCGAGGCCGACATGGTGATCGGCGCGGTGCTGGTGCCCGGCGCCGCGGCGCCCAAGGTGGTCTCGCGCGCGATGCTGAAGACGATGAAGCCCGGCGCGGCGCTGGTCGACGTCGCCATCGACCAGGGCGGGTGCTTCGAGACCTCGCGGCCGACGACGCATCAGGATCCGATCTACGACGTGGACGGGATCATGCACTATTGCGTGGCCAACATGCCGGGCGCAGTGCCGCGCACCTCGACGCTTGCGCTCGGCAACGCGACGCTGCCGTTCCTGTTGGCGCTCGCCGACAAGGGCTGGCGCAAGGCCTGCGAGGACGATCCGCACCTGCTCGACGGGCTCAACACCCATGCCGGGCACCTCACCTGCTACCCGGTCGGCGTGGCGCAGGAGATCGATGTGCTGAGCCCGCATCTGGCGCTGAAACGCTGATCCGGTCCGGGTGGGCGCGGTCCGTGACACGGATTGTGTTACGGACCGGGCGATTTCGCCGAGGTTCCGGGGGTTTGTCTCGACTTCCTGAACAACCGGCGGGTGTGATCCCTGCCCTTCGGCGCCCGATCTGGGGGACCGGACTGGTGATGACGTGTCGATCGGAGAAACAGCGTCTGCACACTGGGTGAACCGGCAGATACCCTCGGACGGCACCGGGGCGGATGCCTGCAGCCGCGCCTGCGAGAGACCGGTGGTAGCGTGGGGCGGACTTGAACCGCCGACCCCAGCATTATGAGTGCTGTGCTCTAACCAGCTGAGCTACCACGCCTCGCACCGTGAAGGGGCAGATAGCTTCCGGGGGGTACGGTGTCAACGCAGAAATTGCCGCGCGGCCCGGAACGCCACGGGCCGGCCCCGGCTACCGCCGGTCAGTCGATGAGATAGCGTCGGTGGGCCCAGCCGACGGCGCCCGATTCGTGGCGCACCTGGCGCCAGTTGCCGGAACCGCCCAGCACCTCGACGCGGTCGTCGTTGTGCATCTGCAGGATGATCGCGTATCCCGTGCCCGGCCCGGTACGCAGGTTGAGAAAACCGTCGAGGGCAGAGTGGACCGTGAGCCGTTCCGGCCCGATCCGGGCGAGGAAATCGGCGGCACACCAGCCGGTCCGGCCGGTTTCGTGCCGGACCCGCACCCAGGGTCCGGACCATTCGAGGGTATAGACCTTGGAGCCGTGCGGCATGGCAAAGACGATGTCGAAGCCGGTGCCCGGTCCGGTCCGCAGGTTGAGATATCCGTCGCCCGGAGAATTGACGACCAGGGCATCGGCCGATGCCGGCCCGGCGAGGCTCATGGCGCCGAGGGCCGTCGCACGGGCAAGAAAGGCACGTCGGTTCATGAAGTCCTCCCCTTCGCGTCCAGCATATCACATCCGTCGCCGGTCAGGGCCAATCAAAAGCGGGTCATTCACAAGCGGGTCGGTCCGAAACGGGCCGGTCCGAAGCGGGAAGATCGAAAAGGGGGCACCCTGTCGGCGCCCCCTCTCGCGGATCCCGTCGGGCTCGGGCGGCTCGGTCCTGCGGCGTCACGCGCCGACTGGTGAGCAGGTCCAGCGCGCCCGGCCCGTCGGGCGTCAGCTCACGAGGTAAGCGCCATGCGCCCAGCCGACCTTGCCCGAGTGCACGTGGCGGACCTTGCGCCACTGGCCGGAGGAGCCGAGGATCTCGACCTTCTCGCCGTTATACATCTCCTTGATGATGTGGTAGTTGTTGCCCGGCCCGGTGCGCAGGTTGAGGCAGCCGTCGTAGGAGTTGACCACGGCCCAGACCGCGTAACCGCCCTGGTCGCCGCCATGCGCCGGCTTGAGGTACTGGGCCGCGACCCAGCCCGCGTGGCCGCTGGAGGTGTGCACCTTGATCCAGCCGCCATGCGCCTTGACCTTGGTCACGTAGGAGCCGTGCGGCAGCGACTTGATGACGTCGTAGCTGGTGCCCGGCCCGGTGCGCAGGTTGAGGCCCCAGGGCGCGTCGACGACGAGCTGGGTGCCCGAGGCCTGGGCAGCGCCGGCGGCGGCAACGGAAACGCCGAGAGCGGCGGCGGAGATGAGGAAGTTTCTGCGGTTCATGGTGTTTTCCTTTGGGTTCGTGTTTCGCGTTCGATGTTGGATGCACACCGATTGGAAAGGGCAGAGGAAAAAACCGTCGGGTCCGGCTGTTTTGCAGGCGAAAATTTCCGTACCTTATTGATCTTGCGTCGTTTTAAATTTTCAGTTTTCGGTCCGGCAGGGCTCCTGCGGCACAAAAAAGGGGCGCCTGACCGGCGCCCCTGTCGAGATCTTCGGTCGGATCCGCCTATTTGGCGAGCGCGTCGCGGATCTCGGTGAGCAGATCGAGCTCGGTCGGACCTTTCGGTTCCTCGACCACCTCTTCCTGGCCCATCGCCGCGTCTTTCACCTTGTTGACGTATTTCACCAGGATGAAGACGACGAAGGCGATGATCAGGAAGTTGATGACCGCCATGATGAACGAGCCGTAGGCGAAGACCGAGGCGCCGGCTTCGCGCGCGGTGTCGAGGCTCGCCCCGGCGGGGACTTCGCCCGACAGCACGGCGTAGTTGTTGGTGAAGTCGAGGCCACCGGTGAACAGACCGATGATCGGGTTGATGAGATCGTCGACCATCGAGGTCACGATCGCCGTGAAGGCGGCGCCGATGATGATGCCGACGGCCATGTCCATGACATTGCCCTTGGCGATGAAAGCCCTGAATTCCTTAAGCATGGTCTGTCCTGTTCCTTTTCACTGACCCACGCCAGAGACCTGACGTTGCGTGGGAATATACCATGAGCGTTGCACAAAACGTGGGAAATCGCCGCGACTCTTCCCCATCGGCAACAATCGTCACCCGGCGAGCATGTCCGTCACGGCGGCGTCGGGCACCTGGTCGAACTGGCGATAATGGGCGCCGACGGCGTGGAAGTGGGCGGGGGTTTCGAGGCAGACGATGGTTTCGCAGAGCGGCGCGAGGGCGGCGAGGCTGTCGGCGGGGGCGACGGGGACGGCGAGGACGATGCGGGCGGGGGAACGGGGGACGAGGCCCTGGAGCGCGGCCCGGACCGTCGCGCCGGTGGCGATGCCGTCGTCGACCACGATGGCGGTCTTGCCGGTGAGGTCGACCGGCGGGCGGCCTGCCAGCCAGGCGGCGCGGCGGGCGGCTATCTTGCGGCGTTTATCGGCGATGTCGGGCGCGAAGTCCTGCGGGGTCAACCCGCTGTAGCGCAGGACCTCGGGGTTGAACACCGGGTCGCCGCCTTCGACAACCGCACCTGCCGCGAGCTCGCGGTTGCCGGGCATGCCGATCTTGCGGACGAGCAGGAGGTCGAGGGGGCGGCGAGGCGCCGGGCGACCGGCAGGGCGACGGGACGCCGCCGCGCGGCAGGGCGAGGACGACCGGGTCGGGGAGGTCGCGCGCGGCCAGCGCCTCGGCCAGTTTTCGCCCGCCTCTGTCCGGTCCCTGAACATGCGGCGAGTCTCTCACGAAACGGGGAAAACGCGATCCGACCCAAGGTCGCAAACCCGCGCCACACCCGGGTTGGACGCGGGTGGGCGAGGGGTGGGCGAGCTCGCACAGGGGTCTAACCACCTGTTTTATATAAGGTTAGCGCTAACTTCCGCTTTGCGCGCGAAGCGCCCCGGATCAGCTCCGGAGCACCCCGCCGGTGGCCTTTTCGACCTTGGCGACGATCTTCTGCCCGACCGCCTCGATGTCGGCGTCGGTCAGCGTCTTTTCGGTCGGTTGCAGCCGCACGGTGATGGCGAGGCTCTTCTTGCCCGCCCCCATCTGCGCCTCGGCCTTGGCCCCGTGGAACTCGTCGAACACCCGGACGCTGTCGATCAGCGCCTTGTCGGCGCCGGCCGCGGCGTTGACCAGCGTCAGCGCCTCGACACCGGCATCGACCACGAAGGCGAAATCGCGCTCAACCGGTTGCAGATCGGAGGCGGAAAGCGCGGCGCGGGTGGCCTTGGTGTCCTTCGGGAAGGGTACGCGTTCGGGCCAGAGGGTAAAGGCCACGGCCGGACCCTTCACGCCCATGCGCTCCAGCACCTTGGGGTGCAGCTCGCCGAAGGTGGCGAGGATGTTCTTCGGCCCGAGCCCGACGCGGCCGGAGCGGCCCGGGTGCCACCAGTCGGGAGCCTCGCGCACGATCATCTGCTTGGCCGGCGCGCCGATGGCGGCGAGCACGGCTTCGGCATCGGCCTTGGCGTCGTAGAGATCGACCGGCCGGCGCGAGCCCCAGGGGTCGCGCGGCGCCGAGCCGCCGACGAGCAGGCCGGCAACCTGCATTTGGCTCTCCTCGGGTTCACCACCGTGGAAGGCGGGGCCGACCTCGAACAGGGCGAGGTCCATGAAGCCGCGGGCCTGGTTGCGGGCGGCGGCCTGAAGGAGGCCGGGCAGCAGGTCGGGCCGCATATGGGACATCTCCGACGAGATCGGGTTTTCCAGCATCGTCGCATCCTCGCCGCCCGAGAACAGCACCGCGGAGGCCTGGTCGATGAAGGAATAGGTGACGCATTCGTTGTAGCCGAGCGCCGCCATGGTGCGGCGCGCCATGTTCTCGCGCTTTTGCAGCGGCGTAAGCACGGCTTTCGGCACGCCCACGGCGGCACGCGCCAGCGGCTTGCCGACGAGCTTGGTGAGGGAGGCAACGCGGGCGACTTCCTCGACCAGATCCGCCTCGCCCATCACGTCCGGCCGCCAGGAGGGCACATGGGCCATGTCGCCGTCGAGGCGGAAGCCGAGCGCGGTCAGCGTGCGGCGCTGTTCGTCCGCCGGGATGTCCATGCCAACGAGCGACTGCACGCGGGCGGTGTCGAGCTTGTAGGCGCGGTCGGTGTTGGGCACTTCGCCGGCGGTCACCACGTCGGAGGCTTCGCCGCCGCAGAGATCGAGGATCATCTGCGTCGCCAGCTCGATGGCGGGGGCGTTGAAGCCGGGGTCGATGCCGCGCTCGTTGCGATACCGCGCATCGGAGTTGATCTTGAGCGCGCGGCCGGTCTTGGCGATCTGGATCGTGTCCCAGACAGCCGCCTCCAGGAAGACATTGGTGGTCTCAGGGGTGCAGCCCGTCCGCAGCCCGCCCATGATGCCGGCGATGCTTTCGATCTCTTCGGCGTCCGAGATCACCACGGCACCTTCGGGGAAGGTGTAGGTTTTGTCATCGAGGCCCACGAGGGTCTCGCCGCCCTTCGTGCGGTGAACGCGGAGGCTGCCGCGGACCTGGTCGGCGTCGAAGACGTGCAGCGGCCGGTTCATGTCGTAGGTGAAGAAGTTGGTCACGTCGACCAGCGCCGAGATCGGGCGGAGGCCGATGGCGCGCAGGCGCTGTTGCAGCCATGCGGGCGAGGGGCCGTTCTTCACGCCCTTGATGAGCCGGCCCATGAAGACTTCGCAACCGTCGGTACGGGTGTCGTCGTCGATGGTCACATTGATGGGGCACGGGAAGGTGCCGGGGACGTTCGCGGTCTTTTCGGGCTTCAGCGTGCCGAGGCCGCGCGCGGCGAGGTCGCGGGCGACGCCGCGCACGCCGAGCGCGTCGGGGCGGTTCGGCGTGATCGCGATGTCGATCACCGGGTCGACCTTTTCGGGCCGGTTCGCGGCCATCCAGTCGGCGAAGGACTGGCCGACCTCACCGGACGGCAGCTCGATGATGCCGTCGTGCTCGTCGGAGAGCTCCAGCTCGCGCTCGGAGGCCATCATGCCGTGGGATTCTACGCCGCGGATCTTGCCGACGCTGAGCGTGACGTCGATGCCGGGGACGTAGTCGCCGGGCTTGGCGACGACCACGGTGATGCCCTCGCGGGCGTTGGGCGCACCGCAGACGATCTGCTTGTCGCCCTCGTCGGTCTCGACGATGCAGACCCGCAGGCGATCCGCGTCGGGGTGCTGCTCGGCATGCTTGACCTTGCCGAGGGTGAAGTTCTCAAGCGTCGAGAGCGGGTTGATGACCTCTTCGACCTCGAGCCCGAGATCGGTGAGGGCTTCGGCGATCTCGTCCACGGAGGCCGTGGTGTCGAGGTGGTCTTTCAGCCAGGAGAGTGTGAATTTCATGGTGTTTTCCTCTGTCGGCACCGCCTAGCGGTCTGCCAGATCCTCAACCAGTTCGAAATGCTCGAACAGTAGCAGCATCTCGGGGTGAAACCCGCCGTTGCGGGTGAAATAGGCCTCGTGCCCCTTGCGCCACCCGGCAAGATCTTCGTCCTCGCCTTCGGCCAGCGCCATCTCCTCGGTGACGTCGCAGAAGCGGACCTTCTGGACCTTCTCCGTGCGGATCACGAAGGCGGGGGTGCCGTCCCAGTTCGTGGCGATATCGGCGCGACCGACCACGGGCATGGCGTCGGGATCGTCCTCGAATTCCGCCCAGGCCCCGCAGGTCGCCCGCTTTTGCCCTTGCGCACGAGGTCGATCAACTCGGCGCACAGCTCGGGGCTGTCCCCGAACTTGAAGGTCCCGGCGCCGGGGTAGGTCTCCTGGAGGTCTTCGTATTCGTCGGTCACCGCGACAGCCCGCCCCGCATCGTCGGCATGTCCAGCGCGCTGAACCCGTAGTGCCTGAGCCAGCGCAGGTCGGAGTCGAAGAACGCCCGCAGGTCCGGGATGCCGTATTTCAGCATCGCCAGACGGTCGATGCCGATGCCGAAGGCGAAGCCCTGCCATTCGTTCGGGTCGACACCGGCGGCTTCCAGCACCTTGGGGTGGACCATGCCGGAGCCGAGGATTTCCATCCAGTCGTCGCCTTCGCCCACGTGGAGGCGGCCGCCTTCCCAGGAGCAGCGCAGGTCGACCTCCGCCGAGGGTTCGGTGAAGGGGAAGTGGGAGGCGCGGAAGCGCAGTTCCACTTCGTCGACCTCGAAGAAGGCGCGGCAGAATTCTTCCAGCACCCATTTGAGGTTGGCCATGGAGATGTCCTTGTCGATGGCGAGGCCCTCGATCTGGTGGAACATCGGCGTGTGGGTCTGGTCGTAGTCGGAGCGGTAGACGCGGCCCGGCGCGATCACGCGGATCGGCGCGCCCTGGGCGAGCATCGCGCGGATCTGGACCGGCGAGGTGTGGGTGCGCAGCACGTGCGGCGGGCGGTTATCGCCCTCGGCGCGGTGCATGTAGAAGGTGTCGAACTCCTGCCGCGCCGGGTGGTGCGGGGGGATGTTGAGGGCGTCGAAATTGTGCCAGTCGTCCTCGATCTGGGGGCCCTCGGCGACGGCGAAGCCCATGTCGGCGAAGATCGTGGTGATCTCTTCGGTGACCTGGCTCACCGGGTGGATCGTGCCCTGCGGGCGGGGACGGGCGGGCAGCGTCACGTCGAGCCACTCGGCCTTGAGCCGTTCGTTGAGCGCTGCGTCGCCCAACGCGTCCTTCTTGGCGGCGAGGGCGGAATTGATCTCGTCCTTGAGCGCGTTGAGCTTGGGGCCCATGAGCTGGCGCTCCTCGGGGGTCATCTTGCCGAGCTCGCGCATGGCGAGGGCCACTTCGCCCTTCTTGCCGACGGCGGCGACGCGGATCTCCTCGAGCGCGGCTTCGTCCGCCGCGGCCGCGATCGCGTCGATGTATTTCTGCCTGAGATCGTCCATCTCGCATCCTTCCAACGGTTGCGGCACTGCTAGCGCAGCTTGGCCAGCGCGACAAGGCCACGACGGGCAGAGGGCGCGGGTCCGTACGTGGTTTCAGAGGGCGCGCCAGAAGGACGGGGTGAGGAGGACGAAGAGGGTGAGCATTTCCAGCCGGCCGGCATACATCGCGAAGCTCAGGACCAGCTTGGCGGTGTCGGGGAGGGCCTGGAAATTGCCCGAGGGGCCGACGATCTCGCCCACCCCGGGGCCGACATTGGCGACGGCGGTGACGGCGGCGGAGAGGGCGGTGAGGGTGTCGAGCCCTTCGAGATCGAGCACCACGGCGGTGATGCCGATGGTCAGCATGTAGAACAGGAAGAAGGCCATGATGCCGCCGAGCACGTCGTCGGAGACCGCACGGCCGTCGTAGCGGGTGGTGAAGACGCCGTGGGGATGGGCGATCACGTGGATGCGGGTGCGCAGGGCGCGGAACATCAGGAGCCAGCGCATCGCCTTGGCGCCGCCCGCGGTCGAGCCGGTGCAGCCGCCGACGGGGGTGAGCAGGAAGAAGGCGACGGCGAAGACCGGGCCCCAGGTGAGGTAGTCGGCGGTGGCGTAGCCGGTGGTGGTGACCACCGACACCAAGTTGAAGGCGACGAGCCGCAGCGCCGCGAAGGGCGGCACGTCGTCGGCCCACCAGAGCCAGAAGGCGAGGATCAGGATCACCGCGGAGACGCTCTTGAGAAAGGCCGCGACCTGCTCGGAGCGCAGGGTGCGGCGGGTGGCGATGCGGATGTACCAGGCGAAGGGCATGGCGCCGGCCAGCATGAAGAATGTCGCCGCCCAGTGCAGGAACGGCTGGGTGAAATGGCCGAAGGAGGCGTCGTAGTTGGAATAGCCCCCGGTCGAAAGCGTGGTCATCGCGTGGGTGAGCGCATCGAACCCGCCCATGCCGCCGCTCCAGTAGGTGATCGTGGCAAGCAGGACGAGGCCGAGATAGATCGCCAGCGTCGCGAGCGCGTAGCTCGCGGCGGTGCGCAGCTCCTTCTCGCCCTTTTCCGAGCTTTCGGTACGGAACAGCTGCATGCCCCCGACCCGCAGCATCGGCAGCAGCGCCATTGCGGTGACGACGAAACCGACGCCGCCCATGAGCTGCAACAGCGCCCGCCAGAACAGGATGCCGCGCGGCGTGCCGTCGAGCCCGGTCATCACCGTCGAGCCGGTGGTGGTGATCCCGGACATCGCCTCGAACAGCGCATCGACCAGCGAGAGCCCCGCGTACCAGAGCGGCAATGCACCGGTGAGAGCGGCGATGAGCCAGACCGAGGTGGTCAGCAGAAACCCGTGCAGCCGGTCGAAGGCCATGCCCCCCTGCCGCCCGGCGATGATCAGGAAGCCACCGATGGCGCCCGCCACCATCGCCATGGGGCCGAAGACCGCGGCGGTCTCGTGGAACAACAGGGCATCGGCCGCCATCAGCAGGGCCGTAAACAGGATCACCGATCCGTTTACCAAGACCACGATACTCATCGTCGTTCCCGTTTCGCGCGCGCCGTCTCCGACCGTCGCCGCAGTATTGGGGCAAGGCGTCGCCGGGGGCAACGGTCTAACCGGCACTCCGTTTCTGCGCAGCTGCCAGTGCCCGGATTTGCGGCGGCGGAACCGTCACGCAGGCGCCGACGTCAGCGGGTCGGTGCCGGGCGGCGGTCAGCTGCGTTTCGCGAAGGCGGCGGCGGCGCCCAGCCCGATCAGGGCCACGCCACCACCCCGGTGCAGCCAGCCGAGCGTGGCCGGGCGGGCGATGCTGCGACGCAGGCGCGCGGCGAGCAGCGCGTAGGTGAGCACCACCGTCGAGGCGAGGGAGACGAAGGTCACTTCCATCAGCGCGAACTGGCCGAACAGCGCGCGGTCGGGATCGACGAATTGCGGGACGAAGGCGATGAAGAAGGTGATGCTCTTGGGGTTGAGCGCGGTCACGGTGCAGGCGTGGCGAAACACCCGGGCGCTCTCGCCCGAGACCTGGGCGACCTCGCCGAGCGCCGCCCTGTCGGCCGACCGCAGCATGGTGACGCCGAGAAAGACCAGATAGGCGGCGCCCACCCATTTCAGCACCGTGAACAGCGTGGCCGAAGCCAGCACCAGCGCGCCGAGCCCAGCGAGCGAGGCGGTCATGGCGAGGATGTCGCCCAGCGTCACGCCGGCAACGGTGGCAAAGGCCACCCTAGGCCCACGCGACAGCGAATAGCTGATCGCCATCAGCACCGTGGGGCCCGGGATGACGAGCAGCGCGAGCGAGGCCGCGACGAAGGCGAGCCAGGTAGACAGATCCATGAGAGCCCCCGGAGATGAAAAACCGCGCACCCATCAGGGCACGCGGTTTCTCGAATCTCAATCCCCTTTCGGGGGTGCCGGGCTTCAGGCGAGCGCGGCTTTCGCCTTGTCGACGATGGCGCCGAAAGCATCGGGCTCGTGGACGGCGAGATCGGCGAGCACCTTGCGGTCGACCTCGATGCCGGCCTTGGCGAGACCGTTGATGAAGCGCGAGTAGGTCAGCGCTTCGTCATGGATCCGCACCGCGGCGTTGATCCGCTGGATCCACAGCGCGCGGAAGTTGCGCTTGCGGGTCTTGCGGTCGCGGGTCGCATACTGGTTGGCCTTGTCGACGGCCTGGGTCGCGGTCTTGAAGTTGGTGCTGCGGGCGCCGTAGTAGCCTTTGGCGGCCTTGAGCACCTTTTTGTGACGGGCGTGAGTGGTCGTTCCACCTTTGACGCGGGACATATCCGGATCTCCTTAGCGCGAATACGGCATCATCGGCTTGATGATCTTCTCATCAGCCTTCGACAGCAGTTCGGTTCCCCGCGCCTGGCGGATGAACTTGGTGGTACGCTTGATCATGCCGTGGCGCTTGCCGGCCGGCCCGCGCTTGATCCGGCCCGAGGCCGTCACTTTGAACCGCTTCTTGCAGCTCGACTTGGTCTTCATCTTGGGCATTTCGGTCTCCCTAGAGTTACCGGTGGAAGCGCGACTCGGCATGCCACATCGGCCGGCCGCGCGGTTGAAGGGTGGCGTATAGGCCCGAAGCCCCCGCCTGGCAAGGCGAAAATCACCTGTCCGGCAAGGCGTAAACGACCCGTCCGGCACGGCATTTCGCGCACCGGCACCCGGTCGGATCTGGCCGATGTGCAACAGCGCAGCGAATGTGTCGCAGCCGCCGGTGCAGGCATGGGTGACAGGTTGCGACAAATCGTCTAAGGCTCGGGGCGAAAACAAGATAAAGCCAACGCCAGGGGAGAGAAACGACGATGGCCGAATACAAACATGGCAGCATGGACATCCGGGTCCAGGAAAAGACCTTCGAAGGGTTCATGAAAGTCGCCGGCCGCTCGGTCGTGGCGATCCTGATCATCCTCGTCTTTCTCGCGATCTTCCGCACCTGATCTCGTCAGCCGTCGGCGTCATACCAGCCTTACAAACGAGGGATAACGCCTGCCTATGCGCCGAATCACGCTCCTGATCATCGCCCTTCTCGGGCTTGCCGCCTGTACCGCCGAACCGACCTGGGCGCCCGACGACCAGATCGCGACGGCGCATGTGTCGACGTCGAACCCGCCGACGCTGACCCTGATCACCGTGATCAACGTCAATTCCGGCAATGGCGGGCATTCGGCGCTGATCGTCGATGCCAGCGAACGGGTGCTGTTCGACCCGGCGGGCAGTTTCTACCATCCGCGCCTGCCGGAGCGGAACGACGTGATCTACGGCATGACCGACCCGGCGGTGAATTTCTTCATCGACTTCCATTCGCGCGAAAGCTGGCGCGTGGTGCGGCAGGACCTCGTGGTGCCGGCGGCGGTGGCGCAGAAGGCGCTGGCGCTGGTGCAGTCCAACGGGGCAGTGCCGAAGGCGTTCTGCGCCGGCTCGATCTCCGACATCCTCGCGCAGCTGCCGGGGTTCGAGGGGATGAACTCGACGATGTTCCCGGTCAACCTGATGGAGCAGTTCGCCGAACACCCGGGCGTGGTGACGCGCGAGTATCACGACATGGATCAGGACAATAACGGTCAGAAGGTCGCCCGCGGCATCTGAGCCCGGTAGCCCTTTTCAAGCGGCGCGGCGCCCCGGGGCCCCGCGCCGTTTTTCGTTTCAGAACCCTTCTCAGAACCCCAGCCAGAACATGCCGTAGAGCGCGACCGCGCCGGCGGCGATGGCGTAGAGCGTGTTGCGGGCGAGGAGGCCGACAGCGACGGTGACCGCGGCGGCGGTGAGCCGGGCGGTGTCGGGGGTGCCGCCGGTGGCCTGGGGAAACAGCACCAAGGGCGCGACGAGGCCGGGGATCACTGCGACCGGCGTGTAGCGCAGGAGCCGGAGCAGCCATTCGGGCAGCGGCCGGTCGCCGACCAGGCCGAGAAAAGAGAACCGGATCAGGAAGGTGCCCACGGCGAGGCCGAGGATCACCGGCCAGACCTGGGTGCCGGCGGCGATCATGGCGCCGCCCTCCGGTGGGCGAGCCAGGTCTCGGTGCCCGCCCCCACCGCCATCGCGGCGACGGCCGCCACCATCAGCCCGGCGCCGTGCGGGAGGCCCGACAGCGCCAGCGCGAGCCCGATGGAGGTGAGCGCGGCGGCGACATGCGGGAGCGTCTTGAGCATCGGCGCGATCATCGCGAGGAAGGTGATCGGCATGGCGAAGTCGAGCGCCAGTTCCTCGGGGATCGCCTGGCCGACGAGGGCGCCCACGAGGGTCGCGAGATACCAGGTCGGCGCGATCAGGATCATCGTCCCGAAGAAATAGGCGTAGCGTTCGGCCACCGTCATGTCGGGGTAGGCCTCGCAACGCTGGGTGGTGAGCAGGTAGGACTGGTCGACGATGAGATAGGCGGCGAGCGCCCGCTTCCACAGCGGCGCTTTGCCGAGCCAGGGGGTGAGGGAGGCGGAATACATCGCCATCCGCATGTTCACCGCCAGCGCCGTCGCCAGCACCATCGCCACGGGGGCGGCATCGACCATCTGCTGGAGTGCTGCGAACTGGGCGGCGCCGGCGATCACCAGCACCGAGAGCGACATCAGCTCGGCGAGGTTCAGCCCCGCCTCGGCCGCGACCACGCCGAACAGCATCGCGAAGGGCGCGATGACCAGCAGGAAGGGCGCCGAGTCGCGCAGGCCCTGCAGGGCGGGTGATCTGGTCTGGAAACGGTTCATGGCTCGCCTTAGGGTCTCGTTGCGTTTGGGTAGGGGGAAACCCCGGGAGATGCAATTGGATGGCGGGGAAATGATCGGGGCGGCGCCATGACGGTCGTGGGCGTAGTCCTTGCCGGGGGACGGGGCAGCCGGATGGGTGGCGTCGACAAGGCGCTGGTGACGCTCGGGGGCCAGCCGATGATCGCCCATGTGATCGCGCGGCTCGGCCCGCAGGTCGGGGCGCTCGCGATCAACGCGGGCGGCGATCCGGCGCGGTTCGCGGGGCTGGGCCTGCCGGTGCTGCCCGACCCGGTGCCGGGCCAGCCGGGGCCGCTGGCGGGTGTGCTGGCGGGAATGCGCTGGGCCGCTTCGCAGGGGGCGAGCCACGTCGCCACCGCGGCGACCGACACGCCGTTTCTGCCCGCGGACCTGGTCGCGCGGTTGAAGGCGGGGGCGCAAGCGCCGATCGCGCTGGCCGAGAGCGACGGCTGGTTGCATCCGACCTTCGGGCTCTGGCCGGTCACCCTCGCCGAAGACCTGGAGCTCGCCCTGGAGGCGGGGACGCGTAAGGTCGCGGGCTGGGCGCTCGGCGAGGGCGCGGTGCGGGTGCAGTTTGCGGCCGAGCCGTTCGACCCGTTTTTCAACGTCAACACTCCGGACGATCTGGCGACGGCGGAGCGGATACTGGCAGGGGAACGGACATGAAGGTCTACGGGGTCATAGGCTGGAAGAATGCCGGCAAGACCGGGTTGATGGAGCGGCTGGTGGCCGAGATCACCGGGCGGGGCTACCGGGTGTCGACGGTGAAGCACGCCCACCACGCCTTCGATCTCGACCGGCCAGGCAAGGACAGCCACCGCCACCGCGCGGCGGGGGCCGGCGAGGTGCTGCTGGCCTCGCACCAGCGCTGGGCACTGCTGCACGAGATCGGCGCGGGGCCGGAGCCGGAAATGGCGGAGCTGCTCGCCAAGCTCGCGCCCTGCGATCTGGTGCTGGTCGAGGGCTACAAGCGCGATGCGCATGCCAAGGTCGAGGTGTTTCGCGCCGCGGCGGGGCACGCGCTGATCCAGCCCGACGATCCGACGGTGCGGGCGGTCGCGACCGATGTGGCGCTCGACGCGCTGCCGGTGCCCAGCTTCGATCTCGACGACACCGCGGCGATTGCCGATTTCATCCTCGCCGAGACCGGGCTTGCGGCACGGGCGCCGGACGGGCTGGCGCAGGATTGCTTCGCACCGCAGGGCGCGAACGCGCTGGCGACCGTCGCCGAGACCGAGGCGATGCTGCGGGCGGCGCTGGTGCCGGTGACCGCCGCGGAACGGCTGCCGCTCAGCGAGGCGCGCG
The DNA here is from genome assembly GCA_041397205.1 of Paracoccaceae bacterium. GTDB lineage: Bacteria > Pseudomonadota > Alphaproteobacteria > Rhodobacterales > Rhodobacteraceae > Sinisalibacter. The sequence goes on from JAWKXC010000004.1 coordinate 31,167, forward strand.
GGCGGATCGTGGCGGCCGATGTGCAGGCGGCAAGGGCCAACCCGCCGGGGACGAATTCGGCGATGGACGGCTACGGCTTTGCCGCCGCCAGCCTGCCCGCCTCTGGGGAGGCGCGGCTCGCGCTGGTGCCGGGCCGCGCGGCGGCCGGGGCGCCCTATGACGGCAAAGTGCCCGCGGGCGCCGCGGTGCGAATCCTGACCGGAGCGCTGCTGCCGCCGGGCGTGGACACGGTGGTGATGCAGGAACGGGTGACGCTCGAGGGAGATGCGATCCGGTTCGACGGCGGGCTGCGCGCCGGCGCTAACACCCGGGCCGTGGGCGAGGACGTGGCCGCGGGCGCCGTCGCGCTCACCGCGGGCACCCGGGTGGGTCCGGGCGAGATCGCGCTGGCGGCCGCGGTGGGGCTTGCCGATCTGCCGGTGCGCACGCGGCTCCGGGTGGGGGTGCTGTCGACCGGCGACGAACTGGCCGCGCCCGGCACCAGCGCCGCGCCGTCGCGGACCTACGACGCCAACCGGCCGATGCTGCTAGGGCTGCTCGCGGGCTGGGGGCACGAGGCGGTCGACCTCGGCCATGTCGCCGACGACCGCGCGGCGCTGCGCGCGCTGTTCGACGGGCTCGCGGGGCGGGTCGACGCGGTGCTGACCTCGGGCGGCGCCTCGGGCGGCGACGAAGACCATGTCTCGGCGCTCCTGCGCGAAGAGGGCCGGCTCGCGCAATGGCGGGTGGCGCTGAAACCGGGCAAACCGCTCCTGCTCGCGAAATGGGGCCGGCTGCCGGTGTTCGGCCTGCCCGGCAACCCGGTCTCGGCCTTTGCCACCGCGCTCTTGTTTGCCCGCCCGGCGCTGTCGGTGCTGGCGGGCGGGCGCTGGCTCGACCGGCAGGGCTACGAGATGCCGGCGGGGTTTGCGCTCACGAAGCGCGCCGGGCGGCGCGAGTTACTGCGCGCACAGATCGGCGAAGACGGACGGGTGCGGCTGTTTCGCTCGGCAAGCTCGGGGATGATCTCGTCGCTGGTCTGGGGCGACGGGTTCGTCGAGATCGGGGAAGACGCGCGGGAGATCGCGCCCGGCGACCCGGTGCGGTTCCTGCCGTTCTCGAGCTTCGGGGTGTGACGGGGCGCCCGGGGGATCCCGGGCGGCGCACGGTCAGTCGAAGGTGCCGGTCACGCGGGCGAGCAGCATGAAGGCGCGGGCGGTGCGGGTGGTCGCGAAGCGGGTGAGCTGGGCGTCGGCCATGCGCGGTTCGAAGGTGCTCAGCACATCGTCGAACCGGCGCAGGAACAGCAGGGTGGCGTCGCGGAACGCCGGGTCGGATTTCATCCGGCCCGAGGACAGCGCCAGCGACGACCGGTCGGAGATGCCGCCCAGCGCCGCAACCGCCGCGCCGCGCTGGCCGCCGGCGAAGCGGCGCCAGGTGCCGGGGGCGGCCGGGGTCGGCGTGAGGTCGTCCATGTAGATCCCGTCCTGGCTGAGCAGCGTGAGCACGTCCTGGGAGGCCTGGATCAGGGTCGCGATCCGGCGATCGATCAGGGTGCGGCGCAGGGCTTCGAACCCGGCTTCGTCCTCGGCGTTTTCGGGGAAGTTGATGGCGCGGATCAGGTCGTCGACATCGACCGCTTCGGCGGGTTCGGCCTCATCGAGCGGGCCGTCGAACTTGAGGCTGGACTGGGCGCTGTCGGCGGCCGGCTCCGGCGCGGGGACCGGCTCGGCGGATTTCGGCTCCGGTTCGGGCTCCGATTTCGGCGCAGTTTTCGCCTCCGGGCTCACGTCGCGCATCGCCGGCTCGGCGGCGGGCGGTTCGCCGGCCGCTGTCGCCGCGGGCGGAATGATTTCGTCCTCGGTGGTCCCATGCGGGCGGCTGGAGGCGAACATCGCCGCGGCGTCATCCTCGTCGTCGGTTGCCCGGGGCCTGGCGCTTTCGAGCCGCCTGGTGCGCTCTTCGGCGCGCGGCGCGGCGAGCGCCTGGAATTCCTGGACCTCGATCAGCACCTTGCGCATCGCGGCCATCGACGCCTGCAGCCGCTCGCTTTCGTCGGTCATGATGCGGGCGGAGCGCGCCGAGGAGACGGCAAGCCAGACCGTCGCGATCGGCACCAGGACCGAGGCGACGACGAGGACGAAGCCGACCCCGTTCTTTTCGACGCCCGGCTCGGTGCCGACGAGGCCGAAGAAGAACACGATGCAGATCAGCACCCAGATGACGGCGAAGATCAGCGCCCCGACCTCGACCGGCGTCATTTTCAGGTTGCGGGTGATCCGCACCCGGTTCGTATCCATCCAGTCGTCGCCCATACTCTACCTCCGTACGCCCGCTGCGTTCCCCTGCCTCAGACGTATTCGATCGAGAGAATCTCGTAACTTTTCGCACCGCCCGGGGTGCGCACTTCAACGGAATCGCCCGCGTCCTTGCCGATCAGCGCCCGGGCGAGCGGCGACTTGACGTTGAGCCGGCCGGTCTCGATATCGGCCTCGGGTTCGCCGACGATCTGGTAGGTCCGCTCCTCGTCGGTATCCTCGTCGACGAGCCGGACCGTGGCGCCGAATTTCACCGTGCCCGAGAGCTTGGCCGGGTCGATCACCTCGGCGCGCCCGAGAATCGCTTCGAGCTCCTTGACCCGACCCTCGATGAAGCCCTGCTTTTCGCGAGCCGCGTGGTACTCGGCATTTTCCTAAAGGTCGCCATGCTCGCGCGCCTCGGCGATCGCCTGGATCACCGCCGGGCGTTCGACCGATTTGAGCGTCTTCAACTCGTCATTCAGCGCGGTGTGCCCCGCGCGGGTGATCAGGATCTTCTCCATGAAACCCCTGCTTGTTTTCGCGAACCGGCGCATCTCGCCCCCGTTCCGTTGGCCGGACTCGGAGCACGCCTAAGCGCCGCGTTCCGGGCGAAACGCGACTGTGCGCGGCAAAGAAACCGAATTCATCCGAATTTGCAATGGAATTGTTACCTTTGGCGCTGTCGGGCCTTGCGCCGCCGGCCGGGCCATGCTGCACTGCGGCACCGATGCTCTGGAGCACAACCGGAGCGCTACCGTGGCGTGCGATTGACCGGGCAGCGTCCCGGGGCTATCGAAACGCGGAAGCTTGAGAGGGAGGGAGCCATGGCCGAGATCGAACGCGAAGCGATGGATGTCGATGTGGTGATCGTGGGCGCGGGTCCGGCGGGGCTGGCGGCGGCGATCCGGCTGAAACAGCTCGACGAGGAGCTGATGGTCGTGGTGCTCGAAAAGGGTTCCGAGGTCGGCGCGCATATCCTGTCGGGCGCGGTGCTCGACCCGGTCGGGCTCGACACGCTGATCCCCGACTGGAAGGACAAGGGCGCGCCGGTCAAAACGCAGGTGACGGCCGACAATTTCTGGATGCTGTCGGAAAAGGGCGGCTGGAAGATCCCGCACTGGCCGATGCCGAAATTCATGTCGAACCACGGCAAGTATGTCGTGTCGATGGGCCAAGTCACCCGCTGGATGGCGGAGCAGGCCGAGGCGATGGGGGTCGAGATCTACCCCGGCATGGCGGCGAGCGAGCTGGTCTTGCGTGAAGACGGCTCGGTCAAGGGCGTGGTCGCGGGCGAGTTCGGCAAGGACGCCGACGGCACGCCGGGGCCCGCCTACGAGCCCGGCATGGAGCTCAACGCCAAATACGTGATGATCGCCGAGGGCGTGCGCGGCTCGCTCGCCAAGCACATCCTGTCGAAATACGAGCTGTGCAAGGGCCGCGACCTGCCGAAGTTCGGGCTCGGCATGAAGGAGATCTGGGAGGTCGACCCGGCCAAACACAAGGAAGGCACGGTCGACCACTTCATGGGCTGGCCGCTCGGCAAGAACGCCCATGGCGGCGGCTTCGCCTATCACGCCGAGAACAACCAGGTGTTTCTCGGGCTGATCGTGCATCTCAACTACGAGAACCCGCATCTCTACCCCTACATGGAATTCCAGCGGATGAAGCACCATCCGCAACTCGCGAGCCTGCTCGAAGGCGGCAAGCGGGTGGCCTATGGCGCCCGTGCTGTGAGCGCGGGCGGCTGGCAGTCGATGCCCAAGGCCGCTTTCCCCGGCGGCGTGCTGCTCGGCGACAGCGTCGGTCTGGTGAACTACGCAAGGATCAAGGGCAACCACAATGCGATGCTGTCCGGCATCGCCGCCGCCGAAGCCGCGCAGGCCGCGATCAAGGCGGGGCGCGAGGGCGACGTGCTCGAGGAATACGAGACCGCGCTGCGCTCGGGCCCGGTGGCCGCGGACCTCAAGCCCGTGCGCAACGTCAAGCCGCTCACCACCCGGTTCGGCGACAAGCTCGGGCTGATGCTGTCGGGCTTCGACATGTGGACCAATTCGCTCCTGGGCTTCTCGGTCTTCGGCACGCTCAAGCATGGCAAGTCCGACGCCGCCGCCACCGGCAAGGCCAGGAACTTCCCGGTCATCGACTACCCGAAACCCGACGGCAAGCTGTCCTTCGACCGGCTGACCAACGTGAGCTTTTCGGCGACCAACCACGAGGAAAGCCAGCCCTGCCATCTGCAGCTCAAGGACCCGGAGATCCCGATCAAACTCAACCTGCCCGAATACGCCGAACCCGCCCAGCGTTACTGCCCGGCCGGCGTCTACGAGGTGCTGGAAGAGGCGGGTGAAAAGACCTTCCGGATCAACTTCCAGAACTGCGTCCATTGCAAGACCTGCGACATCAAGGACCCGTCGCAGAACATCACCTGGACGGTGCCGCAGGGGGGTGACGGGCCGAATTACGGCAACATGTGAGGCGGGGCTGCGGGCGGGGCACCCTGTCGGCGCCACCGCCGAAATCTGGTCCCCTTCCCTGGTCCACGAATACCTTTCGTCCAGGGTTCGGGGGTAGCCCCCCGATGCCCTGCCCGCGCCTGCGACGCGCGCCGTCCGAGCGATGGCGCCGCGCCAGGCCGGAGCGCGCAACAAAGCCGTGACACGGCGTGGATTGATCCGGGCTGTCCCGGCGCATAGGTTGTGCGCAACCCTTTCCGATGGAGCCTGCCTTGCCCCTTCCCCGTCCTCTGCGCCCGATCGGGCTTGCAGCAGCCCTCGCCACCCTCGCCCTGCCCGGCCTCGCACAGGCGGAATCGTCCGGCGCCTACCTCGCCGCCCGTGAAGCCGACCGGGCCGGCGACTACACCGCGGTGGTCGAGTATGGCACCCGCGCGCTCACCTTCGACCCGGAGAATGTCGGGCTGCTGGAAGGGCTGGTGATGGCACATATCGGGCTCGGCCAGATCGACGCCGCCGTGCCGGTCGCCCGGCGGCTGGAGCAGGTGGCCGAAGACAACCAGATCGCCGGGCTGATGCTGCTCGCGGAAGCGATCCGGGAAGAGGACTGGGAGAGCGTCGACGGCTATTTCGACGCCGGCGTCTCGGTCGGCATCCTGATGGACGACATGGTGCGGGCCTGGGCCGCCATCGGGGCGGGCAAGATGAGCGAGGCGCTCGAGCTGTTCGACGCGCTGATCGACCGCGGCCCGGCCGGCCGGCCGGCGCTGTTGCAGAAGGCGCTCGCGCTGGCGCTGGTCGGCGACTACGAGGGCTCGGCCGAGATCTTCTCGGGGACGGACTCGGTGCTGCGGCTCAACCGCGCCGGCATCCTCGCCTATGTCCAGGTGCTGAGCCAACTCGAAAAGAACCCGGTCGCCGCCGAGATGCTGGACGAAGCGTTTCCCGACACCGAGGACCCGGAGCTTGTGACGTTGCACGACGAACTCGTCGCGGGGAAACCGATCCCCTTCACCGCGATCGCCGGGCCGCGCGAGGCGATCGCGCAGCTGTTCTACGAGGTGGGCGACTCGCTCCAGGGCGAGACCGATCCGGGGCTGGTCCTGCTCTACGCAAGGATCGCGGGCTACCTCGACCCGGGCCATGTCGGCGCCACGCTGGTCGCCGCCCAGGTGCTCGACGAGATGGAGAATTACGAGTTGGCGGCCGAGGCCTACGGTTCGGTGCCCGAGGACGACCCCTCCTGGCCGATGGCGCAGCTCGGCCGGGCCAATGCGCTGAAGTCGCTCGAACGGGTCGACGACGCCATCGATGTGCTGACGAGCGCGGTGCAGGTGCACCCCGAATCCCCGGTGCTGCACGCCGCCATCGGCGACACGCTCCGGAGCGAACACCGCTACGCCGAGGCGACACCCTATTACGACGCGGCGATCGGGCTCTACGAGACCGACCAGCCGTCGCAATGGCGGGTCTATTTCGCCCGCGGCATCACCTATGAGCGGCAGGCGGACTGGGCGGCGGCCGAGGCCGATTTCCGCAAGGCGCTGGAGCTCAGCCCGGACCAGCCCTCGGTGCTGAACTACCTCGGCTATTCGCTGGTGGAGCGGCGGGAGAACTTCGACGAGGCGCTCGACATGATCAAGCGGGCGGTCGGGGCCCGGCCCTATGACGGCTACATCCGCGACAGCCTCGGCTGGGTCTATTACCGGCTCGCCCGCTACGAGGACGCGGTCGACGAGATGGAGCGCGCGGTGGAACTCTTGCCGCTCGAACCGGTGCTCAACGACCACCTGGGTGACACGTTCTGGGCGGTCGGACGGCTGCGCGAGGCGCGGTTCCAGTGGCGCCGGGCGCTGTCGTTCATCACCGACGACACCGATCTCGACGAGCTCGACCCCGACCGGATCCGGCGCAAGCTGGAGGTGGGGCTCGACACGGTGTTGAAGGAAGAAGGCGGGGAGGCGATCTCGCAATGATGTCGCGCACCTTCGCCCCCGCCAAGATCAACCTGACCCTGCACGTGACCGGGCAGCGGGCCGACGGCTATCACCTGCTCGATTCTCTCGTGGTCTTTGCCGATGTCGGCGACCGGGTGCGGGTGATGCCGGCGGAGGAAACCACGCTGGAGGTCACCGGGCCGATGGCCGAGGGCGTGCCGACGGACGCGTCGAACTTGGTAGTGAAGGCCGCGGCGCTGTTCGACCTGCCGGTGGCGATCAGCCTGGAAAAGCACCTGCCGATGGCGGCGGGGGTGGGCGGCGGCTCGTCGGATGCGGCCGCCACGCTCTACGCGATGGCCGAGCTCACCGGGACCAACACGATCCCCGAGGGGGCGGTGGATCTCGGCGCCGACGTGCGGGTCTGCCTGATGCGGCAGGCCTCGCGGATGCGCGGGATCGGCGAGGACGTGCAGCCGGTGGAAGGCATGCCCGAGCTCTACGCGGTGCTGGCCAACCCGGGCGTCGCGGTTTCGACGCCGGAGGTGTTCGCGGCGCTCGAAGACAAGAACGGGCTCGGCATGCCGAAACGGATCCCGCGCTGGCGCGGTGCCTGGTCGGCGGTCGACTGGATCTCGAAGCAGCGCAACGACCTGCAGGCGCCGGCGATCGCGCTGTTCCCGGTCATCGGCGAGGTGCTGGAGGCGCTGCGCGCGCTGCCGGGCGCGCGGTTTGCGCGGATGTCGGGGTCGGGCGCCACGTGCTTTGCGCTGTTCGAGGAACGGGCCGAGGCGGATATGGCGGCAGAGCAACTGGCCGAGGCGCAACCCGGCTGGTGGGTGACCGCCGCGACGCTGCGCTGAGGCGTCAGCCGGCCCGTTCGATGCAGGCGAGCGCCTGCACCGCGATCTCCAGCTCTTCGTCGGTCGGGATCACCAGCACCCGGGTGCGGCTGCCGTCGGCGCTGATCTCCTTCGGCCCGCCGCGCCCGGCGTTGCGCGCCTCGTCGAGCACGATCCCGAGGGGCTCAAGCCCGGAACAGATCGCGCTGCGCACGGCGGCGGAGTTTTCGCCGATACCGCCGGTGAAGGCCACCGCGTCGACCCGTCCGAGCACGGCCATGTAGGCGCCGAGATATTTGCGGGCGCGGTAGGCGAACATGTCGAAGGCCAGGCGGGCGTTCTCGTCGCCGCCGTCCATGCGCGATTCGATCGTGCGCATGTCGTTGTCGCCGCAGATGCCCTTGAGCCCGCTTTCGCGGTTGAGCATGGTGTCGATGTCCTTCACCGACATATCGGCATTCTCGGCCAGGTAGCGGTGCAGCGCCGGGTCGATATCGCCCGACCGGGTCCCCATCACCAGCCCTTCGAGCGGCGTCAGCCCCATCGAGGTGTCGACGCTGCGGCCGCCGCGGATCGCGGTCACGCTCGCCCCGTTGCCGAGGTGCAGGACGATGCCGTTGAAGTCCCCGGGCGGGATGTCGAGAAATCCGGCCGCGGCGCGGGCGACATAGGCGTGGGAGGTGCCGTGGAAGCCGTAGCGCCGGACCTTGAGCACGTCGTAGAGCGCGTTCGGCACGGCGTAGCGATAGGCATGGGCCGGAATGCTCTGGTGAAAGGCGGTGTCGAAGACGGCGACATGGGGGATGTCCGGCGCCACCGCCATCGCCGCTTCGATGCCGACGATGTTGACCGGGTTGTGTAGCGGCGCGAGCGGGACCTGCCGGCTGATCGCTTCGAGAACCTCGGCGGTGATCCGCACCGGCTGGGTGAACTCCTCGCCGCCATGCACCACCCGGTGGCCGATGCAGGCAAGACCGCCCGCCGCCTCCAGCACCCCGGTGGCGAGCAATTCGCGAAACAGCCGGTCGATCCCGGCGGCGTGGTCCGGGATCGGCCCGGTGACGTCGACATCGGCGGTGCCATCGGTGCCGGGGAAGCGCAGCCGGAGCCGTCCCGCACGCTCGCCGATACCCTCGAGGGTGCCGTCCGCATGGGCCACGCCGCTGGCCGGGTCGAGCGCGCGGAACTTGACCGAAGAGCTGCCGCAGTTGACGATGGCAATGAGGGTCACGAGTGCTTGGCCTTTTCCTGGGCCTGGATCGCGGTGATGGCCACGGTGTTGACGATATCGGCGACGGTACAGCCGCGCGAGAGATCGTTCACCGGTTTGTTCAGCCCCTGCAGCACCGGGCCGATGGCGACCGCGTGGGCGGTGCGCTGGACGGCCTTGTAGGCGTTGTTGCCGGCGTTGAGGTCGGGGAAGATGAACACCGTTGCCCGGCCGGCGACCGCGCTGTCGGGCATCTTGGATTTGGCGACCGACATCTCGGCGGCGGCGTCGTACTGGATCGGGCCTTCGACCAGCAGGTCGGGCCGCTTTTCGCGCACGATCCTGGTGGCCTCGCGCACCCGGTCGACCTCGTCGCCGGTGCCGGAGGCGCCCGAGGAATAGGACAGCATCGCGATCCGTGGCTCGATCCCGAACATCGCCGAGGTGCCGGCCGCGCTGATCGCGATGTCGGCGAGCTCGGCGGCGGTGGGCTTGGGGTTGACCGCGCAATCGCCGTAGACCAGCACCCGGTCTTCGAGGCACATCAGGAACACCGAGGAGACCAGCGAGATGCCGGGTGGCATCTTGATGAACTCGAAGGCCGGTCGGATCGTGTGGGCGGTGGTCGAGACCGCGCCGGAGACCATGCCGTCGGCCTCGCCCAGATGCACCATCATGGTGCCGAAATAGCTCGGGTCGATCATCCGGTCGGTGGCCACCGGGTAGGTGACGCCCTTGTGCGCCCGGAGCGCGACGTATTCGTCGATGAACCGGCCGAGCATCGGCGAGGTGGCCGGGTTGATGACCTCGATCCCGTCGAGCGCGAGACCGTCGTCGATGGCGCGCCGGCGCACGGTGTCTTCGTTGCCGAGCAGCACGATCTCGGCCACGCCGCGGGCCTTGAGCGCAACGGTCGCGCGCAGGATGCGGTGGTCCTCGCCTTCGGGCAGCACGATCCGCTTGCGGTCGGCGGCGGCGCGCATCAGGAGCTTCTGCTCGAACATCAAGGGCGTCACCGGCGCGTCGGCGAGCGGGGCAAACTCGAGCCCCAGGGTGTCGACGTCGACCGAGGACTGGAACAGCTTCATCGCGGTGGCGAGCTTTCGCGGTTCCTTGGGCGAGAGCCAGCCGCGCTTGTTCTCGATCTTCTGCACCGCCTTGAAGGTGTCGTCCTGGATCGACAGCACCGGCAGCGGGCTGCGGCCCGAGCCGGTCATCAGCTTGATGACGGACTCGTCCGGCAACAGCCCGCCGGTAAGCACGACCCCGGCGATGTCGGGGTAGTTGGGCGAGCGGTGGGCGAGCAGGCAGGCGGTGAGGATGTCGGCGCGGTCGCCCGGGGTGATGACCAGCTCGCCGTCGACGATATAGCGCAGGAAATTGGGCACGCTCATCGCGGCGACCTTGATGTCGCAGACCTCGCGCATCAGCGTATCGGGGGTGACCGAGAACCGGGTGACGCCCTCGACGTCCGCAATGTCACGTACGGTCGGGCAGGACAGCGACGGCTCGTCCGGCACCACGAAGACCGGCGGCTTGCCCTTGAACGCCCGGGCGAGTTCGGCGCGCATCTCGGTCACCGTCTCGACGGGGGCGCGGTTGACCACGGCGGCGAGCACCGGGGTGTGGTCTTCCTCGACCGTGGCCAGCAGCGAGCGGAGCCGTTCGATGGCGGTCTTGGTCGAGATGTCGTGGCCGCTGATGACCGGCAGCAGCGACGCGCCGAGGTTCCGCGCGATGTCGATGTTGAACTCGAACTCGAAGGCCGAGGTGCTGCGCGAGAAGTTGGTGCCCGAGCAGAGCACGAAATCGCACCTCTTCTCGAGCTCGGAATAGGCCTGCAGGATGCCCTTGTGCAGTGCCTGCACCCCGTCGCGGGCCTGGATCTCGTCGGCTTCCTCCTGGGTGAAGGCCGAGACGACCCGGCCCGCCATCGCCTGCGGCCAGTGCCCCGAGACCAGCGACATGGTATCGCGCCCGGTGGTGCTGTCGGTGGCGATCGGCTTGAAATACCCGATCCGGTGCGACCGCCCGAGGAGGTATTCCATCATCCCGAAGACGATGATCGACTTGCCGCTGTCCCGTCCGGTGGAGGCGATGTAGACGCTTTTTGGCATGTTCTGTCCATCTGCTCGGCCGGTCGGCGGAGGCGCATGGGCGCGTCGGAGACCGGCTCTCGTGTTGTTGCGCGATGTGCGCCGCTGCCTGCCGGTTCCGGTCCGGAGGTCGGACCCGCCGGGCAGACCGGCGGCCGGTGGTTTCGTCCCGGTGGTTTCGTCCCGGTGGCTTGCCGGAGGCTTCGCAGGCCCTATTTCGCGGCGTTTGCCCCGGGATTCAATGGCTTTGGGCCGGGAAACCCGCCAATTCGGGGCATAGCCGGTCTGCGTCGCGGACATGTGCGTCCGGATGCCGCTGCCGGAGCGGCCCGGGGCCGGGCGCGCGGCGCGGGACTTGCGGGGGTCAGTTGAGCCGGGCGACCACGTAGTCGGCGATATCCGCGAGCATGTCGCGGATCGGGTCCTGCGGCAGGATATCGAGCGCGGCCTTGGCCCTGTCGGACCAGCCGAGCGCCTCCTTGCGGGTGGCTTCGAGCGTGCCGTGCGCCTCCATGAGCCGCAGCGCCTCGGCGAGATCGCCCTCGGCCTGGCGGCCCTGGCCGATGGTGCGCTCCCAGAAGGCGCGCTCGGCGTCGTCGGCCACGGCGATCGCCTTGATCATCGGCAGGGTGAGCTTGCGCTCGCGGAAATCGTCGCCCTTGTTCTTGCCGATCCCGTCGCCGCCCCAGAAATCGAGCAGGTCGTCGGCGATCTGGAAGGCGATGCCCATCGCGTCGCCGTAGGCGGCGAGGGCGGCGACCGCCTGCGGTTCGGCGCCGGCGATCACGCCGCCGACCTCGCAGGCCGCCGCGAACAGCGCCGCGGTCTTGCCGCGGGCGATCTGCAGGTAGACGTCTTCGCCGGTGCGGATATCGGTGGCCGCGGTCAGCTGCAGCACCTCGCCCTCGGCGATGGTTGCCGCCGCGCGCGACAGGATGGTGAGCACTTCGAGATTGCCGGTCTCGGTCATCAACTGGAACGAACGGGCGAACAGGTAGTCGCCGACCAGAACCGACGACTTGTTGTCCCACAACAGGTTGGCCGTCGGCCGGCCGCGCCGCTTCTCGGAGCCGTCGACCACGTCGTCATGCAGGAGCGTGGCGGTGTGGATGAACTCGACGGTGGCGGCGAGATGGACGTGGTAGGGCCCCTGGTAGCCCATCAGACGGGCGCTCGCGAGGGTGAGCATGGGCCGCAGCCGCTTGCCGCCCGCCTCGACCAGGTGCGCGGTCACTTCCGGAATGCGGGGCGCATGGTCGGAATGCATGCGGGCGCGAATCAGGTCGTTGACGGCGACGAGGTCACCCGACAGGTGCTCTGCCAGCCTTTCGTGCGGCAGGTGGGCTATCTCGTCGCGCATCGTCACCGTGTCCCGTGTCCCGGCCCCGTGTCCCATCGTCCGCCCGGTGCCTCTCGACTTCTCCGGCAGGGCCATTAAGTCTCTGAGGATGAAAGAGCTTCTGAGAACCACCGACCCGACGGTCATTGCCTTCGCAACGGCGCTCCTCGACGGCGAAGGTATAGCGGCCTTTGCCTTGGACGTCCATATGAGTGCACTGGAGGGATCAATAGGAATTTTACCCCGTCGCCTTATGGTCCGCGACGAGGATCTCGGGCGGGCCCGTATTGTCCTCATCGACAACGGCATAGAATGCGGAGAGGCGTGACGATGGGATTTGCCCGGGCAGATGTGACGGAAGACAAGTTTCTCGGCGGGCAATTGACCCTGATGCAGCCGCGCGCCGGCTACCGGGCCGGGGTCGATCCGGTGTTTCTGGCCGCCGCCATTTCGGCGCAGGCGGGCGAAAGCGTGCTCGACCTCGGCTGCGGCGCGGGGGCTGCGGCGCTTTGCCTCGGCACACGGGTGCCCGGGCTGAAGCTGGTGGGCGTCGAGCGGCAGGCGGATTATGCCGACCTCGCGCGGATCAACGCCTTCGACAACGACATCGACATGGAGGTGATCACCGCCGACCTCACGCGGATGCCGCCGGAGGTGACCGAGGAGAGCTTCGACCAGGTCATCATGAACCCGCCCTACCACCTGCCGTCGCAGGCCACGACCAGCGCCGACCCGGGGCGCGAGGCGGCGCTGTTCGAGGACACGCCGCTTGCCGCCTGGATCGACGCCGCCACGCGGCGGCTGAAGCCGCGCGGCTATCTCACGCTGATCCAGAAGGCGGAGCGGTTGCCGGAGATCCTGGGCGCGATGGACGACCGCCTGGGGTCGATCCTGGTCAAGCCGCTCGCGCCGCGGCTGGGCCGTGCCGCGGTGCTGGTGCTGGTGCAGGCGCGCAAGGGCGGGCGCGGCGCCTTCCGGCTCGGTGCGCCCCTGATCCTGCACGAAGGCGCCGAACATGTCGGCGACAAGGAAAGCTACCGCCGCGAGGTCTCGGCGATCCTGCGCGCGGGCGCACATCTGCCGCTCTGGTGACCGCCCGGGTGCACCCGGCGCCGCGCCCCGCACGGGGCCCGGACGGGGTTGCTCGCCGGACCCGCCGCGGGCGTCCGACCGCGCACCGGGAACGGGTGTTGGACCTCACGGCCAGTTCATGCCGCCCTGTGCAACGATTTCGTGACAAGTCACGGAATCTGTGCTGCACTGAAGGTGCGAGGAGTACACAAAACAAGGAGACCGCCATGAATCTTGACGCGCATCTGAACCAACTTCGCAAGAAGCATGAAGCGCTGTCCGACAAAGTCGAGAAGGCACAGGCGAGCCTCGGCTCCGACGATCTCGACATCGTGGCGATGAAGAAAGAAAAACTGCGGCTGAAGGAAGAAATCGCGCGTCTGACGAACGGCTGATGGCCTTGGGCGGGGGCCGCAGGCACGGCGCCCGCCAACCGATCAGACAGATCCGGTTGTCCTGCCGGCCCGGCCGGCTCTTGCCGCCATGACGGCCCCGAGGGTGATCAGCGCAGCCGCGATCAGCAGCGCGCGACTCGCCTCGGCGATACCTGCGAGGATCAGGGCGAGCGTCGACAGCAGCGGTGCGGCGTAGGACGCCGTGCCGAGAAGCTGGATATCGCCGCGCTTCACCCCGACATCCCAGGTGTAAAAGGCGAGGCCCACCGGGCCCAGACCGAGCCCCAGCACCGCCGCCCACCCGAGGGTGCCGCTCGGCGCGACCGTGTCCTCGAAAGCGAGATGCGCGAGGGCGGAGAGCGCCGCCGTCGCCAGGCAGAACACCGCGACCGACGCCGTCGGGGTCGCGCCGAGGCGGCGTGACAGCACCGAGTAGCCCGACCAGGTGAGCGCGCAGGCCAGCGCGAAGCCGTAGCTCAGGAGCGCGCCGTCGCCGCCACTGCCGAGGTTGCCGCCGAGGATCAGGGCCGCGCCCGCGAGGCTCATGAGCGCGCCCGCGACGTGGCCGGCCCGCAGCCGCTCGCCGGGCAGCAGCCCGGAGAACAGCACGATCAGCAGCGGCCAGAGATAGGCGATGAGCCCCGCCTCGGCCGGCGGGGCGAGGCGCAGGGCGGTGAAGTAGAAGGCGTGGTAGCCGAACAGCCCGGCGGTGCCGAAGGCGTAGACGCGCCAGCTCACCCGGGCGAGCTGGCCGAAGCCGCCGGTGGCGGCGAGCCAGACCAGCCCGACCGCGCCACCGATGGCGAAGGCCATGGCGTTGAGCTGAAACGGCGGCACCGGCGCGGTCGCCACGGTGAACAGCGCGAGCAGCGCCCAGAGGGCGACGGCGGAAAAGCCGACAAGGGTAGCGGTCGTGCGGGTCATCGCGGCACCTCGGAAGCGGCCACGCGTCTGTGGCCGGATGTCTTGGCCTCCATGCCCGAAACCTCGCCGACGATCCAGTCGATGAACGCGCGCACGCCCGGGCGATCTTCCGCCCCGGGCCGGGTCAGCAGCCGGTAATGCGCCTCGGTCGTCAGTGCCACCTCGTAGGGGGCAATGAGGACGCCGCTCGACAGCGCCCAGGCGGCGAGCGAGGCGCGCCCGAGGATCACCCCTGCCCCGCTCAACGCGGCATCGAGCGCATGGTCGGCATGGCTGAAATGCGGCCCGCGCCCCGCCGGCGGCGCCAGGCCGGAAGCGCGAAACCAGCTCGCCAAATCGCAGGGCGGATCGAGGAAGCCGATATCGTCCTGGTGCAGCAGGGCCGCTGCAGGGAGCGTCTCGGGACCCGGGTAGCGGGCGGCGAGCTCCGGGGTCATCATCGGCGAGAACCATTCCTGCATCAGCGGCAGCGAGGCCAGGCCGGCGTCGTCGGCATATCCGAACCGGATGGCGATATCGACATCCTCGCGGGTGAGGTCCATCAGCCGCAGGTTGGCGACGAAGCGCAGCTCGATGCCGGGATGGGCCTGGGCGAAGCTGAACATCCGCGGCGCGAGCCATTTCGACGTGAAGGCGGGTCCGGCGGTGACCGTGAGCACCTGCGCCTCGCCCGTCGCCCGGGCCCGGCGCCAGGCCGCCGCCAGCGCCTCGAACCCGTCGCGGGCCCCCGGCGCGAGCGCATGCCCCGCCTCGGTCAGCTCGACCGCCCGGTTCAGGCGCCGGAACAGCGGCTGGCCGAGGTGGGTTTCGAGCGACTTGATCTGGAAGGACAGCGCCGCCGGGGTCACGTTGAGCTCGTCGGCCGCCCTGGCGAAGGACAGGTGCCGGGCCGCGGCCTCGAAGGCGCGCAGGGCGGTGAGCGGCGGCAGGCGGTCCGGCATTTCGGTTAGATTTTCCTTAACTGAAGCTGCAGAAAGTCTCGTTTGTCTGTTGTTTGGCAGGGGCCCATACAGATCTCAAGCAAATTTCCTGATGGAGGACAGGCCCATGATCGAAGCCACGACGGACCCCGCCCTGCGCGCCGCCGCGCTGGAGGCGCATCGCGCGCGGTCGCTCCTGGCCTGGCGCATGATCGCGGCGCTGCGCGCACTGCCGCTGCGCCTCGTCTCCGGGCATGAAAAAAGGGCCGCCCGGCGGGACGGCCCCTGTGTTTCCGCGGCTGTTTCCGCGCGCTGTTCGGCCTAGACGAAGAACTGCCCGCCGTTGGCCGAGATGGTCGAGCCGTTGATGAAACCGGCGTCGTCGGAGGCGAGGAAGACCACGCAGCGCGCGATCTCTTCGGGCTCGCCGAGACGGCCGGCCGGGATCTGGGCGATGATGCTCTCGCGCACCTTTTCCGGCACGGCCATCACCATCTCGGTGGCGATATAGCCCGGGCAGATCGCGTTGGCGGTGATGCCGGCGCGGGCGCCTTCCTGGGCCAGCGACTTGACGATGCCGAGGTCGCCCGCTTTGGTCGCGGCGTAGTTGGTCTGGCCGAACTGGCCCTTCTGGCCGTTGATCGAGGAGATCACGATCACCCGGCCGAACTTGCGCTCGCGCATGCCGGGCCAGATCGGGTGGACGGTGTTGAACACGCCGGTCAGGTTGGTGTCGATCACCTCGTGCCATTGCTCGGGCGTCATCTTGTGGAACGGCGCGTCGCGGGTGATGCCGGCATTGGCCACCACCACGTCGATCGGGCCGAGATCGGCTTCGACCTGGGCCAGGCCCGCCTTCGACGATTCGTAGTCGCCGACGTTCCACTTGTAGGTCTTGATGCCGGTTTCGTCGGTGAACTTCGCCGCCGCTTCGTCGTTGCCGGCGTAGCTCGCCGCCACGCTGTAGCCCGCCGCCATCAACGCCTTGGAGATCGCCGCGCCAATGCCGCGGGTGCCTCCCGTAACCAGTGCAACCCGTCCCATGTGTTCCTCCCTGTCTGGATTCGATCCGGTAACTCTGTTTCCCGCGAGTTACATCACGTGAAATATTATTGCGCAAGCGTTTTTCTGCGCTTGCGAAGGCTTGCTCATGTTACCGCTAAACCCGGCGCCGCACCAAGGTAAAAAAAGGGCGCCGTGGCGCCCTTTCCGGTTTTCGATTTCCGTCGCGAACGGTTCCCGCGTCAGGCCCGTTCGATGCACATGGCAACGCCCATGCCGCCGCCGATGCAGAGAGTGGCGAGACCCTTCTTGGCGTCGCGCTTCTGCATCTCGTACAGGAGCGTGGTCAGGATCCGCGCGCCCGAGGCGCCGATCGGGTGGCCGATGGCGATGGCGCCGCCGTTGACGTTGACGATGTCGGGATCCCAGCCGAGCTCGCGGTTGACCGCGATCGCCTGGGCGGCGAAGGCCTCGTTCGCTTCGACCAGCTCGAGGTCGGCGATGGCCCAGCCGGCCTTTTCCAGCGCCTTGCGCGAGGCCGGGATCGGGCCGGTGCCCATGATCGAGGGCTCGACGCCGGCGGTGGCGTAGGAGGCGATCCGGGCGAGCGGGGTCAGCCCCTGTTTCGCGGCCGCGTCGGCATCCATCAGGATGAAGGCAGCGGCGCCGTCGTTGATCCCGGAGGCGTTGCCCGCGGTCACGGTGCCTTCCTTGGCGAAGGCGGGGCGCAGTTTCTGCATCGCTTCGAAGGTGGCGCCGTGGCGGATGTACTCGTCCTTGTCGACGATGATGTCGCCCTTGCGGGTCTGCACCGTGAAGGGGACGATCTCGTCGTCGAACCGGCCCGACTTCTGCGCCGCTTCGGCCTTGTTCTGGCTCTGGGCGGCAAACTCGTCCTGATCGTCGCGGGTGATCTGGAACTGCTGCGCCACGTTCTCGGCGGTCTGGCCCATGTGGTAACCGTTGAAGGCATCCCACAGACCGTCCTTGATCATCGAATCGATGAACTTGGTGTCGCCCATCTTGTGGCCGGCGCGCAGGTGCGCGACGTGCGGGCTGAGGGTCATGTTCTCCTGGCCGCCGGCGGCGACGACGCGGGCATCGCCGAGCTGGATGTGCTGGGCACCGAGCGCGACCGCGCGCAGGCCCGAGCCGCAGACCTGGTTGATGCCCCAGGCGGCGCTTTCGGTCGGCAGACCGGCATTGAGATGCGCCTGACGGGCCGGGTTCTGGCCCTGGCCATGGGACAGGACCTGACCGAGGATCGTTTCCGACACGTCCGCCTTGTCGATCCCGGCGCGCTGAACCGCGGCTTCGAGTACCGCGCGGCCGAGATCATGCGCCGGCGTGCTGGCGAAAGATCCGTTGAAACTGCCCACCGGCGTGCGCGCGGCAGAAACGATTACGACGTTGGTCATATTTCCCTCTCCTGTCGTCCAGCGTCAGCCGCCGGCCTGTGTCCCGGTCGTTATACTCCTCCCGGCCGGAATTCAAAGCTACCGGGCGCCCGGCGAGAGAGCAACCACGTCAATGGCTCGAAACGCGCGCAGGCCGGAAATCGGCGCCGGATCGGCAGATTGCGTGCTGCAAGCCCCGGCTTGACCGGGCGAATCGGCGCGAATCCGGGCGGTTGCGACAGGAAGGGTCCGGCAAGCGGAGAGAGATTCGCGAGATGACCCCGGACGGGCCACCGGGACATTTGGCCCGTTGGACGGAGCGCGACCTTGCGCGCCCCGGGGGTGAGTCGGCGGCGTCAGCCGGAGGAAGCGGCAGCGTCGGACTGCCACTGCGGCCGGACGGTGGCGGCGCCAAAGAAATGGCCCTGGAGCATGTCGTAGCCGGCCCCGATCAGGAATTCGGCGTCGTCCCAGGATTCGACGTTTTCCGCGACGGTCAGCATGTCGAAATGCCGCGCGATCGACAGCATCGCCTCGGCGATCACCTGGTTGTCGGGATTGGCCGCGATTCCCTTGGTGAACTCGCCGTCGATCTTGAGGATGTCGAAGTAGAAATCGCGCAGGTAGCGAAACGCCGTGTAGCCGGCGCCGAAATCGTCCAGCGCGAAGGAGATGCCGTGGCTCTGCATTTCCGACATGAACACCTGCACGAGGTCCGGCATGACGATGGCGGTGCGCTCGGTGATCTCGAGAATCAGCCGCTCCCCCGCGGTCCGGTTGCGCTCGAGCCCCTGGCGCAGCGCCGTCATCCAGCGCGGATAGCCGATCGACCGCGCCGACATGTTGATGGCGAGGCGCAGATCGGGGTTTTCCTGCAGGGCCCGGAAGCCGAGATCGAGCGCCCAGGTGTCGATCTGGCGCCCGAGCTCCTGCGCCTCGACCACATCCATGAAATCGCCCGCCGGGATGATCCGCCCGGTGTGGTCGAGCACGCGCAGCAGCCCTTCGTAGAAGGCGGGGCGCTCCGGCGCGTTCGCCCGCACGATGGGCTGGTAGGCGAGCATGACCTGTCCGGTCTCGACGGCACGGCGCACCATCTGCATGGTTTCCCGGTCGCGCCCGGCAATGGCGACCGACAGGGGGCTGTCGAACCCCGGTTTGTTGGCGACCTGGTCGATCGAGTTGAAATCTTGCATGTCCACAGCTCCACAATCGGGCCCATTGAAACCCGGAGCGATGAAAAAGCTGTAAAAACCGGTATTTGCCTATAATTCTATGAAACAAACGGCTTCGGGAGATCGAGATGGGCGCAGACGCAGGCGGGACTGGACAGGGGCAGAGATGCGGCTGGTGCGGCGACGACCCGCTCTATGTCGCCTACCACGACGACGAGTGGGGCGTGCCCGAATACGACGGCCGGGCGCTGTGGGAGAAGCTGGTGCTCGACGGGTTCCAGGCCGGGCTCGCCTGGATCACCATCCTGCGCAAGCGCGAGGCCTTTCGGGCGGCCTTCGAGGGGTTCGACCCGGCGGTGATCGCGACATGGGGCGAGGCGGATGTCGCCCGGCTGCTCGCCGACCCCGGCATCGTGCGTCACCGCGGCAAGATCGAAGCGACGATCGGCAATGCGCGGGCCTATCTCGACATCGGCGGTGCGGAGGCGTTTTCCGACAGGATCTGGGCCTATGTCGACGGCGCGCCGCTGGTGAACAGCTTTGCGACGCTGGCAGAGGTGCCCGCCTCGACGCCGCTCTCGGAGCGGATCTCGAAGGACCTGCGCAAGGCCGGTTTCCGCTTCGTCGGACCGACCATCGTCTATGCCTGGATGCAGGCCTGCGGGCTGGTGAACGACCACATCACCGGCTGTCCGGCGCGGCGGGCCTGATCGTTTTCCGGTCGGAGAAGTGACTTGTTACCGTATGATATCATTGGATAAAAACGTATATACAGAATCCAGAAATCCGGATTTCTGGATTCCTGCCCGGTGCCGGAGATGCACCGGGACGGCACCGGGACAAAGCGCCCGCCCGTGTCCGGCAACTAGCCGTCGATCACCGCCTGCAGCACCGCCCTGGCCTCGTCGCCGGCCCAGTCGGCGCCGCCGATGAAGCGCGCCACCTCCTGCCCCTCGCGGTCGAGAATCACCGTGACCGGCGGCGCGACCACGCCCATCTCGGCGGACAGCCGGCGGTCGGGGTCGAGCAGCACCGGCAGGGTGTCGATCCCGTACTGGTCGAGGAACCGGGCAAGCCCGCCCGGATGGTTGTAGCCGAAGGCCACCGGCACGACCGCGAAATCGTCGCCGCCCATCTCTTTCTCGAGCGTGTTCAGCGCCGGCATTTCCTCGCGGCAAGGCACGCAGGAGACCGCCCAGAAGTTGAGCAGCACCACCTTGCCCTGCCAGTCGGCGAGGTTGTGGGTGCCGCCCTCGCGGTCGGTGAACTCCGCGACGCCGGCCGGCTTCGGCTCGGAATGGACGGCCAGCGGCTTCATCTCGCCGGTCTTCAGCGCGGCGAGCGCCGCGGGATCGACCGCCATCGCGGGATTTGCACCGGTCAGAAGGAGGGCATAGAAGAGGGCTAACCGCAGCATAGAGATACTCCCGAGGCCAGAGCCCCATGACAGACAGACCGAGCGCCAACGCGATGTGGGGCGGACGCTTTTCCAAGGGTGTCGACGCGATCATGGAGGCGATCAACGCCTCGATCGGTTACGACAAGCGCCTCGCGGCCCAGGACATCGCCGGCTCGCGGGCCCATGCCGCGATGCTCGCGGCGCAGGGCCTCCTCACTGATAATGAGGCGGGCGCGATCCGGGAAGGTCTGCTCACGGTCTTGTCAGAGATCGAGGCGGGGGAGTTTGCCTTTTCCACCGCGCTCGAAGACATCCACATGAACGTCGAGAACCGCTTGAAGGAGATCATCGGCGAACCGGCCGGGCGGCTCCACACGGCGCGCTCGCGCAACGACCAGGTGGCGGTCGATTTCCGGATGTGGGTGCGCGACCAGGCCGATGCCGCCGTCGCCGGGCTGGAGGCGCTGATCCGCGCGCTGCTCGACCAGGCCGAGGCCGGCGCCGACTGGGTGATGCCCGGCTTCACCCATCTGCAGACTGCGCAGCCCGTCACCTGGGGCCATCACATGATGGCCTATGTCGAGATGTTCGCCCGCGACACCTCGCGCTTCCGCGATGCGCGGGCGCGGATGAACGAGAGCCCGCTCGGCGCCGCCGCGCTTGCCGGCACCGGCTTTCCCATCGACCGCCACATGACCGCGCAGGCGCTCGGTTTCGACCGGCCGATGGCCAATTCGCTCGACGCGGTCTCGGACCGGGATTTCGCGCTGGAGTTTCTTTCGGCGAGCACGATCTGCGCGATGCACCTGTCGCGCTTCGCCGAGGAACTGGTGATCTGGTCGTCCGCCCAGTTCCGCTTCGTCGCCCTGTCCGACAGCTTCTCGACCGGCTCCTCGATCATGCCGCAGAAGAAGAACCCCGACGCCGCCGAGCTGATCCGCGCCAAGATCGGCCGCATCCTCGGCGCGACGGTCGCGCTGTTCACGGTGATGAAGGGCCTGCCGCTCGCCTATTCGAAGGACATGCAGGAAGACAAGGAACAGGTCTTCGACGCCGCCGATTCGCTGATGCTGGCGCTGGCGGCGATGACCGGGATGGTCTCCGACATGACCGCCAACCGCGAGAGCCTGGCCGCGGCGGCGGGCTCGGGCTTTTCCACGGCGACCGACCTCGCCGACTGGCTGGTGCGCGAGCCTGAACATGCCGTTCCGCGAGGCGCATCATGTCACCGGCGCACTGGTGGCGCTGGCCGAGGGCAAGGGCTGCGATCTCGCCGATCTTTCGTTGGCCGAAATGCAAGGGGTGCATGCCCAGATCACCGCCGGCGTCTACGACGTGCTCACTGTCGAGGCTTCGGTCGCTTCGCGGCAGAGCTACGGCGGCACCGCGCCCGTGCGGGTGCGCGAACAGATCGCGCGCTGGCGCGGACAGCTCGGCTGATGTCGGGGCTCAGGCTCACATACCTCCTGCTGGCTGTTGTCGGTGCGGTCTGGCCGATGGTGCACCTCCTCGGCTACCTGTTCGGCGAGGGCGGCTCGCTGCCCGGCATGGTGGCGCTCTGGACGGCCAACCCCGCGGTCGCCGGGCTCACCGCCGACCTGCTGGTTTCCGGCGTGGCGCTGGCGGTCTGGGTCGTCGCCGAGACCCGCGTGCGGAAGAACTGGATCGCGCTCGCGGCTATCCCGGCAACCTTCCTCGTCGGCGTCTCCTTCGGCCTGCCGCTCTATCTGTTCCTGCGCACGCGGCCGATCACCTGAGCGAACGGATCAGCGCCACGCCGGTCCAGGCGAACCAGGCGATCTGGCCGACCCCGAACAGGCCGCCGAGGTCGTAGAGCACCGGCAGAGTGGAAACGATGCCGATGAGCCCGACCGCGACGCCGAGCCAGCCCGCGCCGCGCGCGAACCCCGCCCGGACAGAGGCCAGTCCGAGAAGCAGCGTCGTCAACCCGCCGGCAAACTCGCCCGCGCCGCCGCCCAGGGCGTCGGCCACGGTTTCGACACTCGCCCAGTAGGCGATGGCGGCCTCCCGGTCGGTTGCCGCGAGCGCGACCGCGCGCTCGAGACCCGCGTTCGCAACGAGCCCGCTCGCCATCACCAGCCCGGCCCAGACGAGCCCGGTCGCGCTGCCCATACGCGCAAGCGCCCCGGCGGTCTCCACCCGGTCGCGCAGAGCGAGCACGAAGACGGTGAGCGCGGCGGCGAACATAACATAGGCCGCGAGGTTGGTGAGCTCGATCAGGCCGCGTCGCGCCACCAGAAGGTCGAGCTTCTCGGCCAGGTCGACGATGTCGAGATAATCGAGCACCACGAGAAAGAGAACGATCATGGCCGCGTAGACGGCCGCCATGTAGAGGGCGGCCCAGCCGCCGATTTTCCGGATGTCAGCCATAACCGCCTCCAATGCGACCAGAGCCGTGTTCGATGGTATCCCGACCCGGTCGTGCCAACAAGCGAGCGGCGACTGCGCCCTGCGGAGAGCTCGGCCGGTTCCAGCCGAAATCGGCACGGTCCGGGGCCGAGGCCCGCGAAGGAAGCCGGTCGTTGCACGATACCGTTCCTGTGCTATGACGCGCCGACCAGTTTGCGAGGCCCGCCATGGACCATTTCAACTACCGCGCCGGCATCCTCCATGCCGAAGACGTCGCGCTCCCCGAGATCGCGGCCAGCGTCGGCACGCCGTTCTACGTCTATTCCGCCGCCACGCTGCGGCGGCATTTCCAGGTGTTCGACGAGGCGCTCGCGGGGATGGAGCACCTCGTGTGCTACGCGATGAAAGCGAATTCCAACATCGCCGTGCTCAAGCTCCTGGGCGACATGGGCGCGGGGATGGATGTGGTCTCGGCCGGGGAATATCTGCGTGCGAAGGCCGCGGGCGTGCCCGGGGAGCGGATCGTGTTTTCCGGCGTCGGCAAGACCCGGGAAGAGATGCGGATCGCCCTCGAAGGCGGCATCCGCCAGGTCAATCTCGAGAGCGAGCCCGAAATGGTCGCGCTGCAGGAGGTCGCGGCGAGCCTCGGCGTGACCGTTCCGGTGACGATCCGGGTCAACCCGGACGTCGATGCGAGGACCCACGCCAAGATCGCGACCGGCAAAAGCGAGAACAAGTTCGGCATCCCGATCGCCAAGGCGCGGGCCGCCTACGCGGAGGTCGCGCTTCAGCCCAACCTCAAGGTCGTGGGCATCGACGTCCATATCGGCTCGCAGCTCACCGAGCTCGACCCCTATCGCGCGGCCTATGCCAAGGTGGCCGAGCTCACCGAACAGCTCCGCGCCGACGGCCACGAGATCACCCGGCTCGACCTCGGCGGCGGGCTCGGGATCCCCTACGAAGCCAACAACACGGCGCCGCCCCTGCCGTCCGACTACGGCGCGGTGGTGCGCGAGACCGTGGGTCACCTCGGCTGCGAGATCGAGATCGAGCCCGGACGGCTCATTGCCGGCAATGCCGGGCTGATGGTGACGCGCACGATCTACGTCAAACAGGGCGAGGGGCGGCAGTTCCTGATCCTCGACGCGGCGATGAACGACCTGGTGCGTCCGGCGATGTACGAGGCGCATCACGACATCGTGCCGGTCGTCGCACCGGCGCCCGGAACCGAGCAGGAGGTCTACGACATCGTCGGGCCGGTCTGTGAGAGCGGCGACACCTTTGCCAAGGGCCGCTCTCTCACGCCGGTCGCTGCCGAGGATCTCATCGCCTTCCGCTCGGCCGGGGCCTATGGCGCGGTGATGTCTTCGGAATACAACTCGCGCCCCTTGATCCCGGAAGTGCTGGTGGACGGCGACCGGTTCGCGGTGATCCGCGCCCGGCCGTCCTACGAAGAGATGCTGGCGCGCGACACGGTGCCGGACTGGCTCTGAAGGCGGTCGGACGATTGGGGGCTCTGCCCCCAAGCCCCTGGACGATCCGGCGCGCCGGATCGGTAGCCCGGCAGGCGATTTCATCGCCGAGAGGGCCGAGGTATTTTAGGACCAAAGAAGGGGGGCGGTGGGACCGTTTCCCGGTCACGGGGCTGCACGGGCGTTTCCGATGGGGCTTACCGGGTGGCGCCAAGCACCACTTCCGGCCGCCCGATCCGGTCGAACCGGCGCGGCGCCATCACCACGACGGTGTCGGCAAGCTCCTGGGCCTCTTCGCGGTCATGGGTGACGAACAGGGTCGTGAGCCCGTCGCGGTCGTGGATCCGGCGCAGATCGCGGCGCAGCTGCCGGCGCAAGGGCGCGTCGAGGGCGCTGAAGGGTTCGTCGCAGAGCAGCAGGTCGGGGCCGATGGCGAGTGCGCGGGCGAGCGCGACCCGCTGGCGCATGCCGCCCGAGAGCTGGCGCGGAACTTTCCCCATATCGGCGGCGGCGAGGCCGGCGGCGGTGAGCGCTTCAGACGCGCGGTCGCGGCGCTCGGGCCGTGACAGGCCGAGCGGGATCAGGGCGAAAGCGACGTTGTCGCGGGCGGAATTCCACGGCAGGAGGGCCGGGTCCTGAAACGCGACAGCGGGGCGCTGGCTGGCGCTGGTGACCGTTCCGCGTATGGGCGCAAGCAGGCCCGCGGCGAGGCCGATCAGCGTGGACTTGCCGCAGCCCGAGGGGCCCATGACGACGGTGAAACTGCCCGGGGCGACGGCGAGGTCGATCCCCTCCAGCGCCGGGGTGCCGTCATAGGCGAAATCCACCTGGTCGAACCGCAGCATGGTCATGATCCGCCTCGGCCGGCGTCATCGCGCCAGGCGAACAGGCGGCGTCGCAGGGGTTGCAGCAGGCCGAAGTCGACCACGACGAGGACCGCCACTACAACCACGACCAGCGCCATGGTCTGGGCGGTGTCGATCCTTGCGCGGGCGCCGGCGAGCGCATCGCCGATGCCGCCGGCGCCGGCCAGGAGCTCGGCCATGATCGCGACCTTCCAGGACATGGCGAGGGTGGTGGCGAGGACCGGGAACAGGTGGCTCGCCATGTGCGGCAGGTGCAGATGCACGAGCCGGGCGCCGAGCGGCAGGCGGAACACCTGCGCCATCCGGATCAGCGGGGCGTCGAGCGAACGGGTACCCTCGACCGCGGCGGCGAAGGCGAGCGGCCCGGTCGCGACGGCGACGGTGAAGACCACCGCCCAGCCGCCGCCGAACCACAGGAGCGCCATCACCACCCAGGCGATGGCGGGGACACCGACGAAGACGATGGCGACAGGCTGGAGGGCTGCGCGGATCTCGTCGCGGAACCCCGCGAGCGTGCCGGCGGCGATGCCGGCGCCGGCGCCGGCGAGCCAGCCGGCGAGCGCATGGCCGCCGGTCTCGGCGAGCGCCGGGCCGACGGTGCCGTCGCGGAGCATGGCCAGGAGGGCC
This sequence comes from Paracoccaceae bacterium, assembly GCA_041397205.1. Lineage (GTDB taxonomy): Bacteria > Pseudomonadota > Alphaproteobacteria > Rhodobacterales > Rhodobacteraceae > Sinisalibacter. The sequence goes on from JAWKXC010000004.1 coordinate 56,941, forward strand.
ACCGCCGTGTCGTCGAGACCCGGCAGGACGATGGGACCGTAGGCGCGGTGACCGGCCTCCCAGAGCGCAAGCAGGAGGCCGATGCCGGTGAGGCTCCAGAGCCGCGATATGGTCCGGCGCGTGCGCATCTCCCGGGGGTCAGCCCCAGAAGAAGGCATCGTCGGGCACGGCGCCGCCGACGATGCCGGGGTCAAGCTGCATCAGGTTCTCGAAGTAGAGCGCGATGTCGGCTTGTGCGTCGCGGGCGGAGACCACGTCGAGATGGACCCATGGCAGGGACCTGGCGACAATCGGGGCGGGCAGGCCGAGAGGGCGCCGTGGCCGCGGCGGCGGCGTTCGGGTCGGCGAGCACCTCGGCACCGGCGGTCACGCAGGCGGCGTGGGCGGCAGAGACCACCTCAGGGGCGGCGTCGAGAAACGCCTCGCTCACCGCGAGCCCTACCTGCGGGATCCGCGGCCCCCGGCCGGTATGGGCGCCGTAGACCTCGGTGACGTCGAGGGCGCGGACGATGGGCACACCGGCCTTGCCCGCCTGGATCAGCGCCGCCGTCGCCGCGGGCTCGTGCATGATCGCGACGTCGCCGCGGCCCGACAGGAACAGGGGCACCGCCTCGCCCGGCGAGCCGACATAGTCGAGCGTGACGTCGCGGTCGGGGTCGAGCCCCTCCCAGCCGAGCACGATGCGGAACAGGAGGTCCGGCGCTTCGTGGCGGTTGGAGAGCAGCACGGTCTTGCCGGCGAGGTCGGCCAGGCTCTTCACGCTGTCGTCGCGGGCCATGACGTAGAGCACCCCCCAGGTGACGACGTTGACCATCCGGGTGCCCTGGCCGCGGTTGTAGAAATTGGCCGCCGCGTAGGTCGAGGTGGCGAAGAGCTGGAAGCTGCCCGAGGCGATGCCGGCGCGCATCTGGTCGGTGCTCTTCCAGACGTCGAAGCGCGCACCGGGGGCGACGGCCTGCAGCGCGGGCGAGGCCACGGCGCGGGCGAAGACGGCGGAGGGCGAGGCGGGGATGCCCCAGAGCGTGAGCGGATCGGCCGCGCGGGCGGGGCGGATCAGGCCGGGGGCGAGGCCGCCGGCGGCGAGACCACCGAGACCGCCGAGAAGCGTGCGACGGCGCAGGGCGGGGGTGGGGAGCGGGTGCATGGAACCTTCCCTTGTGTGGGTGAACGAGGCGGCCGGGGTCAGTAGACGACCGAGCCGAGGGTGATGTCGTCCCAGATCTCCTTCACGGTCTGGGTCAGTTCGCGTTTGCGATCCTCGTAATGGGTGTGCAGGAGCTCGTGGGCGAGGGGCGAATTGGGCTCGCCGAGGAATTCGCGGTAGAGCGCCTGGACCTGCGGGTTGTTGTGCGACTGGCGCACCTTGGCGGCGGCGTCGATGCCGTGCATGGTCCTGCGCCGTGCTTCGGCGAGCGGCAGGTAGGCCTTTTTCGACCTGAGCGAGCCGCCGCCGTCGACGCAGCCGCCGGGACAGGCCATGACCTCGATGAAGTCGAAATCGGCCTCGCCGCTTTTGACCTTCTCGACCAGCGCCCTTGTGTCGCCGAGCCCGTGGACCATCGCCACCTTGACCTCGCCGACCGGCCCGCCGAGGTCGACGGTGGCTTCGCGGATGCCCTCGAAACCGCGCAGGGCGGTCATCTCGACGGTGTCGAGTTCTTCGCCGTTGACGACCGCGTAGATTGTACGCAGCGCCGCTTCCATCACGCCGCCGGTGGTGCCGAAGATCGCGGCCGCGCCGGAATAGGCACTCATGAACGGGGTGTCGAAGCTCGACGGCGCGAGATCCTTGAGGGCGATCCCCTCGCGGCGCAGCAGCCGGGCGAACTCGCGGGTGGTCAGCACCACATCGGTGTCGGGCCGTCCGTCGGTGGCGAGCTGCGGGCGCACTGCTTCGTCCTTCTTGGCGACGCAGGGCATGATCGAGATCACCCGGACGTTTTCGACCGGCACGCCGAGCTTGTCCGGCAGCCAGGTCTTGGCCACTTTCGAGAGCACCTGCTGCGGCGAGCGGGTCGAGGACAGGAGCGGCAGGATCTCGGGGTAATGGATCTCGGCGAAGTTGATCCAGGCCGGGCAGCAGGAGGTGAAGGTGGGCTTGCGACCCGCCTTCAGCCGCCCGAGCAGTTCGGTGCCCTCCTCCATGATCACCACGTCGGCGGCGAAGTTGGTGTCGAGCACCACGTCGACGCCGATCTTGCGGCAGGCGGCGATAACCTGGCCTTCGACATTGGTGCCCGCGGGCATCCCGAATTCTTCGCCGAAGGCCACCCGCACGGCGGGGGCGAACTGAACCACGGTGGTGATTTCGGGGTCGATGATGTAGTCGAGCGCCCGGTCGGTCTCGTCGCGTTCGGCAAGTGCGCCGGTCGGGCAGACGAGCACGCATTGGCCGCAGGAGACGCAGAGCGATGTGTCGTAGCTGTCGGCGTTGCGCAGGGCGACGCGGCGGTCGACGCCGTTGCCCTCCATCACCAGCGCATCCACCCCCTGCTGGTCGCGGCAGATCGCGACGCAGCGCTGGCAGCGCACGCAGCGGGTCATGTCGCGCACCATCGCGGGCGAGGTGAGGTCGATCGGCCGGCCCTCGGTGCGGGCGCGGTCGAAGAAGCGGTTTTCCTTGAGCCCGACATATTGGGCGAGGTCCTGAAGCTCGCAATTGCCGTGGCGGATGCAGGTGGCGCAATCCTGCAGGTGGTCGGCCATCAGGAGCTCGACCTGAAGCCGCTGCATGTCGCGCGCCTTCTGCGAGCGGGTCTGCACCACCAGCCCTCGCGGACGGGGTGTTGCAGGAGGTGACGATCTGCGGGGCCTGCTTGCCGGTCTGGAGGATCTCGACCACGCAGACCCGGCAGGTGCCGGGGGTGTGGTCGATGTCGTCGAGCTCGCAGAGCGTCGGCACGTAGATGTCGTGGCGGCGGGCACAGGAGAGGATCGTCTCGTTCTCGAAGCCGGTGCAGGGCTTGCCGTTGATGGTGAGCGCGATGGTCGCTTCGGCGGGGTCTCGGGCGAGGAGGGAGGTGTCGGTTGTGCACATGTCAGGCCGCTCCTTCCGGGATCGGATGCTGGGTGACGACGGAGTAGATGCGGTAGCAGCGCATGCAGCGCTGGGCCTCGTCATAGGCCGCCGCGGCGCTGATGGTCTGTTCGACCTCGTCGAACATGTGCTTGCGCAACTCGGGATCGAGCTCGGGGTTGTGGACGCGGTAGGCGTTGCGCACCGGGGTCTCGGCGACGTCGTCGGCGAGGAACCGGTTGTCGGAAATCAGCCGGCGCATCCGCGAGCGCTTGAAGAAGCGCACCGCGCCCTGCTCGACCCAGTCCTCGATATTGCGCGCGGCTTGAGCCCCGCGGCCATGGCGTAGATCAGCGTCGAAGCGCCAGTGACGCAATCGCCGCCGGCAAAGACGCCGGGACGCGAGGTGGCGAGCGTGTCGTCGGCCGCGACGTTGTGCCAGCGGTCGAGCGCGATGCCGTCCTTCTCGATCGCGGCGCCGTCTTCGACCTGCTGGCCGATGGCGGCGATCAGGCCATCTGCGGCGAGCACCGTCTCGCTGCCCGGGATCGGGCGGACCTTGCGCCTTCCGCTTTCGTCGGGCTCGCTCTGTTCCATCCGGGCGATCTCGATGCCGGTGATGCGGCCATTCTCGGTGAGGATCCGGGTCGGGTTGCACAGGGTGTGGAACTCGACGCCCTCTTCCCTGGCCGCCTTGATCTCGTCGGCATCGGCCGGCATGTCCTCGAGCGTACGGCGGTAGATCACGTGGACCTTGTCGGCGCCGAGGCGGATGGCGGAGCGGACGCAGTCCATCGCCACGTTGCCGCCGCCGACCACGAAGACCTCGCCCTTGACCGCAAGCGGCGCGGTGCCGTCGACATGGTCGTGGACCTTGAGCAGGAAATCGATGCCGGAATAGTAGCCGTCGCGGGCCTGGTCCTCGCCGGCGACGCCGAGCTTCGTCCCGGCCTGGCAGCCGAGACCGAGGAAGACCGCCTTGTAGCCCTCGGCGAAAAGGTCATCGAGGTCGAAGTCGCGCCCCAGCGCCTGGCCATAGCGGAACTGCCCGCCGAGATCGACGATGATGTCGGTCTCGAGCGCCAGCGTGTCCTTGGGCAGCCGATAGGAGGGGATGCCGATCTGGGCCATGCCCCCGGCCTGGGTCGCCTTCTCGAACACGTCGACCCGGTAGCCGCGCAAAAGCAGGTGGTAGGCGCAGGAAATGCCCGCGGGCCCTGCGCCCACCACCGCGATCCGCATGTTCTCCTCCAAGGGCCTGCGGATCATGTCCCGGGTGAATTTCAGCGCGTTCGGGCCCGACTGCTGGTCGGCCACGTAGCGCTTGAGCGTCTTGATTCCCACCGCGTCGTCGACGAACTTGCGTCGGCAGGCCTGCTCGCAATAGCGCACGCAGACCCGGCCGCAGGTGGCCGCCATCGGGTATTTCTGCAACAGCACGCCGAGCGAGTTCTCGGGCTTGCCGTCGCGGATGTAGTCGATGTAGCGCGGCACGTTGACCTTGGACGGACAGGCCTCGATGCAAGGGGCGGTGACGTAGCTCATGCCGTGCTGCTTCGGGATCGCCCGGTGGGTTGCGATTTCCTGTTCGAGCCGGTCGCGGAAGGCGCCGAGCGCGCCGAGGAGCGCCACGGCGCAGGTCTGGCCGAGGCCGCAGAGCGAGGTGTCGCGCATCTGCTGCCCGAGCATCTCGATCTCGTCGAACCCGAGCGGCGCGTCGAGCCCGCGGCGCATCCGGTCGAGGGCGTCGCGCACCAGTACCGTGCCCATCCGGCAGGGGGTGCAGGCGCCGCAGGATTGCTCGGCGGCCTTCTCCATGTAGTGATAGAGACCGTCGAGCAGGCTGACCTTGTCGTCGAAGACGAAGAACCCGCGGTCGCCGAAAAAGGCGCGGATCGGGTTGCCCGGGTCGAAATCGTCGAAGTTCCTGAGCGCGATGTCCGGTGGCGTGCCGTCGGCCGTGGGGGTGCGCGGGTCGAAAACGACCCCGTCCCAGACCCCGTAGGAAACCTGTGCCATGCGGTCTGTTGTCCTTCCAAAGGTTGCGGGAACCGGCAGCCGCTGTGCCACTCCCGATGCCCCCCGAAGCGGGCGAGAACCTCCTCCCCTGGAATCGCCGCCAGTCTCGCACGGGCCGGGCGACGGAACCATGATCTGGCGCAAGGGAGGGCGATTTTCCGGGGAGGCGCGCGGGCGCGAGACCGGCCCGGGCAGCGGGTTTCTTCACTTTGCCGCCAGTTGCACGCATCTGCCTAGGAAGCCGGGGCCGCGCAGGTTAGGCTGCGGCCATGATCGAAAGGTGCGACCTGAGGCGATGACCGATCCCCTGCTGACCCGCGCGGCGCTCGACCGCCTGCGCTGGCCCCTGCGCCTGACCTGGGCGGGGCTGGTGGTCGAGCACGTGGCACGGGCGTTCTGGCCCTTCGCGACCGCCGCGATGGCGCTTGCCGCCGTGCTGCTCTCGGGCGGGCTCGCGCGCTGGCCCGGGTGGCTGGGCAGTGGGCTGGTCGCCGGTCTCGGGCTGGCGGTCGCGGTGACGCTGGTGCTGGGGATCCGGCGCTACCGGCGGGTCCCGCGCACGGCGGCGCTCGCCCGGCTCGACGCTACGCTCAAGGGCGCGCCGATCGCCGCGCTGGGCGACGTGCAGGCGATCGGCGCAAGCGACCCGGCCTCGCGCGCGGTCTGGGAGGCGCACCGGGCGCGGGCGGCGGAGCGGCTGGCCGCCGTACGCGCGGTGCCGCCACGGCCGCGGCTCGCGGGCGACGACCCCTATGCGCTGCGCCTGATCGCGGCGACGGCGCTGGCCGTCGCGCTGCTCTTCGGCGCCGGCACCCACCCGGCGGACCTCGCGGCGCTGGTGCCCGGCGGGGCCGATGCGGCGATTGCCGAGACCAGCTGGGAAGGCTGGATCGAGCCCCCCGCTTACACCGGCAAGCCGACGCTCTACCTCTCCGACCAGCCGCCCGGCGCGCTTGCGGTGCCGGTCGGTGCACGGGTGACGCTCCGGCTCTACGGCCGGGTCGAGGCGCTCACGATCACCGAGAGCTATTCCGACGCGCTGCCCGAGGAACCGGAGCCGACCCGGGCGTTCAAGATCGACGGTGACGGGTTCATCGAGATCGACAGCGACCGCTGGGAGATCACGGCGATCCCGGATGCTGCCCCGGCGATCAAGGCCGCGGGCGAGCTGACCCGCACGCTCGACGGCGAAATGCGCCTGCCCTTCGCCGCCACCGACGATTACGGCGTGACCGCCGGCAGTGCCGCCATCGTGCTCGACCTCGACCGGGTCGAGCGCCGTTACGGGCTGGTGGTAGACCCGGAGCCGCGCGAGGCGATCGTCGTCGATCTGCCGATGCCCTATCGCGGCGACCGGGCCGCGGTCGAGGAACTGCTGGTCGAGAACCTCGCCGAGCATCCCTGGGCCGCGCTGCCGGTGGCGCTGACCTTCTCGGCATTCGACGCCGCGGGACAGGAAGGCAAAAGCGCGCCGGTGGAGATCACCTGCCTGGCCGCCGCTTCCTGCACCCGCTCGCCAGCGCCATCATCGAAAGCGGCGCGACATCCTGTGGAGCCGGGGAAAACGCGCCGCGGGCCGCGCGGCTGTTGCGTGCGATCTCGAACCGCCCCGAAGCGCTGTTCCCGGCCGACGGGCAATACCTGCGCCAGTGCAAGGTGACCGCGCTGGACGCGCCGACATTGGCCGCCGTCGACCGCGACACGGTGGCCCAGGCGCTGTGGGAACTGGCGATCGAGATCGAGGACGGGGCGCTGGCCGATGCGCTGGAAGCGCTCCGCCGGGCCCGCGAGCGGCTGTCCAAGCGATGCGCCAGGGCGCCACGCCCGAGGAGCTGCAACAGCTCATGGACGAGTATCGCGAGGCGATGCGCAACTACATGGAAGAGCTGGCCAAGCGCGACCCGGAGAACCGGACCGACGAGCCCGACCAGGGCCAGCAGATGGAGATGACCCAGCAGGATCTGCGAGCTGATGGACCGGATCGAACAGCTGATGCAGGAGGGCCGGATGGAAGAGGCCCAGCAGTTGCTCGATATGCTCCAGCAGATGATGGAGAACATGCAGATGACCGAGGGCGCCTCGGGCCAGCCGGGCCAGGGCCCCCGCCAGGAGGCGCTCGAAGGGCTCGCCGACACGCTGCGCGAACAGCAGGGGCTTTCGGACGAGGCCTTCCGCGACCTGCAGCGCGAGCGGGGCGGGCAGCAGCCGGGACAGGAGGGCGAACAGGGCCAGCAACAGGGCCAGCAGGGGCAACAGGGTCAGCAGGGTCAGGGTCAGCAGGACCAGCCCGGGCAGCAGGGCCGCGAGGGCGACCAGCCCGGCGACGACACCGGCATCGGCGGCGACGGCCAGCGGCAGGACCCGGGCGCGCAGGGCAGCCTCGCTGACCGCCAGCGCGCTGGAGAACGAGCTGCGCCGGCAGCGCAACAACCTGCCGGGCGCCGGCACGCCGGAGGGCGATGCCGCGCGCGAGGCGCTGGACCGGGCCGGCCGGGCGATGGACGAGGCGGCCGAGGCGCTGGAGCGCGGCGACACCTCGGGCGCGCTCGACCGGCAGGCGGAGGCGATGGAAGCGCTGCGCGACGGTATGCGCAATCTCGAGGAAGGGATGCGCCGGGAGGCCCAGAACAACCAGCCGGGCGAGCAGGGCGAGCTGGGCGGCCAGCCGCAGGGCCAGCGCCGCGCCGACCCGCTCGGGCGCACCCCCGGCGACACCGGGTCACTGGCCGATGACGGCCCGCTGGCCGAGGGCGAAGACGTCTATCGCCGCGCGCAGGAGACTGATGGAAGAGCTGCGCCGCCGTTCCGGCGAGACCGACCGGCCGGAGCCTGGAGCGCGAGTACCTCAAGCGGCTGCTCGATCTGTTCTGACGCGCCACCTGCCCGGGCGCTTGCGCACGGGCAGGCCGTTGGCCGCGCCGGTCACCGAAGGGCGCCGGGGCGGCGAGGCCTACACGCTTAGCCGCCGAAAATGCCGCGGAGACCGTTGATCAGGCCGACATAGCCCGAAAGCACCGGTTCGAGGGCCGGAATGCTGGCCGCCAGCTTCGGCGCCACGAGATAGAGGGCAAGCAGCAGCGCGGCGATGGCGATGACCGTGAAGAAGGCGCGGCCGAAACCGCTGCGCTCATCGTCCCCGTCCATTTCGTCCTCGTCGCTGTCGGGGCCGTGGCTGTCGAGGGTCGAGTTGATCTCGTCGATGTCCGGGAACAGGTCCTTGCGCGAGCCCTTGTCGGGCGCGGCGGCCAGGCCGGGCTCGGAGGCGAAGACATCGACACGGTCGTTGGTCGGCGCGGGGCCGATATCGGCGAGGGCGTCGTCGAACGGTTTCGACGGCTCGCGGATGAGCTGTAGGTCTTCGTCGGCCTCGTCCGGTGCCTCGGCCGCGACCACGCTCGGCGCCGTCTCGATCACGCTGGGACCGGTGTCCGCGGCGCGCGCGGCCATTTCGCGGGCGACCTCTTCCTGCAGGATCGCGCGCAGGTTCTGGTCGAGATCGCGCTTGGGGGCGACCATGCCTTCGAGGCCGGGGGCGGACCGGTTTCCTCGTCTTCGTCTTCGTCGTAGGCGTCACCGGTGACGGCCTCGCCGGCGTCGGCGTCGGGAGCTTGCCGGTTTCGCCTTCGGTACCTGCCGCGGCAAGGTCCGGCTCTTCGGGCGCCATTTCCGGTTCCGAGGGTTCGGCTGCAGCCAAAGGTTCGGTCACTGGCTCCGGTTCGGGCTCCGCCTCGGGTTCGCAACCGTCAGGCCCTTCGCCGATATCCTCGCCGGCGTCTTCGCCGATATCGTCGCCGGCATCGTCATCCGGATCGAGCCCGGTTTCGAAGTCCTCGGGCGCCGGTTCTTCCGCGCTCTCCATCCCTGCCGGCATCTGGTACCAGGCATGTCCGCAAGACGAACATTGAACATCGCGACCGCTGTCAGGAATGACGCGATCGTCCACTTCTGTATTGCGCACCACAGTTCGGACAAACCAGACGCATCCACTCTCGCTCCTTCGGCCTCTGTGCCCCGCAGTCAAATCCATGCCCCGGAGTTCATTATGTGCAGGGAAACACCCAAAATCAAACATTTGCAATCCTCCGATTGCAACAATTCCTGGCTGGGGCAAAACAGTCGCGACCGGCGCAAGACCGGAGCGGGTATCTGGGGCAGATCTGGCAGGGGAGCCGCGCCGCGTGATCGAGTTGGACGAAGTCACCTATGGCTACGGCAATGCCGCCATTCTGGGGAAGTCACGCTGACGCTGGAGCCCGGGTCGTTCCTGTTTCTGACCGACCGTCCGGCGGGGGAAGACCACGCTGATGAGACTGTGCTACGGCGCGCTCATTGCCCGCCAGGGGCGTGTGACACTGTTCGGGGAAGACGTGCGCACGATGAGCCGCGACGCGCTGGCGATGGCGCGGCGGCGGATCGGGGTCGTTCACCAGGACCAGCTGTTTCTCGACCATCTCACGGTGTCCGAGAACGTCGCGCTGCCGCTGACCGTCGCGGGGCGTCCGGTGGATGCGGAGGAGGTCGACGACCTGCTCGCCTGGGTCGGGCTCGCCGCTCAGAAGGACAGCCATCCGCCGGAGCTCTCCGGCGGCGAACGGCAGCGGGCGGCACTGGCGCGGGCGATCATCATGAGCCCGGAAGTGATCCTTGCCGACGAGCCCACCGGAAACGTCGACTGGGATATGTCGGTGCGGCTCCTGCAGTTGATGATCGAGCTCAACCGCATGGGCAAGACGGTGATGATCGCGACCCACGACCTCAACCTGATCCGCACGGCCAAGGCGCAGGTGCAGGCGCGGGTGCTGCGGATCGCACAGAACCGGGTGCAGCTGGCGGGGGCGAGCCTGTGAGCGCGCTCGGCGGCCCGCTGGCGCTGATCGCCGGCGACCGGCAGGCGGACCGGGTGGTGCCGCCGACCGGGTTCACCGCCCGGCTGACGATCTTCGCCGCCGCGGCGATGGGGTTTCTCGCCGTCTTCGCGCTCGCGCTGATGCTCGCGACCGGGCGGATCGCCGACAGCTGGAGCGACACGCTCGCGCAGAGTGCGACGGTGCGGGTGCCGGCGGCCGGCGCCGACCGCGATGCGCAGGTCTCGGCGGTGCTGTCGGTGCTCGCCACCACGCCCGGGGTCGCGGAAGCGCGGGTGCTGAGCGATGCCGAGCAGCGGGCGCTGCTCGAACCGTGGTTCGGCCCCGAGCTGCCGCTCGACGCCCTGCCGGTGCCGACCCTGATCGCCATCACCGAGACGCCGGACGGCTTCGACCCCGCCGGGCTCAGCGCCCGTCTCGCCGGCGCGGCGCCGGGCGCGGTGCTCGACGACCACGCCCGCTGGCGCGACCCGCTGGTGAGGGCCGCGGACCGGATCCGGCTGTTCGGACTGACCGCGCTCGTGCTCATCGCCGCGACCACCGCCGCGATCATCACGCTCGCCGCCACCGCGGCGTTGGCGGCGAATGCGCAGGTGATCGACGTGCTGCGGCTGGTCGGCGCGCGCGACAGCTACATCGCCCGGGCCTTCGTGCGCCGCTACACGCTGCGCGCGCTCGCGGGCGCCGCAAGCGGCGCGCTCGCCGGCATGGTCGCGGTCGCCCTGCTGCCGCCGGCCGCCGCCGAGGGCGGGTTTCTCACCGGGATCGGGTTTACCGGGCTCGACTGGCTCTGGCCGCTCGCGATCCCGCCGCTCGCCGCCGTCACCGCCTTTCTCGCCACCCGCCGCGCCGCCTTTTCCACGCTTCGGAAACACCCATGAAAACAGCCCTCCAAGCCGTCCGCTCGCTCCTGTTCATCGCGGTCATGTACCTGTCCATGGCGGTGCTCGCGCTGGTCTACCTGGTTCCGGCCCTGCTCACCGAGGACGGCGCCTTTCGCGCGATCCACACCTATTGCCGGTTCGTGCGCTGGTCGGCACGGGTGATCGTCGGGCTGAAATCGGAGATCCGCGGGGAAGCGCCCGTGGACGAGGTCATCATCGCCTCGAAACACCAGAGCTTCTTCGACATCATCATGATCGTCTCGGCCGTGCCGCGGCCGAAGTTCATCATGAAGAAGAGCCTGGTCCATGCGCCGATCGTCGGTTTCTTCGCCCGCAAGACCGGCTGCATCCCGGTCGACCGCGGCAAGCGGGGCTCGGCGGTGAAACAGATGCTGGCCGATGTGCAGGCCGGCCGCGCGCGGCCGGGACAGCTCATCATCTTTCCCCAGGGCACCCGCGTGGCCGCGGGGGCGCGGCTGCCTTACAAGGTCGGCGCCGGCGTGCTCTACCGGGAAACCGGGCAAGCGGTGATCCCGGCCGCGACCAATGTCGGCGTGTTCTGGAAACGCCACGGGATCATGCGGCTGCCGGGGACGGCGGTGGTGGAATTCCTGCACGCGATCGAGCCCGGGCTGGGGCTATCCGAGTTCATGGCGCGGCTGGAAGAGGTGGTGGAGACGAACTCCGACCGGCTGATGGCCGAGGCGGGATTCAGGGGGATCGAAAATGGAGACGATTGACACGATCGACGCGCTGGAAGCGCTCTACGGCAGCCCGAGCGAAGCGGCGGTGGTCAAGGTCACCGACCGCCTCACGCGCGCCTACCGGGCCTGGATCGAACGGAGCCGCTTCGTGGTGATCTCGACCGTCGGGCCCGAGGGCGTGGACGGCTCGCCGCGCGGCGATGCCGGGCCGGTGGTGGAGATCGCCGATGCGCGCACGCTCTTGCTGCCCGACTGGCGCGGCAACAACCGGATCGACACGCTGCGGAACATCGTGCGCGACAGCCGGGTGGCGCTGATGTTTTTCGTCGCCGGGTCGGACAACGTGATCCGGGTGAACGGCACTGCCGTGGTCTCGGCCGATCCGGTGCTGGTGGGGCGGTTCGAACAGCAGGGCAAGCACCCGCGCACGGTGGTCGTGGTCACGATCGGCGAGGTCTACGCGCAATGCGCCCGGGCACTGATGCGCGCGGCGCTATGGAGCGGAGAGGACCTGTCGGGTGGCCTGCCGACGGTCGGCGACATGCTCGCGGACGCCAAGGCCGGGTTCGACGGCGAAACCTACGACGCCGGCTGGGCCGCCCGGGCGAAAGGCAGCCTGTGGTGACGGCCGGCTGAGGCCGTCTTTCCGGACCGGGGCAACTTTGCGACCCGCCCGCTCACAGGTGCGCGGCGACCGGGCCCGGTTGGACCGGCCGGACGACAGAGCGCCGGCTCAGATCGCCTGCGTGATGACGCTCATGAAGATGTTGGGAATATCGGTGATCTCGTAGCCGCCGGGCTTTTGCGTGGCGGCGAAGGCGGCAAGGCCACCGCCGATCAGGATGACGAGCGCCGGCACACGCGGGGCGTGGCCGTCGCGCACCGCGGAAAAGATCGCCGGAATTGCAAAGACCACGATGACGAGGCCGATGATGAGAAAGACGTCATAAGGCATCTGCCTGGACCCTCAGTATGGCTCCGGGTTCCCGGAATCGCCCCCAGCGACGGTACCTACTCCGGATCTGTGGCGTAAATCAGGCGCTCGGCACAGGGCGCGACCCGCAGGATGTTGGTCGTTCCCGGCACGTTGAACGGCACGCCGGCGATCAGGACGATCTGGTCGCTGTCATCGGCCAGCCCCGAGGTGCGGGCGGCGCGGGCCGCCGAGACCACCGCCTGCTTGAAGCGGTCGACCTCGCCCTGGATCACGTGGCAGGAGATGCCCCAGGACAGGCACAGCCGGCGGGCGGTGCGTTCGAGCGGCGTGAGCGCCAGGATCGGCACCAGCGGGCGCTCGCGGGCCGCCAGCAGCGCGGTGCTGCCGGACTGGGTGAAACAGCAGATCGCGCGGATGTCGGTCGAAACGGCGATCTCGCGGGCCGCCGAGACGATCCCCTCGGCCACCGTGCGGCGCTGGAAGATCCGGCTGTTTTCGAGCACCCGGCGGTAGGTGTCGTCGCTTTCGACCTCCTTGGCCACCGCCGCCATCGTCGAGACGGCTTCGATCGGGTAGTTGCCGGCGGCCGACTCGGCCGAGAGCATCACCGCGTCGGCGCCTTCGTAGATCGCGGTCGCCACGTCCGACACCTCGGCCCGGGTGGGGACCGGGCTTTCGATCATGCTTTCGAGCATCTGAGTGGCCACGATCACCGGTTTCGCGGCGGCGCGGCAGAAGTGAACGAGGCGCTTCTGGATCGGCGGCACATTCTGCACCGGCAGTTCGACGCCGAGATCGCCCCGGGCGATCATGATCCCGTCCGAGACCGCGAGAATGTCTTCGAAGGCTTTCACCGCCGAGGGTTTCTCGATCTTGGAGAGCACCGCGGCGCGGCCATTGGCGAGGCGGCGCGCCTCGGCGACGTCGGCGGCGCGCTGCACGAAGCTGAGCGCCAGCCAGTCGACGCCGATCTCGCAGGCAAACTCCAGGTCGTTGCGGTCCTTTTCGGTGAGCGCCGCGATCGGCAACACCACCTCGGGCACGTTGACGCCCTTGCGGTCGGAGATCGTGCCGCCGACCTCGACCTCGCAGATCGCGAAATCCTCGCCGTGTTCGACCACGCGCATCCGGATCTTGCCGTCATTCACCAGCAGGTGGGTCCCGGTTTCGAGCGCCTCGAAGATCTCCTTGTGCGGCAGGCAGACCCGGTGGCTGTCGCCCGGCGCGGGGTCGAGATCGAAGCGGAAGTTCTGGCCCTCTTCGAGATCGGCGCCATGGGCGGCGAAAGTGCCGCAACGCAGTTTCGGTCCCTGCAGGTCGGCGAGAATCGCGATCGACCGGCCGGTGTCGGCCTCGACCTGGCGGATGATGTCGTAGCGCTCCCGGTGCTCGTCATGGGTGCCGTGCGACATGTTGAGGCGAAAGACGTCTGCACCCGCTTCGAACAACGCCCGGATGGTCTTGTAGTCGTTCGAGGCCGGGCCGAGCGTGGCCACGATCTTGACGTTGCGGCGGCGGTGCATGCCTTCGTCCTTCGTTGGGAGTGGAACGCCGTTAGCGGTCACATGGAATCCCCCCTCCTATGCCCCAAAAACTTGGGGGTCGCAACTGGCGCTTTGGCTGGCACTCGCCTACAACGCATGAGGTTACAAAGTAAAACTGGCGCATGTCCCACCCTCCCTACCACATCCTCGGCGACGACCGCGACAGCCGCTGGCTCGTCACCTGCGACCATGCCTCCAACGCGGTGCCGCCTGAGATCGGCGGCGGGTCGCTCGGCATCTCCGACGCCGACATGGCCCGCCACATCGCCTGGGACCCGGGCGCTGCAGGGGTGTCGATCGCGCTCGGGGAGCTGCTCGGGGCGCCGGTGGTGCTGGGCAATTTCTCGCGGCTGGTGATCGACCCCAACCGCGGCGAGGACGACCCGACGCTGCTGATGCGGCTCTACGACGGCACCATCATCCCGGCCAATCGCCATGTCGATGCGGCCGAGGTGGAACGCCGGCTCGACGCCTATCACCGGCCCTATCACCGCGCCGTCGCCCGGCTCGCGGCGCGGCGCGACGACACCGTCTATGTCGCGATCCACTCCTTCACGCAGCAGCTCAGGGGCGCGAGCCGCGGCCCTGGCACATCGGCATTCTCTATGGCCACGACGTCCGCTTCGCGCTGCCGCTGCTCGACCGGCTGCGGCAGGAGCGCGATCTCTGTGTCGGCGAGAACGAGCCCTATGGCGGCCATCTGGAGGGCGACAGCGTCGACCGCCACGCGATCAAGCCGGGGCGGCTCAACGTGCTGATCGAGCTTCGCAACGACCTGATCCGGACCGATACCCAGCAATGGACCTGGGCCGAGCGGCTGGCGCCGATCCTTGAAGAGGTGCTTGTCTCAGCCCAGTTGTGACACAAATGGAGGGACCGCAATGGCGGACAAGATCGACCCGCAGACGCAGCTCGAACTGGAGGCCGCGGCCTTTCGCCGGTTGCGAAAGCACCTGATGGAAGACCGGCCCGACGTGCAGAACATCGACATGATGAACCTCGCCGGCTTCTGCCGGAACTGCCTGTCGCGCTGGTACCAGGAGGCGGCGAACGCGCGCGGTATCGCGATGACCAAGGAGGAGGGCCGCGAAGCCTTCTACGGCATTCCCTACGAGGAGTGGCGGGCGCAGAATCAGACCGAGGCGAGCGCGGAGAAGAAGGCGGCATTCGAGGTCGCGTTCGAACAGAATGTTCTCAAACCGCGGGATTGACCGCGGGCGGGTGCGGGCGCAGGCTCGGCCCATGACCCCGTCCCGTCATATGCCGCCGCGGGTCAGCGCGGCTGACGCGCCGGCTTTCGCCCCGGTCTTCGCCCCCGGTTTGGTCTTCGGGTTTGTTGTACTCGGTGTTCTGACACTCGGTCGGGCATGGCTGCACAGCCCCCTTTTGGGCGCGGGGCTGACGTTCATTCTCTTCGTTGCGTTCTGGGAGACACGTCGTGACACCCGCCTGCGCGACGAGTTCCTGAAAACCCGTGCTCGCGAGGCGACGGCGCAGGACATCTGCCGGTTTGCCCGCAATTTCGACCGCCAGACCGTCGACCCCTGGGTCATCCGCGCCGTGTACGAGGAACTTGCCGATGATTTCTCGACGCCGGAGGGGCGGTTTGCACCACGCGCCGAAGACCACCTGTTTCGCGACCTCCGGCTCGACCCGGACGACCTCGACCTCGATATGGGGCCGGCGATTGCGAAGCGCATCGGCCGGTCGCTCGACCTTTGTGAGGAGAATCCATTCGAAGGCAAGGTCGAGACCGTGGCGGACCTCGTCCTGTTCCTCAACGGCCAGCCGCGAACCGGCCCGGTAGGGCTCAGCTCGCGGTGAGGCCCGGCGCCGATGGCGCAGGACGCAGCGGGCCGCAATAGCCCGGCAGCGCGAGCGAGACGCGGACATAGCGCCGGAGCAGGAGCTGGCGTTCGCTGATACAGACCTGTCCGCCCGGCTCGGCCAGGATCATCCAGTCGCCGGTCCGCACGAGGCGCTGGCGTTCGCCGAGATCGACGATCACGGCGCGCTCCGCCATGTCGCCGCCCGGCACCTGCTGGACGCTTACCACCGGCACCTGGCGGTAGCGCACCGTGGTGACCTGGTCCCAGCGCACCAGCGCGACCAGACCGACCAGGAGCATGACCGTGACGGCCTCCACGAACCAGTGGCTCTGGATCCATCGCCATAGGGTTTCTTCCTGGGTCATCGCCGCGCTCCATCGGGTCCGGAGGCAGGATGCGGACCGAAACCGGCGGTTTGCGGGCATTCACCGGGTGGTTTCGCGGCGAATCCTGTGGGAATTTGCACAGCTCATGTTCCGAGATCCCGGATTTCGTGCGAATTCAAACGGACGTAAGGTGGCGTTGAGCCGAGAAAGGATCCGAGCGAGATGCGCCAACCGACCTATTTCATTTCCCATGGCGGCGGACCCTGGCCGTGGATCGACGACATGCGCGCGGCCCTCGCGCCGCTGGACGCGAGCCTCGCGGCCCTGCCCGGGGAGCTGCCGGAACCGCCGGCCGCGGTGCTGATGATTTCGGGGCATTGGGAAGCGCCGGAGGTGCGGGTGATGCACAGCGCCCGCCCGCCGATGGTCTACGACTACTACAACTTCCCGCCCCATACCTACGACATCACCTATCCGGCCCCGGGCGCGCCGGCGCTGGCCGAGACGGCCGCGCAGCTGATCGCCGAGGCGGGGTTGCCGGTGGCGCTGGACGAGACCCGTGGTTTCGATCACGGCACCTTCGTGCCGGCCTATGTGATGTATCCCGAGGCGCAGGTGCCGGTCTTCCAGGTCTCGATGCTGGAGAGCTACGACCCGGCCGATCATGTCCGGCTCGGCCGCGCGCTCGCGCCCTTGCGCGACGCGGGCGTGGTGATCGTCGGGTCCGGCCTGAGCTACCACAATCTGCGCCTGTTCGGGCCGAATGCGCGGGTGCCGTCGGAAGCCTTCGACGCCTGGCTCGGCGAGACGCTGGCGCTGCCGGCGGCGGAGCGTACGGCGCGGCTTCTCGACTGGGAGAGCGCGCCCTATGCCCGCACCTGCCATGCCCGCGAAGACCACCTGGTGCCGCTGTTCGCCGCGCTGGGGGCCGCGGAAGACGCACCGGCGACCCGGACCTATCACCAGAAGATGATCTTCGGCGGCGTCACCGCGTCGAGCTGGCGGTTCGGGTGAGGCGCCGGGGCGACGACCGCGCCCGCGCGCCCAAAAGCAAATCCCCCGCCCGGCCACGAGGGAGGCCGGACGAGGGACCGAGGTACAGGGGCCGGTGGGGGCCGGCGCCTGGTCCACATCACTCGTAGACGTCGCCCTTCTTCACCTTGTCGGCAAAGGCGGTGGTGCCACCGGCGGCAAGCACCTTGGCCTGTTCGACCCAATTGTCACGGCTGACGCGGCCCTTGAACCCCTTGAGGTTGGCGTCGACCCAGGCAACCTCGTCGGCGGTCCAGGCGGCGACCTGGTCGAAGTGGAAGAAGCCGAGTTCGTGGCAGAGAAGCTCGAGCTTGGGCCCGATCCCCTTGATCTGCTTGAGGTCGTCGGGCTGGCCGTCGCGGGCCGCGGTCAGCGTCGCCGGCTTCACGCCCTCGTCGGTGCCTTCGATCACGCCGTCGCCGTCGTAATCCTTGGCTTCGGACTCCGGCTCGGGCGTCGGTTCGGGCGCGGGCTCGACGGGAGCCACCACCGGGTGCACCGGATGGGCGCCGTGGTCGGCCTCGACCGCCTCGGCCACCGCGACCGCCTCGCCGGCGGCTTCCATCGCCGCGACCTCGGCCGCTTCGACCAGCTCTTCGGCCTTCTCGACGTCACGCTCGAGCTCGGCGATGCGCTTGTCCTTGTCCGCCGACGCCGCCTTGCAGCTCGCGAGATCGGACTGGCAGGCCATGGCATCGGCGCGACACTTTTCGAGATCGGCCTGCAGCCCGGCGCTCACGGTAACGTCGCCGCCGCGCCGTCCCCAGACGATCCACCCGACCAGCAGCCCGAGCAGCGCCGCAAGGACGATCAGCACGAACATCTCGCTGATCAGAAATCCCCATTCCTGAAACATCTGTCTCTCCTTTCCCCGGCCGCGCTCAGTTGGGCCATGTGAAGGTGGTGCGCCGGTTCAGCGCCCGCCCTTCTTCGGTTTCGTTGTCTGCGATCGGCTCGGTCTCGCCGTAGCCGATGGCGATCATCCGCCCCGCCGGCACGCCGCGGGCCGCCAGCGCGTCCTTGACCGCGCGGGCGCGTTGCGCCGACAGGATGTAGTTCTGTTCCGGTTCGCCGGTGTTGTCGGTATGGCCGCCGATGGTGACGATCATGCCCGGGCCCCGGGTGCAGAGGTTCACGATCCCGGCGAGCTCGTCGATGATGGCGATCGAGGCGGGATCGAGCTCGGCCGAACCGGTGACGAAGAGGATCGGCGAGGCCGTGACCCGGGTCGTCGCCGTCTCGGCGCAGACCTCGGCGGTCGGTTCCTCGAGACCTTCCGGGAGCGTCACCCAGCCGCCGCCATAGGCGAACTGGCGGATGCCGGTGATCCGGTTGGTCCGCTCGGTCCCGTTCTCGGGCAGCGTGGCGACCTTGACGACATCGAGCGCCACGTCGGCCCCCAGCGCCTGGCCCAGCGCGGCGGAGACGGCGGCCGGGTCGCGCCCGGCCAGCGCTTCGGCATGCGCCGCGAGACCGTCGTTGCTGCCGGCGATCGCGAGCGTCTCGACCTGGCCGAGCGTGGCGCCGAGCGCCGCGCCGAGACCGGACAGCGCGCCTTCGAGCCCAGGCAGCGTGGCGCGAGTGGTCTGGACGTCGCCCATCGACACCTCGGTGCCGAGCGCGGCAGCGATCTCGTCGCCGCCGAAGCCCTCGGGCAGGATCCCCGACAGGCTGAAGCCGGTCTCCGCGTCGTAATCGAGCGAGAAATCGATGATGCCGGGATCGGTCACGTCGATGGCGACCACGGTCTCGAAATCGCCCGGCACGTCGAGCGCCGCGCGGGCTGCCTCGTCCTCGACCGGCGTCGCGGCGACGCCTTCGAGGGTCAGCGTGTCGCCGGTCATCGCGAAGCTGCCGCGGTCGAGGGGGGCGAGCGCGGCCGCGCCGGCGCCGACGGCTTCGGCCCAGTCGGCGGGCGCGCCGGAGGCCAGCGTCAGGCTCCCGGCCGGTACGCCCGCGTCCACCAGCGCCGCCATTGCGGCTTCGGTGGGCGCGTAGCCCTGCGCTGCGAGCGCGCCGTCCTCGCTCTTGGCGAGCGCGGTCTCGTAGGGCTCGACGCGCGGCAGGACCGTGATCCCGTAGACGTTGACCACGCGGCGGCCGCGCAATCCGTCGAGCTCCGCGGTGATCGCGGCCAGCTCGTCCTCGGTGTCGGCGAGGCCGGTGACGGTGATGTCGCGCCCGCTCACCCGCAAATCGAGCGGGTGGATATGCCCGGCCGCCACGTTCTGCGCTTCCGCAGTGATTTCGTTTTCCATCGAAACCGCGTGTACCTTCGCACCCCAAAAGGTGAGGCCCGCGACCCCGGCAACGAAGACAAGTGCGCCCAGGCCCTTGCTCATGATATCCCCCAATGCTTTCTCAAGCCAGTGACGGCAGAAGGCCAAAGCCCTGACGCGAAGGCAAGGGGGAAAATCCGAGTGTTATTGTCACGGGGGAAATCCCGCAGCGCGTGCCGTCTTTTGCCGCGTCAGAGCGCGGATTTCAGGCTTTCGTCGATGTAGATTTCCCGCAGCCGCCGCGCGACCCGGCCTGGCGTGCCGTCGCCGAGCGGGGTGCCGTCGATCTCGATCACCGGGGTCACGAAGGTGGTGGCCGAGGTCACGAAGGCCTCGTCGGCGGCCTGCGCCTCCGCGATGGTGAAGGCGCGTTCCTCGACCTCCATCTGCGCTTCGGCGGCATAGCGCAGCACCGCGGCCCGGGTGATGCCGTGCAGGATGTCGTTCGACAGCTCGCGGGTGATGATCCGGCCGTTCTTGACGATATAGACGTTGTTCGAGCTGCCCTCGGTGACCTTGCCGTCTTCGACGAGCCAGGCGTCGCCGGCGCCGGCCGCCTTGGCCGCCATCTTGGCCATCGAGGGGTAGAGGAGCTGCACCGTCTTGATGTCGCGCCGCGCCCAGCGCTGGTCGGGGAGCGAGATCACCTTGATGCCCTTCGCCGCGGTGGGGCTTTCGATCAGGTCCGGCTTCGACTGGGTGAACATCACCACCGTGCCGGGCGTGGTCTCGGGGTCGGGAAAGACGAAATCGCGGTCGCCCGGGTTGCCGCGGGTGACCTGGAGATAGACGAGGCCGTTGTCGATCCCGTTGCGGGCGACCAGCTCGCGGTGCACGGCGAGGAGGTCGTCGTGGGAGATCGGCTGCGCCATGTCGAGCCTCGGAAAGCGAGCGGGTGAGGCGGGCGGCGTGGCCTTCGAAGTCGATCAGCTTGCCGCCGAGCACCGAGGTCACCTCGTAGACGCCGTCGGCCATCAGGAAACCGCGGTCGAAGATCGAGATCGTGGCCTCCTCTTCCGGCAGGTAGGTGCCGTTGACGTAGACGGTTCGGCTCATGGTGCTCTCCTGTTGCCGGGCCCGGCTTGACCGCGGCCGCGATGACGGTGTCAGCTCCCCGGTAACGCGAAAAACCGGAAAGGAAAAGCCATGCCCTCAGCACAGGCCGCGGGAATCATGTTTGCCGCCGGGATCGGCATCCCGATCCTCGCCGCGCTCAACGCGGCGCTCGGCCAGCGGCTGGGCTCGCCGGTGACGGCGGGGCTGATCCTGTTCCTGGTGGCCTTTGCCGCGACCGGCGTGGTCTTCGCTCTGTCGGGCGCCTCGCTGCGCGGCGCGCTCGCGGCGCCGGCGCACCTCTATCTCGGCGGCACGCTGGTCGCCTTCTACGTGCTCACGGTCACCTGGATCGCGCCGAGCTTCGGTGTCGGCAACGCGGTGTTCTTCGTGCTGATCGGCCAGCTCGTCTCGGCCGCGGCGATCGACCACTACGGGTTGTTCGGCGCACGGATGGAACCCCTGACGCTGGCCCGCGGCCTCGGGATCGCGGTAATGGGGGCCGGCGTGTTCCTGACCCAGATCGCCGGGCGAGGTTAGCCCCAGAGCTGCGCCTCCGGCGGATGTACCCCGGCTTCGTCGTAGGCGAGCGGATGCGCCCTGTCCTTCGCCAGCAGGAGCGGACCGTCGAGGTCGGTCACAAGCGCACCCTGGGCGACCAGCACCGCGGGCGCCATCGCGAGCGAGGAGCCGACCATGCAGCCGACCATGATGTCGTAGCCCGCGGCCCGCGCCGCGTCGCGCAGCGCCAGCGCCTCGGTGAGCCCGCCGGTCTTGTCGAGCTTGATGTTGACGGCGTCGTACTTGCCCTTGAGGTCCGGCAGCGAGGCGCGGTCGTGGCAGCTTTCGTCGGCGCAGACCGGCACCGGGCGCTCCATCCCGATGAGCGCGTCGTCCGCGCCCGCGGGCAAGGGCTGCTCGACCAGCGCGACGCCGAGGCGGACGAGATGGGGGGCGAGATCGGCATAGACCTCGGCCGACCAACCCTCGTTGGCGTCGACGATGATCTTAGACCTCGGCGCACCGGCGCGGACCGCTTCGACGCGCGCCATGTCGTCGGGCGTGCCGAGCTTGATCTTGAGGAGCGGACGGTGGGCATGTTCGGCGGCCTTGGCCCGCATCGCCTGCGCGCTGCCGAGCGACAGGGTGTAGGCGGTGATCTCCGGACCCGGGGCGGCGAGCCCCGCAAGCTCCCAGGCCCGCTTGCCCGCCTGCTTGGCTTCGAGATCCCACAGCGCACAGTCGACCGCGTTGCGGGCCGCACCGGCCGGCAGCAGCGCCTGCAATTCGGCGCGGGTGAAGCGCTCGGGCAGCCCGCGGATCTCTTCCGCGACGCTGTCCAGCGTCTCGCCGTAGCGGGGATAGGGCACACATTCGCCGCGCCCCGCCGCGCCGCCGTCCTCGACGGTCACCGTCAGCACCGCGGCCTCGGTCTTGGACCCGCGCGAGATGGTGAACACCTCGGCCAAGGGAAAACGCTCCTCGGTCACCGTCAGGCGCATGGTCTTTCCTTCTTTGGTTCCAAAATACCTCGGGGGGTCCGGGGGGCTGGCCCCCCGGCACCGTCCGCGACGCTAGCCCAACGCCAGCAGCGCATCCACCAGCTTCGCCGCCCCGAAGCGGTAGGGATCGGTCGCCGGCAGGGCCATGCGCTCCTCGACGGCGTCGAGATAGGCCGCGGCCTCCTGTTCGTTCATGTGCTGGGTGTTGACCGAGACGCCGACCACCTCGCAGGCCGGGTTGGCGATGCGGGCGAGCGGCAGCGCCATGTCGCGCAGCGCCTCCAGCGAGGGTAGACCGTAGTCGGGCAACCCGCGCATGTGCAGGCGGGTGGGCTCGTGGGCGAGGACCAGCGCATCGGGCTGGCCGCCGTGGATCAGCGCCATCGTCACACCGGAATAGGAGACGTGGAACAGGCTGCCCTGGCCCTCGATATGGTCCCAGTGGTCTGCGTCGGCGTCCGGCGTGAGCCATTCCACCGCACCGGCCATGAAATCGGCGATCACCGCGTCGAGCGGCACGCCGTTGCCGGTGATGAGGATGCCGGTCTGGCCGGTGGCGCGGAAGCTCGACTTGAGCCCGCGCTCCTTCATCTCGCGGTCCATCGCCAGCGCCGTGTACATCTTGCCCACCGAGCAATCGGTGCCGACGGCGAGCACGCGCTTGCCGGTCCGCTTCACGCCATTGGCGATCGGGTATTTCACCGACGGCACGCGCACGTCGTGCAGGGCCCGACCAGTGGCCTCGGCGACGGCCGCGAGGTCGGGCTCGTCGCGCAGGAGGTTGTGCAGGCCGGAGGCGAGGTCGAAGCCCTCTTCCAGCGCCTGCACCAGCACCTTCTTCCAGGCCTGGCTGATGATGCCGCCGCGGTTGGCGACGCCGATCACCACGGTTTTCGCCCCCGCGGCCTTCGCCTCGGCGAGGGTCATGTCGGGCAGGCCCAGATCGGCCTTGCAGCCCTCCATGCGGTACTGGCCGACGGCATTGTCGGGCCGCCAGTCCTTGATGCCCTGCGCCACCTTGGCGGCGAGCCCGTCCGGCGCATCGCCGAGGAAAAGAAGGTAGGGGGTTTCGATCATCTGGGCCTCCGCTGCAGCTCGCCCGACCATCGGCGATTCCCGGCGGGATGTCTTCGAAGATGCGACGCCTGTCGCGGGGCAAATCGGGAGATTGTTCGGTCTTTCGGCGGTTCTGCGCCGAATTCTCGCACAATGCCGCCGGATCGTGCTGTTCTGTCCCGCGGCGATGCCCGGGAGACGTCCGGGCAACAGGCCAATGACGGGCCCGAGAACCCGGGTCTGCCGCAGCGCGGCACCCATTCTGCACCTGCGAGATTCGCCTTGCCCCGCAGGGCGCAACTATCTATCCCTCGACGGAAAGCTCGCGAAACAAACTTGCCCACACACGGAGGCCCTCATGTCGTTCCGCCCGCAACCGCCCGCGCCCGCCCGCCCGAACCGCTGCCAGCTGTTCGGCCCCGGCTCGCGTCCCGAATTGTTCGAGAAGATGGCCGCCTCGGCGGCGGACGTGATCAACCTCGACCTCGAGGACAGCGTCGCGCCGGCCGACAAGGACAAGGCGCGTGCCAACATCATCGCCGCGACCCATGAGGTCGACTGGGGCAACAAGTATCTCAGCGTGCGGATCAACGGGCTCGACACGCCGCATTGGTACAAGGACGTGGTGGAGCTGCTCGAGAAGGGCTCGGAGCGGATCGACCAGATCATGATCCCGATGGTCGGCGAAGCGGCCGACATCTACGCGGTCGACGCGCTGGTGACGGCGATCGAGCGGCTGCAGGGGCGCACCAAGAAGATCACCTTCGAGGTCATCATCGAGACCGCCAAGGGGCTTGCCAATGTCGAGGAGATCGCCGGAGCCTCGCCCCGGCTGCAGGCGATGAGCCTCGGCTACGCCGATTTCGCAGCCTCGATGGGTATGGCGACCACCGGCATCGGCGGCACTCAGGAAAACTACTACATGATCCACGAGGGCCAGACCTATTACTCCGACCCGTGGAACTACGTGGTCTCGGCCATCGTCGCCGCCTGCCGGGCGAAGGGCGTGCTGCCGGTGGACGGGCCGTTCGGCAATTTCTCGGACGACGACGCCTATGTCGCGCATGCGAAGCGGGTGGCGACGCTGGGCATGGTCGGCAAATGGGCAATCCACCCCAAGCAGGTGAAGCTCGCCAACGAGGTGTTCACGCCCACTGCCGAAGCCGTCGCCGAAGCGAAGGAAATCCTCGCGGCGATGGAAGAGGCCAAGGCCAAGGGGCTCGGCGCCACCACCTACAAGGGCAAGCTGATCGACATCGCCTCGATGAAGCAGGCCGAGGTGATCGTGCGCATGGCCGAGCTGGTCGAGGGCTGACACCCCGGCCGACGGAGGATCTGCGGGCGGGGCTGCGGTCCCGTCCGCGCCTGCAAGACAGGCTCAATCAAAACAGAGCCTAATTCAGCGCAACCGCCTTGGCTTCCAGCATCTGGCCGAGGCCGCGCATGCCGCGGGCGATGGCGCGGAACGCCGGCAGGACCGGCGCGGTGTCGAAGGCGGCGGTTTCGACCGGGAGCCGTTCGTAGCGGTAGCTGAGATCGGTGCGCGCGTCCTGCACGCTCACGTCGCACAGCCAGCCCCCGCCCGAAACGCCGCGGCAGACCGCGCCGATGCGAACCCCGTCGACCGACGTCCCCCGGGTCACCATCCGCGGCCAGCCGTAATCCTCGTTGCGGTGGTACACCGTCATTTCATCGGTGGTCCCGTCCGAGGCCGGCGCGTCGGGCAGGAACAGGACGGCTTCCCCGATTTCGAGGAGCGGTCCGTCGACCGCCGGCAGACCGGCCCGGTCGATCGCCGACCGGGCGGCGTCGTGGGTGAGGGTCACCGAGCGGGCCGGCAGCGGGCCCTTCGGGGGCGCGTCGAGGCAGAAGCCGTAGCGCACAGGGGTGCGGCGATAGCCGCTTTCCTCTTCGACGCTGATCCACCCGGTCCCGGTGTAGACCGTGGTCCCGGGCACCGCCGCGAGCGAGAGGTCGTGACCGGAGATGGTGACCACGAGCGTATCGACCCAGTCGCAGCGCGCCCGGCGGACCCGGTCGGTCAGGTCGACCGCCTCCGAGACCAGCGTGGTCCAGCCGATGACCACGAAAATGCCGAGCGCAAAAGCGCCCAGCACGATCGCGGCGATCCTGGTGTTCGGTTTCAACGCGGGGCGTCCCTTCGGCCTGACGCGGGCATCGTATCGCGGTCGGCCGGAAAGGTCACGCGGTGGAGCGGATCGGTCGCACCGGTTGACGCAGGATCGTGCGCAGCTTTTCGGCCGGCACCCGGCGCGGGTCGGAAAGGTAGATTTCATGGTGAGGGCCGGCGAAATCGAGCCCCGCGCCGGGCATGATCTCGTCGTGGAGCCGCGCGAGCACCGGCGCCTCGGCGCTGTAGGGGCCGAGGTGCAGGCATTGCAGGCAATCGCCCTCGGCGCTGCGGGTGAGCGCGACCGATTCGAACGGGCCCGCCTTGCCCTTGCGCCGGGCCGCGGCGCGGGCCGTCTCCACCATCTCGCCGGTCACGTCGTCGGGGACGCGGAGCATGGCCCGCCAGCGCCAGGCGGCGCGGTCGCCGGCGACGAAGACGCGCGGGTCGTCGGCCCACCATAGTGCTTCGAGCGGCGGGACGGTGAAGTCCGCCCCCGCGGCCTTGCAGGCGAACTTGACCCCGTAGGCGAGCGGATAGAGTGCGGCCAGCGCTTCGGCATAGGCCGGGCCGTTCGGGTCGCCCCGGCCCTCGATGGCGAGGAAGGTCATGTCCGGCAGGGTCAGCCTGTCCCAGTGCCCCGCCCTGCCGGTGTAGAAAGCGCGGTCGCGTTTGCGGAAATCGAGCTTGTCCATGGCGGCGCTATCTCTCCTTGCGGTGGTAGTTCAGCGCCCGGGCGAGGAACGGCGCGAGGGCCGCGGCGTCGACGGCGCCGCTTTGGCCGAAAAGCACCGCCCGTGTGCCCTCGAACCGCAGACCCCGGGGCGCGACGGGGCGAAACTCCTCGATCAGCGTGGTGGTGCAGGTCACGAACAGCGCCGCTTCTCCGGTCTTCGCCTGCCCGAGCCGGAGCGTCGCGCCCTTCGGCGCACGGTAGGCGGGCTGGCCCCAGCGCAGCGCCTCTTCGACCCGCCCGGCGCCCGTTTCCGCCGCGGTGGCAAAGATCAGCGCCCGCAGCCGGTCGAGCACCTGGCGAACCTCGTCCGGCAGCGCGGCGAAGGCGCCGGCGACCTCCGGGGCCAGCGGTCCGGTCATTCCAGTGCCAGGCCGATCAGGGTCACGAGATCGCCCGGTGCGGTGTCCATCGGGGTGTTGAGGTAGAGCTCGAACGGCGGCGAGTCGCGTGGCACCTCGCCCGACCTGGGCAGCCAGTCGCCGAACAGGTAGGTGTAGGCCGCCTTCAGCCCGGTGTAGGGGCCCTTGTGGGTGAGGATCGCGTACTTGCCACCGGGCAGGCTGGCCATTTCGAGCGGCGGGGCGATCTCGGCGCCCTCGGCGATCTCGAACCCCGCGGCGCTGCGCAGGTCCGCTTCCGGCACGGCGTCGGGATCGTCGTAGTAGAGCCCCATCATCGCGCCGAGCTCGGGTCCGAGCCCGCGCGCCATGGCGGTCGTGCCCGCTTTTTCGAAGGCCTCGCCGATCTTGAGATAGGCCCCCCGATGGGGAATCACCGCCAGCCGGCGTTCGGGTTCGTCGCGGAGGATCACGTCGTACATCTGGTAGTCTCCTTTGCTGTCGAGGCGCAGCGGAGGACGCGGGAGCCCGCGTTTGCGAAATCCATCCGGGGTCTCGCCGAAGGCGTCGCGGAAGGCCCGGGCAAAGCTCTTCGGGTTGGGATAGCCGCATTTCTTCGCGACCTCGCCGAGCGGCGCGTCGGTCTCGAGAAGCTCGGTCACCGCCCGGTAGAGCCGCACCCGCCGGATGAAAGCCGCGACCGTCTCGCCGGTCATCGCGGTGAACACCCGGTGGAAATGGAACCGGCTGAGCGCGGCCACGCCGGCCAGCGTGTCGAGCGACAGATCGCCGTCGAGATTGGCGTAGACGTGGTCGAGCACCCTGAGAAGCCGCTTCTCGTAATCGTTCGCCATGCGGCACTCCCTTCGTTTCGCTGCGCTTCAACCCTTGCATGGGCGCAGGGAACAAATCTTGCCGAGTTGCATTCGCCCCGGCCCCGCCCTTATATCGGCCTGAGCTGACAAGGGGCACGCCAGATGACCAACTACCTCGAGTTCGAAAAGCCGCTCGCAGAGATCGAAGGCAAGGCCGAGGAGCTGCGCGCGATGGCGCGGGCGAGCGAGGGGATGGACATCGAGAAGGAAGCGACGGCGCTCGACAAGAAGGCCGCCTCGCTGCTCTCCGACCTCTACGGCAAGCTCAGCCCCTGGCAGAAGACGCAGGTCGCCCGCCACCCCGACCGGCCGCATGCCAAGGATTACATCGAGGCGCTGTTCACCGAGTACACGCCGCTCGCCGGCGACCGCAATTTCGCCGACGACCACGCGGTGATGGGCGGGCTCGCCCGGCTCGGCGACACGCCGGTCATGGTGATCGGCCACGAGAAGGGGCACGACACCAAGAGCCGGATCGAGCGCAATTTCGGCATGGCGCGGCCCGAGGGCTACCGCAAGGCGATCCGGCTGATGGACCTCGCCGACCGGTTCGGGCTGCCGGTGATCTCGCTGGTCGACACGCCCGGCGCCTATCCCGGCAAGGGCGCTGAGGAGCGTGGCCAGTCGGAGGCGATCGCGCGCTCTACCGAGAAATGCCTGCAGATCGGGGTGCCGCTCATTTCGGTCATCATCGGCGAGGGCGGGTCCGGCGGCGCGGTGGCTTTCGCGACCGGCAACACCGTGATGATGCTCGAACATTCGATCTACTCGGTGATCTCGCCCGAGGGCTGCGCCTCGATCCTGTGGAAGGACGCCGAGAAGATGCGCGAAGCGGCCGAAGCGCTGCGGCTCACCGCGCAGGATCTCAAGCAGCTCGGCGTGATCGACCGGATCATTGCCGAGCCGGTCGGCGGCGCCCAGCGCGGCCGCAGCCAGACCATCGCCGCCGTGGGCAAGGCGCTGGAGGCCGAGCTCAAGGCGATGGCGGGCAAGTCGCCGGCGGCGCTCAAGCAGCAACGGCGCAAGAAGTACCTCGAGATGGGGTCGAAGGGGCTCGCCGCCTGAGCCGGGTGAAAGCCGCTTCGAAGCGGCTTGAAAAGCGGTTTCGAAACCGCTTGGCGCCGCGACTGTCCGCAACCCTTCTCGCGTGCCCCGGCCTGAACCAAAGGGCCGGGCCCGACACCAGCCTGCCGGCGCCCTGACTGTGCCCCGCCGTTCCTGTTCGGCCGTTACCGCACGGAAGCGCCCGAATTCGCCGCGGTGACGATGGCGGCGGTCACCGCGTCGTAGAGCGCTTCGGACCGGCGGGCATGGTCGCGCCATTCGGCCTCGTCGAGCTTCAGCTTGCCCCAGATCTCGAGGTTGTCGAAGACCCAGCCGCGCTGGCTGGCGTGGAGCAGGCGGCGGGCCGGCTCTCTGAGCGTGTCGGCGGGGCCGGCGGGGTGGTCGAGCGGCAGCGGATCGGGCGCGCCTTCGAGCAGCGCCAGCGCGGAGGTGAAACGCATGTTGGCGGGCTTGGCGCCGCGTTCCCAGGCAAACTCGCTCATCTCGGCCAGCGCATGGCGCAGCTCGACTGCGGCGGCCTCGATGTCGCGGCCCGGGTCCTGCGGTTCGGCCGCGGTGGCGGTGTAGCGCACGGCCCAGACCCTGCCGTCACGGGCATTGGGATAGGCGACCTTCCAGGTGCCGTGCCAGCCCAGCGCCCGGCCGTCATTGGTCTCGGTGGTCATCGTCCACAGGCTGCCGCCGCCGGCGAAACCGGCTGCGATCCGGTCGGGGATGGTCTCGCCGGGGATCACCTCTTCGTCCTGCCGGGAAAAGCCGAGATGGACCCGCTTGGTGCCCGACCGCGCGAGCTGGTCGAGCCAGGCGGGCGGGGTCTCGGCCATGGTGGTGAGCACCGGCTTCGCCTCGCCGCGCTTGGTCGCGATCTCGAAGCTGATCGACCCGCACCGGGCAAAGGCCCGCTGCGTGGCGAACCAGTGCATCGGGTCGTTCGGGTGGGAGAGCCGGTGATTGGCCGAGATGACCAGGGCTGCAAGTTGTGCGACTTCGCCGTCCAAGGGGGCCTCGATTCAGACCTGCGGGACACAGGCGTTCAACACTTCTTTAACCGAACTGCGTGGCGTTGTCCCTACTGCGACCCGTCGCAGTGGAAGGAGGTGATGACACTGAGTGAAAACGGATTTCGCAAATGGATGGTGACACTGGCCGCAGCCTCGCTGCTGGTCGCAATCATCCGGCTCTGGATGGGCGGGTAGCGCCTTGAAAGAGAAGCCCGCGGAGTTGGCGCTCCGCTGAACTTTCGGTGATGACACTGAAACCGACTTCGCTGACCCAGACTCTACCACAATCGTTACGATTCGGTAAAGAATGCGCCGTTACAGCCGGTTGAGCAGCTCCCAGGTCGGCCAGGCGTCGGGCACCAGGCCGAGGCGTTCCTGTTCCTTCTGCACCGCGATGCGGGTGTTGTAGCCGAGGATGCCGTCGACCTCGCCGACATGGTGGCCGAGCGCTTCGAGCTTGCGCTGGAGCTGTTTCATCGAGCCCTGGTCGAGCGGTCCCGAGGGGTTGCCGGCGTTGAACACCTCGGCGCCTTCGAGACGGTTGGCGAAATAGGCCGCCGTGAGCACGTAGGTGAAGCTCTGGTTCCACTCGAAGTAGATGTCGAAGTTGGGATAGGCGATGAAGGCCGGGCCGCCGTGACCGTTGGGCACCAGGATCGAGGCCTGGGCGAGCTGAACAGCTGGCCTTCGCGCGGCTGGACACCCATCGCCGCCCAGTCGCTGGTGGAAATTTCTGGTGCGAGCCGGATTTCGAATAGTCGAAATTCGCCGGCAGGATCACTTCCTGAAGCCAGGGCTCGTTCGGCCGCCAGCCAAGCTTCGACAGCATGTTGGCGCCCGGGCAGCGCGTCGGGGGCGGATTTCTTGAGGTCGACATGGCCGTCGCCGTCGCCGTCGATGCCGGAGTCACGGATGTCGGCGGGCAGCATCTGCACCATGCCGATCTCGCCCGCCCATGCGCCGGTGGTGCCGGTGGGCGAGAAATCACCGCGCTCGTAGAGGTCGAGCGCCGCCAGAACCTGCGGCTGGAAGATGCCGGGGCGGCGGCAATCGTGGCTGAGGGTGACCAGCGAGTTGAGCGTGTTGAAATCGCCCTGGAAGCCGCCGAAATCGGTCTCGAAGGCCCAGAAGGCGGTGAGCACGCCGCAGCTGACGCCGAACCGCTGTTCGATCTGGTCGAAAACGCCCGCGTATTCCTGCAGCTTCGAGCGGCCGACGCTGAGGCGGTTCTGCGAGATCAGCTGCGCGAGAAATCGACGAAGCCCGAGTTGAAGATGCCCTGCGCGCCGTCGGCGCCGGGTGCGGCCGTCCTGGTAGACGGAGGCGAAGAACTGGTCGACCGTGCCCTGGTCGTGGCCGTTCGCCACGGCGAGCTCCTTCATCCGGCCGACGAAGGAAGAGAACGAGCCGCCGCATTCGATCAGCGGATCGGGGATGTCGCCGACACCCTCGCCCGCCGCCAGGGCGGCCGTGGTCGTGGTCATGGAAAGGCTCAAAACAATCGTGGAAAGCAATTTGCGCATGGGGTCCCTCACCGTGGTTCGAGGCCGCACAGTAATGGGCAAAACCGGCGGTGAAAACCGGAAATGTGGGAAAAGGACAAGTCCACAAGCGGTCGTGAACGCGGGCCCGTGCCGCGGCCCGACGGTCCGTCACACCGCCACGATGAGCGCCAGGATCGCCAGCAGGGCGGCCCAGGCTCGCCAGAGCGCCGCGACCGCATCGTCGATCTCGGCGGCGCCGATCTCGTGGCGGCCTTCGCCGTTCACGAAGGGCTCGTCGCGCAGCTCGCCGTGGTAGCTGCGCGGGCCGGACAGCGCCACGCCGAGCCCCGCCGCCATCGCGGCTTCGGGCCAGCCGGCGTTGGGCGAGCGGTGCAACCGGGCGTCGCGGGCGATCGCCTTCCAGCCGCCGCGGCTGGGGTTGGTCACATAGAGCAGCAGCGCCGAGAGCCGCGCCGGGATCCAGTTGAGCAGATCGTCGAGCCGGGCCGCCGCCTTGCCGAAGAGCTCGTGGCGCGGGGTGCGATAGCCGATCATGCTGTCGGCGGTGTTGACCATCTTGTAGAACATGAGACCGGGGAGCCCGGCGACGAGGAACCAGAAGGCCGGCGCCACGACCCCGTCGGAGAAGTTCTCGGCGGCCGATTCGATGGCGGCCCGGGCGATGCGGGGCGCGTCCATGCCTGCGGTGTCGCGCCCGACGATCCGGGCGACGGCGGTGCGCCCCTCCTCGACCGAGAGCGACAGCGCCTCGGCGACGGCGCGGACGTGGTCGGTGAGCGAGCGATGGGCCAGCAGGATGGCGGCGACGATGAGTTCGACCGGTCCGCCGAGGCGGGCGAGGAGGGACCCGACGAGCCAGGCCGCGAGACCGAGCGCCGCGAGGGCGAGGCCGCCGCTAACGAGCCGGCCGTGGCCATGGTTCATCATCCGGTCGCACCAGCCGACCGCGCGGCCCATCAGCACCGCCGGGTGGGGCAGCCGCTTCCACAGCGCCTCGGGCTCGCCGAGCGCCGCGTCGAGCCCGAGGGCCAGCAGCAGCACCAGCGCCGGGCTCATCCCAGCGCCGCCTCGAGCTGCGCCCAGCCCTCCGCCGGCGGAAGGCCGAGGCGGATCCAGGTCGGGTCGTAGGGGAACACCCGGCTCCACACGCGGCCCGCGGCCAGCCGCGCCTGCCAGGACGCGGCGTCGTCCACCCTGAACAGCCGGAACAGAACCGTGCCGCCAATCAGCTCGGCGCCCTTCGCCTGCATCAACGCGTCGAGCCGGGCGCATTCGACCGAGAGCTCCTGCCGGGTCTCGTTGGCCCAGACCATGTCTTCCAGCGCCACAGCGCCGACATGCTGGGCCACGCCGGAGACCGGCCAGGGGCCGAGCCGCTCCTTCAGGCCTGCGACCAGGCCCGGGTCGCCGATGGCGAAGCCGAGGCGCAGGCCGGGCAGGCCCCAGAACTTGCCCAGCGATTTCAGGATCAGCGTGCCGGGACGGGTGGCGAAATCGGCCACGCGCGAGTTGGCGAGGATCACGTCGGCGAAGCTCTCGTCGATCACCAGGAGCGGGCGAGTGGCGGGCTCGTCGGCGCCCGAGAACATGTGGCCCGTGGGGTTGTTCGGATGCACCGCGACGCGCGCCTCGGCCGGGTCGCCCTCGGGGTCGCCGCGCAGGATCTCCCAGCCTGCGGCGCGAAAGCTCGCCTCGTGTTCGTTGTAGGTGCGGTCCGGGATGCGCAGGCGGGCGGCGGAGACGAGGTGCGGGATCGCCGCGATCAGTGCCGAGGCGCCGGGCGCGGCGAGCACCGCAGCCCCCTCGGGCACCGACCAGAAGGCCCGGGCCGCCCGTTCGAGCCGCTCGGCGGCATGCCGGTCGGGCAGCGCCGTCCAGGCCCAGGCCGGGATCTCGGGGAGCGGGTAGGCGTGCGGGTTGATGCCGGTCGAGAGGTCGAGCCAGTCGTCCCGGTGGCCGCCATGGAGCGCGACGGCGTCGTCCAGCCCGCCGCCATGATCGCGCGGTTCCGCGATCCAGGTATCCTGGTTGCGCGGCTCACGCCCGGCGGCGCTCATTCGGCCGCCTCCGTTTCGGGCAGCGGCGGGTGGCGGGTGACGAAATGCCCCTTCACCGCCTGCGGCCATTCCCGGTAGGGCACCTGGCCGGTCTCCGAGGCGGCGTGGCCACGGGCATAGGCGACGATCCCCTCTGCCGCAATCTCGTCGGGCTCGAACCGCCCGAGCGTATAGGCGAGCTTGCCCGGCGCCTGGATCGCGACGTTGCAGGAATGGTCGCAGCCCATCAGGCAGGCGGTGCGGCGGGTGCGGATCCCGGTGCCCGCCGCCGCGGCCTCGACCAGCCGGGCCAGCCGTTCGCCGTCGGTGTCCTCGACCCCGCGCACGGCCCAGTCGTCGCGTTTGCAGGTGTCGCAGATGGTGATCCAGGTCGTCGTCACGCGGGTCTCCTCTTCGCTCTCGCGGCGCTCGCGGGGTCCATCAAACGGAAAACGGCGGCGTTGGCAACCGGCGGCCGCAGGCGGGCGGTGGCGACGGGGTCCGATCGGCAGGCAGGCGGGACTGCGACAGGTTTGCCCGGGTTCAGTTTCCGCTTCCATCGCCTCGGCCCGGGCGTAGTCTGAAGGCATGAGTCGAGCCCCCTCCCCCCCTGCCGACGCGCCCGCTTCCGACGCGCCGGCGTCCGACATACCGACATCTCTTGCGGCCCCGCCCGAGGCGGTCGTCTTCGACATCGGCAACGTTTTGATCGAATGGCAGCCGGAACGGGCCTATGCCGGGATGGTCGGCGCGGACCGGGCGCAGGCGATGTTCGCGGCGGTGGACCTGCACCACATGAACGAGATCGTCGACCGCGGCGGCGATTTCCGCGAGACGGTCTATGCGGCCGCCGATGCGGTGCCGGAGTTCCGCGACGAGATCCGGATGTGGCACGACCGCTGGCTCGACGTGGCGGGGCCGGAGATCCCGCGCTCGGTCCGGCTGCTGCGGGCGCTCCGGCGCAAGGGCGTCGCGGTGTTTGCGCTGTCGAATTTCGGCCGCGGCTCGTTCGCCGTCGCCGAGACGGCCTGGCCGTTCCTCGCCGAGTTCGACCGGCGCTACATCTCGGGGCACCTGGGCGTGACCAAGCCCTCGGCCCGGATCTACGAGATCGTCGAGGAGGATAGCGGGATCGCGCCCGAGCGGCTGCTGTTTGCCGACGATATGGCGCATAATGTCGAGGCGGCCGCGGCGCGCGGCTGGCAGGTGCACCTGTTCGACGGGCCCGAGGGGTGGGCCAGGCGGCTGGTTGCGGCCGGGCTTCTGGAGGCGGAGGAAGCGCGATGACACCGGAGATCATCCCGTTCGAGGCCGAGGAGCTGCTCGACTGGGGCGAGCTGGCGGATGCGCTGGTCGCCGGGCACCATCTGCCGCGGGCCGAGATCGCCGACAGTTTCATCCACCGCGAGCCCGACACGCTGCTCAACCGCTCGGCCTGGATCGACGGGATGGGCATGGCGGTCAAGACCGCGACGATCTTTCCCGAAAACCCCGCCGACCGGGTGCCGGCGGTCAACGGCGCGGTCGCGCTCTATTGCGACGACCACGGTACGCTCGACGCGATCGTGGATTTCCACCTGGTCACCAAGTGGAAGACCGCGGCCGATTCGCTCGCGGCGGCGCGGCTGCTGACCGGGGGGAGCCCGGATTGCATCCTGATCGTCGGTGGCGGGCAGATGGCGCGGGCGATGCGCGAGGCCTATGGCTGGCTCTACCCCAAGGCGCGGTTCATGGTCTGGAACCGCACCCCGACCCATGCCGAGGAGATCGCCGCGTATTTCCCCAACACCCTGGTGGCGACCGATCTCGAAAGCGCGGTGATGGCCTGCGATATCGTGAGCTGTGCGACGATGTCGCGCGAACCGCTGATCCAGGGCGACTGGCTGGCGCCGGGCCAGTATATCGACCTGATCGGCGCGTTCCGCCCGGACCTGCGCGAGGCCGACGACACGGCGCTGCAGCGCGCGCGGCTGTTCGTCGACAGCCGGGCGACGGTGCTGGAGCATATCGGCGAATTCAAGATCCCGCTCGAAGAGGGGGTGATCAGCCGGGACGACATCGTCGGGGATTTCTACGATATCGAGGCCGGGGTCTTCGTCCCGGCGCCGGGGGAAATCACCCTGTTCAAGAATGGCGGCGGGGCGCATCTCGACCTGATGACGGCGCGCTATATCCTCGAGAAGTGGCGGGCGCGGTAGGCGCGGACGGGGCGCTGCATCGGAGAGGGCGTGCCCCGGGGTTTGCACCCCGGCCCCCGCAAGGTATTTTTGAACCAAAGAAGGGGGCTTTGCGCCCGCGGGCCTCGGACGAACGGGCCGCTGGCCCTTCGGTTGCCCGGCCGGCGCCGGTGTCGGCAGACCGTGCCGGGAAGGCCGCAAGGTATTTCCGGATCAAAGCAAGGGGCCGTGCGAGAGGTGGGCGAACTCGGACGCGGGATCAAGCCATTGGTTTTATTTATGTTATCGATAACGGACGTTTGCCCGGGCGAGGCGGCCCGCTGCCCGGGTACCCGCCATCACACGGCGAGGCTCTCGGCCAGCGCGTCGAGCGCGGCGTAGGCCATTTCCATGCCTTCGGTCATGCCCGTCGCGAGCATGGCCTCGCGCGCCTCGGCGGTCGGCAGGCGCATGTGCAGGGTGAGCTTGGTGCCGGCGCCCGCCGGCTCGAACAGGGTTTCGATCCGGTTGTCCGGGGTCCGGTCGGGGAGCAGCATGTGTTCGACATGCAGCAGCCGGTGCGGCGCGTCGACCTCGAGGAAGGTGCCGAGGATCGAGAAGCTGGCGCCCTCGGGTCCGGCATAGTCGTGGCGGAAGGTGCCACCGGGGCGCGCGTCGATCACGCAATGCGGCATCGTCCAGCCCGGGGGCCCGAGCATCCAGCGCTGGATCAGGCCGGCGTCGGTATGGGCGCGATAGACCAGATCGGGCGGCGCGTCGAAATGCCGGGTGATCGTGAGGCGGGTGTCGCCGTCGAGGACGGTTTTCAGGGGCGCGGGCATGGGTCAAGTCTCCTGGTCGGGGGCTTCGGTGGATGCGGCCTGCATCTCGGCGAGCACATCGTCGAGGCGGGCATAGTTGGTCTCCAGCGCCGTGCGCAGCTGGGTCAGCCAGGCCTCGATCTCGGCCAGCGGCGCGCCGGCGAGACGGCAGGGCCGCCTGCTGCCGTCGACCCGGCGGGTGATCAGCCCGGCGTCTTCCAGAACCTTGAGGTGGCGCGAGATGGCCGGCTGGCTGATCGCGAAGGGCCTGGCGAGCTCCATCACGGTGGTCTCGCCCTCGGCCAGCCGGTCGAGGATGGCGCGGCGGGTCGGGTCGGACAGGGCGGCGAAAATGGCGGAGCGTGATTCGTTGTTTAACATTTTAGTTATATAACACTTTGCTCATATTAAGGGAACCCTCACTTTCCCCCGTCGGGGACGGCGGAAGAAGTCATGGAATCAACATATTGAAATCCAGATACCGGCCTAGGATCCGGCCCGACCGCACGGCTCGCACCGCGGATCGTTTGGGCCGGATGTCCGGTTTCCGGCCGGGTCCGGGCGTGTCAGGATGGGCAGAGAAGAAGACCACAGGCGCAGAATGACCCCCGTTTTCCTATTCGTTGCCGTAGTTGCGGTGCTCGCGGGCACCGTGGCGCTCTGGCCCTGGGCCGCCGAAGCGCTGCGCCGGCCGGTGACCGACCGGCTGCGCGGGCGGGCGCCGGGCGACTTCGCCGATCTCGAACGCGGAGCGACGCATTACAAATGGCATGGCTCGCGCTCGGAACGGGTGATCGTGCTGGTCCACGGGTTGAGCTCGCCGAGGTGGGTGTTCGGCGGGTTGATCCGCGGGTTGCTCGGCCTGCGCTACCGGGTGCTGACCTACGATCTCTACGGGCGTGGTGCTTCCGACCGCGTCCCGGGGCCGCAGACGCTCGATTTCCACAAGACCCAGCTCGTCGAGCTGCTCGATGCTTTGGGCATCAACGTGCCGGTCACGGTGCTGGGCTACTCGATGGGCGGTGCGATCGCCGCGCGCTTCGCCGCCACCGAGAGCGACCGCGTCGACCGGCTGATCCTGCTCGCGCCGGCGGGCATGGGCTACGTGGCGTCGAAACCGCTGGCGCTCGCCCGGCGCAGCGGGCTGTTCGGCAGCTGGCTCTGGGGGCTCACGGGCCCCTGGCTGCTGCGCAAGAGCGCGCGCGCGGACGCGAAGGGCGCGAGCGTGATCACCGATCTGCCCGACCGGATCGCGGCCGAGCTCAAGCGCAAGGGATATCTCGCCGCGCTGCTGTCCTCGGAACGGCATGCGCTGCAGGAAGACGTGGCCGGAGATCACCGCGAGATCGCGGCGATGTACATTCCGACGCTGGCGATCTGGGGCGAGGCCGACCGGGTGATCCCGCTCGCGGGCGTCGGGCAGCTCGCGGTCTGGAACCGGCACGCACACCAGGAGGTGATCCCCGGCGCGCCGCATTCCCTGCCCTATACGCGGCCGGCCCAGGTGCTGGAGGCGATCCGCACCTTCCTGCACGACGTGCCGGAATGACCAGCGCCGCGCGCGGCCGGCATGTCCCGACCGCCGCCGCAAACGATTGGAAACGCCCGAAAGCTGGTCTAGGCTCGGGCCATGACATGACCGCCCGAAACGGCCCCCCCGGGGCCTCGGTGCAAAGGGCAGAGGAGGCAGGAGATCGAATGGCCAATCCGACCGCGGCAATGCTGGTGATCGGCGACGAGATCCTGTCAGGGCGCACCCTTGACAGCAACACCCATCACCTGGCCGGGGTCCTGACCGCACATGGGATCGAACTCCGGGAAGCCCGGGTGGTGGCCGACGACAAGCCGGCGATCATCGCCGCGGTGCGGGCGCTGTCGGAGCGGTATACCCACGTTTTCACCTCGGGCGGCATCGGGCCGACCCATGACGACATCACCGCCGACGCGATTGCCGAGGCTTTCGGTGTGGGGATCGACATCCG
The DNA here is from genome assembly GCA_041397205.1 of Paracoccaceae bacterium. Lineage (GTDB taxonomy): Bacteria > Pseudomonadota > Alphaproteobacteria > Rhodobacterales > Rhodobacteraceae > Sinisalibacter. The sequence continues at coordinate 94,633 of JAWKXC010000004.1, forward strand.
CGACGACGCCCGCGCCATCCTGATGGCCTTCATCGAGGCGCGCGGGGCCGAACCGACGCCCGCCCGCATGCGGATGGCGCGGATCCCCGACGGCGCCGCGCTGATCGACAACCCGATCTCGGCCGCGCCCGGGTTCACCCTCGGCAACGTCCATGTCTGCGCCGGCGTGCCGAAGATCTTCGAGGCGATGGTCGCCTCGGTCGTGGCCGGGCTCAAGGGCGGCACGCCGCTCCTGAGCCAGACCTTCCGGGTGACGCAGCCGGAGGGCGACATCGCCGGCCCGCTTGCCGCGCTCGCAGCCGCCTTCCCGGCGCTGTCGATCGGCTCCTACCCGTTCAACAAGGACGGCGTGTTCGGCTCCAACATCGTGGTGCGCGGGACCGACGGCGCCGCGGTCTCGGCGGCGATGGTGGAGCTTGCCAACCTGTTCCCGGAGGCCACCGCATGACCAAACCCACGACCCTTCCCGGTGCGCTGAAACTCGCGGAGGTCTGCGAAGCCACCTGGCCGCCGGCGTCGCAGAAGGCGCTGGGGGCCTGGATCATCCGCGACGGCAAGGGCGGCGGCAACCGCGTCTCGGCGGCGACCGAGGCCTGGCCGGTGACCGACGCCGACCTGCCCATCGCCGAAAAGGCGATGCGGGCGCTCGACCAGGAACCGCTGTTCCAGATCCGCGAAGGCGACCACAAGCTCGATGCGCTGCTCGAGACGCACGGCTACATCGTGCGCGACCCGGTCAACCTCTGGGCCGGAGCGACCGCCCCCTCGCCGCGGCGCCGATCCCGCGGGCGACGATCTACACGATGTGGCCGCCGCTCCAGCTGGTGCGCGACATCTGGGCCCATGGCGGCATCGGCGACGCCCGGCAGGCGGTGATGGAGCGCGCGAACTGCGAAAGACGGCGCTGCTCGCACGCAACGGCGACCATCCGGCCGGGGCCGCCTTTGCCGGCATCCACGATGGCATCGCCATGCTCCACGCGCTCTACGTGAAGCCGCAGGAGCGGCGCCAGGGCACCGGCGGTCTGCTGGTGCGGGCGGCGGCGAAATGGGCGCTCGGGCATGGGGCGGACACCATCGGGCTGATCGTCACCCAGGGCAATCACGCCGCCAACCCGCTCTACGCCGATCTCGGCCTGTCGCGGGTCGGGCACTACCATTACCGGGTCCATCCGGAGGCCGCGGGCTGACCAGATCGCCCCGGCGCGCGCGTCCGTCGCGGCGCGCTTTCGGGGCGAGGGCCGGTGCTGGCCGCGTGGGACCGCACGTCATTTTGCACCGCTCCGCCCGGGAGCCGGGTCAGAACAGGCTTTTTCACGATCCGGAAACACTGTATTTTCGCCTGCGAAACCGGCGCGCCCGCGACGCCGGAAAACAGAACGCATTGGCAGGTCCCGTGCACACCGCACTTCGAACCCTTCGTCGGCGCCTGCTCCTCACCGTTGTCGCGGTGGGGCTGCCTTGGGCCGTTCAGGCGGCCGGGGTGCAGCTGCCCGAGGGCGCGACGCTGACGCGGGAGAAGCTCGACCTCCAGGGCACCTACGATATGCCGATCGGCGCCTGGGAAGAGGTGAGCGGGGTGCCGACCATGCCGCTCGCCGGCCGGGTGCTGCGTCAGGCCTGGCGGTTCGGCGGCACCGGCATGTCGAGCTACCAGATCCTGCTCAACCTGCGCAGCCAGATCCTCGACGCCGGCTATGAGATCGTCTTCGAATGCGAGGACGCCGGCTGCGGCGGGTTCGATTTCCGCTTCGGGACCGAGGTGATCAGCGAGCCCGACATGCATGTCGACCTCGGCGATTTCCGCTACCTGGCCGCGACCCTGCCCGATGCGCCGACCGACGCGGTGAGCCTGCTGGTGAGCCGCTCGGCCTCGGCCGGGTTCGTCCAGGCTGGTCCAGGTCGGCGAAAGCGATGTCCCGGTGGAACCGGTGGACCCCAAGGCCTCGACCAAGGCGGAACCCGGCAGCGCGATGCCGGCGGTGCTGTCGGACGACATCGGCACCGCGATGGAACGGGTCGGGCGGTTCATCCTCGCCGATCTGGTCTTTGCCACCGGCTCGTCGGAGCTCGGCCCCGGCAGCTTCACCTCGCTCACCGAACTTGCGGACTATCTCAAGGCGCATCCCGAGAAACGGGTGGCGCTGGTGGGGCATACCGATGCGGAAGGGTCGCTCGCCGGCAATATCTCGCTGTCGAAGCGACGGGCCGCTTCGGTGATGGACCGGCTGGTGAACGAGCTGGGTGTCAGCGCCGGGCAGCTCGAAGCCGAGGGCATCGGCTATCTCGCCCCGATCGCGTCGAACCAGTCCGACGACGGCCGGACCCGCAACCGGCGGGTCGAGGCGATCCTGGTTTCGACCGAGTAATCCCAGCCCTACGGCAAGGCGGCGAGGGCGGCGCGGGCCGGTTCGGTCGCTTCCGAGAGCGTGCGGCGATCGTCGGGCGCGAGCGCGGTCCAGCGCGGCGGACGCGGCGCGGGGATCTCTGCGGCCCGGGCCAGCCAGGCCGGCGGGGCGTCGACCCCCAGGAACCGCGTCAGCCGTTCGATTTCGCTGCCCGGCTGCGCGCAGAGCGTCTCGAAATCGAGCCGCATCCGCCGGTCGGGCGGCAGGGCGAGATATTCAGGCAGCGCGGCGAACACCATCTCGCTCCAGAACCCGGCACAGGCTGTGAGCGGCGGCGGGGTCGCAAGCGCGCGGCGGACCGGGAACACCGGGGTGAACAGCGCCTCGAACAGCCGCAGCCTGCGGCTCGCACCGGTAGGCGCGGCGATGGCGATCGGGTTGGCGCCGAGCCGGCGAAACAGGAACCAACTCCAGATGATGAGACGCGCAGGAACGAAATTGCGCAGGGATAGAGCCACATCGCGCCCGTCGCGGGTGAGCAGGACGAAGCGCGCGGCCGGGAAATCGCGGCGTAGCACACGGCTGTGCATCAGCGACAGGCCCGAGCGTTCGACCCAGTTGCGCGCGCCGGTCTCGCGCGCGAGCCGGTCGAACAGCGCGCGGTGATGCGCGGCCATCGTCTGGCGCGGCTGCCGGGGCACGGTGCGGGCGAGCGCGTCGTAGAGCGCATCGGGCCGGTCGGTGAGATGCGGGAGCGTGGTGGCCAGGATCGGCGGCACGTCGTCATGCGGAAACCGCCCGCCGGTGCCGGGGTAGAGGAACTCGCGCGGCGCCGTCGCGGCGGTGAAGAGCTGGCGGTAGAGCGGCGTCTGCTGCGACAGCCGGCGCCAGTAGCGCGCGCCGCTGACCCGGCCCGGCAGCAGCGACCTTGTGCCGAGATAGGTCAGGACCTCGGACAGGCTGGCGATGTCGGGATGGCTGGCGAGGATGTCGGACAGCATCGTCGAGCCCGAGCGCCCGCTGCTCAGGACGAAGGCCCCGGTCCAGTCGCGGGGTGGGTTTGTCTCGCTTGGGCCGGTCATCGCCCGCGAACCGAGCCGCACTTCGCGCGCGCCGTCAAGCCGGCAGGCGGGAAGGAAGGGCGGGCGATCGGTGGTCACCGGACCGGCGAAGGACCGATCCGGCGGGTGCCTCGCGGCGGATCAGTGGCCGTACAGGATGCCCTGATGGATCTGGTAGATCACGTATTCGAGGTGTTCCTTGGCCTTGTCGCGGTGGCCGTGGCCATTGTACGGCGCCTGCTGGAGGTGCCACAGCGCCTTCTCGCAGAGCGACTTCGCCTCTTCCATATGCGGCTGGGACGCCGCGGCCGGCGTGGCCGCAAGGGCGGCTGCACCGCCGACGAGTGCCGCGATTTCACGGCGGTTAAGGTTTGGGTACTTGGAAAAATCGGACATGGGGGTTCTCCTCAAATGTGTTGAGAACGCCGATTAGGTCCGGCGGACAAAGTGTCGCACCCTTTGCCCACGAAAGGAAGGGCCCGGCCGGGCCCCGGACTCGGCGACGGTTCGGCGCCCTTGCCTTGCCGCCGAAACGGGAAAGCGCCGGTGCGGAGATCCGCCCGGCGCTTTCGGGGCCCTCGCGGGCCAAGCTCGTAGGTTTATACGTTTGCCTGTATTACCAGCTGTCGGGACCCTTGTCGGCGAAGGCCGAGACCAGGAAGTCGATGAAGGCGCGGACCTTGGGCTGGGTGAACCGTCCCGGCGGATAGACTGCGTAGATGCCCTGGACGTCCTGCGGCAGGTCGGGGATCGCGTCTTCGACGAGACCCTGCTCCAGCGCGTCGGCGTAGAGGAAGCTCGGCAGGTAGGCGATGCCGAGGCCGGCGATGGCGGCGTTGAGCAGCGACTGGCCGTCGTTGACGCTGAGCCAGCCGGCGGTGCGGACCTGGCGGACCTCGCCGGACGGCGCCGGCACTTTCCACACGTTGCCCGAGGCCTGGCTCGAGTAATGCAGGAGCTTGTGCTCGTTGAGGTCGTCGATCCGCGTGGGACGGCCGAACTTGTCGAAATAGCCGGGGCTGCCGACCATCCGCTGGGTGGTCTCGGCGATCTTGCGGGCCCGCAGCGACGAGTCTTCGAGTTCACCCACCCGGAGCGCCATGTCGAACCCTTCCGAGATCAACTCGACGTAGCGGTTGTTGAGCACCATGTTGACGGTGATGTCGGGGAATTCGGACAGGAAGTCGCCGAGCACGGGCGAGAGGTGATTGACCCCGAAATCGGTCGCGACCGAAATCCTCAGAAGCCCGGACGGCGCCGATTGCATCGACGTCACCAGCGCGTCGGCTTCTCCGGCATCGTTCAGCACCCGGCGGGCGCGGTCGTAATAGGCCAGGCCAATCTCGGTGGGGCTCACCCGGCGGGTGGTGCGATTCAGCAGACGGGCACCCAGGCGGGCTTCAAGAGAGGAGACGTGTTTCGAAACGGCAGATTTCGAAATTCCCATCTTTTTCGCCGCGTCCGTGAAGCCGCCCTGGTCCACCACCGTGGCGAAGGCCTCCATTTCGGTCAAACGGTCCATGTTTTATCTTTCTACAGTCATCGCCCCAACTGGCGCATTGTATCGGGGCGAAATCGGGCAAGACTGTGGAAGGCGTCGGACGATTGCGCGGTAATTGCAGGGATTGGTCACGGCACGGGAAACGAAGTGCGGGGGGCGCCGGGGGAGCGCGACGCCATGACCGGCCGGGAATCGCCGGTTCGGCTGTGTGTGTGGCGGGACCGGTCGGCGCGGGCGACGCGATTTCGAAATCGCGTGAAAACGCCCTTCGAAGGGCGTTCTGACCCGCCCGGGTCTAGCGGCGCATCCTGAGCGGGCAGCGGTCGGTGCGGGTGCGATTGTCGTCGCTCACGCCGTATTGCCACCACTCGATCTCGCCCTTCTGATAACTGCCGAGCTCGGGCGCGTGCGGAATGCCGTCATAGGCCTCGGCCCGGTCGCGGATCACCTGGCGCACCCGCCGGCCCTCGGGCGTGTCGCCGGCAACCACGTCGAAACGCTCGCGCGGGTTGACGATGAACAGGAAGTGGCGCCCGAGATTGCGGCTCTTGCGCTGCGCGTGCGCGGGGGCGGAGAAATTGACGAAAAGCTGCGTGCCGGCGAAGCACATCGACCAATAGGGCGCCTCCGGGTCGCGGGCGACGCCCTCGGGCCAGGGGGCCGGGTCGTGGTCGTGCCAGTCCAGCAGCACCTCCCAGCCGATCCGGTGGTAGCCGGCGAGATCGTCGGCCCGAGCGGCGGCGAGCGAAAAGGCGATCACCAGCGGGCGGGCGGTGTTGACCTTTCCGTCCCAGGTCGCCGCCCCGGCGAGGTAGTCCGCGAGATCCGCCCGCAGGGTCGCGAGGTCGGTGGCGTCGCGGGTCTCGACGAAGATGAAGTCGACCAGTTCGCGGCGGAAGGCATTCTGCGAGAAGGTGCAGGGGAAATCGGACGGCGGCGACAGCCGGGCGGCGACGTCTGCCGCCACCTCGCGGTGCCAGTCGGGTCCGGGGTAGTCCGGGGCGGTCAGGGCGTTTTGCGCGATCACACTCATGGGCAGAAAATGCACATATCGCCCCGGCTTCGCCAGAGCGCCGAGGTCGCACCCCACGGGAAGTTGAAACTTTTTCGCAGCGGGCGGCGAAGAGGCTATGTAACCCGAATGACAGGATATGCCATGACCCGCTTGCTGCCCGCCCTTGCCCTCTGCACCTTCGCCGGCGCCGCGGTGGCGCATACCGGCGTGACCAACCCCGCCGTGCTGGCGCGGATGGAAGCGATGAGCGCGATCGCCGCCGAAGTGAAGGCGCTGACCGCGATGGCGCGGGGCGAGGTGGCCTTCGACGGGGGTGAGGTCGCCCGCGCGATGGCGGCGATCGCGACCACGGGCGGGCAGGTGCCGGTCCTGTTCGAGAAACCCGAGAGCGACCCGGCCTCCGAGGCTTTGCCGACGATCTGGACCAGCTACCCGGAATTCACCCGGCGGGCCTCGGCAATGATCGCGGCGGCCCGGACAGGGGCCGGGGTCACCGACGCCGCCGCGCTGCATGACGCGCTGGGCGCTCTCGCCGAGACCTGCAGATCGTGCCATGCGAGCTTCAAATCGCCGTAGCAGCCCTCTCGCGGGGTTGTGAATGGACCCCGGGGCAGCCGCCGGTAAGGTCGGCTCGACACAGTCAGAAAAGGACGATCTCACTCATGTTTACCCGCAAATCCGCCCTCGTCGCCGCCCTGGTTCTGGGCACCGCCGCCAGCGCCGCTCTCGCCGCCGCGATGGATGCCGACGTGCGCGCCCGGCAGGAGGCGATGGGGCTGATCGGCTCCAACGTGAAAAAGGTCACCCAGATGGTGAAAGGCGAGGTCGCTTTCGACGCCGCCGGTGCCCAGGCCGCCTTTGCCGCGATCGCGGAAAAGGCCGACATGGTGCCTGCACTGTTCGAGAACCCGTCGAACAGCGACCCGGAAGCCGAGGCCAAGGACGCGATCTGGGAAAACTGGGACGATTTCACCGCCAAGGCCGGCGCGCTCAAGGCCGCCGCCGAGGCCGGCGCGAGCGTCGACAGCCCCGAGGCGCTGGCCGCCGCGATGGGCCCCTTGGGCGAGGCCTGCAAGGCCTGCCATTCGACCTACAAGGAGTGACCGGCGCGGGCTCCGTGCCCTGTTGCCCGTGGCCCCGGTCCACTTTGCTTCCCTTGCCCGGCGGCGCGGCCTTGCGCGCGCGCCCCGGGCGCTCTAACTCCAACCCATGAGAGACAGACCGAACCCGCTGCTCGCCGTCCTGATCGACGCCGACAACATCCCCGCCCGCTTCGCCGAGGCGATCCTGAAGGAAATCACCAGCTACGGCGAACCGGCGCTCAGGCGGGTCTATGGCGACTGGGCCGCGACGCGGTTGCAGCCCTGGGCGAAGAAGGTCCATGCGCTCGGCCTCGTCGCCCACCAGGAGACCGCCAATACCAAGGGCAAGAACGCCTCCGACATCGGGCTGGTGATCGACGCGATGGACCTGTTGCACACCGGCCGGTTCGATGGTTTCGTGCTGGTGAGCTCCGACAGCGATTTCACCTCGCTCGCCAACCGGATCCGCGAACAGGGGCTCGACGTGATCGGCATCGGCGAGGGCAAGACGCCCGAATCCCTGCGCAACGTCTGCACCCGCTTCGTGATGATCGAGAATATCGTCGAGGAAGAGCCGGAGACGGTGCCGGCCGCCGTCGCGCGGGGGGAACCGGCCAAGGCCAAGCCCGCCAAGCGGCCGCCGATCGAGGCGCAGCCCTTGATCCTGAAGGCGATGGAGAAGATCGACCAGGACGGCGAGTGGTATCAGCTCGGCCTGCTCGGCCAGACGATCCAGGCCGACGTGCGCGATTTCGACACCCGGACCTACGGCAAGGCGAAGCTCTCGGACCTGATCCGCGACCTCAAGCTGTTCGAGACCAAGCGCGAAGGCAACCACATCTATATCCGCCGGCTGGACTGAACGGGCGGACGCCGGGATCTTGGGGGGCCAGCCCCCCAAACCCCCCGAGGTATTTGTGAACCAAAGAAGATGGGGGCGGGGTCAGGGCGGGCCACCTCTGCCCCCGCGTGGACGCGGAGGACTGGAGCGGCGCAGGCGCGCGCGCTGCAGGCGTACCTGCGGCACTTCTGCCCTTGCACCCTCCCGCGGCGCAGTTAGTTTGGAAGGTTCCAAACAGGAGGCCCGGCATGATCCCCGGCATTACCACAGGGCGGCGGCGTTTTCCGATCTCTCCGAGCAGGAGGTGCTGGCGCTCGCGATCTCCAACGAGGAGGACGACGCCCGCATCTACCGGCAATATGCCCAGCGGCTGCGCGAGGAATACCCGGCCTCGGCCAAGGTGTTCGACGAGATGGCGGTGGAAGAGGACGAGCACCGGCAGCGGCTGATCGACGCCCACAAACGCCGGTTCGGCGACGTGATCCCGCTGATCCGCCGCGAACATGTCTCGGGCTTCTACGCCCGCAACCCGATCTGGCTGGTGGAAAACCTCGGGCTGGAACGGATGCGGGCCGAAGCGAGCGCGATGGAGAGCCAGGCGGAGACCTTCTACCGCAAGGCCGCCGACCGCTCGTCGGACGCCGACACCCGCAAGCTGCTCGGCGACCTGGCCGCGGCGGAGGCGGGCCATAACGAGCTCGCGGGCGAGCTGGAGGCGAAATACCTCGGCGGCGAGCACCGGGCGGACGAGGACCGGGTCGCGCACCGGCAATTCGTGCTGACCTGGGTGCAGCCGGGGCTTGCCGGGCTGATGGACGGCTCGGTCTCGACGCTGGCGCCGATTTTCGCCACCGCATTTGCCACCCAGGACACCCACACGACCTTTCTCGTCGGCCTCGCCGCTTCGATCGGCGCCGGGATCTCGATGGGCTTCACCGAGGCCGCGTCGGACGACGGCGAGCTGTCAGGGCGCGGCAGCCCGCTCAAGCGCGGGATCGCCGCGGGGGTGATGACCGCGGTGGGCGGGCTCGGGCACGCGCTTCCCTACCTGATCCCGCATTTCTGGACCGCGACGATCACCGCCATGGTGGTGGTCTTCGTCGAGCTCTGGGCGATCGCTTGGATCCAGAACCGCTACATGGAAACACCGTTCCTGCGCGCAACGTTCCAGGTGGTGCTCGGGGGCGCGCTGGTGTTTGCCGCGGGCGCCCTGATCGGCGGCGGGTGATTTCGACGTGCGGGCGAAATCCGACCCACGCCCAATCCGCCAGCGGATTGGGCCGTCCGATCCTTCGGGGGCTCTGCCCCCGGACCCCTGGAGTATTTGGGCCGAGAAAAAGGGAAGCGGCGGCGCGCGCGGACAGGCGATGAACGTCTGACATGCTGGCTGTGTTCCTCCAGACGCTGCCGTTCTTTGCGCTCATCGGCCTCGGCTTCGGCGCGGCGAAGCGCGGGTTTTTCTCCGACCAGGCGGCCGCGGCGCTGACCCGGTTCGTGTTCTACTTCGCGCTGTCGGCGATGCTGCTCAGGTTCTCGTCGCGGCTCGACCTCGCCGCGGTCTACGATAGCTCGCTGGTCCTCGCCTATCTCGCGGGCACCACGGCGGTCTACCTCGCCGGGTTCGGGGTGGCGATGCTGCGCAGCCGCGGGCTCGAGGAGGCGGCGGTCGAGGGCCAGTGCGCGGCGATCGGCAATACCGGCTTTCTCGGCGTGCCGATGCTGACGACGATCTTCGGCGAGGTGGCGATCGGTCCGGTGATGCTGGCGCTGGCGGTCGATCTGATCGTGTTCTCCAGCCTGATCGTGATCCTGATCACCGCGCGCCGCGACGGCCGGGTGCGGCTCGCGACGCTGGGCGTGGTGGCGAGAGGGCTGGTGGCGAACCCGATGATCGTGTCGATCGCGCTGGGGCTCGCGTGGTCGGCGACCGGCTGGCCATTGCCGGGCCCGGCGGACGCGACGCTCGCGCTGCTCGGCGCGGCGGCCACGCCGGGGGCGCTGTTTGCCATCGGCGCCTCGCTCGCAGCCCGTTCGGCGGAGCGGCGGAGCGTCGCGGCCTGGCTGAGTTTCGCCAAGCTGGTGCTGCATCCGGCCGCGGTGGCGGTGGCGGTGTTGGTGCTGTTCCCGGTCGAGCCCTTCGCCGCGGGGATGCTGATTGCCACTGCCGCCATGCCGGTGGCCGGCAACGTCTACATCCTGGCGCAACACTACGGTGTCGCGCCGCAGCGGGTGTCGGCCTCGATCCTGATCTCGACCGCGGCGGCGGTGTTCACCTTGTCCTTTGTGATCGCGAAAGTGGCGGTCGCTACCGGCTGAGAGTCACAGGCTGAGCCGCAGGCCGAAGGCGCCGAGCAGGGCGAAGAAGGCGATCACGAGAATGGCCAGAACCGCGTCGGCGGGCGTCGCCTCGTCGGTCCAGGTCTCTTCGCTGTCGATCCGGCGGCGGACCAGCAGCATCCGCAGGTAGGCCAGCGCCACCACCAGCGCGCCGGCGACGAGCACCAGCGTATCGGCCCATTGGACCGGCTCGGTCCCGCCGAGGCGGGCGCCGGCGATGCCGAAGCCGACCACCGCGATGGCGGTGCGGACCCAGGCGAGGAAGGTGCGTTCGTTGGAGGCGTGGTCGGTGAAGCGCGGGATCATGGCGGGAGTGAACCCCGCTGCGCCGGCGCTGTCCAGCCTTGCGAACAGGCGGAGCGCGCGGTAGCGGGAGGGATGATCTATGTCGATGCCGATGCCTGCCCGGTGAAGACCGAGGCCGAAGAGATCGCCACCCGCCACCGGGTGAAGATCGCCTTCGTGTCGAACGGGGGGCTCAGGCCCTCGCGGAACCCGCTGGTGGAGATGGTCTATGTCGACCAGGGGCCGGACGTGGCCGACATGTGGATCGCCGAACGGGCGGGCGCGGGCGACGTGGTGGTCACCGCCGACATCCCGCTGGCCGCGCGCTGCATCGCGGCGGGGGCGCGGGTGGTCAAGCCCGACGGCGAGGCGCTGACGGCGGCAAATATCGGCGGCGTGCTCGCGACCCGCGACCTGATGACCGACCTGCGCGCGGCCGACCCGTTCCGGCAAGGCGGGGGCCGCGCGTTTTCCAAGGCCGACCGGGCGCGGTTCCGCGACGGGCTGGACCGGGCGCTCAGGGCGGCAACGGGGTAGCGCGGGCCCATTTTCCCCGTTCTTTGCTCGCGGCGAGATTGTATCCCTTTCGTGCGGAACAGGGCGGGCACCGCTTCATTGTGCACACAAGCCCGCACGGAGGGTAACATGGAACAACTCATCATCAGCCTCGTCGCCGGCGCTTGGCGGCAACGCGGCCGGCGCGGCGCTGCCCAAGCTCAGCCTCGGCACGCTCGGCAACTCGATCTCGGGCATCGTCGGCGGCGGGATCGGCGGCCAGCTTCTGTCGATGCTCGGCGCGGGTGGCGTGGCCGCCGCGGCAGGCGGCGGGCTGGACATCGGCTCGATCATCGGCTCGCTCGCCTCGGGCGGGGTCGGCGGCGGCGTCATCATGGCGGTGATCGGCCTCATCAAGAACGCGATGGCGAAGTAACCTGCGTTCGGCCCCGGGCAGACGCCGGGGGCCGACACACGCGAGACCGGTGCGCGGACGCGGTCATGCGCCGGTCTCGTTCTCCCATCTTTTCTGCATCTCTTCCGGGGTCACCTCCTCGATCTGCTGCGCCAGCATCCAGCGGTGGCCGAAGGGATCGAGCAGCGTCGCGGTACGTTCGCCGAAGCTCTGGTCGGCCGGCGCTCGCAGCACCAGGGCACCGGCGGCGGCGGCCCGGGCGACGGTGGCATCGACGTCGTCGAGCGACAGGTGCAGGGTGACGGCGGTGCCGCCGATCCTGTCGGGCGAGAGCGCGCCGAAATCGGGGTATTCGTCGGACAGCATCATCGGCGATCCGGCGAAGCGCAGCTCGGCATGGCCGATGCGTCCGTCGCCGGGATCTGTCATCCGGAAATCTTCGGTGGCGCCGAAGACCTCGGTGTAGAAGGCGATGGCGGCTTCAGCGTCTTTTGCGACCAGATAGGGGGTGAGGGTCATGGGGCCTCCGGGGTTGCGTTTCTTATTTACGTTACGTATCGTAAAGAAATGAGTCAAGCGCATGAAAAACCGAAGCCGCGGGGGCGCCCGCCCAGCCCGGCGGCACGCCGCAAGGCCCTGGCCGCGGCGCATGAGCTGTTGATGGCGGAGGGGCTCGGGCGGTTGAGCATCGAGGCGGTGGCGAACCGCTCGGGCGTGGGCAAGCCGACGATCTACCGGCATTGGGCGAATGCGTCGGAACTCGCGATGGAGGCGCTCATGGTCGGGTTCCCGGCCATGGGAAGCACGGCCCGTCCGGGGCTCGAAGCTGCGCTCGAGGCGCAGATCGCCACGCTGACTCGGGCTTTTGCCACCACCCGCGGGCGGCAGATCGCCATGGCGCTCGCCACCGCGGACCCTGAGAGCGAGTTTACCCGCGCCTTCCGCAACCGGGTGATCCTGTCGTCACGCGAGGCCGGCCGGGTGCTGATCGGAGCGGCGGCAGAAGCGGGCGAGATCGCGCAACCGCAGGACATCGAGGTGGTGCTCGACATGATCTATGCGCCGCTGCTCTACCGGCTGCTCGCCGGGCACCAGCCGCTCGACGAAACCCTGGCCCCCGCCCTGGCGGCGGGCGCGCTGCGGCTTCTGGCCCCATCCCGGTAATGCCATACCTCTTGCCTCGCCCCGCGGCGCTTAGTAGGCAAGGAACGATTGCCGGGAGAGACACATGCCGCACAGCGATCCGAAAACGCTGGTTTCAACAGCGTGGCTCGCCGACCACCTGACCGCACCGGATCTGCGGATCTTCGACGCTTCCTGGTTCCTGCCGACGGTCGACCGCGACCCGCGGGCGGAATACGAGGCGCAGCACATTCCGGGCGCGCGGTTCTTCGACATCGACGAGATCGCCGACCTGCGCTACGACCTGCCGCACATGCTGCCGCCGGTGGAGAAGTTTCTCAGCCGGGTGCGGGCGATGGGCGTCGGCGATGGCCACCAGATCGTGGTCTACGATTCGGTCGGCATCTTCTCGGCGCCGCGGGTCTGGTGGACCTTCCGCGCCTGGGGCAAGACCGACATCGCGGTGCTCGACGGCGGCCTGCCGAAATGGCTCGCCGAAGGCCGGCCGGTGACCGACGCCCCGCCCACGATCCGCGACCGGCACATGATCGTCGAGAAACAGCACGACATGGTCAAGGACGTGACCGAGGTCGCCGCCGCCGCCAAGCTGCGCGACTGGGAGATCGTCGACGCGCGCGCCGCCGACCGGTTCCGCGGCGAAGCGCCCGAGCCGCGGCCGGGGCTCCGGATGGGGCACATCCCGAACTCGAAGAACGTGCCCTGGGCGAGCCTTTTGAACGCGGATGGCACGATGAAGGACCCGGCCACGCTCAAGGGCCTGTTCGAGGCCGCCGGGGTCGATTTGTCGAAGCCGATCATTTCCTCCTGCGGATCGGGCGTGAACGCCGCGATCCTCGATCTTGCGCTCACCCGCATCGGCCACCAGCGCCACGCCGTCTATGACGGGTCCTGGGCCGAATGGGGCATGTACAACGACCTCGCCGTCGCAACCGGAGAAGCCTGATGCTTGAACATCTCAAAGAACTGCCCGCCGACAAGATCATCGCGCTGATGGCCGAGTTTCGCGCCGACCCGCGCGACAACAAGGTCGACCTCGGCGTCGGCGTCTACAAGGACGCCTCCGGCAACACGCCGGTGATGCGGGCGGTGAAGGCGGCCGAAAAGCAGCTCTGGGAGCGCGAGACCACCAAGACCTATACCGCGCTGGCGGGCGATCCGGCCTTCGGCAAGGCGCTGTCCGGCCTCGTGCTGGGGGATGCGGTCGAGGAAGAGCGGCTGGCCTATGCCGCCCAGCCCGGCGGAACCGGCGCGATCCACCAGGCGCTGGAACTCATCAAGATGGCCACGCCCGACGCGACCGTCTGGCTCTCGGCCCCGACCTGGCCCAACCACCCGTCGATCATCAAGCATCTCGGCATGAATATGACCGAGTACCGGTATTTCGACAACGAAACCCGGGCGGTCGACTTCGCCGGCATGATGGACGACCTCGGCAAGGTGAAGCCGGGCGACGTGGTGCTGCTGCACGGCGCCTGCCACAACCCGACCGGCGCCAACCTGAGCCTGCCGCAATGGGACGCGGTGGCGACGCTGATCGAGGAGACGGGCGCGGTGCCGCTGATCGACCTCGCCTACCAGGGCTTCGGCGACGGGCTCGAGGAAGACGCCGCGGCGACCCGGCTGCTCGCCTCGCGGCTGCCGGAAGTGCTGATCGCGGCGTCGTGCTCGAAGAACTTCGGGCTCTACCGCGAGCGCACCGGGCTGCTCATGGGCATCGCGCCGGGGCCGAAGCGCAAGGCGCTCACCCAGCAGAGCCTCGCGCATCTCAACCGGCAGAACTTTTCCTTCCCGCCCGATCACGGCGCACGGCTGGTGCAGATGATCCTCGACGACCCGGCGCTGCGTGCCGACTGGGCGGGCGAGCTCGAAGACGTGCGCAAGTCGATGCTCGATCTGCGCGTCAAGCTCGCTGAAGCGCTCCGCGCGCGCACCGGGTCGGACCGGTTCGGCTTCATCGCCGAGCACCGCGGCATGTTCAGCCGGATCGGCGCCACCCCCGAGCAGGTCGCCTACATGCGCGAGAAACACGCGATCTACATGGTGGGCGACAGCCGGATGAACATCGCCGGGCTGAACGACAACAACATCGACATCCTGGCGGACGCGATCGTCGACGCGGGCGTCTGACGCCAACTCCGGAAGACCGAGACACAAGGGCCGGGCCAACCCCCGGCCCTTCTTCTTTGGTCTCCAAATACCTCGGGGGTGCGTTAGCGAGGGCAGCGCCCCCTCAAAAAAATCTGCGCGCCGCAGGCGCTCAACCCGAAAACCGGTGTCGCAAAGAAAAAGCCCGGGCGCGAACGCCCGGGCCAGTCTTACCTTCAGAAAGCGAAGCCTCAGTTGGTGAATTCCGGGTAGGCTTCCATGCCGAGCTCGGCCTTGTCGAGACCCATGATCTCGTCTTCTTCCGGAACCCGGATGCCCATGATCATCTTGAGCAGGAACCAGACGATCAGCGAGACCACGAAGACGAAGACGCCGACCACGATGATGCCCTTGAGCTGCGACACGATCGAAGCGTCGGGGTTGGTGATGACCACCGCGATGGTGCCCCAGATGCCGCCGAACAGGTGCACCGGGATGGCGCCGACCACGTCGTCGATCTTGAGCTTGTCGAGGAAGGGCACCACGAAGACCACGAGCACACCGCCCACGGCACCGATCAGCGTCGCCGCGCCCAGAGACGGGGTCAGCGGTTCGGCGGTGATCGAGACGAGGCCCGCGAGGGCGCCGTTGAGCACCATGGTCAGGTCGACCTTCTTGTAGAGGATCTGGGTCATCACCAGCGCGGCGAGGGCGCCACCGGCCGCGGCCGTGTTGGTGTTGGCGAAGATCCGGGAGATGTCGGCAACGTTGCCGGCGGTGTCCATGTAGAGCTGCGAGCCGCCGTTGAAGCCGAACCAGCCGAGCCACAGGATGAACGTGCCGAGGGTGGCGAGGGTCAGGTTGGAACCCGGGAAGGCGTTGACCTTGCCGTCCTTGGTGTATTTGCCGATCCTCGGCCCGAGCAGGAGGGCGCCGGCGAGGGCGGCCCAGCCACCGGTCGAGTGAACCACGGTCGAACCGGCGAAGTCGAGGAAGTCGACCACAGTGTCATTACCCGGCGCGAGGAAGCCGCCGCCCCATTTCCAGGAGGCCTGGATCGGGTAGATGAGGCCGGTCAGGATCACGGTGAAGATCATGAAGGGCCACAGCTTGATGCGCTCGGCGAGGGTACCGGAGACGATCGACGCTGTGGTGGCGCAGAACATCAGCTGGAAGAAGAAGTCGGAACCGGTCGAAGCATAGGCGATGTAATCGTCGGTCACCTCGAAGTCGGCGAGACCAACTGGCTCGAGCTCAGCCATACCGAAGGCACCGAGCACGTTGGCGATCGTCCAGCCGTCGCCCGGGTACATCAGTTTGTAGCCGATCAGGTAGTACATGACCGCGGCCACCGCGAAGAGGCCGATGTTCTTGGTGAGCTGCATGGTCACGTTCTTGGAGCGCACGAGGCCGGCTTCGAGCATCGAGAAGCCCGCGCCCATCCACATCACCAGGAAGCCGGTGACCAGGAACATGAAGGTGGTGAGGATGAAGCCGACCTCGGTGCCGGCGGGGCTGCCGGCGGGCACGGCCGCGTCCTGCGCGAGGGCGGCAAGCGGCAGAAGAGCCGCAGCGCCCGCGAGAGGGAGGAGTTTGTTGAAGCGCATGGTCTGTTGTCCTTGTTGTCTCGGTCCGGGCGGGCTCAGAGCGCGTCGCCGTCGGTCTCGCCGGTCCGCACGCGCAGCGCGCTGTCGACGTCGAGGGTGAAGATCTTGCCGTCGCCGATCTTGCCGGTCTGGGCTGTCTTGGTGATGGTCTCCACGACCTGTTCGGCCAGCGAATCGGCGACCACGATCTCGAGCTTGACCTTGGGCACGAAATTCACCGCGTACTCGGCGCCGCGGTAGATCTCGGTATGGCCCGACTGGGTCCCGAAACCCTTGATTTCAGTCACCATCATGCCGCGTACGCCGATGGATGTGAGCGCCTCGCGCACCTCCTCGAGCTTGAACGGCTTGATCGCTGCAATGATCAGTTTCACGTTGTTCCCCTTCTGCCTTAGCGGGCGCGGCCCGCGCGTTGTGATGGGAGCACCAAGCGCCGCGGCGGGCCGATGAACAAGGAATCGCCCCAATTCGACTGCCTGCAAAACAGGCAATTAGCCGGTTTTTGCGCAAATTCGCGGTGATATGCCTAAAATTTAATCAGCGAAACGATGGTCGCGGCGACGGCAGATCCCGTCCCCTCTCGTATTCGGGGCCCCGAGTCGATACTGTGTCGAAAACAGAGCAGGTCGGACGACACTTCATGAGCAACAAAGGTTCCAGGCGCCCTCCCCTGGTCGCGGATCGTCGCTATCCCGCGGCCAAGAAGGCGCGCAAGAGCACCAAGACGGCCAAGACCGCCACGAAGAGCCGCGCCACCTCCAGCCGCAGCGCGCGCCGCAAGACGTCGCGCCGCTCGGGACGCAAGCTGCCGTGGATCTTCGCGCTGCCGCTCGCGCTGGTACGCTGGGTGTTCCGTCTCGGGCTGAAGACCGCCCTCATCGGCGCGCTGATCGGCGGGTTGCTGCTCGCCGGCGCGGTGGCCTATTACGCCTCGTCCATGCCGCCGCTCGCCGCCATGGTGGACGGCCGCGCCAAGGGGTCGGTCACGCTGCTCGACCGCTACGGCGACACCTTTGCCTGGCGCGGCCAGCAATATGCCGGGCTGGTCACCGCCGACACCGTGTCTGAGGACCTGCGCAACGCCGTCATCGCCACCGAGGACCGGCGGTTCTATCGCCATTTCGGGCTCAGCCCGCGCGGCATCGCCAGCGCCATCCGGATCAACCTGTCGGAAGGGCGCTCGGCGCTGTCCGGGCATGGCGGCTCGACGCTCACCCAGCAGACCGCCAAGCTCCTGTGCCTGGGCGTGCCCTACGACCCCGACACCGGCATGTCGGAAGCCGAGTACGAGGCCGACTGCCGCCGCGGCTCGCTGGTGCGCAAGGCCAAGGAAGCGGTCTACGCCCTGGCGCTCGAGGCGAAATTCTCGAAGAACGACATCCTGACCATCTACCTCAACCGCGCCTACCTCGGCTCCGGCGCCTACGGCGTCGAGGCCGCGAGCCAGCGCTACTTCGGCCATTCGGCGAGTCAGATCACCGCCGGCGAGGCGGCGATCCTCGCGGGGGCCCTGACCGCGCCGTCGCGCTATGACCCGACCAACAACTTCCAGCGCTCCTGGGACCGGGCGCTCACGGTCGTCAAGCTGATGGAGGAGCAAGGCTACCTGAGCGCGGACGAGGCCAAGCTGGTGCGCGCCCGTCCGCCGGCGCTGTCGGCCGCGGCCGAACAGCGGTCGGGCGGGTTCTTCGCCGATTGGGTGATGTCGTCGGGCCCGTCCTTCCTGACCCGCGACACGACCGAAGACGTCATCATCCACACCACCTACGACC
Source organism: Paracoccaceae bacterium (assembly GCA_041397205.1). Classification (GTDB taxonomy): domain Bacteria; phylum Pseudomonadota; class Alphaproteobacteria; order Rhodobacterales; family Rhodobacteraceae; genus Sinisalibacter. Next base: position 112,619 of record JAWKXC010000004.1, read on the forward strand.
AGGACATCCAGATGGCGGCCGAGGCGGCGCTGGAGCAGGTGTTTTCCGAGAAGGTGAGCGAGGAATCCACCGCGCAGGCGGCGATCGTGGTGATGAGCGCCGACGGCGCGGTGCGGGCGATGGTCGGCGGGCGCGACGCGCCGTTGCCCGGCGATTTCAACCGCGCCACGCAGGCGATCCGGCAGACCGGCTCGGCGTTCAAGCCCTTCGTCTATGCCGCGGCGCTGGACCTCGGCTGGACCTACGAGAGCCTGATCGAGGACGCGCCGTTCTGCATGGAGGTGCCGGGCTCGGGCCAGTGGTGCCCGGAAAACTACACCCGCAGCTACAAGGGCTGGGTGACGCTCACAGACGCGCTGAAGAATTCGCTCAACATCCCCGCGGTGAAGCTCTCGGAATCGGTGGGGCGCGAAAACGTGCGCACCGTGGCCTCGATGTTCGGGATCGAAAGCGACCTCGCCGCCGGGCCGGCGCTGGCGCTCGGTGCCTCCGAGACTTCGCTGCTGCAGATGACCGGGGCCTATGCCGGCATCCTCAACGGCGGTTCGTCGGTCACGCCCTACGGGCTCGTCGATCTGCGGCTTCTCGGCGACGAGGCGCCGCTGATGGAACAGGCTGGCGGGATCGGCGAACGGGTGATTTCGAAGCGTGCGGCCGAACAGCTGATCTACATGATGAGCCAGGTGGTGCAGTCGGGCTCGGGTGCGCGGGCGCGGCTCGACGGCTACCAGGCAGCCGGCAAGACCGGCACCACCAGCGCCGCGCGCGACGCCTGGTTCATCGGGTTCACCGCCGATTACGTCGCCGGGGTCTGGATGGGATACGACGACAACACGCCACTCACCGGCGTGACCGGCGGCGGGTTGCCGGCCGAGATCTGGCACGAGACCATGACCCGGGTGCAGAAGGACCTCACCCCGCGGCCGCTGCCGATGATCGACGGAAACACGCCGATCGCCGAGGGCCCCGGGATCGCCCCGGCCCCGGAATTCGAGCCGCCGAGCTTCGGCACGCCCGGCGGCCAGGACACGCTTTTCGGGGTGTTGCGGTCGATCCTCGGCATCGACGGGTAGCGGGCGACAGGAAGCCGGTTGCGCGGACCCGGGGCGGAAAGGTATGATTAGTGCCATATTGGCGCCATGAACCGGTGCAAAACCGGCAAAAAAATTGAAGCAGGCTCAGCGTGGCAGCACCAGGCACACAAAAACTTTCCGCGGCACAGATCAACCAGGGTACGGCGGAGCTGCGCGCGACGCGGGCCGAAAGCCGCGGGCTGTTCTGGGCGGCGGGGATCTTTTCCGTATTCGTCAACCTGCTCATGCTCACCGGTCCGCTCTACATGCTGCAGGTCTATGACCGGGTGCTGGGCTCGCGCTCGGAGAGCACGCTGGTGGCGCTGACGGCGCTGATGGGCTTCCTCTTCGCGATGATGGGGCTCTTGGAATATGCCCGCGGCCGGGTGCTGGCGCGGATCGGCGCGGGCTTCCAGGCCCGGCTCGACGCGCGGGTGTTCTCGGCGATGCTGCGGCGCGAGGCCGCCACGCCGGGCGGCGCGGGACGCACCTCGAACACGCTGCGCGATCTCGAAGCGGTGCAGCGGGTGCTGTCGTCGCCGGTCATCACCGCGATGTTCGACATTCCCTGGACGCCGATCTTCCTCGCCGGCATCGCCATCTTCCACCCTTATCTCGGCCTGCTCGCCCTCGCGGGCGGGGTGGTGCTGGTGCTCATCACCATCGCCAACCAGGTGTTCACCTCCGGGCCGGTGCGCAACGCCAACATCGCCTCGGTCCAGGCCGAACGCTGGGCCGAACAGGTCCGTTCCGAGGCCGAGATGGTGCGGGCACTGGGGATGTCCGATGCCGCCTTCGAACGCTGGCATGAGGCCCGGCGCAAGGCGCTGGCCGATACCATCCTGTCGTCGGACCGGGCCGGCCAGTTCTCGTCGATGTCCAAGACCTTCCGGATGTTCCTGCAATCGGCAATGCTGGGCATGGGCGCCTATCTCGTGCTGCAGGGCGAGCTCAGCCCCGGCGCGATGATCGCGGGCTCGATCCTGCTCGGCCGGGCGCTGGCGCCGGTCGACCTCGCCATCGGCCAGTGGCAATCGGTGCAGCGCGCCCGCGCCGGCTGGCAGGGGCTGGTCGAGCTGCTCGGCGAGGTTCCCCCCGAACCGCACCGCACCCAGCTGCCGAAACCCTCGGGGCATCTCAAGGCCGAGAACCTCACCGTCATTCCGCCCGGCCAGAGCCAGGCCTCGCTCAGGATGATCAACTTCGACATCCAGCCGGGCACCGCGCTTGGCGTGATCGGGCCCTCGGGGGCCGGCAAATCGACGCTGGCGCGCTGCCTGACCGGGGTGTGGAAGCCCGCGGGCGGCAAGATCCGACTCGACGGCGCCTCGCTCGACCAGTTCGAACCGGCGGTGCTCGGCCAGCACATCGGCTACCTGCCACAGCGGGTCCAGCTGTTCGACGGCACCATCGCCGAGAACATCGCCGGGCTGACCACGCCCGATGACGCCAAGGTGGTCGAGGCGGCCAAGAAATCGGCCGCGCACGAGATGATCCTCGAACTGCCCGAGGGCTACGACACCCGGGTCTCGTCGGGCGGCGGGATGCTGTCGGGCGGCCAGATGCAGCGCATCGGCCTTGCCCGCGCGATGTATGGCGAGCCGGTCGTGCTGGTGCTCGACGAGCCGAACTCCAACCTCGACAACGAGGGCAGCGTGGCGCTGAACGTCGCGGTGCGCGAGATGAAGGCGCAGGGCGGCACGGTGCTGATCATGGCGCACCGGCCTTCGGCCATCTCCGAATGCGAGCAGCTGATGGTGCTCGACCACGGCATGATCAAGGCGCTGGGTCCGCGCGACGAGGTGCTGGAACGCACCGTGCAGAACGCGCGCCAGATCCAGGCGAGCTCGGCCGAGGGCCGCAGCGGCGGGGTGACGTGATGAATACGGCCGTGGCGAAGATCAAACCGAAACAGCTGGCAGTGCCGGCGAAGCCCGAGCCCCGCCGGAACGGGGGCGACCCCGAGGTGCTGCGCGCCTGGTCGGCGCGAAAACCGCTGATGCTCGGGCTGGTCGCGGTCCTGCTGCTGGTCGGCGGGCTCGGGACCTGGGCGGTGACCACCACGCTCGCCGGCGCCATCGTCGCCCACGGCATGATCGAGGTCGAGACCAACCGCCAGGCGGTGCAGCATCCCGATGGCGGCGTGGTCGATGAAGTGCTGGTGCGCGAAGGCGACGTGGTCGCGGCCGACCAGGTGTTGATCCGGCTCGACCGGAACCGGCTGACCAGCGAAATCAGCATCATCGAGAGCCAGCTGTTCAAGCTGATGGCGCAACGTGGGCTCTACGAGGCCGAGCGCGACGGCGCCGACCAGATCACGTTCGATCCCGAATTGACGGCGGCGGCGGAGCGGTCTCCGGAAATCGGCGAGATGCTCGACAGCAACCGCCGGCTGTTCGCTCAGCGGGCCGAAAGCCTCGCCGCCTCGATCGACCAGCTTGGCAAGCGCAAGGGGCAGATCTCCGCCCAGATCGAGGGGCTCGGCGCGCAGCACACCGCGCTGCAGGCCCAGCTGACGCTCGTGGAGGAAGAACTCACCGGCCAGAAACGGCTGCAGGACCAGGGGCTTGCCCAGCTGACCAAGGTGCTCGGGCTGCAACGGGAGCAGGCCGGGCTGCAAGGGTCGTTGGGCGAGATCATCGCCTCGATCGCCCAGAGCGAGGGCCAGATCACCGAGATCGATATCGAGATCCAGAAGCTCCGCGCGCAGATGCGCGAGGAGGCGATCGGGCGGCTCTCCGACCAGGAAGGCACCGAGCTGGAACTGGCCGAACGGCGCCGGGCGGTGCTCGAACAGCTCAACCGGCTCGACATCCGTGCCCCACTGGCGGGCGCGGTGCACGAACTCAGCGTCTACGGCGAGAAATCGGTGATCCGGCCGGCCGAGCCGATCCTGTTCATCGTGCCCCAGGACCGGCCGCTGATCATCGGGGTGCAGGTCGAAACGATCCATGTCGACCAGGTGCATGTCGGCCAGGACGTGGTGCTGCGGTTCTCTGCCTTCGACACGCGGCGCACGCCGGAGATCTGGGGCCGCGTCATCTCGGTGTCGCCGGATGCGATCCACGATGAGCGCACCGGACGCAGCTTCTACCGCGCCCGGGTGGAGATCTCGGAAGGCGAGATCGCGAAGCTCCCCGAGGGCTCGGTGCTGGTGCCGGGCATGCCGGTGGAAGCCTATCTGCGCACCGGCGAACACAGCCCCGCGGCCTACTTCCTGAAACCGTTCCTCGATTATTTCAGCACCGCGTTCCGCGAGAACTGACGTAAGCGGCGACCGACAGCGATGGCTTGCCTCGCCTTGGGGGCGCCTGCCGTGGCTTGGTTAACCTGCGGTTAACGGCGGTTTCCGCTCTTCGGATATGTCTTTGGAACCCTCTGAAAAGGCGTTCGTTTTCCGCATTAACCCGAATCCAGAAATCCGGATTTCTGGATTCGGTGCCGCACCGCGCAGCTTCTCCGTTTACCTCCTTTCGCCCCCCCTGTAGCGTCGAGGCGAAACACAGGAGGAATCCCATGAGCGGCTTCGAACAACGCCTCGCCGAGCTTGGCGTCACGCTGCCCAATGCACCCGCGCCCGCGGCCAATTACGTGCCCTGGATGGTGCTCGACGGCATGGTCTATGTCTCCGGACAGGTCTCGATGCAGGACGGCGCCTTCGTCACCGGCAAGCTCGGGGACGACATGAGCGTCGAGGACGGCGCCGCCGCCGCCCGGCTCTGCGCGATCAGCCTGCTCGCCCAGGTCAAGGCCGCGGCCGGCGGCGACCTCGACCGGCTGAAGCGGGTGGTCAAGCTCACCGGCTTCGTCAATTCCACCGCCGATTTCGGCGAGCAGCCCAAGGTCGTCAACGGCGCCTCCGACTTCCTCGTCGAAGCCCTGGGCGAGGCCGGGCGGCACACCCGCTCGGCGGTCTCCGCGGCCAGCCTGCCGTTCGGCGTGGCGGTCGAGATCGAGGGGATCTTCCAGCTGCGATGACCCCCCTTCCCGACGCTTTCCTGCGCCGTCCCATCGCCCACCGGGCGTTGCACGGGGCCTATGCGCCCGAGAACTCGCTCGCCGCCGTCCGCGCGGCGGTGGCGGCGGGCTATGGCATCGAGATCGACGTCCAGCCCTCGGCGGACGAGGTGGCGATGGTGTTCCACGACGACGAGCTCGACCGGCTGACCGAGACCTCCGGGCCGGTGCGGATCCACAGCGCCACGGCGCTCGAAAGCCTGCGGCTCGGCGATTCGGCGGAAGGCATCCCCACCCTCGCGCGGGTGCTCGACCTGGTGGCCGGCCGGGTGCCGGTGCTGATCGAGATCAAGGACCAGGACGGGGCGATGGGGCCTGCCGTCGGTCCCCTGGAACACGGCGTGTTTCGCGCGCTTGAAGGCTACCGGGGGCCGGTCGCGGTGATGAGCTTCAATCCACATTCCATCGCCGAGATGGCGAAGCTGGCGCCGCGGGTGCCGCGCGGGCTCACCACCTATGCCTGGAACGATGCCGAGGCGCAGGGGCCGCCGGAGGCGACCCGCGCCCATCTCGCCGCGATCGCCGATTTCGACCGCGTCGGCGCCAGCTTCATCAGCCACGATCGGCGCGATCTGGCCAACCCGCGGGTGGCTGAGCTCAAGGCCCGGGGCGTGCCGATCCTGTGCTGGACCGTGCGATCCGAAGAACAGGAAAAAGCGGCCCGGGAGGTCGCCGACAACATCACCTTCGAAGGCTATGTCGCTGCGCTCCCGGCTTGACCCCGCCGGGGTGCCGGGCAGTATCGGCGCATGAGCGACAGCCTCGAAATCCGGTTGCACGAAACCCTGGAGGCGATTCCGGCCTCCGACTGGGATGCCTGCGCGGCGCCGGAAGGGTCCGGTCGGCCGATCGATCCGTTCACCACCCACCGGTTCCTGCTGGCGCTCGAACGCTCGGACAGCGTCGGGCGCGCCACCGGCTGGGCGCCGCGCTACATCACTGTGCGGGACGGCGGCCAGACCATCGCCGTCGCCCCCGCCTATCTCAAGAGCCATTCGCACGGCGAGTACGTCTTCGACTGGTCCTGGGCCGATGCCTATGAACGGGCGGGCGGGCGGTATTACCCGAAGCTGCAGATTGCGGTGCCCTTCACCCCGGTGACCGGGCGACGGTTTCTCACCCGGCCCGGGCACGAGGCACCGGGCGCGGCCGCCATCGTGCAGGGTGCTGTGCAGGTGGCGGCCGAGGCGGGGCTGTCCTCGCTCCATGTCACCTTCTGCACCGAAGCCGAAGCGGCGGCGGGCAGGGCGATGGGGCTCATCCACCGGCTGGGCACGCAGTACCACTGGGAGAACGATGGCTACGCCGATTACGACGCCTTCCTCGAGACGCTGTCGAGCCGCAAGCGCAAGGCGATCCGGCGCGAGCGGCGCGGCGCGCTGGAGTTCGGCGGCGAGATCGTCCAGCTCACCGGCGACGATCTGCGCCCTGAGCATTGGGACATCTTCTGGCAGTTCTACCAGGACACCGGCGCCCGGAAATGGGGCTCGCCCTATCTCACCCGGGCCTTCTTCGACATCGTCCAGGCGGAGATGCGCGACGACGTGCTCCTGGTGCTGGCGCTGCGGGACGGCACGCCCGTCGCCGGCGCGCTCAACTTCATCGGCCGCGATACGCTCTATGGCCGCTACTGGGGCCAGACCGAGCACCACCCGTTCCTGCATTTCGAATTGTGCTATTACCAGGCCTGCGATTTCGCCATCGAACGGGGCCTCAAGCGGGTCGAGGCCGGCGCCCAGGGCGACCACAAGCTCGCGCGCGGCTACCTGCCGCAACCCACCCACAGCCTGCACTGGATCGCGGATGCGGGGTTTCGCAGGGCGGTCGAGGATTTCGTCGCGCGCGAGGCCGAAGCAGTGGGCGAAGACATCGAGATTCTCACGGCCCTCGGCCCGTTCAAGCGCGGCACCGGTTGACCCGCGACGCTCGCCCACCCACATTCAGAAAACCGCATATCTGGAGAGAGTGATGAGCTACACCATCGACCGCCTGTTCGAGGGCGCCGCCTTCGACGCCATCGAGACCCGCACCCGCGAGGCGCTCGCCGCGAACGGGTTCGGCGTGCTGACCGAGATCGACGTCGCCGCGACCATGAAGAAAAAGATCGACGTCGACATGCCGGGCTACAAGATCCTCGGCGCCTGCAACCCGAAGCTCGCCTACCAGGCGATCGGGCACGAACCGAAGGTGGGCGCGATGCTGCCCTGCAACGTGATCCTGCGCGCGGTCGACGGCGGCATCGAGGTATCGGCGGTCGACCCGCAGGCCTCGATGGCCGGGATCGACAACGACCAGGCAGAAGGCCGTGGCGGGCCAGGTCAAGGAGATGCTGGCGACGGTGGTCGCCGCGATCTGACCCCGCCCGGCCGCGCCGAGCGGGCGCGCCGGGGCAAAGGCGTTTCGAAACGCCTTGAGACGCGGGTTCGAACCCGCGTGTGAAGCCGCTTCGAAGCGGCTTCCCCCGGCCCGGCCCGACCGCCCTTACAGCGCCGCCACCATTGCCGGACCGCCGGAGATTTCGCAGCCGCGACCGGTTTCGGGGTGCCAGACCGTCACCACGCCATTCTCGGCGGCGAGCGCAAGCCGCTTGGTGCGGCCGTAGAGCCCGCCGCCGGCGCGTCGAGCTCCATGCCGAGGCCCCGCGCGAAACTACCGTCGGCGTCAGCGAGCATCTCGATCCCCGCGGCGGACGCCCCGGTGGTCTCGCCCCAGGCGCCCATCACGAAGGGATCGTTGCCCGAGACGCAGATCACCGCCTCGACGCCCTTCGCCTTCAGCGCGTCCATCGCGGTGACAGATCCCGGCAGGTGCGCCGAATGGCAGGTGGGGGTGAAGGCGCCGGGCACGGCGAAGATCACCACCTTGCGCCCGGCCGTGAGAGCCGCGAGCGACACGCTTTCCGGCCCCTCGGCGCCCATCCGCATCAGGTTGACGTCCGGCAACGTGTTTCCAACTTCGATCGACATGCAATACTCCTGTTCGCATTTGCCAAGGTTGTATGCGCAACCTAGGGTGCCGGACCAGACACAAAACAAGGAGAGCGCCGTGAGTCATGTCGTCGTCGTCGGAGCCGGACAGGCTGCCGCTTCGCTGGTCGCCAAGCTGCGCGCCAAAGGCTTTGGGGGCAGATCACCGTGATCGGCGAGGATCCGCGCCGCCCTACCAGCGCCCGCCTTTGTCCAAGGCCTATCTGCTGGGCGAGATGGAGCTCGACCGGCTGTTTCTGCGCCGAGGCCTGGTTTGCCGAGAACGACGTGACGCTTCGGCTCGGCGCCCGGGTCGAGGCTATCGACCGCGACGCCAAGACCGTCACCGTCGGGGACGACAAGATCTCCTATGACATGCTCGCCTTGACCACCGGGGCGGTGCCGAACCGGCTGCCGAACGCCATCGGCGGCGATCTCGACGGGGTCTATTGCGTGCGCACGCTCGCCGATGTCGACGCGATGGCGCCGGAGTTTCGCGAAGGCGCGAAGGTGCTGATCGTCGGCGGCGGCTATATCGGGCTGGAAGCGGCGGCGGTGGCGGCGAAGAAGGGGCTCAGGGTTACCCTCGTGGAGATGTCGGAGCGGATCCTGCAACGGGTCGCGGCGCCGCAGACCTCGGATTATTTCCGTGCCCTGCACCGCGAACACGGCGTCGACATCCGCGAAGGCGTGGGGCTTGCGCAGCTCACCGGAGAAGCCCGGGTCAGCGGGGCGGAGCTCGGCGACGGCACCAGCCTGGACGTGGATTTCGTGATCGTCGGGGTCGGGATCAAGCCCGATATCGCGGTCGCCGAACAGGCGGGGCTCACCATCGACAACGGCATCGCCGTCGATGCCGAGGGGCGGACCTCCGACCCGAGCATCTGGGCCGCGGGCGATTGCGCCTCGTTTCCAAAGGGCGACGGCCGGATGCGGCTCGAAAGCGTCGGCAACGCGATCGACATGGGAGAACTCGTGGCCGAGAACATGCTGGGCGCCGGTGCGGCCTACGTGCCCCGGCCCTGGTTCTGGTCGGATCAATACGCGGTCAAGCTCCAGATCGCCGGGCTCGGCACCGGCTATGACGAGATCGTCACCCGTCAGGGCGAGGGCAGCGTGAGCTTCTGGTACTACCGGGGCGACGACCTGCTCGCCATCGACGCGATGAACGATCCGCGCGCCTACATGATCGGCAAGCGGCTGATCGAGGCCGGCAGGAGTGCCGACAAGGCGATGGTTGCTGACCCGGCGACCGACCTCAAGCCGCTGCTCAAGCCCTGACGGCCGGGGCGCGCGCGGGTCATGCGGATCATCGCCGGAGACTGGCGCGGCCGGCCGCTCGCCGCGGTCGGCAAGGGCGACGCGGGCGCGCATCTGCGGCCCACCACCGACCGGGTGCGCGAGAGCCTGTTTTCGATGCTGGCGGGCGGGCGGTTCGGCGACCCGATCACCGATGCGCGGGTGCTCGACCTGTTCGCCGGCACCGGGGCACTCGGGCTGGAAGCGCTGTCGCGCGGCGCGGCGGAGGCGGTGTTCGTCGATGACGGCCGGGTGGCCCAGCGCCTGATCCGCGACAACATCGCGACCCTCGGCGCGGGCGACCGCGCGGTGCTGGTGGGGCGCAACGCGACCCGTCTCGGCCCCTGCCCCGGCGCGCCGCATGGGCTCGTCTTCTGCGATCCGCCCTATGGCAAAGGGCTCGGGGAAAAGGCGCTTACCGCCGCGCTTGCGGGCGGCTGGATCGCCCCGGGCGCGCTGGTAGTCTGGGAAGAGAGCGCGGATGTGTCGCCGCCCGACGGGCTCGCCCTTCTCGACGCACGCCGCTACGGTGACACCAGGATCCACATCCTGGAGGCGACATGAAGGTCGAAGCGGTTCTGTTCGATTGCGACGGGGTGATCGTCGACAGCGAGGCGGTCGGGGTGGACCATATCGCGGGCGAACTGGCCGCGCTCGGCATCGACAAGACCCGCCACGAGGTGATCGAGCTCTTCGTCGGCAAGACCCTGCCCGGGGTCGGCGCCGCCCTGCGCGCGGCGGGGTTCCCGCTGCCCGAGGACTGGCACCGCGGGGTCTACGACCGGCTCTATGCGCGGCTCGCCGAGGGCACGCCGCTGATCCCCGGCGTGGAAGCGGTGCTCGACGCGCTGGACGCGGCCGGTCTGCGCTATGCCGTGGGCTCGAACGGCGAGATGCGCAAGATGGAGACCACGTTGCCGCAGCATCCGCGGATCTGGACCCGGGTGAAGGAGCATCTGTTTTCCGCGCAGGCGCTGGGGGCGCCGAAGCCCGATCCCGCCGTCTACCTCGCCGCCGCTGCCGCCTTCGGCCTGGCGCCCGAGGCCTGCGTGGTGGTCGACGACAGCCCGTCCGGGTGCAGGGCCGGGGTTGCCGGCGGGTTCCGCACGCTCGGCTTCGCGGCCGGGCTGCATGGGGCCGAGCATCTGCGCGCGGTCGGGGCGGAGGTGTTCACCGAGATGGCGGACCTGCCCGGCCTCATCGGGATCGGATCGTGAGCGCGGCGCCGGGCCATTTCTGCCCCGCTTGCGGGACGCCGCTGAAGCCCTTCCTGCGCTACCCCTGGCACCTGTGCAAGGACTGCCGCGACCGGGCGGTCGACGGCGCGGGGCGGGCGCTCGACTTCGGCAACGAAGGCCTCTCGGGCGGGTTCATGTTCCGCTATGCGGAGGATGGGGCAGACGATGACGGCTGGATCCCTTGCCGCGCGGTGATCGCGCTGGTTGACCTACGGCCGGTCTACATCACCGAGGCACGGTTCGGGGGCGTGGTGGCGGAGCCGCTGATGGACCGGCGGCTCGCCGATCTCGACCGGGTCCACGATCTGCGCAGGCGGGAGAAGGTGGCGAAGGCGGAGCCGGGGCCGGGACCACGCGGTCGGCCGTTTTCCAAAGGGTGAGCCGGGCGGTGGGAAGGCGTTTCGAAACGCCTTCGAAAGCGGTTTCGAAACCGCTTGGCCCGCGCCTCACCCCCAGGTCGGGTAGAACCTGCCCGCCGGGCTGAGGGTAAAGATCTCGGCCCCCGTTGCGGTCACCCCGATGGAATGCTCGAACTGGGCAGACAGCGACTTGTCGCGGGTCACCGCCGTCCAGTCGTCCGCCAGTACCTTGGTCTCGGGGCGACCGAGGTTGACCATCGGCTCGATGGTGAAGAACATGCCCTCTTCCAGCACCGCGCCCTTTCCGGGCCGGCCGTAATGCAGCACGTTGGGCGGCGCGTGGAACACCTGGCCGAGCCCGTGGCCGCAGAAATCGCGCACCACGCTCATCCGGTTCGCCTCGACGAAGGTCTGGATCGCGTGGCCGATGTCGCCGAAGGTGTTGCCGGGCTTCACCGCCTCTATGCCGCGCATCAGTGCCTCGTGGGTGACCTCGATCAGCCGCTCGGCCTTGCGGGGAATGTTGCCGACCGCGTACATCCGCGAGGTGTCGCCGTACCAGCCGTCGACGATCACGGTCACGTCGATGTTGAGGATGTCGCCCTCGTGCAGGCGCTTTTCCGAGGGGATGCCGTGGCAGACGACGTGGTTGATCGAGATGCAGGTGGCGTGCTGGTAGCCCTTGTAGCCGATGGTGGCCGAGGTGGCGCCGGCTTCGTTCACCATGTCCTCGACGGCCTTGTCGATCTCGCCGGTGGTCACGCCCGGGACGATATGGGGAATGATCCGGTCGAGGATCTCGGCCGCGAGCCGGCCCGCCTTGTGCATGCCTGCGAAATCCGCGTCTTCGTAGATGCGAATACCGTCCTTGGTGAGGCGACCGCGCGTGTCCATGGTGTCTCCCGTCTTTCTTCCGCCTTTCTAGATAGGACAGATTGCGCACGAGGGCCAGTGCGCGGCGCGCTTGCCGTCCTGCGGCGCTTTCGCCTAGGGTCGGGGTGACTTTCGACCCGTTCCGGAGATTTGCCGATGCGTTCGCTGACCCTTGTTTTCGCCTTTCCCTGCCCCTGCCCGCCGTCGCCGATTGCGCCGGAGAGATCGCGGCGCTGTTCGACGGCGGCGCCTGGGACCCGTTCACGCGGGCGAACCGCCACGAGGTGACGATGTCCCGCGCGCCGAACGGCAGCGAGACGCAGGTGTCGGAGGTGTTCTGGGACGGACCGGTCAAGTCGATCAACTGCTCGGTGAACGGCTGTTTCCTCGGCATCGGCGCCGAGACCTGGCGGAGCGACACGGCCGAGGGCCCTGGACGTCGATCGGCAGCACCGGGATCGACGACCCGGAAGGGTTCGCGCGCGAGACCGGGACCTGATCGCCGCCTCGGTGAGCGAGCCCGAATGTCTCGGGACGGTCGATCTCGACGGCGCCGAGGCGCTGGCCTACCGGTTCTATTCAAGCCCGAGCCCAACCGGTTCGGCAGCTGGTGGGGCGGGCGCTACCGGTCTGGCTGACGCCCGACGCCGCCCGGATATTGCGGATCGAGGCTCGCCGAGGGGATCGCGAGCTGGGCGCCGGAGCCCGCCGCGGATGTGCAAGTCACGGTGGTCACCGAAGATCCGACGATCGCCATCGCGGCGCCGTGAGACCCGGGCGCGTTCCGGCCCTCACATTGGCGGAATGAACGGCAGCTGGCGCCCGAGGCTCACCCCTTTGGGCGAGATATTGGTCGCGAACGCGAGCACTTCGACACCGAGCCCGTAGGCCTTGCGGAAAGCCAGGACATGGTCGGGGTCGATATCCTCAGCGAGCCGGACCTCGGCCGCGTCGGTGCGCTGGACGAGGAACAGGAGCACCGCGCGCTGCCCCTTCTTCTTCATCAATGCGAGCCAGCATGTGCCGCATGCCCCGCGCGGTCACCGCATCGGGAAATTCGGCCGTGCCAGGGTGCGGCAGAGCGTGACCGATTTCACCTCGACATAGGTGTCGGGCTTTCCGTCGGCGGTCAGCAGGAAATCGACCCGGCTCTTGTCGCCATATTGCACCTCTGCCCGCACCGCGTCGTAGCCGTCGAGCCCCGGCACCTCGCCCGCTTCGAGCGCCGCCTTGAGCATCCGGTTGGGCAACGAGGTATCGACCCCGGTGAAATGGCCGTCGAGGTGCTCGACCAGGCGCCAACCCCAGTCGAGCTTCTTCTTCGGGTCGTCGTTGGGTTCGAGCCAGACCCGGGTGCCGGGCGTGGCGAGGCCCATCATGCTGCCGGGGTTCGCGCAATGCGCAGTGATCTCGGTGCCGTCGCCCAGGCGGCAATCGGCGAGGAAACGCTTGTAGCGTTTGACGAGCGTGGCGGGCACGAGGGGGGTCTGGAACTCCATCGGACCTAGATGGGCTCCGCGCCCGGGAATGTCCATGGTCGCTGGGGGGCCAGCGCCCCAACCCCCGGAGTATTTTCCCCAAGAAAAAGGCAGGGATCAGATCCGTCGCATCGCTTTCGCGATCGACAGCGCGCCGCGGTGGCGGTGGCGGCGGGCGTAGACGAAGCGGGCGAAAAGGGCGGTGCCCCAGGCGCCGCGCGGGGCGTCGATCACCACCCGGTCGGTCCAGAGGCAGCCGTCGTCGCCGTTCGATCCGGGCCGCGGCTGGACCGAGAGGGTATGGTCCCAGCGGCTGACCGAGGCGTTGTGTTCGCGGCTCTGGAGGATGCGCGCCGCCCGGTCGAGGCGTTCGACATGCATGCTATGGCCCGGGTTCCTGAGGAACCCGAACAGGGTCACGTCGACCACCACGGTCTGACCTTCGAACGCCTCGCCCTCGGGCAGGCCCTCGTAGCGGGCCAGGCCGCGCATCGCTTCACGCAGTTCGGCGAAATCGAGCGCCTCGGCAAAGACGGTGTCGGCATCGCCCGGATAGCGGGCTTCGATGATGACTTCCCAGGGCATCGGGGCCTCCCGAAAGAGAAAACCCCCGGACGACGCCGGGGGTCTCAAAGCGGCTTACGCCACCGAATACATTTTCGCGGGGCCAGGCCCGCACCGTCGTGAACAACGCCTCAGAGGAGGCCTTCACGCTGCGCCTTCTTGCGCGCGAGCTTGCGGGCGCGGCGGATGGCCTCGGCCTTTTCGCGCGCTTTCTTGACGGAGGGCTTCTCGAAATGTTGCCGAAGCTTCATCTCGCGGAAGACGCCCTCACGCTGCAGCTTCTTCTTCAGGGCACGGAGCGCCTGATCGACGTTGTTGTCGCGAACGGAAACCTGCATGTGGTTGTCACCACCTTTCTAAGTTTGAGTTGCAGAATTGCAGGAGGCCGCTCCATAGCAGCGTCCCGGCCGCTTGTCCAGTGCGCCCGCCGGGTTCCGCGCAGCGCGGGCACAGATCGCGCAGGCCGTTGAAGCCCGGGCGGGGATGTGCATGGATGGGGAAAACCCGTGAGGCCCGAGATGAGCACAAAAGACGATTTCCTCGATGCCGCGATGACCCATGCGCTGTTCGACGGCTGGAGCCAGGCGACGATCGACGCGACCCGGGCCGATCTCGGCCTGAGCGCGCAGAGCGTGAAGCTGCTGTTCCCCAAGGGTCCGCCCGATCTGGCGCTCGCCTATCACCGGCGTCTCGACGCGCAGATGGTCGAAGCGCTGCGGGCCGCCGATCTCGGCCAGATGCGGTTTCGCGACCGGATCATCCATGCGGTGCGGCTGCGGCTCGAAATCTCGGACAAGGAGCTGGTGCGCCGCGGCATGAGCCTGTTCGCCCTGCCGCAGCATGCCGCGACAGGCGCACAGGCGCTGTGGGGCACGGCGGACGAGATCTGGACGGTGCTCGGCGATACCTCGCGCGACATCAACTGGTACACCAAACGCAGCTCGCTCTCGGCGGTGTTCTCCGCGACCGCGCTCTACTGGCTCGGCGACGAGAGCGAGGGCAGCGCGCGGACCTGGGAGTTTCTCGACCGGCGCATCGAGAACGTGATGCAGTTCGAGAAGCTCAAGGCCCAGGTGAAGAAGAACCCGCTGGTCGATGCGGTGATGAAAGGTCCGGGCCGGGTGCTCGACATGGTGCGGGCGCCGGGGTCGGCGCGGCCGGGCTATCCGGGCGGACGCGATCGATGAGCATCGCCAAGCGGATGCGCGTCGTCGAAATCTCGCAGCCCGGTGGGCCCGAGGTGCTACGGCTGGCCGAGCGCGACGTGCCGGTGCCCGGGGCCGGCGAGATCCTGATCGAGGTGGCCTATGCGGGCGTGAACCGGCCCGACGCGCTGCAACGCGCGGGCGCCTATGCCCCGCCCAAGGGGGCGAGCGACCTGCCCGGGCTGGAAGCGGCTGGCAAGGTCGCGGCGGTCGGCCCCGGGGTGAGCGACTGGGCGGTCGGCGACGCGGTCTGCGCGCTGTTGCCCGGCGGCGGCTATGCCGAATACGCGCTCTGTCCGGCGGCCCACGCGCTACCGGTGCCCGAGGGCATGGGCCTGAAAGAGGCGGCCTGCCTGCCCGAGACCTTCTTCACCGTCTGGTCCAACGTGTTCATGCGCGGCGGGCTCACGGCGGGCGAGCGCTTCCTGGTCCACGGCGGCTCGTCGGGGATCGGGACCACGGCGATCCAGCTCGCCAATGCCTTCGGCGCGCGGGTGTTCACCACCGCGGGCTCGAAGGAGAAATGCGCGGTCTGCGAACGGCTCGGCGCGGAACGGGCGATCAACTACAACGACGAGGATTTCGTCGAGGTGGCGCGCGACGCGGGCGGGATGGACCTGATCCTCGACATGGTCGGCGGCGCCTATATCCCGCGCAACCTCAAGGCGCTGGCCGACCAGGGGCGAATGGTGCACATCGCCTTTCTCGGCGGTCCCAAGGCGGAGGTGAACTTCGCCCAGATCATGATGCGGCGGCTGACCGTCACCGGCTCGACGCTGCGGCCCCAGTCGGACAACGCCAAGGCGCGGATCGCGGCGGAGCTGCGCGACAAGGTGTGGCCGCTGCTCGATGCGGGCCGGATCGCACCGGTGATGGATTCGGAGTTCCCGCTGGAAGAGGCGGCGGCGGCGCATGAGCGGGTGGAGAGCCCGGGGCATATCGGCAAGGTCGTGTTACGGGTGGCGGGCTGAGGCTCCGTCGTGCGTCGAATCGGGCGCCACCGGACCCGGACCGCGACGCGATTGCCCCTTCCCTCTGCCGTGACCTCCTCCTAGCTTCAGGTCAACACCGGAAACCCAGGGAGGGCGACATGGCGAAACAGGTCATCATCGAAGAGTTCGGGGGCCCCCGGAACATGAAGCTCGTCGATGTCGAGCCGGGCGAGCCCGGGCCGGGCGAGGTGCGGATCAGCACGAGGCGATCGGGCTCAATTTCATCGACGTCTATTTCCGTACCGGCACCTATCCGATGACGCTGCCGGCCGGGCTCGGGATGGAAGCGGCGGGGGTGATCGAAGCCGTGGGCGCGGGTGTGACGCATCTCAAGCCCGGCGACCGGGCCGCCTATGCCGCGCAGCCGCCCGGCGCCTATGCGACCGAACGGGTGATGCCGGCGCCCCAGGTGGTGCCGCTGCCCGACGACGTGAGCTTCGAGACCGCCGCGGCGGCGATGCTGCAGGGGATGACGGTGGAATACCTGTTCCACCGCACCACACCGCTCAATCCCGGCGACACGGTGCTGTTCCATGCCGCCGCCGGCGGGGTCGGGCTCATTGCCTGCCAATGGGCGAAGTCGGAGCGCATCCGGCTGATCGGCACCGCCGGGTCGGACGAGAAATGCCACGAGGCGCTCGCCAACGGCGCGAGTGCCTGCATCAACTACAGGACCGAGGATTTCGTCGCCCGGGTGCGGGAGTTGACCGACGGCAAGGGCGTCGACGTGGTGATGGACGGGGTCGGCAAGGACACGTTCATGGGCTCGCTCGACTGCCTGAAGCCGCTCGGCATGATGATCTCCTTCGGCTCCGCCTCCGGCAATGTCGAGGCCTTCGGGCTGCAGGAACTGGCCAAACGCGGCAGCCTCAAGGTGACCCGGCCCACCCTGTTCACCCATATCGCCGAGCATGACGCCTGCATGGCGATGGCGGGCCACGTGTTCGACAAGATCCGGTCGGGCGCGGTCAAGATCCATATCGACCAGCGGTTCCCGCTCGACGCCGTGGCCGAAGCGCACCGGCTGCTCGAGGGGCGCAAGACCACCGGCTCGACCATCCTGATCCCGTGAGAGACCGATGATTGGCTGGATCCTCGCCGTCCTGGCGCTGTTCGTGGTGCAAACCTTGTTGCCCAACGCCGCGCGCGCGGCCTCGCGCGACCCGCTGCAGATCGCCTGGCTCAAGGGCAACCGCGACGACCCGCCGCCCGCCACTCCGATGGCGGCGCGGATGGAACGGGCCCTCGTCAACATGTTCGAAGCGCTGGTGGTGTTCCTGCCGCTCGCGGTGCTGGCGGTCGCCCTGGACCGCGCCGGTGGGTGGGTCGCCCTCGGTGCGGCGGTGTTCTTCGTCGCCCGCGTCGTCTATGTGCCCGCCTATGCCTCCGGGCACGCGCGGCTGCGGTCGCTCGTGTGGGGCATCGGCCATGCCGGGCTCGGGATGATGGTCGCCGGACTTCTCGCCGCACCGGGGTGAAGCGGGGGCCGCGGGTGCCCATATCCCGGTCAGGGGAGGCATCTGACCCATGAAAAAAGACCGCACGATCAAGGTTCAGAGCCAATGCGGTGCGCTGTGGTTCGCCGGTTGGCTGTTCACACTCGGTTTCCTGAAACTCGGCTTCTGGAAAGGGCTGATCGGGCTTATCATCTGGCCATATTACATCGGCGTCTGGGCCGCCGCGCTCGGCGGCTGAGGCCGGTCACGCGCAAGGTCGCGAGGGAGGTGTGACAATGAGACGGGTCGGAGAGATCCCGCAGATGGGGTTCGGCACCTGGCAGCGTGAGGGCGTGGCGTGCTTTCGCGGCGTGATGGATGCGCTCGAGGTCGGCTACCGCCACATCGACACCGCCGAGGGCTACGACAACGAGGAATTCGTCGGCACCGCGCTGGCCGAGAGCGGGCTCAAGCGCGACGAAGTCTGGGTGACCACCAAGGTGGCGCCCGAGAGTTTCGGGCCCGGGCAGGTGCGCGGCCATGTGGAGGCTTCGCTCGAGAAACTGCGGCTCGACCGGGTGGACCTCCTGCTGCTGCACTACCCGTCGATCGGCGACGAATACGCGATCGAGGACTACATGGCGCAGTTTCTCGCGGTCTGGGAGGCCGGGCTGACCCGACATCTCGGGGTGTCGAATTTCACCGTTCCCTACATCGACCGGGCTGCAGCGCTGCTCGGCGGACGGAAGATCTTCACCAACCAGGTGGAGTTGCACCCCTTCCTCGCCAACCGGACCATCGTCGACCATTGCCGGGCGATGGGCATCCCGCTCACCGCCTATTCGCCGCTCGCACGCGGCAAGGTAGCGGGCGACCCGGTGCTCGGCGAGATTGCCACCACGCATGGCGCGACGCCGGCACAGGTGGCGCTGGCCTGGTTGATGGCGGAGGGGTTCGTGGTGATCCCGTCAGCGGGCAGCCGCAAACGGATCGCCGAGAACTTCGCGGCGCAGGAACTGGCGCTGACCGAGAGCGAGCTCGGCCGGATCGCCGCGCTCGACCGGGGGATGCGGCTCGTCGACGGGCCGTGGTGCCCGAAATGGGACGCCTGAACACGCTGCGGCCGGCGCTCGGGGATGTCCGCGGGTCGGACTGCACCAAGTCGCGGGCGTGACCCGGTGCCATGCACGCGGGAGGGTCCGGCTGCGGGACCCGTCCAGGTCGGTCGATCTGTGTCCGGCCGATCGGCCCTGCCGGTAAGAGGCTCTTTCGGCGTGTGCCCGTTCGCAACGTCGCATGTGGCTTTCAGGCGATCTCTGCAGCGCCGGGCAAAGGGGCGTTAACCTTTCATTTACCCTATATGTAGCTGATATTATTACGTTTATCTCGACAATGCGAATTCAGGAATCCGGATATCCGGATTCCTGGATTCGAGAAAGCGCAAATTGCCCCGTCCCAATCGGTCCGCCTTCAGCGCACCAAGATAGGGGTCCTGCGGCCTTGCGCGGTCGCCGCAGCCGGGGGCGGTTTCCGGTGGCCGTTCCGCAGGACCCGCTCAGCGGATCGGCTCGAGAAGCGCGTCGCTCATCGTGCAATCGCGCACGGCATCCGCACCGCAGTCGCGCGGGTTCAGATCGCGGGTGAAGCAGATCCGGGCCTCCTGAATGTAGCCATCGCGGCAGGTGATGGTGACCGTGTCGGCGGTCCAATCCGGGTTCGCCTGCAGAAACGCTTCCTCGATGACCGACGCGGGCAGCTTGACCGCGTGGTCGAGCTTGCGCAGCACCTCCGGCCGGTTCACCCGCGTCCAGGCTTCGCGCGCCAGCCGGTAGTAATCCTCCGCCGCGAGCCCGGAGCAGACCCCGTGCTTCTTCCACTGGTACCAGGCCGCACCGCCGGCCCCGAACAGATCGGCCTGCGCCCCGGTCAGCCCGCGCGACGGCGCCCGCGCGGAGGTCGGGCAATAGCTCGGCCAGCCCGCCTCGTATTGCGGCCAGAACCCGTGCACGACCCAACCGAAATCTTCATCGCATTGCTCGGCATCCCGGGCGTCGCCTTCGAGCGCGCACCAGTTGGGCGACCAGCTGAGCGCGAGCACGTAATAGTCGAAGTCGCCGGCCCTCTCGCCCTCGGCCAGGGCCGCATACGGGGTCAGCAGGAACAGGAGGGCGGCAACCAGACAACGCATTTTGACTTTCCTAACCGGGTTTGCGGCACTATATAGCGCCCAAGTTTCCCGACAACGGTAACCCAGGCCCGACAGGCCGCCCCTTTCCGGGGTATGGGACCGGCGTACCTGAAGGAGGTCTCGATGGACAAACCGATCATGGCCAAGGCCACCGCCGTCTGGCTCGTGGACAACACGACGATCAGCTTCAAGCAGATCGCGGATTTCTGCGGCTTGCACGAGCTCGAAGTGCAGGGCATTGCCGACGGCGACGTGGCGGCGGGCGTCAAGGGCTTCGACCCGATCGCCAACAACCAGCTCACCCAGGACGAGATCGACAAGGCCGAAAAGAGCCCGCTGCACAAGCTGAAGCTCAAGTTCAACGCCGCCGCCGTCGGCGAGGAAAAGCGCCGCGGGCCCCGCTACACGCCGCTGTCCAAGCGCCAGGACCGGCCGAACTCGATCCTGTGGCTGGTGAAGTTCCACCCCGAGCTCACCGACGGCCAGATCGCCAAGCTGGTCGGCACCACCAAGCCGACGATCCAGTCGATCCGCGAGCGCACGCATTGGAACATCCAGGCGATGGAGCCGATCGATCCGGTCGCGCTGGGGCTGTGCAAACAGACCGAGCTCGACGCCGCCGTGCAGAAGGCCGCCAAGAAGCGCGAGGCCGACGGCGCCGCGATGACCGACGACGAACGCCGCAAGTTGCTCTCGACCGAGCAGAGCCTCGCCGCCGATCCCGAGCCGCGGATCCCGACCGCGATCGAGGGGCTCGAGACCTTCACCCTCTCGGGCGACGACGACAAGGAAACCGAGAAGCACTACGACGCCGAGAGCCTCTTCAACCTGCCCGACGACGAGGACGACGACGAGGATGACCGCTAGGTCGCTCGACGACTGGACCTGCACGAAAGCCCCGGTATCCTTGCCGGGGCTTTTTCCTTGGAGGGGATGATGGCCGGGATCTTGGCACGGCTGTTCGGGCGCAGAGGGCCGGGCGCGCCCGGTGCGGAGTGGCAGGCGGCGCGCGCTGCCGTCCTCGCGCAGGCACGGGCGGCAATGGTGTTCCGGGTCGGCGGCGCGCGTCCACCCGACAGCCGCGCGGCAAGCTGGTGGGGCGGCAATTTCATCGCCGAGCCACCGCGCCCCGGGCTGGTGCCGCTGGTCCAGCTCCGCGCCGCCGACCTGCCGCCCGATTCCGCCGCGCTGGTCGGCGCCGATTACCTCCTGGTCTGGCTCGACCCGGGGGCTGTCGGCGACGAGGCGCTGGAGATCGAAACCCACGCGGCGCCGGATCCGACCAGCCTGCCGCCGACCGAACGGGCCTGCCGGATGGCCGGCGCCCTCGCCACCCTGCCGCTGCTTCCCGAGCGCGCGGGCCCGCAGCTCCCGCACTGGGAAGACCTCGATCAATCGCAAGTGCCGGCCGCGATGCGGGGCGCGCGCGACACCAGCTGGTTGTTCGACGCGCCGCAGATCGTGCCGGAAGACGAGGAGCCGGTGACCATCGGCGGCTGGCCGCAATGGATCCAGGGCAGCGGGTGGCCCGAGGCGGGGGAGTTCGTCATGGAAATCCGGTCCTCCGAGAAGGGCCGGCTCAACGTGGGAGATGCGGGCAGCTTCTATCTGTTTCGTGGACCGCAGGGCTGGCGCGTGCTCTTCGACTGTTTCTGAGACCGGGCTCAGGGCCTTCCGCTGTCAGCGCAGCTCCACCGCCACCCGGTCCGAACGGCCGGCCGCGTCGATGATCGACAGGGTCACATGGCCGGCGCCAAGCGGCAATTCCGGCGTGCGCGAGGTCGCGCCCACCACCACCGGTGCGCCGTTGGCGAGCACCGTGAAGGGCGGCTTGCCGCCGGCGATCTTCACCACCAGCGGCGCCCCCGCGATCTCCACCAGCGCCCCGTCGGGCGGGAAGGCGAGCTCGGGCGCCTCCACCTCGGCAAAGACCGCGGCGCGGGAGCGAAACGCCCTCAGCGGCAGCGGCAGGGCCGCGCCCGAAAGCACCAGCGTGCCCGGCGGAGGCGGCGGCAGCGGGTCGAGCGCGGGCTTGAGCCGGGCGAAAGCCTCGAACAGCACCGGGGCAGCCATGTCGGCGCCGAACGCGCCTGGCACCGGCGTGCCGTCGGGCCGCCCCATCCAGACCGTCACCACGTGGCGGGCGTCGAACCCCACCGCCCAGGTGTCGCGGTGGCCATAGGAGGTGCCGGTCTTGTAGGCGAGGCGCTGGCGCGCGGCGTTCGGCGGCGGCGGCATGCCGGCGAGGATGTGCCCCACCTGCCAGGCCGCCTCGGGCGAGACGATGCGGGCGCGCAGGGCCCCCGCGGCCCCCGGTCGTTGCCTTGCGGTCAGCGCCACGGCCTCGCCCCCCTCCGCAAGACCGGCAAAGAGCGCCGTGAGATCCTCCGCCGTCACCCCGACCCCGCCGAGCGCGACCGCGAGGCCGGGCGCGGCGCCGCCGGGCAGCACCGGCGCGACACCGGCCCTGCGCAGCGCCGCCACCAGCCGGGTCGGGCCGAGCTCGGCCGTCAGCGCCACCACGGGGATGTTGAGCGAGAGCTGCAACGCCTGTTCCACGGTGACCGGACCGCGATACTGGCCGTCGAAGTTTTCCGGCGCATAGGTGCCGAACCGCATCGGCCGGTCGTCGATCATGGTCTGCGGATGGGCGAGCCCTCGTCGAAGGCCATCGCGTAGACCAGCGGTTTCAGCGTCGAGCCGGGCGAGCGCAGCGCACGGGTCATGTCGACGAAGCCCGCCTGCGTCTCCTGCGCGAAACCCGCCGATCCCACCGAGGCGAGGATCTCGCCGGTGGTATGGTCGGCCACGACGATGGCGATCGAGAGCGCGCCGCCACCGTGGTCGCGCACCGCCTGGCCCGCGAGGGTTTCGAGCCGGCGCTGCAGGCCGGCGTCGAGCGTGGTCGCGTGCAGTCCCTGCGCCGGGGCTTCGATGACCAGCCGGTCGGCGAGATGCGGGGCGAGCGCGGGCATCGGCGCGCGTGCGGCCGGCACCGCCACGCGCCGCGCCGCCGCCGCCGTCTCGGGCGAGATCACCCCGCGGCCAGGCGCGGCTCAGCACCCGGTCGCGGGCCGCGCGGGCCGCTTCGGCGTGCCGGTCCGGCCGGCGGGTCTCGGGGCTCTGCGGCAGCGCCACGAGCAGCGCCGCCTCCGCCGCGGTCAGACGCCGCGGCGGTTTGGCGAACCACGCCAGCGCCGCGGCGCGGATGCCCTCGGTGTTGCCGCCGTAAGGCGCGCGGTCGAAATAGAGCGCCAGGATCTCCGGTTTGGACAACCGGCGTTCGAGCGCCAATGCGAGTTCAACCTGGCGGAATTTGCCCGAAAGCGTCCCGGTCGGACCGTCCTCGATCAGCCGCGCGACCTGCATGGTCAACGTCGAGGCGCCCGAGACGATCCGGCCGTGGCGCAGCGCCTGGGCGAATGCGCGCGCCAGCGCAAGACCGTCGACGCCAGCATGGCGGTAGAACCGCTTGTCCTCGTAGGCGATGAGCATGTCGGTGAACAGCGGATCGACAGCGGCGGGATCGGCCGCGAGCCGCCAACGCCCGTCGGCCACGGTATAGGCGCGCAAGAGCTCCCCGTGCCGGTCGACCACCTCGACCGAGGTCTCGACCGCGAGCGGCGGAAGCACCGTCGCGTCGATCCAGCCGTCGACCCGGTCGCGCCCGAGCGCACCGGCATAGAGCGCCAGAGCCAGAGCGATCAACCCACGCGCCCGCACGCTCATCTCCCCTTCTTTGGTTCATAAATACCTCGGGCCCTTTCGGCGATTTCCCTGCGCGAAATCGCCTTCCGGGTTACCGATCCGTCCGCAGCCGGATCGTCCAGGGTCCGGGGGGCGGAGCCCCCCGGCGGGTCGGACCGGCGACAGCCGGTCCGAAACCTATTCCGACGCAACCACAACCTCGCCCGCCTCGCCCACGGCCCGGTACATCGGCCGGTACATGTCTTCGACCGAGGCGGCCGGGTGATGGAACCGGCCCGGGGTCACCGCGCGCACCACGTAGGCGAGCCGAACCGGCTTGTCCGAGGCCCAGTCGACCGCGGCGAGGAAGCGATCCTGCCGGAACTCGACCGTCTCGGTCTCGGTCGTGACCTGCAGCCAGTCGAGCGCCCTGATGTCGCCGGCGGCGATGAGGTTGGGGTTGTCGATCTCGAAGCCCGCCGGCAGCGGATCGGTGATCATCAGCCGGCCCTCCGAGGCCTCCCATGGTGTGACCGTGAGCAGCGTCACCAGCCGGTCGCCGTGTTTCACCTCCGAGGGCTCGGCGGGCTCGCCCTCCAGCGTAAAATAGCGCCGCTCGATCGCATAGCCGTTGCCCGAGGCGGGCGGCGCCACGTCGGGCACACCGAAGGTGGTCACGGTGAGGTCGGTCTCCTCCGTCCCGGTGTTGGCGATGACCCTGGGCGTGGCGAGCGCGATGTCGCTGAGCACCTCGACCAGCGGCCCGGTAAGCGCGGTCCCGTCGAGCGTGAGCCCTGCCCCCGGCGCCTCGCCCAGCACCGCGTGGGCGGCCAGCAGGGTCCAGCTCGCCTCCTGGGTCGAGAGCTGCGCCGGGGCGCCGGCGAGCTTGGCGAACAGCGCGTCGCGGTCGACCGCCTCGCTTCCGGCCTCGACCGCGAGCGCCAGCACCGCGGCGGTGTCGCGCCGGGAGGTGCCGTAATCGGCGCGCCAGAGCTGGCCCTCGTCGGTCGCACCGGCGAGCTGGCTTGTGGCGCGGGCGAACATCCGGTCGGCCCGGGTCGGGTCGCCATAGGCCGCGAGCGCCGCGCCGAGTTGGGCCGAGGCGAGCGGCGTGGCAAATGCCTCCGCCTTCACGTCGGCGAAGTAGCGCAGATCGCCCATCGCCGCGCCGCCTTCGCGGGCCAGCACGTAAAGCGCATAGGCGAGGTCTTCGCCGCCGTCCTCGAAATCGGGGTAGTAGTTCACCCGGTTGCGCAGATTGTCCATCGCCGCGCGGAAGGCGGTGTCGGGCACGGCGTAGCCCTGCGTCCGCGCCCGGGCCAGGAAGTCGCTGGCGTAGCTGTCGAGCCAGAGATCGCCCGAATCCGGCCGCCAGACTCCGAAGCTCCCGGACGCCGACTGGTTGGCGAGCACCGCGGTGATCGCCTTCTGGATCCGGTCCGGCAGGTCGTCGCGATCGGCATGCCCCATCGCCTCGGCCAACCCGAAGGTAGAGCAGCGGCAGCGCCCGCGAGGTCTGCTGCTCGGTGCAGCCATAGGGGTAGCGGTCGAGCCGGTCGATGAGCCCGGCGGCGTCGATCCGCGCGAGCGGCCCGGCGGTGACGGTGGCGCGCGCGGCGGTGAGGCCGGCGAACAGGTCCTGCGTCAGCGAAAGCTCTCGCCGGCAGCCAGCGTCAGGCGCGAGGTCCGGGCGACCTCGGGGTCAAGCCGTTCCACCGGCAGGGTGAGCGCTTGGTGAGGCTCGGTGCCATCCGGCGTGGTCAGCACGACGTTGACCGGGTGCACGCCCACCGCGCCCGCGGTGATCGGCAGCGAGAAACGCTGGGTCTCGCCCTCGCCGAGGGTGAAGCTGTGGCAAAGCTGGACCCGGCGACAGCGACCGCCGGTCTCGGACCCCGCACTCAGCCGTACCTCGCCGGCCGGCCCGGTGGCGTGTGTCACTTCGAAGACAACCGTCCCTCGTCACCGGGTGCAAGGAAGCGCGGCAGCGAGGCGGTGACCACCACCGGGTCGCGCACCAGCACGTCGGTCGCAGTGTTGCCGAGCCCGGTATCGGACCAGACGACGGCCATGAGGCGCACGGTTCCGTTGAACTCGGGCAGGTCGAATGTGGCTCTAACCTGCCCGTTTGTCACGGTCAGCGGCCCCGAGAACTGCGCCATCAGCTCCTCGGTCGGGGGCGGCGCCTGCATCCGCATCGCGGCCATGGCGTCGCCGCCAGAGCGGATCGTGCCCATCGCGCCGCTGCGGCCGTCGATCAGACGACCGTAGAGATCGCGCAGTGACACACCGAGCCGGCGCTGGCCGAAGTAATGGTCGGTGGGGTCCGGCGAAGCGAAGGAGGTGAGGTTTAGGATGCCCACGTCGACCGCGGCGATGGTGGCATAGGCGGTCTCGCCCTCGGCGATGCCATCGACGTTGAGCACCACCTCCAGCGGTCCGCGCGGCCGGACCTCGTCGGCCACCTCGAAGGCGGCGGCGAGCGCATGCGGGCCGGGATCGACCGCGGCATGGGCGAGGCCGAGCGCGCGGGTGGGGTCGTGACCCGTCGCCCCGTCGAGCGGCTGCAGCGCCGTGACGGCCACGTAAGCCCCCGCGCCCCAATCGTCGGTCACCGGCAGGGTAACGGTGTTTTCGCCCGCCACCGCGTCGACTTCGATCCTGTCGATCAGCCGGTTCGAGACCACCGTCACCAGCGCCTTGCCGGCGGTGCGGGGCACGAAACGGAGCGTCGCGGTGTCGCCGGGGGCGTAGCGCTCGGCATCGAGCGAGACCTCGAGCACGTCGGGCGTGGTCGCGGTGTCGGCGGGCGCGTACCAGCCGGCGGAGAAGCCGACCGAGGAGGAGACGAAGCCGCCGTCCTGTCCGGTGGCGACCACCGTAACGGCCCCAGTCGGTGGGCGCGCTCACGCCGACGGCTCGGTCCCCAGCGTCGCGCTGCCCGAGGCCGCGCTCGCGGGTGACGGTCGGTTCCCAGGACCAGGTTGCCGTAGGTCGAGTACCACTGGTAGCGGGTGGTGACCGGTTGAGGCTCCCAGCTCACCTCCATCGGCACCGGGGTGAGGTCGGGCGCGAGCGCGATGGTACGGAAGTCAGCCTCGGCCCCTTCCGGCAGTTCGCCGTCGAAACCCGGCTTGATGCCGATCATCGGCCCCGCGGGCGCGACCGGCACGGTGAGATCGCGTTCCACCGGGCGGCCGGAGCCTTCCTTGACCCGGATGGTGAAGGCCGCTTCGAGCGGCACGCCCTGCGCTTCGACCTCGGGAAATCGACCGCGATCGCGGCCTGCCCGGCGGCGTCGGTGCGGGTCGGTTCGAGTGCGCCCCAGGTGGGGCCGAAGCCGCTTTCGTGCGGGCCGAAGCGGTAGCCCGGCCAGCCCTCGACGGTGGCCGCGGGCCTGAGCCGCAGGTCGCCCTCGACAGCAAGGTCGGCGCCGGGCGCCCCGAACAGGTAGCGCGCATCGACGCTGAGCGTGGGGGCGGAATTGAGGCTCGGCCGGTCGCTGGAGAGCGCGAGGTCAAAATCGATCCGCTCGGGCAGGAAATCTTCGACCAGAAGCGTGGTCGAGGCGAGCGCCGGCGCGTCCGGGTCGGCATGGAGGTCGAGCCGCCAGGTGCCGCGCGGCGCGGAGCCGGCGATGGGCATCTCGAAGACATGGCCGCCCGCGCCCACGCCGGTCGAGAGATGCCGGGCGTATTCGACCCCGTCGGGGCGGGTGAGGATCGCGGTGATCGGCAGCCCGTCGATGGCCTGGGCCGTGTCGTCGCGGGCGAGCGCGGTGGCGTGGATCACCTCGCCGGCGCGGTAGGCGCCGCGGTCGGTGGTGAGGAAGACGTCGATCGGGGCGGCCGCCGGGTTGCCCTCGACCCCGCGGTCGGAAAGGTCGAAGGCCGGGCCGTTGAGCGAGAGAAAGGCGAAATCCTCGCCCTGCGCGACGGTCAGAACTGCCGGCGCGGCTCCACCGGTGCCGGTGGTGGCGCCGGCGGCGACATGGGCATAGCCGGTGTCGTCGGTCATGACCGTGGCGAGCGTGCCGTTGGCGCGGGAGAGCAGCTCCACCCTGGCGCCGGCGAGCGGGCCGGCGGTGGTGAGCGAGCGGGCAAAGACATGCAGCCCGTCGGCGCCCATCATCGTAGTGAGCCCGATGTCGGAGATCACGAACCACTGCGAGGCGGGCGGGCTGGCGTCCTGGTCCTGGCCGGCAATCGCGGCGTGCAGCACGTAGACGCCGGGCTCCATCTCGGCGATCGCCTCGCCGATCGGCAGCCGCGTGGTGACGTCGCGGTTGAGATCGGTTTCGACCTCGGCCGTGCCTTCCCAGACCTTTTCCGCAAGCGTCTCGTTGAACCAGCTTTCGTCCCAGACCGTGAGCGAGCGGCCGAACCAGTCTTCGTCGAAGGCGCGCACGAGGTTGCCGTCGGGCAGCCGCGACAGCGTCAGCTCGAGCGCGGCGGTGT
Source organism: Paracoccaceae bacterium (assembly GCA_041397205.1). Lineage (GTDB taxonomy): Bacteria > Pseudomonadota > Alphaproteobacteria > Rhodobacterales > Rhodobacteraceae > Sinisalibacter. The sequence goes on from JAWKXC010000004.1 coordinate 140,451, forward strand.
TGACCGCTACCACCGGCAGCCCGGCGTCCGGCGCGGGCGGCAGCACGTAGGCGCGGCCCGGGAAATGCACCGACGGCGCGCGGTCGCGCACGTATTGGCTGAGCTGCACCGGCTGGGCCAGAACTTCGCCCGAGGCAGCGGGCAGGCCGGGGCGCAGGGTGAAGCTGTAACGCGCGCCGTGGGCGATTCCCTCGATGCAGAGCTGGCGGTCCTTGGCGCTGACCGCGAGGCCCGAGGTGTCGGAGCTCACGAAGGGGGCGTAGTCGACCCCCGCGTCGACCAGCGCTTCGGAAAACTCCGCGCAGATCCGGGGCGCGGCGGCATCGCTGTCGACGCTGGTGTCGGTGACCCGGAAGCCGAACAGGCCGAGCGCGCGGTCGAGCGCCGCCTGGGTGTCGTCACGCGGGCTGGCTGCCTGGGCGAGCCGCAGCGCCGGGATCGAGGCGCGGCCGCGGTCGGTGTTTTCGAGTGCGGTCGCCATCTCGATCAGCGCGTTCGCCTCCTGCGGGGCGCTGTCGCTGCGCAGGAAGCCAGCAATGGCGGCGTCGAGCGCCTGGTCGAAGTATTTACGCGCATCGCCGGTGTCTTCAGTGGCGCGGGCGGCGGCATTCGACAGCCGCGCGTAGTCGATCCAGTCGCCGGCGGCATCCGAGACCACCGTGGCCCCGGCCATGTAGCGCATCGCGGCGGCGAGATTCGCGTTGCCCTCGGCCTCGCGGGCGAAACCGGCCAGCTCCTCGGCGCTCCAGCCGCCGACGGGAAAGTCGTGCGGCAGGGCGCGCGCGCGGCGTTCGGCCGAGGCGATATCGGTCTCGTGCAGGAAATCGAGCCGGGCGGCCTGGGCCTCGGCCCGGGCGAGCACGGCGGCGGGCCGGTCGAGGATCTCGGCCGAGGAAGCGCCGGTGAAGGCAGCGGGCGTGCCGGTCACCTCCTTGAGGAAACAGGCGGCACTTTTCGAATTGTAGGTATAGGCGGTGCATTCCGCGCGGGTGAAGCAGGCGGATTCGCAGGCTTCAAGCGTGGTGTCGAAGATCGACTGGATGTCGCCGCCGGGGAAATCGGTGTCGCGGTGGACGATCGCGCGGCGTGGGTCGAGCGGGCTCTCGGCCAGTGCCGTTCCGGACAATTGCAGGAAAATCGCAACGAAAATCAGAATGTTCCGCATCGGGTCCTCCCTTGCGCGTCGGCTCATGCTGACACCAAGTCCCGGTTCGCGCAACGGGCGCGCAGCGGCTCCGCGCGAAATCGCCCGCGAATCCCGTCCGCGTTAAGGGGCTGTTCACCTTGTTTGCGCAAAGTTGCGCTGCCGGGGGATCGCCACAGGCATTGGAGATGGGGCAGTGGAGACGGGAATGAACGCACACAACATCCTGACCGAAGAACGGCGCGCGCGGATGGCCGCGGAGCGGCTTCTGGAACAGAAGCAGGCCGAGCTCAACGCCGCCAACCGGATGCTCTCGCACCACGCGATCTCGCTGTCGGAGGATCTCGTCGAAACCCGCGAGGTGGTGGAGGTGGTCCGGGGCGAGAACATCAAGGTGCGCGCCGATCTCGACCGGGCGCATGTCGAGGTCGACATCGCCCAGCGGCGGCTGTGGAACTCGCTGCAATCGCTCAACGACGGGTTCGCGATCTTCGACGCCGACGCCCGGCTCGTGATCGCCAATGCCGCCTATCTCGCGCCCTTCGACGGGCTCGAATGCATCCGGCCCGGCGCGCATTACGAAGAGATCGTCGACGCGGCGCTGTTCGAGGGGGTGATCGACCTCCAGGGCCAGGCGCCGCAGGTCTGGCGCGAGGAGATGTTGGCGCGGTGGTTCTCCGAGCGGCCCGAGCCCCGCGTGCTGCGGCTGTGGAACGGCAGTTGGTTCCGCCTCGTCGACAACCGCGCGCCGGGGGGCGACACCGTGTCGCTCGGCCAGAACATCACCCAGGCGATGCGCCGCCAGGCGGTTCTGGAAAAGGCGCGGGCGCGCGCCGAGGAGGCCAACCGCGCCAAGTCCGCCTTCCTCGCCAACATGAGCCACGAGATCCGCACGCCGATGAACGGGGTGATCGGCATGGCCGATCTGCTCGCCGAAAGCCCGCTCGACGACGAACAGACGATCTATGTCGACACGATCCGCTCGTCCGGCCAGGCCCTGCTGACGATCATCAACGACGTGCTCGACTATTCCAAGGCCGAGGCCAAGCGCATGGTGCTGCGGATCGAGGAGTTCGACCTCGAACGGATCGTGCTCGACGTGCTGCTGCTGGTCGAGCCCAGCCTGCGCGGCAAGGGGCTCAAGGCGATCCTCGACTACGACATTTTCCTGCCCAGCCGGTTCAAGGGCGACCCGGTGCGGATCCGCCAGATCCTGACCAACCTCATCGGCAACGCGGTCAAGTTCACCGAACGCGGACACCTGCTGGTGCGGATCGTCGGGCTGCCGGAGGACGGGCGCCAGACCCAGCGCATCCACGTCACCGTCGAGGATACCGGCATCGGCATCCCGGCCGACAAGCTCGATGCGGTGTTCGGCGAATTCAACCAGATCGAGGACGAGCGCAACCGTGCCTACGAGGGCACCGGGCTCGGCCTCGCCATCACCCGGCAGCTGGTCGAGCTGATGGGCGGCAAGATCTGGGTCGACAGCGAGCCGGGCGTCGGCTCGGCCTTCGGCTTCCAGATCAGCCTGCCGGTGGTCGGCTCGACCGAGCCGCCGCGGCTGCCGGCCTGGGTGCGCCGCGCGCTGCTGGTCATGTCCGACGATCTCACCCGCACGATCCTGGAAAAACAGCTCGCCGCGCTCGGCCTCGCGGTCACCTGCGCCGCGACGGCGGGCGAGGCCTGCGACGGGCGCGCGCTGGCGGCCGACGTGATCCTCGCCGACGCCCGGCTGCCCGACATGGGGGCTGCCGCCTTCATCGCCGTGCTGCGCGCCGCCCGGACCCGGGCGCCGGTCATCATGCTGGCCGCGACCCCCGAGGCCGCGAGCGCGCCGGTCGCGGGTGCCGTCGCCGCGCTGGCGCGTCCGATCTCGCGCATCGACCTCGTCAGTACCCTGCAACGGCTGGAGCAACCCGCGCCGGTGGCGGAGGCGGTGCCGGTGGCGACCGAAGTGGCGCTGGCCGAGGAAGCGGCCACCGAGACCATGGACGCGGCGCCCGACCCGATCCCGGTGTTCGGCTCCCGGCGCAAACCGGTCGCGGAACCGCAAGCCGCCCCCGACCCGGCACCGGAAGCGCAACCTGACGAGATCGTGCAATTTCGCCGGTCCGCGCCGGTCGCGACGCCGGCGCCCGAGCCGGCCGCCGCCCCGACCGAACCGGTCGACCCGCCGGCACCGGTCGAAGCGGTTCCGACGGCGCTCCGGCTCATGCGGGTGCTGGCCGCCGAAGACAACAAGACCAACCAGCTGGTGTTCTCGAAACTGGTGAAAGCCTGCGACATCGCGCTGACTTTCGCCGGCGACGGCGCCGAGGCGCTCGCCACATTCGAGACCCTGCGCCCCGACCTCGTGTTCATGGACATCTCGATGCCCGGCATGGACGGCAAGGAAGCGACGCGGCGGATCCGCGCGCTCGAAGCCTCTCGAGGATGGACGCCCACCCGGATCGTCGCGCTCACCGCGCATGCGATGGCGGGCGACGCCGAAGAGATCCTGTCGCACGGGCTCGATGCCTACCTGACCAAGCCGTTCAAGAAACCGGCGATCCTCGCCGAGATCGGCGGCGCATGTCCGCAGGACGCCCGCCCGCCGCTGCCCGAGGAGGACTGAGCGCCGCGACCCCCGGGTTTCCCCGCGCGCCCCCTTCTTCTTGGTAAAAATACTCCCGCCGGAGGCCCCGGTCGCGGTCGGCACGCCGGCCGTCGCCCAGCCCTTCGCTCAGGCACTGCGCAGGAAGACCGGCCGGTCCGGTGTGCTCATGTCGGGCTGGTAGCGGTAGCCGCCGGCGTCGAACTCCGCCAGCGCGCCCGGGTCGCGCAGCCGGGTCTGGACGATGAACCGCGCCATGGCGCCGCGGGCCTGCTTGGCCCAGAACGACATCACCTTGGGCCCCTCGGGGCGGTCTTCGAGGAAAGTCGGTGTGATCACCCGCAGGGCAAGCGCCGGCCGGTCAGCGGCCGTGAAGTATTCGACCGAGGCGCAGTTCACCAGCACCCCGGTCCCCGCCTCGGCGGCATCCGCCACCAGCGCCTCGGCGATCCGGTCGCCCCAGAAGGCATAGAGGTCGCGGCCCGCTGCGTTGGCCAGCCGCGAGCCCATCTCCAACCGGTGCGGCTCGATCACGTCGCGCGGGCGCAGAAGCCCGTAGAGCCCCGAGAGGATGCGCAGGTGGCGCTGGGCGTAGTCCATCTCCTCCGCGTCGAGCGTGCCCGCATCGAGCCCGGTATAGGTGTCGCCCGCGAAGATCTCGACCGCCTGTTTCGCGCCCGCGCCCGAGCCGATGGAGCCGAACCGCGCGACGTTGAGCGCGGCGAGTTTCGGCGAGATATGCATGAGCTTTCGAGCCCGCCGGCGTCGAGCCCCCGGGCGGTCTCGACGAGCTGTCCGGTGGCTTCGGGAACCCGCGGCAGGGTCCCGTCCGGTGCCCGGGCGGGGGTTTCATCGAGGCGTTTGGCAGGGGAGACGACGACCAGCATGGCGGCGGTTTTACCCCGCCCGCCGCCGGGCGCAACCCGCCGCGCGCAGCTGGTCAGAAGGCGAGGAGCTCCGCGATCTCGTCGTCGGAAAACAGCCCGCCCGTGGCCTCGCCGGCCAGGTAATCCGGCAGAAACCGCTGCAGACCGCCGCGAATGTCGCCTGCCGTCAGGCCGAGATAGTCGGGATCGGCCAGCCGGGCACGGTAATGTGCGGCGAAGTACCGCGCCGCCTGCCCCGCGACTTCGCCGGCGCCGAGATCGCAGGTGCGCCCGAGGAAGCCCACTCGCACCACCAGCTCGCCGCCATCGGCATTGTCCTCGCCCTGCACCGCCAGCGCCGCGGCTTCCTCGGCCGGGTAGAGCCCGCAGCCGAAGCTCTCGGCGGTGCCGGGGGTGTAGAGCTGGGCATGCACGCCGTGGACGAGATAGTCGGTCGAGAGCGCCAGCATCAAATCGAAATAGGCATTGCGCTCGTCGAGCACCGTCCAGGTGGAGGGTGCGCCGTCGAGCGTATAGGCCAGGTCGGGGAAGTCGTCCCCGCCCGCCTTCAGCACCGAGCCCACGGTCTTGATCGCATTGAGATGCGCCGCGAACCGATCCGGCGGCGCGAGCGCCAGCCCGGCGCGGGTGAACAGCGCGAGGAGGTGACCGTAGAGCACCCGGTCGCCGGGGCAGCCGCGCGCGAGCGTCGTGGCGAGCGTATTGATCTCGTCGAGCGGCGTCGTCCCCGCCTCGGCCGCCAGCGCCGCGGCCTCGACCTTGCCGTGGCGGTCGGCCGGGCAGTCCGGTGACTGGGCCCAGACCGGCGCGGCCAGAAGGATGAAAGCGGAAGCGAGACGCAGCATGGCGCCGAGCCTCTGCGCCTCTGGACCCCTGGTCAAGCCTGGGCCAGGATGTCGAGGAAGGCCGGGCCGAACCGCTCGGTCCGGGCCTCGTCCATCCCGGGGAGGCGGGCGAGCTCGGTCTCGGTCGCCGGCCGCCGTTCGGCGACGTGGCGCAGGGTCGAGGGCGACAGCGACAGGGGTTTCGCGGTGCCGTCTTCGCCCCGGGCAAGGTCCAGCGCGGCTTCCTGCAACCGGTCGTAGAGCGGGCCGGCGTCGGAGCCCGCGAGCTTGCGCCGCGCCGGGTGCACGTCACCCACGCCTGCGCCCGCGATCACCTCGAGGAAGGTGCGCCCGTAGGTCTCGAGCTTTTTCGCGCCCACTCCCGAGACCCGCGCCATTTCGTCGAGCGTGGCGGGCCGGGTCTCGGCCATCTCGATCAGCGTGCGGTCGGTGAAGACGACATAGGCCGGCACGCGCTGGGCTTCGGCGAGCGCGCGGCGCTTGGCCTTGAGCGCGGAGAGCAGCGGCGCGTCCTCGTCCGAGACCAGCATCCGGACCGCCGGGCGGGATTTCGTCGCGGCCCGGAAGGTATCGCGCCGGAGCGTCACGTGCGCCTCGCCCTTGAGCACCGGATGCGCCTTGACGGTGACCCGCAGCGCGCCGTGGCGGGTGGGGTCCGGGCGGACGAGGTCGAGGCCCATCATCTGGCGAAACACCGCCTGCCACTCGCGTTTGGACAGGTCCTGGCCGACGGCCCAGGTGGGCAGCTCGTGGTGGCGTCTCGCCCGCGTCTTGTCGGTCTCGTTGCCGGTGAGGATGTCGATCAGGTGCCCCGCGCCGAAGCTCTCCTCGGTGCGCAGCGCGGCCGACAGCGCCTTCATCACCGGCACGGTGCCGTCGAAGGTCTCGGGCGGGCTCTGGCAGGTGTCGCAATTGCCGCAGGGCTCGGCCTCTTCGCCGAAATAGCCGAGCAGCGCCTGGCGGCGGCAGCCGTAGGTCTCGGCGAGACCGAGCAGGGCGTTGAGCCGTCCGTGGTCGGCGGCGCGGCGCTCGTCCGGCGCGAGCCCCTCGTCGATCTGGGCGCGGCGCAGGCGGATGTCGTCGGGACCGAACAGCGTGAGCGTGTCGGCGGGCGCGCCGTCGCGCCCGGCGCGGCCGATCTCCTGGTAATAGGCCTCGATCGATTTCGGCAGGTCGGCATGGGCCACCCAGCGGATGTCGGGCTTGTCGATGCCCATGCCGAAGGCGACGGTGGCGACCACGATCAGCCCGTCTTCCTGCTGGAACCGGCGCTCGACCTCGCGCCGCGCATCGGGCTCCAAGCCGGCATGGTAGGCGGTGGCGCTGTGTCCCGCCTCGGTCAGCGCCTGGGCCAGCGTCTCGGTCTTGGCCCGGGTCGCGGTGTAGACGATGCCGGACTGGCCCTTGCGGGCGGCGGCGAAGTCGAGGATCTGGGCGCGCGGGCTGTCCTTGACCGCGAAGGCGAGGTGGATGTTGGGCCGGTCGAAGCCGCGCAGAAAGGTCGTCGGGCCGGCGCCGTCGAACAGCTTCTCGACGATCTCGTCCCGGGTCTCGGCATCGGCGGTCGCGGTGAAGGCGGCGAGCGGCACGCCCAGCGCCCGGCGCAGCTCGCCGATGCGCAGGTAGTCGGGGCGGAAATCGTGGCCCCACTGGCTCACGCAATGGGCCTCGTCGACGGCGATGAGCGACACGCCGGCCCTACGGAGCAGGGTAAGCGTGCCGCCCGAGGCGAGCCGTTCCGGCGCCATGTAGAGGAGCTTGAGCCGACCCTCGGACAGGGCGGCAAAGACCTCGTCGGTCTCCTCCTCGGTGTTGCCCGAGGTGAGCGCGCCCGCCTCGACGCCGGCGGCCTTGAGGCTGCGGACCTGGTCGCGCATCAGTGCGATCAGCGGCGAGATCACCAGGGTGACCCCGTCGCGCAGGAGGGCTGGAAGCTGGAAACAGAGCGACTTGCCACCGCCCGTCGGCATGATCGCGAGCGTGTTCTCGCCGGCGGTCACCGCGGCGACGATCTCGCCCTGGCCGGGACGGAACCTGTCGAAGCCGAAGACGGATTGCAGGAGGTCGAGATCGCGGGGCATGGGCTGCTCGGGGGGGCTAGGGGGCTGCTCGGGTTTTGCCGGGCAACATCTCACGCCCCCCGCAGAGCGGCAAGTCGGAAGACGGGCGGGTCAGGAGGTGGGCAGGTCAGAAGACCTGCTGGCCGCCATAGGCGAAGTAGTAGTTCGCCACGAGGTTGCGCACGAAGAACAGCACGATCAGCACCACCAGCGGCGCGAGATCGATGCCGCCGAGGTCGGGCAGGATCCGGCGGATCGGCCGGTAGATCGGTTCCACCAGCCGGTTGAGCATGTACCAGATCTGGCCGACGAGCGGCTGGCGCAGGTTGAGCACCTGGAAGTGCACGAGCCAGGAGACCACGACATGGGCGATCACGATGAACCAGATGATCCCGATGATCAGGACGAAGACCTGCATCAGGGTGGCGGCGAAGGGCGACAGCATGACGGCTCCGGATTTGTGCTTGCAGTTGGTTCTGCGCCTCGCATCTAGGCGTTCGGGCTTTGCGACGCAACCCTGACGCCCCCTGACGCATGGTCGTGGTTGACGTGCACGTCAACCGGCTGCAGGGAAGAGCCAAACGGAGACCACCATGTATCCTGTCGTCCGAATGGCGAAAGAACTGCTCGTGCATGCGCGCGCCGAGAGCCTGCCGGTGCGGGGCACCCATGTGAGCCGGCATATCTGCTGGCCCTGGGATCTCGACTTCTGGATGGAGCTCAACAACGGCCGCACGCTCACGCTGTTCGACCTCGGCCGGCTGCCGCTGGCCCGCCGGATCGGCCTGTCGAAAGCGCTGAAGGACAACGGCTGGGGGATCACCGTGGCGGGCACCAGCGTGCGCTACCGGTCCCGCATCCGGCTGTTCGACCGGATCGAAATGCGCTCGCGCGGGGTCGGCCACGACGACCGGTTCCTCTATGTCGAACAGACGATGTGGCGCGGCGAGACCTGTACCACCCAGGCCCTGTTCCGTACCGCGGTGACGTCGAAATCCGGCATCGTGCCGACGGCGCAGGTGCTGGCGGCGATGGGCGAAGACCCGGTCTCGCCGGATCTGCCGGGCTGGGTCACGGCCTGGATCTCGGCCGATGCGACACGGCCCTGGCCGCCGGAGGCCTAGGGGCGTCCTCCGGACGGTTCCGCCGGACGCACGTCCAAATCGGCACAGGTATCTCTTTTCGTTAGGCGCCCGCCCAGTTCCGTGCGTAGCTGTCCTGAAAATGGGGAGGAACGACATGACAGCCAGAAGCGCGGCGGACCTGATCCGCTTGTTTTCCGAACGCTTTGCCGCGGGCGACACCGAGGGCCTGTTGGAGCTATACGAGGCGGACGCCCTGTTTCCGACCCATCACGGCACGGCGAAAGGGGCGACGGAGATCCGTCCCGTTCTGCAGGGCTACATCGATTCCGGCGCTTCGCTGAATTTCGAGCGTCAGGTCGCGTTCGAGACCGGCGATCTTGCCCTTGTTCAGAACGCCTGGACGCTGACGACGGCCGGTGGCGACACAGCCACAGGGGTGACCGTCGAGGTTGCCAGAAAACAGCCGGACGGCACCTGGAAATACGTGATCGACAGCCCGGACGGCGCGGCGCTTCTGGGCGACTGACGCGACCCGACATGCAGGGCCTGCGGCGGGACGTCCGCGTCGACGTCTCCGATCAGCGGTCGCCTGCCGATCCGCGGACCGCCCGCGAGGCTTGCCCGGTCAGGGATAATCATGTTCTGTCGCGGCAACGGGGAGGCACGGGAATGGCCTCCGCAGGGAGGCAAAGGCATGGCGGAGATTTCCGAGAAGAAACGGATCTGGGGCTGGTGGTGGTTCGACTGGGCCAGCCAACCCTACCACACCCTGCTCGTCACCTTCGTCTTCGGCCCGTTCTTCGCCGTCGCGGCCGCTGCCTTCTTCATCGGCACCGGGCTCGACGAAAAGTCCGCGGATGCCGAGGCGCAGGCGCTGTGGTCCTGGGCCAATACGCTCGCCGGCCTGTTCATCGCGCTAGGTGGCCCGGTGATGGGGGCGATGGCCGACAGTTCGGGCCGGCGCCGGCCCTGGATCTTCTGGTTCTCGGTCATGTACGTGATCGGCGCCGGCGCGCTGTGGTTCACCGATCCCGCCGGCACCAACGCCTGGACCATGCTGTTCTTCTTCGCCTTCGGCTTCATCGGTGCCGAGTTTGCGCTGATCTTCATCAATTCGCAGCTGCCCGACCTGGTGCCGGAAGACGATGTCGGCCGGGTCTCGGGCTCGGGCTTCGCCTTCGGCTACCTCGGCGGGCTCGTCTCGCTCGCGATCATGCTGCTCCTGTTCGTCGAACAGGCCAACGGCAAGACGCTGATCGGGCTCGCGCCCGGCTTCGGCCTGCTCGACGCCGAAAGCCGCGAGGGCACGCGGCTCGTCGGCCCGTTCACGGCCGTCTGGTTCGCGCTGTTCATGATCCCCTACGCGCTCTGGGTCCACGACAAGCCCACCGGCCGGCGCGTTGCCTTCGCCACGGCGCTCGGCATCATCGTCGAGGCGCTGAAATCGGTGGTGAAGAAACGCTCGCTCGGCGCCTTTCTGCTCGGCTCGATGTTCTACCGCGACGCGCTCAACGGGCTCTACACCTTCGGCGGGGTCTATGCGGCGCTGGTGCTCGACTGGTCGCTCACCCTGGTCGGCGTCTTCGGCATCGTCGCGCTGATCTCGTCGGCGCTGTTCTCCTGGCTCGGCGGCAAGCTCGACAAGGCGCTGGGGCCGAAACCGGTCATCGTCGGCGCGATCTTCGTGCTGATCGGCGTGGTCGTGATCATCCTGTTCATGAACCGCGAAATGATCTTCGGCATCCCGCTGCCCGAGGGCTCGAAACTGCCCGACATCATCTTCTTTGCCGTCGGCGTGCTTATCGGGGGCGTCGGCGGGGCACTGCAATCGGCCTCGCGCTCGCTGATGGTGCGCCATGCCGACCCGGCCGCGCCGACCGAGAGCTTCGGCCTCTACGGGCTCTCGGGCCGGGCCACCTCTTTCGTCGCGCCGTTCCTGATCGGCCTCGTCACCACCCTCACCGGATCGGCGCGGATCGGCGTCTCGCCCCTGATCGGGCTGTTTCTTCTCGGCCTCGTTCTGCTAGTCTGGGTCAAGCCGGGGGGCGAGAAAGGCTGAGATCATGCGCGCATTGACCGTCCTTGCCGTCGTCGCCGGGCTCTCCCTGACCGGCTGCATGACCACCACGACCACTGCCGTCGGGCCCGACTACGCGGCCGCCTCGGGCCTGCCGCGGGCCACGAAGATCCGCGTCTCGACCTCGGGCGAGCCGGCCAAGCAGCTGTTCGGCCCGGTCAAGACGCCCTCGGCCCAGGCCCCCGAAAGCTTCGGCTCCTATTCCAAGGGCTGTCTCGCGGGCGCGGTGCAGCTGCCCGAAACCGGGCCCACCTGGCAGGCGATGCGGCTTTCGCGCAACCGCACCTGGGGCCACCCGGCGCTGGTCGATTTCCTCAAACGGTTCTCGGTCAAGGCGGCGCAGCAGCCGGGTTGGGCCGGGATCTACATCGGCGACATGAGCCAGCCGCGCGGCGGGCCGATGTCGTCGGGCCATGCCAGCCACCAGATCGGCCTCGACGCCGATATCTGGATGCTGCCGCCCGCGCGGCTGAACCTCACCGCGACCGAACGCGAGAACCTGTCCTCGATCTCGATGCAACGCGCCGAGGGCGCCTATGTGAACGCGAGCTGGACCAGGGCGCATATGGAGGTGATCAAGGCCGCGGCCAAGGACCCTGCCGTGGCGCGGATCTTCGTCTTCGGCGGCGCCAAGGTGCAGATGTGCAAGGATGCCGGCGCCGACCGGGACTGGCTCAGGAAGGTGCGGCCCTGGTGGGGGCACCATTATCATTTCCACATCCGGCTCAATTGCCCGGCCGGCGACCGGACCTGCGTCGACCAGGCGCCGCCGCCGCCCGGGGACGGCTGCAAGGAGGCCGAGGAATGGGTCGGCCGGATCCTCAACCCGCCGCCGCCGGACCCGAATGCCAAGCCTGCGAAACCGACCCCGCCGATGACCCTGGCCGACCTGCCCGCCCAATGCGCTTCCGTCCTGGGCGCGCGCTGATCCTCCTCGCCGCTGCGTTGCTGCTCGGTCTCGCCGCGCGGAGCGAGGGCCCGGCCGTCTTCGTCGGACGCTTCGCCTGGACGGTGCAAGACCCGGCATTCGGCGGCTGGTCGGGGCTCGACGTCGCGGGTGACGGGCTCGGGTTCACGGCGGTGTCGGATCGCGGCCGGATCACCGCAGGCGCGTTCCGGCGCGACCCGGCGGGACGGATTGCAGGCGCGGAAGCGGGCCCGATCCGGACCCTGGGCGATACCGCGGACGGGTTTTTCGGCAACGACTATCGCGATGCCGAGGGGCTGGCCGTGGCGCCCGACGGCACGGTCTACATCGCCTTCGAAGACGTGCGCCGGGTGCTCTCCTATCGCGATGCGCGCGGGGGCGCCGCGACGCTCCTGCCGATCTACCGCGATTTCATCGGCATGGTCCCCAACACCTCGCTCGAAGCGCTCGCGATCGACGCCGGCGGGGCGCTCTACACCCTGCCCGAAGCGGTGGTCGGCGGCGGGCCGTTTCCGGTCTACCGGTTCGACGGCCATCGCTGGGCGGTCTTCGGCCAGGTGCGCGACCTCGGGGACGGTTTCGTGCCGGTGGGCGCCGATATCGGCCCCGACGGGCTTTTCTACCTGCTCGAACGCCGGTTCGTCGACAGGGTCGGCTTTGCCAGCCGGGTGCGGCGGTTCACGCTCACGGAGGCCGGGCTCGGCAACGAGACCCGGCTGCTCACCACGCGGGTCGGCACCCACGACAACCTCGAAGGGCTCGCGGTCTGGCGCGACGCGGGCGGCCGGATCCGGCTGACGATGATCTCGGACGACAATTTCGGGCGCTGGCAGAAGACCGAGCTGGTCGAATACCTGGTGCGCGACTGACTTGACCGCCGCCCGCTTGCGGCGTAGGAGGCGGCGCTCTCGACCGAGAGACAAGTCTCCGCAACCTTGCCAAAACGGACCAGAACCATGCGTATCCTCCTCGGCGTTCTCGCCATGGCCGCCGTCGTCGTGGCCTCCAACATCCTCGTGCAATTCCTGCTGGGCCAATGGCTCACCTGGGGCGCGCTCACCTACCCGATCGCCTTTCTCGTCACGGACGTGATGAACCGGGTCTACGGTCCCGCCGCCGCCCGCAAGGTGGTGCTCGCGGGCTTCGTCGTCGGCGTGATCTGTTCTCTGATCGGCAGCCGGATCATGCTCCAGGGCGACGGCTTCACCTACCCGGCGGTGGCACTGCGGGTTGCGGTCGGCTCGGGGCTGGCCTTCCTCGCCGCGCAACTGCTCGACGTCGCGATCTTCGACGCGCTCAGGAAACGCAGCTGGTGGCTGCCGCCGCTCGCCTCGACGCTGGTGGGCTCCGCCGTCGACACTGCCCTGTTCTTCACCATCGCCTTCTCGGCCTCGCTCACGTTTTTCGGCCCCGAAGCCGACGCGGCGATCAACTGGGCCTGGGAGCCGGTGCCCTTCCTCGGAGCCGGCGCGCCGGTGCCGCTCTGGGTCAGCCTCGGCTTTGCCGACTGGCTCGTCAAACTTTCGCTCGCTTTATTGGCACTGGTGCCTTTTCGACTCATCGTCACGAAACTTTCACCGAGCGCGACCTGATTTTTGTTGACCCACTTCCGATCTGTGTCACGGTTTCAGTATCGCAACATTGCAGAAAGGAGGTGGCCATGATCAGAGAGTTCACGGAGAGAGGTGTCGGGACATTGTAGAAGCGCGGGCACCGGGGCAGCCCCCGGCGCCAAGCGGGCTAGGGTGACACCTTGTCTAACCGGCCCACCTCCAGACTTCTCGGAGGGCCACCCATAGAGGTGGCCCTTTTCGATTCCTGGGGGGAGTTTTGCCCTGCGGGCCGCCTGCGGCGAGCGGGGCGGGGGGCGCTGCCTGGAGGTCGCGCGAATGCGCGGCCGTAACCCGGCAGGCGGTTTTCGGGACGAAAACCTGCCGAGAGGGCCCGGTTTCTTCGAGTATTTTCACCAAGAAAAAGGGGCGATAGGGTCGCGGCATGATCCGGGTGAACGACGATATCGTGCTGGCCGACTGGGAGCTGACCGAGAGCTTTACGCGCTCGTCGGGGCCGGGCGGGCAGAACGTCAACAAGGTCTCGACGGCGGTGGAGCTGCGCTTCGAGGCGGCGCGGTCGCCTTCGCTGGCCCCGGCGGTGAAGGCGCGGCTGAAACGGATCGCGGGGCGGTAGTGGACTTTGGACGGCGCGGTGGTGATCCGGGTGGAAGACACGCGGTCGCAGGCCCGGAACAGGGAGATCGCGGCGGAACGGCTCGCGGAGATGGTGCGCGCGGCGTTGGTGGCACCGAAGCGGCGGGTGGCGACGAAGCCCACGCTGGGGTCGAAGAAGCGGCGGTTGGCCGGGAAGAAGGCGCGGGGGGAGGTGAAGGCGTTGCGGGGGAAGGTGACGGGGGAGGAGTAAGTATTTTCTGCGTCTAACTTCATTAAATCACAAGGTATTTCAAGTTCTTGAGGACATAAGAAAGTAATTCATCGGGTGGGGCGCAACAAGACCATTTTCGCTGGTCGGCGCACCAATGGCCTTGAACATCTCACCGAAACATACGAATGCGATTGCATCAACATAAGAAACTAGTTCTTTAAGTTCGCCACGATTGCTAGCGCCGACAGGGCCATGTGCATACTTTCCGCGCGCGCGAAGTCCCTCAACCGACAACCGAACTAACTCGTCAATCTTGGTATTGCCTTTGACCAAGTGAGGATTCGTGGAAACAATCCTACTGATGGTTTCCCGACGGTCTTCGAGGTGAAACCATCTCAAAGCCCCTCTGATTCTATCTTGCATGGAAGCGTCTAGGTTTGGGAAACTCTCCGAGATGCGCCTTACGATTGATTTCTTTTCGTCCTCCGATAACAGCGGTCTTTGAATCGCGGTCGGAAGTTTTTCATACCAGCGGCAAGCATCAAGTAGGCGATCACCATAGTTTGAACGCTCTTCAATACAATAGCGAAAAACACCGATCTTCGCCGCGTGCCAATCACTTTCCAAGTTCAACCACGCGTTTAATGCGCTTTCTATTGCCTTCCGACCATCAAATCGCGCGGACATAGCAACGTCGAACTCACCCTTTTCGCTTGACCTTCCGATGACGCGCGGAAGATCAAAAGAGTCGATCTGTTCGTCTGTACTTGAGGCGCCGATAGTAATTTCGGATACTTCGACATCCGCGCCGGCGCACATAACAAGAAATGATCGGATTTCGAATAGGTCTTGAAACACATCGTCAAGTTCCGCGGGATCTTTGAATTCAATTTTGAACTTATGGCCGTTTGGAACGAACCTATCTGCAAAAATATTGTATTGCCCGCTGCGAAAGAACCTCCCCCGCCATCTTGGAGACTCCATTTGAATAGTGGTTGTGTCCAATGCAGAGTCTGGGTCGCTCGCAGACAGTTCTTGATCTTGTTCTACTTCACCGAGAACACCGTCCACGCCATTTATCCTAGCGCTGAGCGTATATACACGGTCGTTTTCACCTCACGAGCGCCTACCCACAACGCAAAGCGAGGGCTCAAACTCCAAAACCGTTGTCGACGTTCCAATGTTCCTTTGCCTAGTCAAAACCGGGTTATACAACGTCGCGACAGTCCCGTCAAAGTTCATAGAAATCAGTGGATCACTTCCAAAAGCGACCCTTTTTCTCGCACGGTTCTGAGAAAGACTTCGAACTTGGGAGTAATGCCCGAGTACCGGACGTGACCAGAGTACTCTGCAAACCGGCCTTCCATTTTGCAGGGCACCCATTTTCCATTGTATCTGGTCGGTGTTTCTGACGACGTCATCTAAACCACCACCTCCCGCGCCACCTGCTCCCCCACCCCGAACACCCGCTTGTACCGCGCCACCTCGTCCACCGGCCCCATCGCCTTCCTCGGGTTGTCCGACAGCTTAACCGTCGGCTTCCCGTCCGCCGAGACCGCCTTGCAGACCAGCGAGAACGGCGCCAAAGCATCCCCCTCGACCAGCCCGCGGAAGTCGTTCGTCAGCAGCGTGCCCCAGCCGAACGACGGCCGCACCCGCCCGGCAAAAAGCCCGTGCAGTTCCACGATCCGGTCCACGTCGAGCCCGTCGGAGAAGATCACCATCTTGTCCCGCGGGTCTTCGCCGCGCGCCTTCCACCAGTCGATGGCGATCTCGGCGCCTTCGACCGGGTCGCCGCTATCCACCCGGATCCCGGTCCAGCCGGCGAGCCAGTCGGGGGCGTTTTCGAGGAACCCCGCGGTGCCGTAGGTGTCGGGCAGGATGATGCGCAGGTTGCCTTCGTGTTCCTCGTGCCAGTCGGCGAGCACGTCGTAGGGGGCCTGCCGCAGCGCCGCGTCGCCTTCGGCGAGCGCCGCGTAGACCATGGGCAGCTCGTGGGCGTTGGTGCCGATGGCTTCCAGATCGCGTTCCTTGGCGATGAGGCAGTTGGAGGTGCCGACGAAGGCCTCGCCCAGCCCTTCGGTCATCGCCTGCACGCACCAGTCCTGCCACAGGAAGCTGTGCCGCCGCCGCGTGCCGAAATCGGCCACCTTGAGCCCCGCGACGCCGCGCAGGGTCTCGACCTTTTCCCACAGCTTGGTCATGGCGCGGGCGTAGAGCACCTGGAGCTCGAACTTGCCCATGGCATGCAGCACGGCGCGGGAGCGCAGCTCCATCAGCACCGCGAGCGCCGGGATCTCCCACAGCATGACCTCGGGCCAGGCGCCTTCGAAGGTGAGCTCGTACTGGTCGCCGACGCGTTCGAGGTGGTAGGGCGGCAGCCGCAGCTCTTCGAACCAGGCCATGAAGTCTGGTCGGAACATCTGGCGCTTGCCGTAGAAGGTGTTGCCGCGCAGCCAGGTCGACTCGCCGCGGCTGAGCCTGAGCGTGCGGATGTGGTCGAGCTGTTCGCGCAGCTCGCCTTCGTCGATCAGGTCGGCGAGCGGGATATGGGTCGAGCGGTTGATGAGCGAGAAGGTGACCTGGGTGCCCGGGCGGTTGCGGAACACCGACTGGCACATCAGGAGCTTGTAGAAATCGGTGTCGATCAGCGAGCGGACGATCGGGTCGATCTTCCAGTGGTGGTTGTAGACACGGGTGGCGATGTCGACCATGGCGGACCTCCTGGACGGCACCGTTAGAGCAGGCCGGGGACGGGGCGTGCAAGCGGGAATGAACCGGGGCGTCTGGACGGCGGCCCGCGGCGACACCATCTGTCTGCGGGAGGTACCGCCATGCGCGCACTCGTCTGTTCCGGCTTCGGCAAGGGTGAAAACCTGGCGCTCGAAGAGCGGCCGCTGCCCGAGCCGGGACCGGGCGATATCCGGGTGCGGGTGCTGGCCTGCGGCGCCAATGCCAGCGACTGGGAATTCGTCACCGGCACGCCCGCCTACGGGCGGATCGCGCGCTGGTTCATGCGAGGGGACGTGCTGGGCTCCGACGTGCTCGGCGTGGTCGACAAGCTCGGCCCGGGATGTACGCGGTTCCAGATCGGCGACCGGGTGCTGGCCGATACGCTCGGCACGTTCGGCGGATTTGCGGAGTATTGCGTCGCCAAGGAGGCGCAGTGGGTGCCGGTGCCCGAGGCGGTGTCGGACATCGACGCGGTGGCGCTGCCGCAATCGGGCACCGTCGCGCTCACGGGCGTGCAGGGCCGGGTCGGGCCCGGCAGCAAGGTGCTGGTGAACGGGGCCGGCGGCGGCTCGGGGCCGCTCGCGATCCAGCTCGCCGTAGAGGCGGGCGCCGAGGTCTGGGGCGTGGATACCGCCGCCAAGGCCGAGGTGATGCGCGCGGCCGGGGCCGTCCGGACGCTGGATTTCGAGACCGAGGATTTCGCCGAGCCTCGACGCCCACTTCGACCTGGTGCTCGACCTCTACGGCACCCGGTCGATGCGGCGGGTGCGCCGGGTGCTCGCCCCGGGGGGCCAGTACCTGGTCGTCGGCGGGCCCGTGCCCCGGCTTCTCGCCGCGGCCGCCGCCATGGTCTGGAGCCGTTTCACCTCGCGGCGCGCAGGCGTCCTGATGGTGCCGCAGGGGCCGGGTGCACTCGGCGCGTTGCTCGCGATGGTTGCGGACGGGCGCCTGACACCGGCGATCGGCCGGGTCGCCCCGCTCGACGGAGCCCGGCAGGCCTTGATCGACATGGGCGCGCGCAGGATCGCCGGCAAACTGGTGATCGTGCCCTAATCGATCACGGGGTCACCTTGATTGCGTCACGTTGCGGCCATGGAGACTGGCGATTGTCACGCTGGCCCGAAAGCTTTCCGCAATCAGGACGCAAGACATGGTTCCCAGTTACGATTTTGACATCCAATGGTTGATCCCGCGCGAGGTCGAGGCCGATCCCGCGATCGGCAAGCTCTTGCGTGACGTCGGTCTCTACGGCAATTCCCGCGGCAATTACATCGCGCTGTTTCGCGACCCGCAGGTGATTGCGATGGTCGAGCGCGCCGACCCGGTGCTGCGCGAATTCCTCAAGGCCAGCGGATTCGGGTTCATCCCCTATCAGAGCGGCGCGCCGGAGGGCTATTTCCCGGCAGTGGACGAAAGCGCCCGCAAAGATGTCATCGCCCGGCTGGTGGACAACCTCGAGCGGTTCGATCTCAAGGGGGTCGATCTCGGCGGGTTCGACGTTGCCGTCTTCTTCCGGGTCATCACCCGCGGTCAGCCGATGGCGGAGAGCGACACCGGTCGCGAACCGGCCCCCGCCGCCGCGCGGACACCGCATGTCGATCCGGACTTGTTCGCTACGCCCACCGGTTTTGCGAAACTGACGGGCCGCAACCGGGTCATGCCGCTGATGGTGCTGGCGCTCGCAGCGACGCTGGGCGTCTACTGGCTGATCCAGCACCTCGAGGGAATGCCGAACGGTCTCTGAGCCCCACGGTGCGGGGCGGCGTCATCGACCCTGCAGGGCATCGGGCCCGGTCGCTCTTCAGCCCCGGTCGACCAGCGTCACGCCCGCCGCCTTCATCTCGGCCAGCGCCTTGTCCAGCGATCCGTCGAGGTCGATCGCGCGGCAGGCGTCGAGACGGACCGTGACCTCGAACCCGAGGCGGGCCGCGTCGAGCGCCGACCAGGCGACGCAGTAATCGGTGGCGAGCCCCGCGAGCGTCAGTCTCTCGACCCCCCGCCCCCGGAGGTAGCCTTCGAGCCCGGTGGCGGTGGTGCGGTCGTTCTCGAAGAACGCCGAATAGCTGTCGATCTCGGAGCGGAACCCTTTCCGCAGCACCATCTGCGCGGTCTCGGTGATCAGGTCTTCGTGGAAATCGGCGCCATCGGTGCCCTGTACGCAATGGTCGGGCCAGAGCACCTGGGGCCCGTAGGGCATGTCGATCACCTCGAAGGGCGCGCGCTTCGGGTGCGCCGAGGCGAAGGAGCCGTGGCCCTTGGTGTGCCAATCCTGGGTGAAGACCCGGACCGGGTAGTTGCGCACGATGCGGTTGATCTCCGGCACCACCTCGTCACCACGGTCGACCGCCAGCGCACCGCCGGGGCAGAAATCGTTCTGCACGTCGATCACGACAATCGCTTCGTTGGCATACCGGTTCATTTTGCCCCCCGTTTTCTCAATGATTACGCCGGGTTGACGGAAGGTCAACGGATATCGGGTCGGATTTGTGCGGTTTTCTTGCGGGGCCCCCGACAGGCACCTTTCCGGGCCGGGAAGGCCCCGGAAAAACCCAGAGACCGGCCCCCGAACGGCGTGTCCGCGCCGGTCAGCCGCGCCAGGTGAGGTAGACGAGCCCGCCGCGCCGGTTGAGCACGACCTTCCAGCTGCGCCGGCCGTCCGCCAGCGCGGCCTCGGTCACCGTCCGGAAATCCTCCATCGTCGCGATCGGGGTATCGTTGACCTCGGCGACGATGTCGCCCGGCTGGAAATTGCGCACCTGCCGCGGGTTGTCGAGCGCGAGCACGATCACCCCGCCACTCTCGGCGGGCAGCCCGAGCCGGTCGCGCAGCGCCGGGCCGATCTCCTGCAGCACGACCCCGTCGAAGGGGCCGAGGCCGGTGACCTTGACCGGCCCGCCGTCCAGCGTCTCCTCGGCGCGAACCGCGGCGCGCATCTCCACCGTCACGGTCTGTTCCTTTCCCTCGCGCTGGAAGGTGATCGGGACTTCGCTCCCGAGCTCCTGGAGCGAGAGCCGGAAGCCGAGCTCCGCCGGCGCGTTGACCGGATGTTCGCCGATGGCGAGCAGGATATCGCCCGGGCGCACGCCGGCCGCGCCGAACGGGCTTTCGCCGGCGACGTTCTGCACCAGCACGCCGCGCGGGCGGTCGAAGCCGAGCGCCTCGGCGATGTCGGCGTCGATCGGCTGCACGTCGACCCCGGCCCAGGGCCGGATGAAGCTCGCCTCGCCGGCCTCGGCCTGGGCGACGACGCGGGCGACGAGGTTGGCCGGCACCGCGAAGCCGATCCCGTTGGACCCGCCCGACTTGGTGACGATCTGGGTGTTGATGCCCACGAGCCGTCCGGCCATGTCGACCAGCGCGCCGCCGGAATTGCCCGGGTTGATCGGCGCGTCGGTCTGCACGAAATAGCCGCCGGCGGTATAGGCGCCGCCGCCGCGCCCGGTCCGCGCGAGGCCGGAGACGATGCCCGACGACACGGTCTGGCCGACGCCGAAGGGGTTGCCG
The DNA here is from genome assembly GCA_041397205.1 of Paracoccaceae bacterium. Lineage (GTDB taxonomy): Bacteria > Pseudomonadota > Alphaproteobacteria > Rhodobacterales > Rhodobacteraceae > Sinisalibacter. The sequence continues at coordinate 160,689 of JAWKXC010000004.1, forward strand.
ATGGCGAGCACCAGGTCGCCCACCGCGATCGCATCGCTGTCGGCAAATTCGAGCGCCGGCAGCGCGACGCCGTCGGCGTCGGTCAGCTCGATCACGGCGAGGTCAGCGGCTTCGTCGGCGAGCACGAGCCGGCCCTCGAACTCGCGCCGGTCGGCCAGCACCACGCGGATGTCGGTGGCGTTCTCGACGACGTGGAAGTTGGAAACCACCAGCCCGCCGCCGACGATCACCCCCGAGCCGAGCGCGTTCTGCTCGCGCGGCTGGCTGCGCCCGAAATCGCCGAAGAACTGGCGAAAGAACGGATCGTCGAACAGCGGCGTGCCGCCGTCGGCGACCATCAGGGTGGCGTAGATGTTGACCACCGCGGGTGCGGCCGCGGCGACGACCGGCGCGAAGCTCAGGGTCATCTCGGCGCTCGACCCGGGCACCCGCGCCATGGTTTCGTCCGAGGTCTGTGCGCCGGCACCGCTCGCGAACAGAAAGACGAGGACGAGTGATCTTGTCAGCGTGGTCATGACGCGCTCCGGAATGCCTGTCGGGTTCGACGAACCATGTGGCAACGCACCGCGCCGGATCAAGGGTGGACCGGGATGCCGGCCATTGTCTTGCCGCATTTCGCGACTAGCCAGTAACCGGTTTCAATGCCGGAGCCTCGTATGCAACGAGAAACCTACCTCTACGGTCGCGGCGGCGGTACGGGCGCCTATTTCCTGCTGTTCTTCAGCCTGGTCGTCGTCGGCGGCGTGGTGCTGATGGCGTCGAGCGCGGGAGACATCCACGCGGCGGGGATCACGATCAGCCCCGCAGCCGCCATCCTGGTCTACCTGGCCGTCGTCGGCCTCGGCGGCTGGATGGCCTGGCGCGAGGTCCAGGGCGAACGGTTCAAGACCAGCTCGCAGCGGCCGATCGAGCTTTCGGCGAGCGAGATCATCGCGCCGGCCGCGCCCAACCGGCGCCGGATGGTGCAGCTCTCCTATGCCGGCATCACCGACCTCAAGGTTGACACCGAAGACGGCGAGGCCTGGCTCTACATCCGGCACCGGAACGGCAAGCTCGCGATCTCGTCGGAAGCGATGGAGAGCTACACGGCGTTTCAGCGGATGCTGACCTCGCTCGAACTGCGCGTGTCGCTCGCCCGCGGCGCGGCACGCAAGGCCGGCTGAGCCGACCCCTCCAGCAGGTCGCCCGTTACCCGTGCGCCCGGGTCACCGCCACTTCTTCAGATGCAGCGGCAGGTGGCGAAACACCGTGTGCAGGATCAGCACGGCGTCGTAGATCAGGTTGCGGTTCTTCGTGTAGATCATGTCGAGCCGCGCCTTTCGCGGCACGCAGACGCGGGTGTAGACCGCCTCGGTCTGTTGCGGGGTCTTGCACGAGGCGAGCAGCCGGTCCTCGGTCTTGTGGTAGACCACCGTCGCGAGCCCGGTGAGGCCGGGGCGCGACTTGAGCACCTCGGCATAGAGCTCGGGAAACATCTTCACGTAGCGCGGATCGGGCGGGCGCGGGCCGACGAAGGAAATGTCGCCGCGGATCACGTTCCACAGTTGCGGCATCTCGTCGAGCCGGGTGCGGCGCAGGAACTTGCCGGTCCGGGTGATCCGCCGCCGCTTGTGGCCGCCGGAAACGCCGTGGTCCTTCACCACCCGAGTCGGTCGCATGGTGCGGAACTTCCACAGCGTGAAGGTATGGCCCGGCGATTTGACCCTTGTGTGGCCGAACAAGATCGGCCGTCCGTCGCGGATCAGGATCGCCAGCGCGACCCCCACGATCAGCGGCAAAAGCGCAAGTCCGAGCCCGATCGCGAGCAGCAGATCTGCGATGCGTTTGGCCGGAGTCATGCCGTCGCCCCCGGGAGGTTCCGGGCGCGCAGTACCCGCGACCAGGCGTTATTGCATTCGGGTCGCACTCGGGAAAATAGCTCCGTTGCTACAGGCCTCGGCTCGTATCTCCGATTGAAGCCAGCGTGTAAATAGGTCACACAGAACCGCACCAGAATCCGGGGGGATGATTTGGTTTTGCGCAGGATACTGCTGGTCTTGCTGATGGTCGAGGGACTGGCGTCCTGCGGTTTCCCCGCAGGTGCGCCGATTCAGTCGCAGATCCTGGCCGAGGCCGAAGCCGAACACCCCACCATCGACGTGGTCGAGGTCACGCGGGCCAACCTGCCGCGAGTCGCGGGCTGGCCGGCGACGGGCTGGCAGGGCCACTATCGCTGGCTCACGGCGGGCGGCGGCGGGCCGACCAACCTGATCCGCGCCGGCGACAAGGTCGATCTGGTGATCTGGGATAGCCAGGAAAACTCGCTGCTGACGACGCCGAACTCAAAACTGACCCAGATGCCCGGGATGCTGGTCTCGCCCGGCGGCACGATCTTCGTGCCCTATGTCGGCCAGGTGGTGATCAACGGGCTGACGCCCGACGTCGCGCGCCAGGCGGTCCAGAGCGAGATCGAGCGCATCGCGCCCTCGGCCCAGGTCCAGCTCGCCATGACCCCCGGCACCAGCAACAGCGCCGACCTCGTGCGCGGCGTCAACCGACCCGGACCGGTGCCGCTGCCGTCGCGCAACTTCACGATCCTCAACCTCATTTCTGCCGGCGGCGGGATCAGCGAACAGCTGCAGAACCCGCTGGTCCGGCTGATCCGGGACGGTCAGACCTACGAGATCCGGGCCGACCGGCTGTTGTCGGACGGCAGCCACAACATCGCGATGCGCGGCGGCGACAAGGTCATCATCGAGGAAGACTCGCGCTACTTCGTGGTCGCGGGAGCGACCGGCGACCAGATCGTCCACTTCGAACGCGAGCACATCACGGCGATGGAAGCACTGTCGATGGCGGGCGGGCTCACGGAAAACCGCGCCAACCCGGGCGGCATCCTGGTGCTGCGCGACTACCCGGCCTCGGCGGTGCGCGCCGATGGCATCGGCGGCCCGAAACTGCCGCAGGTGGTGTTCACGGTCGATTTGACCTCGGCCGACGGGTTGTTCGCGGCGCGGTCGTTCGAGGTGCACCCCGGCGATTTGCTGATGGTCACCGAATCGCCGATGGTCTCGGTCACCCAGGTCGTCGCGCTCGTGTCCGAGGGCGCGCTCGCCTGGAACCGTCTCAACTGACACCCCACCTTTTTCGGACGAAACGGGAGAGCGACATGCGTTATGTGCACACGATGATCCGGGTCACCGACCTGGACGAGAGCCTGGATTTCTGGGTGGGCAAGGTCGGGATGGTCGAGACCCGCCGTTCCGAGAACGCGCAGGGCAAGTTCACGCTGGTGTTCCTTGCCGCGCCGAAGGACGAGGCGAGCGCCCGGGCCACCACCGCGCCCGAGCTCGAACTGACCTACAACTGGGGCTCCGACGAGGTCTACGAAACCGGACGGAGCTGGGGCCACCTGGCCTACAAGGTCGACGACATCTATGCCTTCTGCCAGAAGCTCATGGATGCCGGCGTCACCATCAACCGCCCGCCGCGCGACGGCCGCATGGCGTTTTTCAAGAGCCCCGACCATATCAGCGTCGAGCTGATCCAGGACGGTGAGGCGCTGCCGATCCAGGAGCCCTGGGCCTCTATGCCCAACGACGGAACCTGGTGACATGGTCCCGATGCTCGACCGCCCCGCGCATCGGGTCTGGCTGCTCGACCAGGCGAACCGGCTGATCGATCTCTTCCGTGGCACCACCGGCGGCCCCGCCGGGTTCCGCATGCTCGGGCTCGACGGCCGACCGATGTTCGGGGCGGACGAGGTGTTCGGCATCCACGACACCACGCGGATCGTGCACGTCTTCTCGCTCGCGACCCAGATGGGGATCCCGGGGCTGCGCGACGGGATCGACCAGGGGGTCGAATTCCTCTGGTCCGCCTTCCGCGACAAGAAGCACGGCGGGTACTTCTGGAGCGTGAATGCCGAGGGTCCGGTGCGCGCCGACAAGCAGGCCTATGGCCACGCCTTTGTGCTGCTGGCGGCGAGCTCGGCGCTCCGGGTCGGGCACCCGCGGGCGCAGGCGCTGCTCGAGGACATCACCCAGGTGATCGAGGAGCGGTTCTGGGAAGACGGGCCCGGTGCGATGGCCGAGGAGTTTCACCCCGACTGGTCCGAGATCGGCCCCTATCGCGGCCAGAACTCCAACATGCATTCCACCGAGGCGCTGATGGCCGCCTTCGAGGCGACCGGTGAGCGGTCGTATCTCGAAAAGGCCGAGCGGATCGCCTGGCTTATCATCCACAAGGCCGCGCGGGCCGAAGGCTGGCGGGTGGCCGAGCATTTCGACGGGCTCTGGCAGGTCGACCGCGATTACGACGGCGACCCGATGTTCCGCCCCGCCGGCACCACGCCCGGCCATGCGCTGGAATGGGCGCGGCTGCTGGTGCAGCTCCACGACCTCTCTCACCACGCCGACGGCTGGATGATCGAGGCGGCCAAGGGTCTGTTCGCGCGGGCCTGCGAGACCGGCTGGGACGCGGCGCGCGGCGGCTTCCTCTACACGCTCGACTGGGACGACCGCCCGTTGCAGCCGCTCCGGCTCTGGTGGCCCAACGCCGAAGGCATCGGCGCGGCCGCGTCGCTCCTGAAGCGGGGGAAAGACCCGCTGGCGGAGGCGTGGTACGCGAAGATCTGGGACGTGGTGGCGGCACAGTTCATCGACCACGACCGCGGCGGCTGGTACCCCGAGATCCTGCCCGACGGCAGGCCGGGCGAGGCGATCTTCACCGGCAAGCCCGACCTCTACCACGCGTTCCAGGCCTGCCTGGTGCCGCTGCTCACGCCGGGGGTGCATATCTCGGGCGACATCACCGAGGCGCTCTGACGGCCCGGGCCGGGGCGCACCGGTCGCGCGCGCTCCTGTCCCACTCGACATTTTTTGACCGGATCGCTAGTGGACTCACATGCGTGTGTTTCCAAGTCCTACCGGCGACAGCGTTGTCTTCTTCGACAATCTGCTTTCGCCCGAACAGGTTCCGGTCGGCTACGATCCGGAGGCGCGCGCCTTTGTCGCCAATGTCCCGTTCTGTTCCAATCGCGAAGTGATCGGATGCAACTGGATCGCGACCGCGCCCGGCGCGCTCTGCGAATCCTGCGCCATGACCAAGCTGGCCCCCGACACCTCCGTCCCCGGCGCGATCAACAACTGGGCCAAGACCGAAGCGGCCAAGCGCTGGGTGCTGGTCAACCTGCGCAGCTGGCAGTGGTTCGGGCCGCAAGACACCGGCGTGCGGCCGATCTTCCATATGCTCGCCGAAGGGGTCGACCCGGTGGTGATGGGCCATGCCTACGGGGTCCTGACCATCAGCATTGCCGAATCCGACCCGGTGCTCAACGTGATGCGGCGCGAAGCGCTCGCGGAAAGCTACCGGACGATGATCGGGCACCTGCGCCACGAGCTTGCGCATATGATCTGGTGGCGGCTCAGCATCGAGCCCGACTTCCTCGCCGATTTCCGCGCGCTGTTCGGTGACGAAGAGGCCGATTACCGCGCCGCCCTCGACCGGCATTATTCCAACGGACCGCCCGAGGGCTGGCGCGACAACTTCCTCACCGCCTATGCCTCGGCCCATCCGCACGAGGACTGGGCCGAGACGACGGCACATCTGCTGCACCTGATCGACATCGCCGACAGCGCCATCGCGGTCGGCCTGTCCGCGCCGGATGCGCCCGACCGGAACTGGGACGCCTATGGCGAACCCGATGCCGAGAAACTGACGACCATCGCCGCCGAACTGGCGATGAAGATCAACCACGTCAACCGGTCCATGGGCCTGTCCGATCTCTACCCGTTCGTGCTGCACGACAGGGCGCGCCAGAAGCTGGCCTTCGTGCACAAATGGCTGCATCGGGGGCCGTGGATCAGCACGCTGGACGGGTAGCCGGCAGCGACCGGATTTCGGTATACAATTGCACACATTGACTTGACTCGGACGCCGTTTTAGGCGATTTCGCATCCGACGGCCGGCGCCTCCGCCGCCGTGCCTGGGAAGACGCCCGCGACATCTGCCCAATGCAATGGCCCATGACACAGGGAGACGAGACATGACCGAGACCCCCGATATCATCTACACCAAGGTTGACGAATCTCCGGAGCTGGCCAGCGCCTCGCTTCTGCCGATCGTCCAGGCCTTTGCCGCCAAGGCCGGCATCAGCGTCGAGACCCGCGACATCTCGCTCGCCGGTCGGGTGCTCGCCGCCGTCTCCGACCTGATCGACGGCGATTTCCCCGATCACCTCGCCGAGCTCGGCGAGCTGGTGAAGACGCCGGAAGCCAACGTCATCAAGCTCCCCAACATCTCGGCCTCGGTGCCGCAGCTGCTCGCGACGATCAAGGAGTTGCAGGAGCAGGGCTTTGCCGTGCCCGACTACCCGTCCGACCCGCAGACCGACGAAGAGCGTGCGATCCGCGCGCGTTACGACGCGGTCAAGGGCTCGGCGGTGAACCCGGTGCTGCGCGAGGGCAACTCCGACCGCCGCTCGGCCAAGGCGGTGAAAGCCTATGCCAAGGCCAACCCGCATTCGATGGGCGCCTGGGTTGCCGACTCGAAGACCCATGTCGCCTCGATGCCGGGCAATGATTTCTTCGCCAACGAAAAGGCGGCGACGATCACCGCAGCGCAGGCCGGGAAGGCCAAGATCACCTTCACCGCCGCCGACGGCACCGAGACGGTGCTGAAGGACGGGCTCACCTACCAGGACGGCGAGGTGGTCGACGCCACCTTCCTCTCGGCCGCCGCCCTGCGCGCCTACATCGCCAAGGAAATCGCCGCGACCGAGCCGGGGGTGCTGTTCTCGGTGCACCTCAAGGCGACGATGATGAAGGTCTCCGACCCGATCCTGTTCGGCCATTTCGTCTCGGTCTATCTTGAAGACTTCATCGCCAAGCACGGCGCCAAGCTCGACGCGCTGGGCTGGAACCCGAACAACGGTCTCGGCTCGCTGGAAGCGCTGATCGCCGGCGACGCCACGCTGGAGGCCGACTACAAGGCGGCGATGGCCGCGCGCCCGCCGCTCTACATGGTCGACAGCGACAAGGGCATCACCAACCTGCACGTGCCCTCCGACGTCATCATCGACGCCTCGATGCCGGCCGCGATCCGCGCCGGCGGCAAGGGCTGGGGCGCGGACGGCAAGAAGGCCGACCTCAAGTGCTGCATCCCCGACAACTGCTATGCCGGCGTCTATGACGAGACGATCAACTTCTTCAAGGCCAACGGCGCGCTCGACGTGACCACCGCCGGGGCCGTCTCGAACGTCGGTCTCATGGCGCAGAAGGCCGAGGAATACGGCTCGCACCCGACCACTTTCGAGCTGTCCTCTGCCGGCACCGTGCGGATCGTGCTCGCGAGTGGCGAGGTGCTGCATGAGCATGCCGTCGAGAAGGGCGACATCTGGCGCTCGGCGACGGCCAAGAAGGCGCCGATCCTCGACTGGATCGCGCTCGGCATCGCCCGGCACAAGGCCACCGGCACCTCGGCCTTCTGGCTCGACGCGAACCGCGCCCATGACGCCGAGCTCATCAACTACGTGAAGCCGGCGCTCGCCGCGGCCGGGGTCGAGATCCCGATCCTCGCGCCGCGCGAAGCCACTGCTTTCACGCTCGCCGAGCAGAAGGAAGGCAAGGACGTCGTCACCATCACCGGCAACGTGCTGCGCGATTACCTGACCGACCTGTTCCCGATCCTGGAGCTCGGCACCTCGGCCAAGATGCTCTCGATCGTCAAGCTGATGAACGGCGGCGGCATGTTCGAGACCGGTGCCGGCGGCTCGGCGCCGAAGCACGTCCAGCAGCTCATCGAGCAGAACCACCTGCGCTGGGACTCGCTCGGCGAGTTCTGCGCCCTTGGCGAGAGCTTCAAGTTCCTCGCCGAGGCCCGGGGCAAGGCCGCGGCCAACGTGCTCGGCGACGCGGTCGAGGTGGCCACCCAGAAGGTGCTCGAGAACGACCACAGCCCCGAGTACAAGCCCGGCCAGAACGACACCCGCACCTCGCATTTCTGGTTCGCCCGCTACTGGGCCGAGGCTCTGGCGACGCAGAAGGACGATCCGGCGCTCGCCGCCGCCTTCGCCCCGATCTCGGAAGCGATCATCGCCAACGAGGCCAAGATCGTCGAAGAGCTGCAATCGACCCAGGGCAAGCCGGAGGACATCGGCGGCTATTACCACGCCGACCCGGCCAAGGTGTCGCATGTGATGCGGCCCTCGGCGACGCTGAACAGCATCATCGGCTGAACCCGTCTCTAATCCAGGCAAAGGGCGCTCTTCGGGGCGCCCTTTTTCGTGGCGTCACCCGCCCTGGCCGATGTCCTCCGGCGCGATCGCCACGGTCTTGAGGATGGCGTGGCAGGGCGTCCCCGGCGCCAGTCCGAGCCGGTCGACAGACCGCCGGGTGATCCGCGCGAGCAGCGGTCCGGCGGGGGTGTCCAGCGCCACGACGACGCCGGCGCCGGTCTCGCCGTGCAGCGCCGTCACCCGGCCCGGCAGCACGTTGAGCGCCGAGAGCCCCTGTGGGGGCTCCAGCGACAGGATCACGTCATGGGCGGCAATCCGCACCCGCACGGGCGCCCCGGCGCCATGTCGATCCCGGCGAGCATCAGCCGGACCCCGCCCGCGTCGATCTCGGTGAGCCCGTCGTCATGGTGGGCCACGAGTGTCGCGCGCAGCACGGCGCCGACCTCGCGGCCGCCCGCGGGCGCGAGCGCGGGGTCGCCGAGCACGGCGGCCGCCGGCCCGACCCGCACCACCCTGCCCGCCTCGATCACCACCACCGTAGTGGCGAGCCGCGCAACCTCGCTGGCGGAATGGCTGACATAGAGCATCGGCACGCCGGCCGTATCGCGGATGCGTTCGAGATAGGGCAGGATCTCGGTCTTGCGCGCGGCATCGAGCGCGGCGAGGGGCTCGTCGAGCAGCAGCATCCGCGGCCGGGCAAGCAGTGCGCGGCCGATCGCGACCCGCTGCCGCTCACCCCCGACAGCGCCGCCGGGCGCCGGTCGAGCAGCGCACCGATCCCGAGCATGTCGACCACCCGGTCGATCTCGGCCGGATCGGGGCGCGCGCGCTGCACCCGCGGCCCGTAGGTCAGGTTGCCCGCCACGCTCAGGTGCGGAAACAGCCGCCCCTCCTGGAACACGACCCCCATCCGGCGGCGATGCGGCGGCAGCCAGATGCCGGTTTCGGTGTCGCACAACACTTCGCCCGCCACCGTGATCCGCGCGCGGTCCGGCCGGGTGAGCCCGGCCACCGCGTTCAGCACGCTGGTCTTGCCCGCGCCGGAAGGGCCGAACAGCGCGGTCACCCCGGGCGGCGCCTCGAAGGCGATGTCGAGCGTAAGCCTGGGCAGGGCGTGGTGGAGGGCGACGGACAGGCTCATGCGCCCTGCACCCGTTGCGCGGCGCGACGCGCCAGGACTTCCGAGAGCCCAAGCGCCGCCATCGCCACGAAGACCGAAACCGCAACGAGGCGCAGAGCGGAGGCCTCGCCCCCCGGCACCTGGAGGAAAGCGTAGATCGCCGAGGGCAGGGTGCGGGTCTGGCCGGGAATGTTGGAGACGAAGGTGATCGTCGCGCCGAACTCGCCCATCGCCTTGGCAAAGGCCAGCACCCCGCCAGCGAGGATGCCGGGCAGCGAAAGCGGCAGGGTTACGGTGAAATAGACCCGCATGCGCGAGGCGCCGAGGGTGGCGGCGGCTTGTTCGAGCTTCGGGTCGACGGCCTCGATCGACAACCGGATCGCCCGCACCATCAGTGGGAAGGCCATGACCGCCGCCGCCAACGCTGCGCCGGTCCAGTGGAAGGCCACGCCGAGGCCGAGGCCTTCGAGCAGGCTCCCCAGCGGCGCGGTCGGCCCGAGCGTGAGCAACAACAGGTATCCGGTCACCACCGGCGGCAGAATCAGCGGCAGGTGCACCAGCCCGTTGACGATCTCTCGACCCGGGAAGCGCCAGCGGGCCAGCGCGTAGGCGGTGAACAGGCCGAGCGGCAGGCTGGCCAGCGTCGCCACCAGTGCCACGCGCAGCGACAGCGCCACCGCCTGCCATTCCTCCGGGCCGAGCCATCCCATGGCTCAGGGCCCCAGCCAGGTGAAACCCTGCGCCTCGAACACGGCGCGGGCCTCCGGGCTGCGCAGGGTGTCGAGGAAAGCACGCGGCGCGGCGCCATCGTGCCCGGCGATCATCGCCACGGGATAGACGATCGGCGGGTGGCTCTCTTCGGGGAAAGTGGCGACGACATGCACACGCGGCTCGGCGATGGCGTCGGAGCGGTAGACCACGCCGTAGGGCGCGGCGCCGGTGGCGACGAGCGCCAGAGCGGCGCGCACGTTGTCGGTCTGCGCGACCTGGGACGCCACGCTCGTCCAGAGACCCAGGGTGTCGAGCGCGGCCTTGCCGTAGATCCCCGCGGGCACCGCATCGACCAGCGCCATAGCCAACCGACCGCCGTCGAGCAGCCCGGCAAGATCGAATTCCGGCGTGATCGCGACCGTTGCTGCCTCCGGGTCGGCGGCGATCAGAACGATGGCATTGCCGACGAGGTCGACCCGGCTCTCGGGCGCGATCCGCCCTTCGGCCTCCAGCACGTCCATCCAATCGACATTGGCGGAGATGAAGACATCGGCCGGCGCCCCGGCCTGGATTTGGCGCGCGAGTGCCGAGGACCCAGCGTAGGAGATCGCGGCGCCGTGGCCGGTCGTGGCGGCGAAGTCGTCGGCGATTTCGTCGAGCGCGGTTTTCATGCTTGCGGCAGCGAAGACGAGCGTTTCATCGGCGCGTGCGCCGACGGGGGCGAACAGAAGGGCGGCGAGAAGGGCGGAGCGGAGGGACATGAGGGGTTTCCTGATCGATATGTTCCTTCGGGAATATCGAAACGCAGCCGACAATGGCAAGCGTTATGTTTCGTTGGAAATATCGCGCAGCATCCCGGCCAGGTCTTCGATCGCACCGGCGCCCGCGGCGTGCGCCGCCTCGACCGCGCCGCGATAGGCCGCCAACACCTGCTCCCCGGCGGGCGTGACCGTAGCGCCGCCGCCGTTCGCGCCACCGCGCGTCCGCACGACGAGCGGCTCGCGAAACATGGCGTTCATTGTTTCCACCAATTGCCAGGCACGCTTGTAGCTCATGCCCATCTCGCGCCCCGCAGCCGCGATGGAACCGGTTTGCCTGATCCCGTCGAGCAGGTCGGCCTTGCCCGGCCCCATCCAGGCGCCCGGCGCAAGAATGATCCGGACCCGCAGGTGCGGCGTATCGATCCCGTCTGTCATGGGGCGAGTCTGCCCCGGCCCCGCGCGCGCGGCAAGACAGCAAGACGGCAAGCGTGCGAGGACGGATGCGATGCGGACGGACCAGTCGGACAAGAAATCGGACCGCGTGGGGCCTGCCGGGAGGAGGATAGCAGGAGACCACGCGGCCCTTTAGTATGAACCATTACCGGGAGGAGGTGATAACGGTCCCTGGACGTCTTCGCGAGACGACGATCGCCGCCTCGAGTACAGCTTCTCCCAGCCGCGCCGTGCCCGCAAAGAGAATTGGTCACTGTTGCTGAGCATTATGCTGCGTCGCAGCAAATGCATGGAATCTGTGCGGCAAAACCCCGGGATTGCCGAAGAATTGAGCGCGGACGCATCGAAAATCGTCCAAACCGCTTTGAATCCGGCGACCCGAACATATTCGAAGCTCGACCGGAAGTGATTCGAACAATCCCGAACCCGCGGGCCCTGCGGACGGCCACGGCGGTTCTTCCGCCGGGGTTGCCGCGCCGCGACCCTCCCCGGTTATTTCAGCGCTTCGGCGAGGACATCGAAGACGAACCGCAGCCGCGGGCTGTTGTGGATCTCGCGATGGGCCACCAGCCAGACCGGGAAGGTGAGCGGCGCGAGACCGGGGAGCGCGCGCGTCACCGCCGGGTCGCCGTCGCCGATCCGGTCGTCGATCATGCCGAGCCCCAGCCCCTGTTTCACCATTGCCCACATGACGAGGAAATTGTCGCAGCGCAGGGCGATGTTGTCGGCGGTCACCCCGAGCCCGAGCGTGTTGAGCGCGCCCACGTACATCTCGACATCCGACAGACCGATGATGCTGGCGCGGGCGAGGTCGCCGGGCCGGGTGATCGGACCGAGGCTCTCCAGGTAGCCCGGCGTGCCGTAGAGCCGCGCACCCGCATCGCGGATCTTGCGGGCCACGAGGTCGGGTTCCTTCGGCCGGAAATTGCGGATCGCGATATCTGCCTCGCGCCGCAGCAGATCTGAGGCGTCGTTTGCGGCGACGATCTCGATGGAAATCGACGGTTCTTCGGCCCGGATCCGAGCGATGATCGGCGGCAACAGCAGCCCCGCATAGACATCGGAAGCGGAGATCACCACCGGGCCTGCCATGCTCTCGTTCTGGCCGTAGGCCGACATCGAAAGCCGCGCCGCCGCGTCGCCCATGGCGCGGACGTGGTCGATCAGCGCATGGCCGGCCGGGGTGAGCCGCAAGCCGCGCCCGACCCGCTCGAACAGCACCACGCCCAGCTCCTGCTCCAGCGCGTCGACCTGACGGCCGAGCGTCGGCTGGGCGAGGCCGAGGGCGCGGGCGGCGGCCGAAAGCGAGCCCTCCTCGGCGGTCACCAGAAAAGCCCGCGCGCGGTTCCAGTCGAAGTTCACGTTTCGCCAATCCATGCGGATATGCATAGCCGCTCCACATATCCAGTCAATTTTCTTTAGATGCCTGCCGGGCTACATTGGCCCTGCGTTCAGAGAAACGCACACCACATCGACCGACGACAGGATTGACCGGCCCGCCCGGCACGCTGCGCCCCTCCGCGCGGCACCGGAGAGGCTTTGCCCGACCGAAAGGACAGCGCCATGCACTGCTTTGCAGACCCGACCTCCCGCAGCTACGCCCGGCTTACCGGGCTGTTCTACCTCACCATCGCCTTCGCCGGCGGCTTCGCCATCCTCTGGGTGCCGTCGCAACTCCAGGTGGCCGGCGACGCGCAGGCGACCTTCGCCAATATTCTCGCCCGAAACAGTCTCTATCTCTGGGGTATCGGCGGTGAAGTGCTGATCCTCGTGGCCGAGATCATGGCCACCGCGATGCTCTATTTCATGTTCAGGCGCGTGAACCCGACGCTCTCCTTCGCCGCCGCCCTGGCACGGTTGTCGATGGTGGGCGTGATGGCGGCGATGCTGTTCTTCCACTTCGCGGCACTCACCCTCGCCGACCCCGGCACCAGCCTCGCGAGCTTCACCGAGGCGCAACGGCTCGATCTCGCCGGGCTGATGCTCGCGACCCATGATGCCGGCGTCTGGATCTGGCAGGTCTTCTTCACCGTGCATCTCGCGATCCTCGGCCAGCTGGTGGCGCGCTCGGGGGCCTTCCCGCGCCTCCTCGGCCACGCGATGACCCTCGGCGCGGTGGGCTACACGCTCGACACGCTCTCGGCCTTCGTCTCCCCCGACGCCGCTGCGCTTGTTGCCGTAACGGCCGTGTTCCTCGCCATCGTCACCTTCGCCGAGGTCGGCTTCGCACTCTGGCTGATCTTCCGCGGGCCGCGCCCTGCCGGCCACCAGCCAGTCCCGGCTTTGGCCTGACACCACTGCGGGGCGCGCGCATCGCCTGCGCCCCGCCTACCCCACGAACCCAATTCACTCGAAAGGACCAGACACATGAAACGCATCTGCATCATCGGCATCTCCGGCAAACTCGGCCAGTACATGACCCAGCACGCCCTCGACCGCGGTTTTGAAGTGGTCGGCGTCTGCCGCCCGGAAAGCGTGGGCAAACTCGACCGCTTCAAGGGCCGGATCACGCTCTATCCCGGCCGCACCGACGATGCTTCGGTGGTGGCGAAGGCGGTCGCGGGCTGCGACGGCGTGCTGACCGTGCTCGCGCCCTGGGGTTTCACCAACTACGCCAGCGGCACCGCCAGGGCGGTCATGGACCACGCCGAGCCCGGCGCGCGGCTGATCTTCTCCTGCGGCTGGCACATCACGATGGACGGGCGGGATCGCTACTCGCTGCGCCAGCGGACGATCTATGCGCTGTTCACCTTCCTCGGCTGGGCCACGAGGATGGCCGACATCTCGGACCAGATCCGCGCGACCAGGGCGATCTTCGCCTCCGACACCGCCTGGACGGTGGTGCGCGGCTCCAATCTCGAGGAGGGCGAGAGCGAAGGCCTGCCCACCTGGGCGCCGCATGTCGGCGACCCGGTGCTGGCGTCGAACCTCGTGCGGCGGACCGATTTCGCCCTGTTCATGGTCCATGCGCTGACCGATGACCGGCTGATCCACCAGGCCCCCGCCATCGTCAGCCGGCAGAGCGCCTCGGCGCGTGCGCATGCGGCGCCGGTCGGCTTCGCGACCCAGGGTTAAGGGCGGGATATCGCCCGCGGAGCCGGCGAGCGAAAAATCGTCGGCTCGACCCCTCGCACACTGGTTTCCTGGCGTCCTTGGAAACCGGACCCCCAAGTGTCGATATACCTATTTTTTCAACGCTTTAGGTGGACATCGCGTCGACAGTTCGTTCATCCGCCGACCCGCTTACGGACCGGTGGATACCGTCACTGCGGGACACCCATCTGCACCTCTTCGATGATCCGCTGCGCCCAGTCGCCCAGGATCGGGACGAAATCGATCGACCCCAGGATCTTCAGGAAGAAGGCCAGCAGGATGGTGGCGCCGAGGGTCGATCCGAGACCGAAGAACAGCCCGCGCACCAGGCTCCAGGCCGCAACCCGGTGCAACGAGCTTTCGATGCGGAAATAACGTTGCTGGTTCAGGCGTTTTACCTCGGCACGCAGCGCTTCGAGCTCCGCAACCACGGCCGTGGTCTCATCGACGTCCATGATCCTCTCCTTCGATAGTCGGTGTTTGCAGCATGCCGTCGCGCAACCAGAGCTCCGGTTGCCGGGCATAGCCGATGTAGAGCGGGTGCTTCGGATGCCCGGCCTTGGACAGCCCGAGGTGGTAGAGCGGCAGCTCGGTCGCCCGCAACAGCGCTTCCACCGCCGGGCCGCGGCCCAGATGTTCGCCGTGCGTGCCCCAGGCGCAGATCACCCGGTCCGCCCAGCGCGCGCCCTCGGAAATCGCGGCATCGTTCTCCGGACCGACCGGGTCGGCGGCCGCACGCATCTTTTTCGGATCGGTGTCGCGCCAGGCGAAGATATTGGTCACCCGGAAGGCGCCGAACCCGAGCGTCCGGGCCCGGCGTTCGCAGCGTTCGACGGTCGGGTCGTTCTGCACCTCGGTCGCGGTCGAGGGGTTGAGCATGACAAACAGCGCCTTCGGACCCGCGGGGTCCCAGGTGCGGGTCAGCTCGTAGCGATAGCGTTCGCAATCGGAATAGACCGCGACGGAGGGGGCGTCGTCCTTGGTGTGGGTGCGCGTGATCATGAGCGGTTTGTGACCGCCCCGGCGCGATTTCGCAAGCAGAGGGGCCTTGCGAAATTTGTCCATCGGGTCAAGATGAAGCGGCAAGGAGGCGCGCGATGCTGCTTCAGGAAATCATTCGCCGCAAACGCGACGGGTTGGCGCTGGAAACGGCGCAGCTCGAACAGATGGTCGCGGGCATCACCTCGGGCGCGGCCAGCGAGGGCCAGGTCGCCGCTTTCGCCATGGCGGTCTATTTCAACGGCATGACCCATGCCGAGGCCGCCGCACTCACGCTGGCGATGCGCGATCGGGCGACGTGTTTTCCTGGGACCTGCCCGGACCGGTGGTCGACAAGCATTCGACCGGCGGCGTCGGCGACAACGTGTCCCTGATGCTGGCCCCGATCGTGGCGGCGGCGGGGGGCTACGTGCCGATGATCTCCGGGCGCGGGCTCGGCCATACCGGCGGCACGCTCGACAAGATGGATGCGATCCCGGGCTATGTGAGCACGCCCGACAACGACCTGTTCCGCAAGGTGGTGCGCGACGTGGGCTGCGCGATCATCGGCCAGACGGCCAACCTCGCGCCCGCCGACAAGCGCTTTTACGGTATCCGCGACGTCACCGCGACGGTGGAATCGATCCCGCTCATCACCGCGTCGATCCTGTCGAAAAAGCTCGCCGCCGGGCTCGAGGGTCTGGTGATGGATGTGAAGGCCGGCAACGGCGCCTTCATGGCGACGATGGCAGACGCGGTCATGCTCGCCGAGAGCATCACCGGGGTCGCGCGCGAGGCCGGGCTCGGCTGCCATGCGATGCTCACCGACATGAACCAGCCGCTAGCCTCCGCCGCGGGGAATGCGCTGGAAGTCTCTAATGCAGTAGATTTCCTCACCGGTGCGGCGCGCGATCCCCGGCTCGAAGAGGTGACCCTGGCGCTCGCCGGCGAAATGCTCCTGATCGGCGGGCTCGCCGAAACCCGGGACGCCGGCATCGCGATGGCGCGGCGGCAGCTCGAGAGCGGCGCGGCGGCGGACGTGTTCGGGCAGATGGTGGCGGCGCTCGGCGGGCCCGGGGATTTCATGGACAAGCCCGGCCAGTACCTCGCGACGGCAAAGATCACCCGGCCGGTTGCCGCGCCCGCGGCGGGCCATATCGCGGCGATCCAGGCGCGCGACATCGGCCTCGCCGTGGTCGAGCTCGGCGGCGGGCGCCGGCGGGCCGACGACGTCATCAACCCGGCGGTGGGGCTCACCGGGCTGGCCGATCTCGGCACAGCGGTCGCGGCGGGCGATCCGCTCTGCCTCGTCCATGCCGACAGCGAAGAGGCGCTGGCGGCGGCCGAAGCCCGGGTGCTCGCGGCCTACGAGATCGGGGCAGCGCCCGAGGTTCCCGCGCCGGTGCTCCAGATCATCGACTGAATCGGGCCCCACTGGCGCCGCAGTCCGGCGCTAGGCCGATGCCATGTCCGGCTCTGCGAAACCGCCCCTCGAGCGCCTCCTGCGCGGGATCTCGACCAACCATGTCGAGACGGTGCGCGATGCCTGGCGGGCGTTGCTCGGGGAAGGTCCGGCCGCTGTCCCGGCCGTGCTCGCCAAGCTCGACAGCGCCGCCTGGAAAGACCGACCGCGTGGTCCGACCGGTCCGTATCTCGGCCTGCTCCTCGCCCTGCTCGACGAGCTGGACCCCGCGGCTTTCGTCACCGAGATCGACCGGCTGCAACGGTCGAAGCTGCACCCGATGCACCGGCTGACCGTCGAGATGATGGCCCGGCGCGCGACCGATGCCCCGATCAGCCGGATCGGTCCCGACATTCCCGTCTTCGTCGCCCCGGAGATCGAGGACCGCGACGCCGTGTTGGCCCGCCTCACCCGGTGGAGCCGGGTCACGGGGCTCGACCTTGCCAGCGTGACCCGGGTCGACGTGATCGCCCGGCGGAGCGACCACGATTATCTCGGGCGCTACAACCTGTTCTTCTCCGGCATCATCCTGAATACGCCATCACGTCCCGTCCCCGGCCTTCGGGGCTGGCTCGACCGGATCGAGGCCGAGCACACCTTTTACCACGAGGTGGGACACCATGCCTGCGGGCATCTGGAAGGCGGGCAGGTCGCCGAACAGGAACGGGAGGCGAATGCCTACGCGCGCGGCATGTTTCGCCGGGCGCATCCGGTCGCGACCGCCGTTCTCTATGTGCCGGCGAAGCTCCTGTTCCTGCTGATCCGGCTGGTCGTGCCGAAACGGACCCTGGTCCGGGCCGGGGTGATCGAGGCTACTGATTGAACACCCGGGAGGGGTGCAGCTCGCCCGACCGGTAGATCCCGACCGCCACTGCCTTGCCGTCGAAGCTCGCCCAGGCTTCGTCGCCGTATTCGACGTCCGAGGCCAGCACCATCCCGGGGTTGCCGTGGCGCAAGCGGGTCGCGCCCTCGGGCGTCGCCTTGAGCTCCGGCAAATCGTCGAGCCCCTCTTCGAGCGGCCGCAGATAAGTATCTAATTCAGGGCTTTTCGCCAGTTTCTCGACGAGCTCCATGCTCACGCCCTCGGCCGCCTCGAAGGGGCCGGACCAGACCCGGCGCAGGTGTGACACATGGCCGTGACACCCGAGCGCCTCGCCAAGGTCGCGGGCGACGGCGCGCACGTAGCCGCCCTTGCCGCAGATCATCTCGATCACGGCGTGATCGGCGTCGGGCCGCTCCACCATCTCGATCTCGTCGACCCAGAGCGGCCGCGCCGCGACCTCGAAGTCCTCGCCGTCGCGCGCCAGCTTGTAGGCCCGCTCGCCGTCGATCTTCACCGCCGAGAATTTCGGCGGCACCTGCAGGATGTCGCCCTCGAAGGCCCTCAAGGCGGCGCGGATCTCGTCATCCGATGGCCGCGCCTCGGAGCTGGCGATCACCTCGCCCTCGGCATCGTCGGTGTTGGTCGCCTGCCCCAGCCGCACCGTGAAACGGTAGGCCTTGAGCGCATCGGTGATGTAGGGCACCGTCTTGGTCGCCTCGCCGAGCGCGACCGCGAGCACGCCGGTCGCTTCCGGGTCGAGCGTGCCGGCGTGGCCGGCCTTGTTCGCGTCCAACGCCCAGCGCACCTTGTTCACGACCGCGTTGGAGCTGATGCCCGCAGGCTTGTCGACGATCAGCCAGCCGTGGATGTCGCGCCCCTTTTTCCTGCGCGCCATCAGCTGTCTCCGTCGCCTTCCGGGTCTTCGTGTTCGATATCGGCCCGCACCCGCGGTTCGGACAGGAGCCGCCGGGTTTCGTCCATCCGGTCGAAGGTCTCGTCGATCAGGAAGCGCAGGTCCGGCGTGTGCTTGAGCGTGATCGCCTTGCCGACCCGGTGGCGGATCTCGCCCTTGTTGCGGGCGAGCGCGGCGATGGCTTCTTCGCGGTGGCCACCGCCGAGCGGCATCACGTAGACGGTCGCGATGCTCATGTCGGGCGTGACCCGGACCTCGGCGATGGTGATCGACATCCGGGTGAGGTCGGGATCATGCACGTCGCCATGCATCAGCATTTCGGAAATCGTCCGGCGGATGAGTTCGCCGACGCGAAGCTGACGTTGCGACGGGCCACGGCCGGCGGAGGCGCCTTGAGGGGAGCGGTGTTTTGACATGGGGGCCAGATATGCCTGATTGTGCGCCGTGGCAACAGGGCGTAGACCCGGGGAAAACGGGAGTGTGAGATGAGCGAGACCCCAGGAATTGTCGTCAACGGCGTATCCGGCCGGATGGGGCAGATGCTGGTGAAGCTGGTGAGCGAGAGCCCGGCAGCACGGCTCGTCGGCGCGCTGGAGCGCCCCGGCCACGAATGGATCGGCCGCGACATCGGCGAGGCAATGGGCGGGGCCGCGCTCGGCGTGAGTGTGACCGACGACCCGCTCGAAGCGATGGCGAAGGCCCAGGCGGTGATAGACTTCACCGCGCCCGCGGCCACTGTGGCGCTCGCCGGCATCGCCGCCCAGGCCCGCGCGGTCCATGTGATCGGCACCACCGGGCTCACGGGTGACGACATCGCCAAGCTCGACGCCGCCGCCCGCCACGCCACCATCATCCGCGCCGGCAACATGTCGCTCGGGGTGAACCTGCTGGTGCAGCTCGCCCGCAAGGTCGCCGAGGCGCTCGACGAGAGCTTCGACATCGAAGTGGTCGAAGCCCATCACAAGCACAAGGTCGACGCGCCGTCGGGTACCGCGCTGATGCTCGGGGCCGCGGCGGCAGAGGGGCGCGGGGTGCAGCTTGACCGGGTCGCGGACCGCGGTCGCGACGGCATCACCGGCGCGCGGGTCGACGGTCACATCGGTTTCTCGTCCATCCGCGGCGGCGACATTGTCGGCGAGCACGACGTGATCTTTGCCGGGCCCGGCGAGCGGGTGATCCTGCGCCACGTCGCCACCGACCGCGCGATCTTTGCACGCGGCGCGCTCAAGGCGGCGCTGTGGGGGATCGGGCGGCATCCCGGCAGCTACGACATGGTCGACGTTCTGGGGCTCTGAACGGGCGGTTTCTGCGCGGCTCGGAGGCCTTGGCGGTTCGCCGTTAACCCGAATCCAGAAATCCGGATTTCTGGATTCGAATTGGATCTCTAAAGGACTGAAAAAGATGCGTTTTTCAGTACACTGATGGCTGCGTTAAGGTTCGATTAACCCCGTTTTGCCCACCCGGGGTTTCCCGGATACAGCTCAGAAATCGACCGCGAGACCCTTCTTCTCGTAGTCGCCGAACCGGGTCGGCTCCGGCCCGTCACGGCCGCCGTATTCTTTCGGCATCGCCACCGCCTTCGCCTTGCGGCGGCGTTCCTCGGCCTCGGCAAGGGCGCGGATCGCTTCCGGTGGCAGGTCGCGCTTTTCGTCGTCGCTCATGTCCGTCTTTCCTGTTTCCCTGCGTTGATATAGGCCACCGGCAGCCAAAGACAAAGGACGATACATGGCCAGCGAGGCAGATCAGGCGCGCCGGGTGGCGCTCATGCTCATCACGGATGTGCTGGAAGGGCACCGCCTGCTGTCGGAAGTGCTGCCCCGGCGTCTCGCCCCGCTCGCAGCCGCAGACCGCGCCCGGGCGCAGCGGCTCGCGACGGTCACGTTGCGGGTGCTCGACCGGGCCGACCGGATGCTCGGACCACACCTGAAGAAACGCCCGCCGGCCCGGGTGATGGCGCTCTTGCGTCTCGGCGTCGCCGAGATCTGCGAAGAGGGCGCCGCGGGGCATGGGGTAGTCAACGCCGCCGTCGAGATCGCCCGCGGCGACCGCAAGACCGCCGGCATGGCGGGGCTGGTCAACGCGGTGCTGCGCAAGGTGGCCGACGACAGCGCGAAATGGCCGTCGCTGCCGGTGCCGCGGCTGCCGAAATGGCTGCGCAAGCCGCTGATCGACGACTATGGCAAGGCGGTGGTGGAGGCGATCGAAGCGGTTCAGGCCGGGACCCCGCCGCTCGATCTCACGCCCAGGGGCGACGGCCAGGCGCTGGCCGAGCGGGTTGGCGGTACGCTCTTGCCCACCGGCTCGGTCCGGCTGGCCGGGGCCGGGCAGGTCTCGGCGCTCCCGGGGTTCGACACCGGCGACTGGTGGGTCCAGGATGCGGCGGCAGCGCTCCCGGCGCGGGTGCTCGCCGCCCGGCCTGGCGAGCGGGTGCTTGATCTCTGCGCCGCCCCCGGCGGCAAGACGATGCAGCTGGCTGCGGCCGGGGCCGCGGTCACCGCCATCGACATTTCGCCGACCCGTATGGCCCGGGTGGCGGAAAACCTCGCCCGGACCGGGCTCGCCGCCGAGCTCGTGACCGCCGATGCGCTCGCTTACGAGGGCGGGCCGTTCGACGCGATCCTGCTCGACGCGCCCTGCACCGCGACCGGCACGATCCGGCGTCACCCCGATCTGCCCCAGGCCAAGGACGGCAGCGATTTCCCGGGCCTGTTCGCGCTGCAGGAGCAGCTGATCGACCGGGCGCTCGGGCTCTTGAAACCGGGTGGACGGCTGATCTATTGCACCTGTTCCCTGCTCATCGACGAGGGCGAGGAGCAGGTCCGCGATGCCTGCGCCCGCCACCCCGGGCTGGTCGTCGACCGGGCTGCGCTCGACCGCCCCGGGATCGACCCCGGCTGGATCACCGAGGAGGGTGGGCTGCGGCTCCGGCCCGACTTCTGGGCGGATCGGGGCGGCATGGACGGTTTCTACATCGCTTGTCTGCGCCAGAGCGGGTGACACCCTTCGGCGGCATCTGTATGATCCGGCGCAACCCCCTGCAAAAGCAGCGAAACAGAGCGAGGCGAAGCAAACCTGTGGCACAACGCGTCTCATGGTCCCAGCGCATGAGCGGCTGGCTGAACCGCTGGCACGCACGCCGGGCCGCGAAAATGCGTCCGCCCACCGGGTTTCTGTCTCAACCCGAACCGCGAACGATCGGGCGCCTGGCCAAGGGGCAGCAGCTGGTCACGGGCCAGGTGTTGCTGGCCGGCCATCTCGTCGACCTCGACGAGCGCTCCGTCTGGGATGTCCCGCCGCCGTCGACGCGCTTCACACAGGAGCTGCACGGGTTCGGCTGGATGGACGACCTCGCCGCCCTCGGCGACCGGTCGGCGCGCGACACCGCCCAGGACTGGACCTACGAATGGATCGAGCGGTTCGGCGACGGGCGCGGGCCCGGCTGGACCCCGGAGCTCACCGGGCGGCGGGTCATTCGCTGGATCAACCACGCGGTCCTGCTCACCGCCGGACAGAACCAGACCAATACCGACGCCCTGCATCTGTCGCTGGCACAACAGACCCTGTTCCTGGCCAAACGCTGGTCTGCGGCGCCACCCGGGCTCGGCCGGTTCGAGGCGCTCACCGGGTTGATCTATGCCGGGCTCTCGCTCAGGGGCATGGAAGCCCATGTCGACACCGCCGCCGATCGGCTGGCGCAGGAATGCAAGCTCCGGGTCGACGCGGGCGGCGGCGTGCCGACCCGCAATCCCGAGGACCTGCTCGAGATCTTCACCCTGCTCAACTGGGCCGCGCTCACGCTCGCCGAAAGCGGCCGCAAGGCCCGGGCCGACCATGCCGCGGCGATCGAGCGGATCGCGCCCACCCTGCGCAGCCTGCGCCATTCCGACGGCGGGCTCGCGCGGTTTCACGGCGGCGGGCGCGGCGGCGAGGGCCGGCTCGACCAGGCGCTCGCCACCTCGGGCGTGCGCACGGGCATGGCTCCCGGCCTCGCGATGGGTTACGCCCGTCTCCACGGTGGCCGCACGTCGCTGATCATGGATGCCGCCGCCCCGCCGGTGGGCGAGGCCGCCTTCGATGCCCATGCCTCGACCCTTGCCATCGAAGTGACGTCCGGACGCCGGCCGATGATCGTGAGCTGCGGTTCGGGGGCCGAGTTCGGCGCCGCCTGGCACAAGGCGGGCCGGGCCACGCCGTCGCATTCCGTGCTCGGGCTCGATGGCTATTCGTCGTCGCGACTGGTCGGTGACGGCGAAAACCTGCGCCTGACCGGCGGCCCGCACGAGGTGCATGCGCAGCCGGTCACCGATGACGGGCTGTCGGGCATCGTCGCCGGGCATGACGGCTACATGCCGACCCACGGGCTCGGCTACGTCCGGCGGATCGAGATGTCGAACGACGGGCGGATGATCTACGGCGAGGAGACCCTGGCGGCGGTGTCCGAGACGGAGCGGGCCAAGTTCGACACCGCGATGTCGCGCGAGCGCGGCATCCCGTTCTCGCTGCGCTTCCATCTGCACCCCGATGTCGACGCCTCGCTCGACCTCGGCGGCACCGCGATCAGCCTCGCACTCAAGTCGGGCGAGATCTGGGTGTTGCGCTACGAAGGCAAGTACCGGTTGCGGCTCGAACGCTCGGTCTTCCTCGAAAAGGGCCGTCTCGAACCGCGTGCGGCGAAACAGGTTGTTCTCTCCGGCGTCGCTTTGGACTATGCGACCGGCATCCGCTGGTCGCTCGCCAAGGCGCAGGACACCCCCGTGGGGCTGCGCGATCTGGTGATGGACGACGACCTGCCGGCATTGCTTGAAGACCTGAGGGACTGACATGACCGACCTTTCGCCGATCCGCCGCGCGCTGATATCCGTTTCCGACAAGACCGGGCTTACCGAGCTCGGCGCCGCGCTCGAGGCCCGCGGGGTCGAAATCCTGTCAACCGGTGGCTCGGCCAGGCGCTGCGCGAGGCCGGCGTCGCGGTGCGCGACGTGGCCGATGTGACCGGTTTCCCCGAGATGATGGACGGGCGGGTCAAAACGCTGCATCCGATGGTGCATGGCGGGCTCCTCGCGCTCAGAGACAACGACGCCCATGTCGCGGCGATGGAAGAGCACGGGATCGGGCCGATCGACCTGCTCGTGGTCAACCTCTACCCGTTTGAAGCCGCGCTGGCGCGGGGCGCCGGTTACGACGAGATGATCGAGAACATCGACATCGGCGGCCCGGCGATGATCCGCGCCGCGGCCAAGAACCACGCCTTCGTCACCACCATCGTCGACGTCGAGGATTACGCGGCCCTTCTGGCCGAGTTAGACTCACATTCCGGCGCCACCACCTACGCGTTCCGGCAGCGCCAGGCGCAGATCGCCTATGCCCGTACCGGCGCCTATGACGCCGCCGTTTCGACCTGGATGGCCGGCGCGATAGGCGAAGAGACCCCGCGCCGCCGGGTGGTCGCCGGTACGCTGAAGCAGACCATGCGCTACGGCGAAAACCCGCACCAGGATGCGGCCTTCTACACCGACGGCAGCAACCGGCCGGGCGTTGCCACCGCGGTGGTCCACCAGGGCAAGGAGCTGTCCTACAACAACATCAACGACACCGATGCCGCCTTTGAGCTGGTGGCGGAGTTCGCGCCAGAAGACGGGCCCGCGGTGGCGATCATCAAGCACGCCAACCCCTCGGGCGTCGCCCGCGGCGCGACCCTGCTCGACGCCTACCAGAAGGCCTTCGACTGCGACCGCACCTCCGCTTTCGGCGGCATCGTCGCGCTGAACCAGCCGCTCGACGTGGAGACCGCCGAGGCCATCACCCAGATCTTCACCGAAGTGGTGATCGCGCCCGGCGCCTCCGCCGAAGCGATGGCGGTGTTCGCCAAGAAGAAGAACCTGCGCCTGCTCACCACCGAGGGCCTGCCCGACCCGCGCGCCGGCGGGATGGTGATGCGCCAGGTCTCGGGCGGCCAGCTCTGGCAGAACAAGGACAACGGCTACATCGGCCGCGAAGACCTCAAGGTGGTCACCAAACTGGCACCGACCGAGGCGCAGCTCGACGACCTCCTGTTCGCCTGGAAGGTCGCCAAGCACGTGAAGTCCAACGCCATCGTCTACGTCAAGGACCGCGCCACCGTCGGCGTCGGCGCGGGCCAGATGAGCCGGCTCGATTCGGCCAACATCGCCGCGATCAAGGCGGGCCGCATGGCCGAGGCGCTGGGATTGGACGAGAGCCCGGCGGTCGGCTCGGCGGTGGCTTCGGATGCGTTCTTTCCCTTCCCCGACGGGCTCATGGAAGCGGCCGCGGCGGGCGCGGCTTGCGTGATCCAGCCCGGCGGCTCGATGCGCGACGACGAGGTGATCGCGGCAGCCGACGAGGCCGGGCTCGCCATGGTCTTCACCGGCATGCGTCATTTCAGGCACTGAACCGCCGACATGAGGGCCCTCTGGATCACCACGTTCGCGACCCTGGTCGCCGACCAGCTCAGCAAGGCCTGGGTGGTGCAGGGGCTCGACCTCAAGACGCTCGGCCAGATCTCGGTCCTGCCCGGTCTCGTCGAGTTCCGCATGGCCTGGAACCGGGGCGTCAATTTCGGCCTCGGCGCCTCGGGCTCGGACCTGATGCGCTGGGGCCTTGTGGCGCTCGCGGTGGCGATCTCGATCTGGGTGATCTGGTGGGTCCGGCGCGAGCGTCTCGGGACCCGCGCGCAGATTTTCGCCGGGCTGCTGGTGGGCGGCGCGCTCGGCAATGTCATCGACCGGCTGCTCTACGGCGCGGTCGCCGATTTTCTCAACGTCACCTGCTGCGGCATCGCCAACCCCTGGTCGTTCAACATTGCCGATATCGGGGTCTTTGCCGGCGCCATCGGGCTGGCGCTGTTTACCGGTCCTTCGCAGCCTCCGACGCACGGGCAGAACACCCCGTGACGCGCCGGGGTCAATGCGCTAAGAAGGGCCGAACTTGGGTTAGGGAGACATCCATGCGGGGGATGTTGGCAAAGCGAATCGCGGGGCTCACCGCATTGGTGGTGCTCGCCGCCTGCAGTGGCGATCCCGAGCTGATGAATATCCGGACCGAAACGCCCGACGAGTTTTCGGTACTGCCGACCAAGCCGCTGGAGGCGCCTGAAGACTATACCAGCCTGCCCACGCCCGAGCCCGGCGGCACCAATTTGGTCGACCCGACGCCCCGCGCCGATGCGGTCGCAGCGCTCGGCGGCAACCCCGACAGGCTCACCCGCGGCACGATCTATGCCGGCGAACAGGCCCTGCTGTCCCAGGCCCGGCGCTACGGCGTGCCGGCCGACATCCGCGACACCCTGGCCGCCGAAGACCTCGAATGGCGCAAGGACAACAACGGCCGGCTGCTCGAGCGCTGGTTCAACGTCAACGTCTACTACTCGAGCTACAAGCCGATGTCGCTCGACCAGCACCTCGAGCTCGAACGCCTGCGCCGGATGGGGTCTGGACCCCTCGGCGCCGCCGGACCCGGAAATCCCCTTCGAGTAAACACTCCGTCTCCGACACTGCTCATCACAACCCCGCGCGCGGAGGTTGCGCGGCGCGCCGCATCGTCTAGCTTGTTCGAAAATCGAGGAGGTTTTCGATGCGGGCGAAACTCATGTCAGCCGTGGTCGGTTTGGGCACCATTTTAGGTGCCGGGCTTGGCTCGGCACAGGCGCCGCGCAGGCGGCGGGCGATGTCACCGATTTCAAGCTCGACAACGGCATGGAGGTCGTCGTCATCGAAGACCACCGCGCGCCGGTGGTCATGCACATGGTCTGGTACCGCATCGGGGCCGCCGACGAACCGCCGGGGAAATCCGGCATTGCGCATTTCCTCGAACACCTGATGTTCAAGGGCACCGACGACATGGGGCCGGGCGAGCTGTCGCGGGTGGTTGAAGCCAATGGCGGCTCCGACAATGCCTATACCTCGCAGGATTACACCGCCTATTTCCAGCGCGTCGCCGCCGACCGGCTCGGGTTGATGATGGAGATGGAAGCCGACCGGATGCGCGACCTGGTGCTGTCGCCCGACGACGTGGCGACCGAGCGCGACGTGATCCTCGAAGAGCGCGCGACCCGCACCGACAGCGAACCGGGCGCCCTGTTCAGCGAGGCGATGCGCGCGGCGCTCTATCGCAACAGCCCCTACGGGATCCCGATCATCGGCTGGCGCGCCGAGATGGAGGGGCTCAACGACGATGACGCAATCGCCTTCTACCGCCGCTACTACGCGCCCAACAACGCGATCCTGATCGTCGCCGGCGACGTCACCCCCGACGCGGTGCTTGAGGCTCGCCGAAGCCCATTACGGACCGCTCGCCCCCACCGAGGGGCTCACGTCCCGGGTGCGGCCGCAGGAGCCACCCGCCCGTGCCGCGCAGCGGCTGGTGATGGAGGACGCACGGGTCGCCCAACCCTCGCTCATGCGTCTCTATCTCGCCCCGGCACGCAAATCCGGCGCCCAGCAAGACGCCGCCGCGCTGACCGTGCTCGCCGAGTTGCTCGGCGGCACGAGCGCCACCTCGGTGCTCGGCCAGGCGCTGGAATTCGACACCAACACCGCCGTCTACACCAATGCCGGCTATGCTTCCGTCGCCTACGACGACAGCGCCTTTTCCTTCTCGGTCGTGCCCGCCGAGGGCGTGAGCCTGGCCGACGCCGAGGCCGCGCTCGACGCCCAGCTGACCAAGTTCATTGCAGAGGGGCCTGACCCGGACGCTTTCGAGCGGATCAAGATGCAGATCCGGGCCCGCGAGATCTATGCGCTCGACGATGTCGGCGACCTCGCCGAACGCTATGGCGACGCTCTGACCTCCGGTCTCACCCTCGACGACGTCAAAGCCTGGCCCGACGTATTGCAGGCGGTCACGCCCGAAGACGTGATGCGGGTCGCGGCCGAAGTGCTCGACATGCGCGCCTCGGTCACCGGCTGGCTGATGCCCGAACCCAAGCCCGCCAGCGAAGGGGAAGGCCTGTGAGACAGTTCGTCGCCGCCCTGGTCCTGCTCGTGGCCGCCCTGCCGGCACGAGCCGAAATCGCGATCCAGACCCTCACCTCCCCCGGCGGGTTCGACGCCTGGCTGGTGGAGGAGCACTCGATCCCCTTCGTCGCGCTCGAACTCCGGTTTCGCGGCGGCACATCGCTCGACGCGCCGGGCAAGCGGGGGGCCGTCAACCTGATGACCGGGCTCCTCGAAGAGGGGGCGGCGGAGATGGATTCGCGCGCCTTCGCCACCGCGCGCGAAGAGCTTGCAGCGCGGATCCGATTCGATTCGGATGACGACACGGTGTCGGTTTCGGCGCAGGTTCTGACCGAGAACCGCGACGAGGCCATGGCGCTCCTGCGCGCGGCGCTGGTGGAGCCGCGCTTCGACGCGGATGCCGTCGAGCGGGTGCGCGGGCAGGTGCTGGCCAACCTGAAGAACCGCGAGAAAGACCCCAACGCGATCGTGGCCGACGTGTACAGCCCGATCGTCTACGGCGACCATCCCTATGCCACCTACCAGGGCGGCACCGTCGAGAGCGTCACCGCGCTGACCCGCGACGATATCGTCGACGCCTTCCACGGCGCCATCGCGCGCGACCGGGTGTATATCTCGGCGGTGGGCGACATCACGCCCGAGGAGCTGGGCGCCCTGATCGACGAGCTGCTCGGCGATCTGCCGGAAACCGGCGCGCCGATGCCGAGCGACGTGCAGTTCCAGGCGCAGGGCGGGCTCACCGTCACGCCCTTCCCCTCGCCGCAATCGACCGCGCATTTCGGCCAGGAGGGGATCGGGATCGACGACCCCGATTTCTTCGCCGCCTATGTCGTCAACACGGTGTTCGGCGGCGCGGGCTATCACAGCCGGCTGACCGAGGAAGTGCGCGAAAAGCGCGGGCTGACTTACGGAATCAGCACCTACCTGGTCAATTACGATCACGCATCGCTGCTGATCGGGTTCGTCGCTTCGGTCAACGAACGGATGGCCGAGACCATCCGCGTGGTGCGCGACGAATGGGCCAGGATCGCGACCGAAGGGGTGACCCAGGAGGAGCTCGACGCGGCCAAGACCTATCTCACCGGCGCCTACCCGCTCCGGTTCGATGGCAACGCGCCGATCGCGCGCATTCTCGTCGGCATGCAGCTCGACGGGCGTACGCCCGACTACGTGACGACGCGCAATGCGCAGATCGAGGCGGTCACGCTCGAAGACGCCAACCGGGTCGCGGCCGCGCTGTACCGGCCGGAGGATCTGTTGTTCGTGGTCGCCGGCGAGCCCGAAGGGCTGGAGAGCACCAACTGACCCGGGCGTCTGCGTCGTGCCGCGGCAAAGCCGGGCTGCACCGCCGCTTGACGGCCGGAAATCCGTGGCGGCAACGGCGCGGGACAGGGGTAGCGCCGCCTCCCCCCGCCGACGTGCGGTTTTCCGCCAACGGGGCTTTCACAATCCCGTCGTCTTACGTTAAGGTTCGCCCCAGTATCGAATTGACGACCCAGCCCGTGGATGACCGCAGAAACGTGTCTGGTGCAAGGGTTGCAGGCAGGAAGAGCTGGAGGCTTCAGGGGATGATCGCAAAAGCTGCGTACGTGATGGGTATCGTCGCGCTCGGCTTCGCCGGTGGCGGAGCGGTGGCGCAGGAGAGCACCAATCGTGTCGCCGCGAACACGGACTGGAGCGTGTTCGTCGAAGAAAACCCGAAAGAATGCTGGAGCGTGTCGAAGCCCAAGTCGACGGTGAACACGCGCGACGGCGAAGTGGCCAACAACGTGACCCGCGGCGAGATCCTGCTGTTCGTGAGCTTCCGTCCGGGGGCGACCGGCGAGGTGGCCTTCACCGGCGGTTATCCCTTCGCCGAGGACAGCACGGTTTCGGTCAAGGTGGGCGGCTCGGAATTCCAGCTGTTCGTCGACGGCGAATGGGCCTGGACGCGCAGCCCCGAGGACGACGCCGCGATCATCGCCGCGATGAAAGCGGGGGCCGACGCCGTGGTCACCGGCGTCTCGTCGCGCGGCACCAAGACCGAGGACACCTTCTCGCTTCTCGGCTTCACCGCCGCGGTCGACGACACCGGCCAGCGCTGCAAGTAGGCGCGGCCCGGCCCCGTGTGGTGATCTCGCGCCCCGGTCCCTGCCGGGGCGTTTCGTTTTGCATCCCGGGCCCGAACCCCTATATCGGCGCCAGACCCGAGGAACCGCGCCGCAAGGAGTCGCCATGACCGAGCCGACCGCCCCGATCACGCAGGATGTCCTGACCGTCGCGCGCAAGGATGCGCCCGAGGGAACGGGCAAGCTCAACCTCGTCGGGCTCACCCGCGAGCAGCTCCGCGAGGTGCTGATCGCCGCCGGCACGCCGGAGAAACAGGCCAAGATGCGGGTCGGGCAGGTCTGGCAATGGATCTACCAGAAGGGCGTGCGCGATTTCGCCGAGATGACCAACCTCGCCAAGGAGTACCGCGCGAAACTCGACGCGGCTTTCGAGATCCGCGTGCCCGAGCTCGTCACCCGCCAGCTCTCCGAGGACGGCACCCGCAAGTACCTGGTGCGCATCGCCGGCGGTCATGAGGTCGAGATCGTCTACATCCCGGAGGAAGACCGCGGCACGCTCTGTGTCTCGTCGCAGGTCGGATGCACTTTGACGTGCAGCTTCTGCCACACCGGCACCCAGAAGCTGGTGCGCAACCTCACCGCGGGCGAGATCGTCGGCCAGATCATGCTGGCGCGCGACGACCTCGACGACTGGGTGCGCGCGGGCGAAGGCATGGGCGAGCGGCCGCGGCTGGTGTCGAACATCGTGCTGATGGGCATGGGCGAGCCTTTGTACAATTTCGACGCGGTCCGCGACGCGATGAAGATCGCGATGGATGGCGAGGGGATCTCGCTCTCGCGCCGGCGGATCACGCTGTCGACTTCCGGCGTGGTGCCCGAGATCGCGCGCGCCGGCGAGGAGATCGGCTGCATGCTGGCGATCAGCTTCCACGCCACCACCAACGAGACCCGCGACAAGCTGGTGCCGATCAACAAGCGCTGGAACATCGCGGAGCTCCTCGACGCGCTCAGGGCCTATCCGAAACTGTCCAACTCGGAGCGGATCACCTTCGAGTACGTGATGCTCGACGGGGTCAACGATACGGATGCGGATGCGCGGCGGCTGGTGAAGCTGATCGGCGGCATCCCGGCCAAGATCAACCTGATCCCGTTCAACGAATGGCCCGGCGCGCCCTACAAGCGGTCGTCGCCGGAGCGGATCCGGGCCTTTGCCAACATCATCTACAAGGCGGGCTATGCCTCGCCGATCCGCACCCCGCGGGGCGAGGACATCATGGCCGCCTGCGGGCAGCTCAAGTCGGCCACCGAACGGGCCCGCAAATCCCGCGCCCAGATTGCCGCGGAGACGGGGCTGGGCCCCGATCCGGGCGAGCTCCGGATCGGCGGCTATGCCACCGGCGCGGGCGGCGAGTGACGGCGCTGTTCTGTGGATAAGGCGTTATTGTTTCCGGTATGGAAACAATAGACCCCCATCGTTTCCGAGTTTCCCACGAACATCCAGCACAGGACGACCGGTGGCGCCTGCGCCCGGATTGCCGCGGTGGCGGGGCGCCATCCCGTCCTCGCCATATCCAGAAATCCGGATATCCGGATTCCTGGATTCGGGAATAACCCCAATGACTTCAATGGTATACGAGGTCATTCGGACTGCAACGTTCGCAGCGTTAACCTGTCGTTAAGCCGTCCCGAGCCGTCCCGACACCCATCCCGTAAGTCAGAAATCCCCCGCCGCATCCAGCTCGCAGCTGCTTTCCCAATCGTCGATGATCTCCATCGCCTCCTCGGCGGTCTCGACATATTGGAACAGCTCGAGGTCGTCGCGGCTGATCGTGCCGGCCTCGGCCAGCGCCTCCCAGTTGATGATCCGGTCCCAGAAGTCCCG
The DNA here is from genome assembly GCA_041397205.1 of Paracoccaceae bacterium. Lineage (GTDB taxonomy): Bacteria > Pseudomonadota > Alphaproteobacteria > Rhodobacterales > Rhodobacteraceae > Sinisalibacter. The sequence continues at coordinate 192,120 of JAWKXC010000004.1, forward strand.
GCCGAACAGGATCACCGGGATCCGCCGCATCTTCCTGGTCTGGATCAGGCAGAGCGCTTCGAACAGCTCGTCGAGCGTGCCGAAGCCGCCGGGGAAACAGACCAGCGCCTCCGCCCGCATCAGGAAATGCATCTTGCGGATCGCGAAGTAGTGGAAGTTGAAGCAGAGCTCGGGCGTCACGTAATCGTTCGGCGCCTGCTCGTGCGGCAGCACGATGTTGAGCCCGATGCACTTGCCGCCGACGTCATGCGCGCCCCGGCTCGCCGCTTCCATCACCCCCGGGCCGCCGCCCGAGACGATCACCTTGCAGCGGTGGCCATTATGCATCGCCCGGCGCGAGACAATCTGGCTGAACTCGCGGGCCTCGGTGTAATATTTCGACAGCTCGGCGAGCGTCTTGGTCTTGGCCGTATGCGCCTCCTCGGGCCGCGGAATCCGGGCACCGCCGAACAGGACCACGGTCGATTCGATCCCCGCTTCCTGCATGATCATCTCGGGTTTCAGCAGCTCGAGCTGCAGCCGCACCGGGCGCAGTTCGTCGCGCAGCAGGAAATCGAGGTCGTCATAGGCGAGCTTGTAGACGTCGGACCGGGTCTGCGGCGTGTCGGGGATCTGTTGCGCAGCGGCGCGGTCTTCTTCGGAATGGCGCAGCGGGTGGTGACGGCTGTCCTTGGTCATCTGCTCTTGTCCTCTGCCTCATTGCACGGGCTTGTGTCAGCCCTTATAGCCTTCGCGAAACCGGGTCTAAAACCTAATTGGGGAGAAACAATGTCCAACGCCCAGGCTCGAAGCCGCTATTGAAGCCGCATGGGAAACGCGCGACACGATCACGCCCGCCACCACCGGCGAAACCCGCGAGGCGATCGAGGACACGCTCGCCGCCCTCGACAGCGGCACGCTGCGGGTGGCGGAACGGCAGGAGAGCGGCGACTGGCACGTCAACCAGTGGGCCAAGAAGGCGGTGCTGCTCGGCTTCCGGATCAAGGACATGGAGCAGCAGGCCGGCGGTCCGCAAGGCGGCGGCTGGTGGGACAAGGTCGACTCGAAGTTCGCCGGCTGGGGCGACAACCAGTGGCGCGCAGCCGGGTTCCGCGCCGTGCCCAACGCCGTGGTCCGTAAGTCGGCCTATATCGCGCCGGGCGTGGTGCTGATGCCCTCCTTCGTCAACCTCGGCGCCTATGTCGACGAGGGCACGATGGTCGACACCTGGGCCACCGTCGGCTCCTGCGCCCAGATCGGCAAGAACGTCCACCTCTCGGGCGGCGTCGGAATAGGCGGCGTACTCGAGCCTATGCAGGCGGGCCCGACGATCATCGAAGACAATTGCTTCATCGGCGCTCGCTCGGAGGTGGTCGAGGGCTGCATCGTGCGCGAAGGTTCGGTGCTCGGCATGGGTGTGTTCATCGGCAAGTCGACCAAGATCGCCGACCGCGAAACCGCGCGAAGTGATGTACGGCGAGGTGCCGCCCTACTCGGTGGTGGTCGCGGGCTCGATGCCGTCGAAGAACAATGTCAGTCTCTATTGTGCCGTGATCGTGAAGCGGGTCGACGAAAAGACCCGGTCCAAGACCGGCATCAACGAAGCTGCTGCGTGACTGAGGCGTCGGACGACCAGGCCCGGACCGCCGAAGTGGTGGCGGGTCTGGTTCGGCTGATACGGGAAGCTCCCCGACGAGGTCATCCAATCGGTGGCCTATGGCGACAGCTACGAAGACAGACGGGTGCCGAAAAAGCGTGATCGCGCTGCGTCAGGTCTTGGACGAGCTGGAGTGCAGGTTGGATCGCCAGCCCGATAATTTCTGGCATCCGCGCGAGCCGGTCGAACTGGTCTCATATGGTGCCGACGGGCAAGGCGGTCACGATACGGCGGTTGCCAACGCCCTGCTCATGATTTCCGATCTCGAAACCGGCGAGCAAGACTACATGAGTTTTCGTTGGCAGCAGAGCCCGGGCGCGGCGTTCTTCGAGGCATTGCCGCCCCGGCTGGGCGCGCCGCTTCTTGCCGGTTTCGAAATCCTTCGGGCGCGTTGGGAACTGGAGGATTGGTGGTGCCGAAGATGACGGGAAAACGCCCCCAGCAGGTCTATACCCTGCTCGTCGAAGTGGGCCGCAAGCCCGGCGACGGGTTGCCCAAGGACGCGACCGGTGCGGCGCTGATGTGTTACGCGTCGGGCGTCGACGAGGCCGAGGCGGTGCGCGAGACGGTGGCGATCCTGAAACAGGCCGATCTCGCGCCGCTCGACGTCTCGGGCTACGGCACGCTCGAAGAGCGCCTCGCCGAAGGGCACGACATCCCCGAGGAGGAACGCGCGCTGATGGACCGCGCGCTGGCCGAGAACGCGGTGATCGTCGCGCAGATGACACCCTTCTACGACGAGCCGTCGTGAGCGAGCGGCTGGTCCAGCTCGTCGTCGATCCGGGCGATGCCGATGCCGTCTGTGGCGGCCTCGCCGGGCTGTCGGCCGACAGCTGGTTCCGCTTTTCCGCCGAAAACGACCGGGTCGTGATCGTCGCCGCGCTGAACGAGGTCGACACCCAGGAGACGCTCGACGCCATCTCCGACGCCCTCGACGGGCGCGGGAACTGGCGGCTGGTCGCCCTGCCGATCGAGGCCAGCCTGCCCGAAACCGACGACGAAGAGGAACAGGAACGCATCGCCCAGCGCGAAACGGCCCGCGCGCGCGAAGAGATCTACGACGATATCCGCGCCGGCACCGCGCTCACCCTCGACTACCTGGTGCTGACTGCACTTGCCACGGTTGTGGCCGCGATCGGGCTTGCCGAGGATCAGACCGCCGTCGTGATCGGGGCGATGGTGATCGCACCGCTGCTCGGGCCGATCATCGCCTTTGCCTTCGCGGTCACCCTCGGGCTCGCACCCTTGATGCTGATTGCCGTGCGCACGCTCGGGGCCGGGCTCGGTGTGGCGGTGGGTGCGGCGCTGCTGCTCGGGCTGGTCACGCGGGGCGGGGTCGACCCGATCGTCTCGGCCTATGACGCGCCCCTGTCGCTCGTCACCGTCGCCCTGCCGCTCGCCTCCGGCGCGGCGGCGGCGCTGATGGTGGCGCGGGGCCAGACCTCGGCGCTGGTGGGCGTGATGGTCGCCGCGGCGCTACTGCCGCCTTTGTCGGCTTTCGGCCTGCTGCTCGGCGCCGGCCAATGGCTGCCCGCGGCCAAGGCGCTCGCCACGGTCGTCGTCAACATCGCCGCGATCAACCTCGCGGCGCAGGTGGTGTTCCGTCTCAAGGGGATCCGGCCGCGGCGCTGGGAAAGTGCCGCCCATGCCACCAGCCACTGGCTGTCGCTCGGCGCCTCGGCGGCGCTGGTGGCCCTTCTGGCGCTGGCGGTCTACGCCTTCGGACATGGCTGGCTCGGCATCCCATGGTGACCCCGATCTTTTTCGATCTCGACGGTACGCTGACCGATCCCCGGCCCGGGATCACCCGGAGCATCGTCCATGCGCTGGAGGCGCTGGGCCATGACGCGCCCGATCCCGACAGTCTCACCTGGGCGATCGGCCCGGCGCTCGTCGACAGCTTTGCCCGGCTCGGCGTGGCGGAGCCGGAAGTGGCGCTGGGGCATTACCGGGCGCGATACACCGATGTCGGGCTGTTCGAAAACAGGGTCTATCCCGGCATTCCCGAGGCTCTGGCAGCGCTCAGCGCCGACGGCTACCGGCTGTTCGTGGCCACCGCCAAGCCGCATGTCTATGCCCGCCGGATCACCGCGCATTTCGGGCTCGCGCCGTTCTTCGAGGCCGAGTTCGGCCCCGACGGCACCCGCAACGACAAGGGCGCGCTGCTGGCCCATGCCCGCGAGGTGCTGGGCCTCGGCGATGTCCACGCGGTCATGATCGGCGACCGGATGCACGACCACCGCGCCGCGCATGCCACTGGCATGGCCGCGCTGGCGGTGCGCTGGGGCTACGGCGACGACGGCGAACACGCGCTCGCCGACGCCATCTGCGACCGGCCGCAAGACCTCGCGGACGCGGTCCGTGCCCTCGCGGCGGCCGGCTGATGGGCTGGGGCGAATACATCCTCGCCTTCGCGGTCTTCTTCGCGTCGCATGCGCTGCCAGTCCGCCCGGCCATCAAGTCCCGCATTGTCGCGCGGACCGGCGCGCGCGGGTTCTCGCTCGCCTATTCGGCCCTGTCGGTCGCGGTGCTCGCCTGGCTCATCGTCGCGGCCGGCCGTGCGCCCTTCGTCGAGCTGTGGCCGCGCGCCGCCTGGCAGAGCTGGGTGCCCTTCCTCGGCAACGCGCTTGCGGCCGTCGTCGTCGCACTGGCCATCGGCCGGCCCAATCCGCTCTCCTTCGGCGGCGCCCGCAACCAGGAATTCGACCCTAACCATGCCGGAATCGTCGGCTGGATGCGGCATCCGCTGCTCGTTGCCATCGGTCTCTGGGCTGGCGCACATGTCGTGCCCAACGGCGATCTCGCGCACGTGCTGCTGTTCGGCACCTTCCTCGGCTTCGCGGGGCTCGGCATGAGGATGATCGACCGCCGCAAGCGCCGTCAGCTCGGGGCCGAGTGGGCCCGCCTCGCGCAGACCACAGCGCGGCTGCAGGTCACGCCGGCCGGTCTGGCCCGCGTGGCCGCCGGCCTCGCGCTGTGGGTCGGGCTCCTGCTCCTGCACAGCCCGGTGATCGGTCTCAGCCCCTGGCCCTGAACAGGGCGCCCGGACCGCGCCCGGTCAGGTACCGGGGCGCAGCAGTACGTCGAAACCGGAAGGCAGGGTCGCGGCACCGGTGATCAGCCCGTCGAGCGGGATCGAGAAGGCGGCCGTCTTGCCGTCGGCCGAAACGGTGCCGTTGGTCTCCACGATCTCGCCGCCGGCGACGTTCATGGTGATCGCATGGCCGGCAAAAGCCTCGGCCATCATCGCGATCATCTCCTCGCCACCCGCCTCCGCGGGCGGTTCGAGGTCGGCGGTGACCTCGTCGATGTCGAAGGCCACGTAGAGCAGCCCGCCGTCGCGGCGTTCGATCGTCATCCCCTCGCCGATGTCGGGGTCGTTGATCGCCTCGTCGATGGTGCCGGAAAACGTCCGGGTGCAGCTGTAGCTGCCGTCTTCAAGCTGCGCTTCGACACCGTCTTCGCAGAACGGCTGGCCGCTGGTCGCCGACATTTCGTAGAAATCCGCGCCGGCGATCATCACCATCGTCGCTTCCGCCCGGTCTTCGTCGGGAAAGGTCAGCGTCATCTCGGCATCGAAACAGGCCGCGAGCGGAACGGTGAGGAAAAGCGCCGCAAGGGGGCGAAATCTGCGCATGGAGGTCTCCGTGATCTCATGGGTCGCGGCCAACCTGACAGGCCGGGCCCGCTTCGTCTAGCCGGACATCCCGAACCAGCGGCGATAGATTGTTTCGTAGGTGCCGTCTTCGCGCAGTTTCAACAGGCTCTGGTTGATCGGCTCGGCGAGCGCGCTGCCGGTGGGCAGCGCAATCCCGTAGGTTTCGCGCGACAGCACCGGGCCCACCAGCTCGCCGATGCCGTCCCCGTCGGTGTTGACGTAGTAGGCGAGGACCGGGGCATCGAAGACGACGGCATCGAGCTTGCCCGCCTCGAAAGCCGCGATCAGCGGATCCAACCCGTCGTACCCGCGATAGCGCATGTCGCGGGTCTCGAGCAGCCCGGCGGCGGTCGAGCCGTCGATGGTCCCGACGGCGCGTCCATAGAGGTCGTTGATCGAGGTGACCGAGGCCTGGATCGCTTCCACCGTCATGGTCGCGGTGATCCGGGCGACGAAGACCGAGACAAGAAACAGAGACGAAACCACCAGAATCACGGCCAGAACCCGGCCCGCGGGGCTGCGCGGCTGGCGTTCCTCGAAGCCGCCGTTGACCACCAGGTTGAGCGCCCACCAGAAGGCGGGGAACAAGGCGCCGCGGGCGTCGTGGTCGAAATAGGGTTGCCGGCGGCGCTCGAAGATCCACATCAGCATCCCCGCCCCGAACAGCAGTCCGAAAGCGGCAGCAACCGCCAGCAACAGATCCAGCGACATCAGCGACCCGATGATGCTCTTTGACACCTTTTCGCGCGCCGGCACCATGACGCCGACCCCGGCTTCGAAGATCGGCTGGGAGAAATCCATGACCGCTTCACGCTCTGCGGTGATCGAGATATTGGCGACCGCGGCATCGGCCCGCCCTTGCGCACCATGTCGAGCATGTCGCGAAAGCTCTCGACGCGCAGGATCTCGGTGTCGACCCCGATATCCTCGGAAAGCGCCCGCCAGAGATCGAGGCTGAACCCGGTCTCCGCGCCGTCCTCGACGAGGGAAAACGGCGGCCGGGTGACCGTGACCACCTGAACGGGCCCCTGGTCCGAGCCCCGCCCCGCGCCGGCGCCGTTGTCCTGTGCATGGCCCGCCGCGGCGCCCAGCCACAAGACGGCGAGGGCCAGGGCCGCGATCCATCCCCGAACCATCTCTTGCCCCGCAAATTGCTCCGGCCGGACTATGGCACCGGGCGGGTGCCGGGGCAGTCTCAACCGGCCGCGAGCGCTGCCACGAGATTGCGGGTCTCGTAATCGGCGAGCCGGGTGCGGGAAAAGGCGCGGTGGATCGGGATCGCCGAGACCGGCATCTCGGCCAGCACCGTGCTCAGCACCATGTCCTCGCGCCGCGCGATGGAGCCGACGAACAGGCTCTCGGCCCAGAGACCGTCGTGCAGGATGCAATCGTGCACGTCGAGCAGGATCTGATGGTAGGTGATCAGCCGATGTCGGGTTTCGCCCAGCGCGTGGCGGCCGTCGACCAGGCGGCCGGCAGGCATCAGCACCTCGTCTTCGCCCAGCATGTACTCGGCCTCCGCGACGCCCAGGCGGACCCGATGGGCGGGGGCGAGCAGGATGTCGCGGCTGAGGCCGAAGAACGGCGCGCGCACCCGGACCGGGCGGAAGCCGCCCAGCGCGGGCACCCGGCGCTTGCCGATCCAGCGCACCGGCTGCGGCCCGGCGGTGGCGGTCAGCACCATGTCGCCCAGGCGCAGTTTCTCGACCGGGACGGGGCCGTTGGTGGTTTCCACCGGGGTGCCGCCGGCGATACCGTTGCCAAAGCCGATCGGCTCTATTTCATCGGAAAACGCAAGGAACTCGACGTTTTTCGAGATCGTGGTCGCACGCCCGTTGCGCACGATCGCCTTGGTGTCGGCGGCGGGCAGCGGCAGGGGATCGTAGCCATTGGCCTGGTAGATCCGGCCCTCGTCGATCATCTCGACGGTCAGCCGCGAGACCCGCTGCGGCGCGTGCCAGGCATAGGTGAGCCGGATCCGCGCCTCGCGCGGCGGCGGCGGCATGTCGAGTACCGCGCGCGACTGCACCTGTCCCTGGCCGATCTCGACCGTGACCCGTCCGCCGGCCTCGACCCCGACCCGCATCTCGCGCAGCCATTCGAAGTCGCGCCGGAAATCGAGCAGCGCCTGCGGCTCGCCCGGCCTGGCGTTGGCCCGGAACTCGATCACCATCGAGCCGCGCGGCAGGATCTCGTGGCGCTCCATCGGTCCGCGCATCCGCGGCGTGTTGCGCGGCACGCCGATGCCGCGGATGTTGAACGCCGGGCTGGCGAGGTCGGTCAGCGCGATCCAGCTCATGCGAACCTCCCGGCCTGCGCCACGCCGCGCAAAGCGCCGTTCGGACCGCAGCCGCGGCCTGTCGCATTTACGGGATGTCTCGACCGCCCCGGTCCGGATACGCCTGCCATCTGCCTGCCTCCATTCGAGGCGGGTGCTCACGGCTGACCTACGGCTGCTCGGGCCGTCGTTTTTCGGTTTACCGCTCTTGCGGGACGGCCGGGTTGTCCCGGTCTCGTCCGCACACCCTGCCTCGGGCTTGTTGTTGTTTCCCGGCCACTATGCTCGGGAATGTTCGTTTTGTGAATCCCATATTTCGGCCCGCCGCCTGAGCGTGTCCGCCTGTCGCAGCCCCGCCACATTTGCCGCCCGCGCAAGCCCGGTGTATCAGGTCCGGGTCCATACAGGGAGGCGTCCATGGCCGAAACCGATCCCGTCGCGCTCACAAAGCGTCTGGTGCAATGCCCCTCGGTCACGCCCGAGGAGGGCGGCGCGCTGGTGCTCCTTGAAGAGCTGCTCACCGGCGCGGGCTTCGCCTGCACCCGTGTCGACCGCAACGGCACCTCCAACCTGTTCGCGCGCTACGGGCGCAAGGGCGCCAATCGCACCCTCGGCTTCAACGGCCATACCGACGTCGTGCCGGTGGGCAATACCGGCGACTGGAGCGTGCCGCCCTTCGGCGCGGTGGAGAAGGACGGCTATCTCTGGGGTCGCGGGTCGACCGACATGAAATCCGGCGTCGCCGCCTGGGTCGCCGCAGCGGTCGATTTCGTCGCCGAGGCGCCGGACGATGTCGCCCTGATCCTCACGATCACCGGCGACGAGGAGGGCGGCGCCACCGACGGCACCACTGCGCTGCTCGACTGGATGGCAGCGAACGGCGAGCAGATGACCGCCTGCGTGGTCGGCGAGCCCACCTGCCCCAACCACATGGGCGAGATGATGAAGATCGGCCGGCGCGGCTCGCTCACCGCCTTCTTCATTGCCCGGGGCGTGCAGGGGCATTCGGCCTATCCGCACCGGGCAAAGAACCCGGTGCCGGCGCTCGCCCGGCTGATGGCCCAGCTCGACACCCACGTGCTCGACGAGGGCACCGCGCATTTCGATGCCTCGACCCTCGCCGTCACCACCTTCGACACTGGCAACCCGGCGACCAACGTGATCCCGGCCGAGTGCCGCGCCACGGTGAACATCCGCTTCAACGACGCCCATGACGCCACCGGGCTCGAGGCCTGGCTCCGGGAGGAGATGGGCCGCGCGGCGGGCGAAACCGGGATCGCGATGGAGCTGCGGGTGAAGGTCACGGGCGAGAGCTTTCTCACTCCGCCGGGTGCGCTCTCCGAACTCGTCGCGGCGAGCGTCAAGGCCGAGACCGGTGTCACCCCGGAGTTCTCCACCTCCGGCGGCACCTCCGACGCCCGCTTCGTCAAGGACCATTGCCCGGTGGTCGAGTTCGGCCTCGTCGGCCAGACGATGCACGCGGTCGACGAGCGGGTCGAGATCGACCAGATCCGGCAGCTCAAACGCATCTACACTCGCATCATGCGAGACTATTTCGCCTGAAAACGCGATTTCAAATCCTTCTGGGCGTGTTTGAAATGTGCTACCTGGTTGCAGTAATGCGTATCACATCTCGGAGGCGCGCGCCGTGACTCACCCGCTTCCACGCTGTAGCACAAACCGGCGGCGCCCGGTCCTTGCGATCATGGTCAAGGCCCCCGCTGCCGGGCGTTCCAAGACCCGGCTCGGGCGCGAGATTGGCATGGTGCCGGCCGCCTGGTGGGCCCGCCATCAGCTCGCCCACCTCGCCCGCACCCTGCGCGATCCGCGCTGGGACATCATGCTCGCCGTCGCCCCCGATACCGCCGTCGCCAGCGGCGCCCTGCCGGCGCTTCCCCGCCTCGCCCAGGGGCCGGGCGATCTCGGCGACCGCATGGTGCGGGTGTTCCGCGCCCTCCCCGGGCCCACCCTGATCGTCGGCGCCGACATTCCCGGGATCACGCAGGCCCACATCGCCGCCGGTTTCGCCGCCCTCGGCAGCCATGACGCGGTGCTCGGGCCGGCGCCCGATGGCGGCTATTGGGCAATCGGTCTCAGGCATACCCGGCCCCTGCCGCCGCGGCTGTTCGACGGCGTGCGCTGGTCATCGCCGCACGCGCTCGCCGACACGCTGGCCACGCTCGACGGCAGGCGTGCCGCTTTCCTCGTCCCTCTTCTCGACGTCGATACCGCCGCCGATCTCAAGCGCGTTTCCCACTGACGTTCCTGCCGGGCCGTGCTACGGCTTCGGCATGACACAGATCCCTTCCAAGGACGAAATCCTCGCCTGGATTTCCGACAACCCGACCCTCACTTCGAAGCGCGACATCGCCAAGGCCTTCGGGATCAAGGGGGCCGACCGGATCGAGCTCAAGCGCCTGCTGCGCGAGCTCGAAGGCGAAGGCCATCTCGCCAAGCGCAAGAAGACCTACCGCGACCCCGACAAGCTGCCCCCCGTGGCGGTGCTGGAGGTGGCCGAGGTCACCCCCGACGGTGACCTCTTCGCCCGTGCGCTCGAATGGCAGGGCGAGGGCGAGGCCCCGCGCATCCTCTTCGTCGCCAAACCCGGCGACCCGGCGTTGGTGCCGGGCGACCGGATTCTGTGCCGGATGACCGAGGTCACTGGCGAAGATCACTGCTACGAGGCGCGGCTGATCCGCCGCATCGGCCAGGCGGCACACCGGATCCTCGGGATCTTCCGCAAGGGCGCCGAGGGCGGCCGGGTGCTGCCGATCGACAAGGGCGCCGACAAGGAATGGATGGTGCCCGCCGGCGCCACCGGTGACGCCAAGGACGGCGAGCTGGTCGAGGCCGAGCAGACGGGCCCGCGCGCCCGCATGGGCCTGCCCAGGGCCAAGATCGTCGCCCGGCTCGGCGACCCCACCGCGCCGCGCGCCGTCTCGCTGATCGCCATCCACCAGCACGGCATTCCCGACGATTTCCCCGACGAGGTGATCGCCGAGGCCGACGCGATGACACCCGCGGGGCTCGAGGGCCGCGAAGACCTTCGGCACCTGCCGCTCGTCACCATCGACCCGGCCGACGCGCGCGACCATGACGATGCGGTTTACGCCCATGCGGATGACAGCCCCACCAACCCCGGCGGTTTCGTCATCTGGGTCGCCATCGCCGACGTCGCCCATTACGTCACCCCCGGTTCGGCGCTCGACCGCGAGGCGAGGAAGCGCGGCAATTCGAGCTATTTCCCCGACCGGGTGGTGCCGATGCTGCCCGACCGGCTGTCGGGCGATCTGTGCTCGCTGCACGAAGGCGTGCCGCGCGCCTGTCTCGCGGCGCGGATCGTGATCGACGCGGAGGGGCACAAGAAGAGCCATTCCTTCATCCGCGGGCTGATGAAATCGGTCGCCTCGCTCAATTACACCGAGGTGCAGGCGGCGCGCGACGGCGATCCCAACGAGACCTGCGCGCCGCTCATGGAAACCGTGATCGACCCGCTCTACAGAGCCTATTCCGCCCTGAAACGCGCTCGCGAGACGCGCCAGCCGCTGGATCTCGACCTGCCGGAGCGCAAGATCGTGCTGTCGGAGGACGGCAAGGTGGAAAGCGTGCGTTTCGCCGAGCGCTACGACGCCCACCGGCTGATCGAAGAGATGATGATCCTCGCCAACGTGGCGGCGGCCGAGGAGCTGAACCGGCTCAAGCGTCCGCTCCTGTTCCGGGTGCACGAAGAGCCCTCCCCCGAGAAGCTCGAAGCGCTGCGCGAGGTCGCCCAGGCCTCGGGGTTCACCCTCGCCAAGGGCCAGGTGCTCAAGACAAGGCATCTCAACCAGCTGCTCGCGCAGGCCGAGGGCAGCGAGTTCGACGAGCTCATCAACATCACCACGCTCAGGTCCATGACCCAGGCCTATTACAGCCCCCAGAACTTCGCCCATTTCGGCCTCGCGCTGAAGGATTACGCGCATTTCACCTCGCCGATCCGGCGCTATTCCGACCTGATCGTGCACCGGGCGCTGATCTCCGGGCATGGCTGGGGCAAGGACGGGCTGTCGTCGGACGACATCGACGGGCTCGAAGCCACCGCGCAACATATTTCCGAGACCGAACGCCGGTCGATGGCCGCCGAGCGCGACACCACCGACCGCTACCTCGCCGCCTATCTCTCCGAACGGGTCGGCAACCAGTTTTCCGGCCGGATTTCCGGCATCCAGCGGTTCGGCGCCTTCGTCAAGCTCGACGAGACCGGCGCCGACGGGCTGGTGCCGGTGTCCTCCATCGGGGCCGAGTATTTCCGCTACGACCGCGAGGCGCAGACGCTGACCGGCGAACGGTCGGGGCTGGTGCTGTCGGTAGGCCAGCGGGTGCTGACCCGGCTCGCCGAGGCCATCCCGGTGACCGGCGGGTTGATGCTCGAACTCATCGAGGTCGAGGGCAAGGGCCTAGCCGGTGCCGGCGGGTCGCGGCCCAGGGGCGCGGGGCCGGTCGCCCGCAGGCGCGGCCAGGCAAGGCGGAAGTCGGAGAAAACCTCGAAAGCGGTCCGCCGCCGGCGCAAGTAGCCGGGCTGGGGCAATGGGTCGCGGCAAGTTCTGCGATGCGCGCCTGCTGCAAGGGTGTAATTCGATATCGGTGATTCCGGGTGTCCGGTCGGTGGTGTATACGACACATACCGGAGCGTGACGATTTCTCCGCGCAACCGGCAACAGGAATTCCCAGTGGCCAACAACACATTTTCAGAGACCTGCGACGCTTTCGACTCCTGGATTGTGGACGTCCTCAAACCGCGCGCCTTGGAGAAACTGATCCGTGCCGACGTGTTCCGACGGGAGATGGCCAAGGTGCGCTGTCTGCCCGAAGTGCTCGAACGCCAGGCCAGTCAGAAGGAGTTCAACCTGCCCCTGCAGGAATATCTCGCCATCGCCGCGTCGGACGAACGGATCCGCAATGGCCGGCAGATGCTGCGCACGCACCGCGACCTGTTCAACACCGTCGAACACGCCTTTGGGGTCGAGCCGGAAATCGTCGCGGCGATCTGGGGGCTCGAGACCGGTTACGGTGTGATCATGGGCAGCACGCCGGTGATCCCCGCGCTCGCGACGCTCGCCTATGCCGGGCGGCGGGCGGCCTATTTCGAGACCGAGCTGTTTTCGGCCCTGCGGCTGGTGCAACTGGACCGGATCCGGGCCGACCAGCTCAAGGGATCGTGGGCCGGAGCGATCGGGCATGGGCAGTTCATGCCCTCCGCGGTACTCGAGTTCGGCGTCGACCTCGATGACAACGGCGTGACCGATCTCTGCGGCGAAGACCCGACCGACGCGCTCGCCTCGGTCGCCAATTACCTCAAGAAACATGGCTGGCGGAAAGGCCAGCCCTGGGGCATCGAAGTGCAGCTGCCGCCCGGGTTCGACCATGCGTTGACCGGGCTCGACCAGACCCTGCCGTCGAAGGACTGGTCGGCGCAGGGCGTGACCACCGTCGACGGCGGGGCGCTGCCCGATTATGGCGCGACCTCGATCCTGCTGCCGGTGGGGGCGCGGGGCGCGGCGCTGCTCACGACCCGCAACTTCCACGTCATCCTGCGTTACAACCGAGCGATCTCCTACGCGATCGCGATCGGGCACCTCTCGGACCGGCTGGTCGGCGGCAAGCCCTTCGTCACCGGCTGGCCGGAGGACGACAGGGTGCTGTCGAGCGGCGACATCAGCGAGGTGCAATACCTGTTGTCGCGCTATGGCTACGACACGCTCGGCATCGACGGCATGATCGGCCCCAACACGACCCGTGCCGCGCGCGCCTTCCAGACCGCCCAGGGACTCACCCCCGACGGGCATGTCGGGGGCGCCCTGCTCGACGCCCTGCGCGGGAACCGGGGCTGACCCTAGCCGCCGCGCGTGGCGAGGAGCCCGTCCAGATCCGCGAGCGTCACTCCGGCGAGATCGGCACGGACCAGGTCGGCGCGCGCGAAATCCTGGTCGTCGGTATAGACGGAGGGGGTCACGAGGGTCACGAGCCCCGCCCCTTTCGCCGCGTTGAGCCCGTTGAGGCTATCTTCGAAGGCGAGGCAGACCCCGGGCTCCAGCCCGAGCCGCGCCAGCGCCAGTTCGAAGACGTCGGGCGCCGGTTTCTTGGCGGCAACCTCGTCGCCGGCGGCGACCACGTCGAAGACCGCGTCGGCCTCAGCCTGCCAGCAGCAGCGGGTCAGAGCGGCGACATTGGGCAGGTTGGTGGTGGTGGCAACGGCGATCTTCAGCCCGGTGGCCCGGCCCGCGTCGATCAGCTCGGCCACCCCCGGGCGCAGGGCAAGTTCGCCGGCGCCCAGGATCTCGGCGTAATGCCCGGTCTTCTCCGGTGCAGCGCGGCGATCTCCTCATCGCTCAGCCGCCGCGCCCCGGGCGGCGAGGCTCTGTTGCCAGGCGCGCATCCGTTCCTTGCCGCCGGTGGTGTTCAGAAGCCAGCGGTAGTCCTCCCGCGACCAGTCCCAGTCGATGCCATGCGCGGCAAAGGTCCGGTTGAAGGCCGCCCGGTGCGCCTCCTCGGTTTCCGCGAGCGTCCCGTCGACATCGAAGATCAGCGCCTCAAGCGTCACCCGCGTCGCGCCTCATGCCGTCGAAGCGCCTTCGCGGAGCCCGGCCACGATCGGACCGACTTCCGAGAAATGTTCGAACCGGAAGTCGTGCGGCAGGCCCTCGATCGCGGCCTTGCGATAGCCGTGCGCGTAGATCGCGAAGCGCACCGCGGCGGCGAGCGCCACCTCGGCGTCGACCTCGCTGTCGCCGACATAGAGCCGCGGCCCGATCCCGAGCCGGTCGAAGGCGAGGATCAGCGGCGCCGGGTGCGGCTTCTTCTCGGGCAGCGAATCGCCGCCCACCACGGTGTCGATATAGCCTTCGAGGCCGAGCAGGTTGAGGATCAGCCGCGCCGGCTCCTCGGGCTTGTTGGTGCAGACGCCGAGCCTGTGCCCGTCGGCCTTGAGCGCCGCGAGCAGTTCCGGCACCCCGGGCATCGGCCGGCTCTCGTCGGCAGGGGCGGCGTTGTAGAAATCCTTCACCTCGTCGTAGAGCCGCTCGAAATGATGCGCCGGGATGTTCCGCGCCCGCATCACCCGTTCGACCAGCTTGGGCAGCCCGTTGCCGATGAACGAGGTGATCGTCGCAAGGTCGAGCGGCGCATGGCCTTCGTCCGCCAGCATCCTGTTGGCGGCCGCCATCAGGTCCGGTGCGCTGTCGACCAGCGTGCCGTCGAGGTCGAAGACGATGTTCATGCGGCGTCCTTCCACTTGATCGAGCAGCCCATCGATGCGACCTGCTCGGCGGGGCCCTTGCCGGTTTCGGCCACCTGTTTCATCGCCTCGAACAGATCGCGCCGCAGGTCCGCCGGGCCCGCCTCCTTGCGCGAGGCATCGAGACGGCCGCGGTACTGCAATTCGCCGGCGGCGTTGTAGCCGAAGAAATCGGGCGTGCAGACGGCGCCGAAGTCCTTCGCCACGCCCTGGGTCTCGTCGTAGAGATAGGGGAAGGTGAAGCCGTGATTTTCGGCAAGTTCGACCATCTTGTCCGGCGCATCTGCGGGGTAGGCCGCGACGTCGTTGGCGCTGATCGCCACCACGCCGATGCCGAGGGCCTGGAGCTCTTTCGCATCGCGCACGATCCGGTCGATCACCGCCATCACGTAGGGGCAATGGTTGCAGATGAACATGACCAGCGTGCCCTTTTCGCCTTTCACGTCGGCCAGCGTCACGCTCTTGCCGGTGGCGGGCTCGGGCAGGGCGAACGCCTTGATCGGGGCGCCGAAATCGCAGACGGGAGGTATCTCAGCCATGTGTTTTCCTTTCCGTGAGGGTCACGCGGGGACGAAACGATAGGCCCCTTCGTAGCTTTCGACATGACCGATGCCGCCGCCGGGCAGATGAAACCCGACCATGGTCATCCGGTCGGCGGCGAGTTGGTCGAGCAGCCCGGCCCGCACCGCGGCGGCGGCCTCTTGATCGCCGTCGGCACCGATCGGCCAGTCGGGATGGACAAAGGCGGTGTGATCGTTGAGCAGCGCGTCGCCCACGATCATTGCCGTGTCGCTGCCGTCGGCGAGGGCAAAGCTCATGTGGCCCGGCGAATGGCCGAAGGTGCCGCGGGCGATCACCCCGGGCAGGATCTCGGCGCCATCCTCGAAGAAGGTCATGCGCTCGGCCATCTGGTCGAGCCGCCGCTTGGCGCCGATGGCCATGCCTTCTCGGTCCGAGCGGATCGTGGCCGCGGTCTCGGGATCGAACCAGTAGTCGAACTCGACCCGGCCCATCAGGTGCTCGGCCTCGGGGAACATCGGCTCGTCGAAATCGTCGAGCACGCCCCAGAGGTGGTCGGCATGACCGTGGGTCAACACCACGTGGGTGATATCGGAGGGATCGAGGCCCAAAGCCGCGAGCGCGTCGGGCAGCTCGCCGAGCGTGTCGGTAAAGCCGGTGCCGGCGCCCGCGTCGAACAGCACGATGCGGTCTTCGTGGCGCAACAGGGTCACATTGCACTCAGGCGCGAGGTCGGCGTCGCGCGCCATGCCCCGGCTTTCGAGGAAGGCGGCGAGCGCCTCCTGCGGCATCGGCTCGAACATGAAATCGGCGGGCTGGACGAGATAACCGTCCGACAGCGTGGTCACCTCCATGCCGCCGACATTGAAGCTGGTGCTGGCCCAGGCCCGGCGCGGCGCGAGAGCCGCGGCGCCAAAGCCTGCCGCAGCCCCCGATACGAACGTGCGGCGCGTGATCCCGCGCATCTATTCAGCCGCCTGCAGGCCGCGACCCAGCACTTTCGACAGCGCCGAAAGCAACCGGGCGACGTTTTCCTCGCGCGCGGTCTCGCCCATCAGGCCGATCCGCCAGACCTTGCCGGCAAACGGCCCGAGCCCGGCGCCGATCTCGATCCCGTGCTCCTTGAGCAGAGCGCCACGGGTCGCGGCATCGTCCACGCCGTCCGGCACCCAGACCGAGTTGAGCTGCGGCAACCGGTGCGGCGCGTCGACGACGAAGCTCAGTTCCAGCCCCTGCAGCCCCTTAGCGAGCTGTTCATGCGCCGCCCTGTGCCGCGCCCAGGAGGCTTCGAGCCCTTCGTTCTGCAACCGGCGCAGGCCCTCATGCAGACCGTAGAGCGCGTTGACCGGCGCGGTGTGGTGGTAGGAGCGCGCCCCGCCGCCGCCACCGGATTTCCAGTAGCCGAGCACCAGGTTGAGGTCGTTGAACCAGCTCTGCACCTTGGTCTTGCGTCCTTCGACCACGTCGATGGCGCGCTGCGACAGCGTGAAAGGCGCCAATCCGGGCGGAACAGAGAGACATTTCTGGGTGCCGGAATAGGTGATGTCCACGCCCCATTCGTCGACCAGCACCGGCACGCCGCCGAGGCCGGTGACGGTGTCCATCAGGCTGAGCATGCCGGCGTCGGCCGCCATCTTCGCGAGCGCGGCGGCATCGGATTCGGCGCCCGTCGAGGTTTCGGCATGGACGAAGCCCAGCACCTTGGCCTCGGGATGCGCCTTGATCGCCTCGGCGACCTTGTCGAGGTCGATCGGCTTGCCCCAGTCGGTCTCGACCAGCACCAGCTTGGCGCCGCAGCGGCCGACGATATCGGCCATGCGGCCGCCGAACACGCCGTTCTGGGCGATGATCGCGGTGTCGCCGGGCTCCAGCACGTTGACCAGACCCGATTCCATCGCCAGCGAGGCGGGGGCGGAGATCGGGAAGGTCACCGCGTTCTTGGTCTGGAAGGCGTAGCGGAGCAGGTCCTTGACCTCCTCCATCATCGCCTGAAAGGCCGGGTCGAGATGGCCGATGGTGGTCTGCGCGCCGGCCGCCAGGACCTCCGGCGCCACGTTCGAGGGGCCAGGGCCCATGAGCAGGCGGGTGGGCGCCTTGAAAGCTTCAGTCATGTTTCTCCTCCGGGGACGGATCCTGTTGCGGCGCAGGTCGTCGGGGCTCAGGCGGCTGCCTTGAGCGCCGCTTCCGCCGCCGCGCGAATTGCCCGGATATTCTCGCCGTAGGGCGCGGGATTGTCCACCGAGCCGCCGCGGAAGACCGCGGAGCCGGCGACGAAACAGTCGGCACCGGCAGCGACCAGCGGGCCGACGGTGTTGGGGTCCACCCCGCCGTCGACCTGGATGTGGATCGGCCGGTCGCCGATCATCTTGCGCACCTGCGCCACCTTGTCGACGCTGGAGGGGATGAACTTCTGCCCGCCGAAGCCCGGGTTCACGCTCATCACCAGCACCATGTCGCAGAGGTCCAGCAGGTACTCGATCACCGAAGCCGGCGTGCCCGGGTTGAGCGAGATCCCCGCCTTCTTGCCGGTCGCCTTGATCGCCTGCAGCGTGCGGTGCGGGTGCGGCCCGGCCTCCCAATGCGCCACGATCATGTCGGCGCCCGCCTCGGCATAGGCCTCGATGTAGGGATCGACCGGCGCGATCATCAGGTGCACGTCCATGAAGGTCTTCACATGCGGGCGAAACGCCTTCACCGCCGGCGGGCCGAAGGTGAGGTTGGGCACGAAATGGCCGTCCATGACGTCGACATGCACCCAGTCGGCGCCCTGGGCCTCGATGGCCTGGATCTCCTGGCCGAAGTTGGCGAAATCCGCCGACAGGATCGACGGAGCGATCTTGATGGAACGGTCAAACGACATGGTCCTCTCCCCTCTGTTCGCGCGGGCGCTCTCGGCACCCCTGTTGGATCCCGCCCGGACCCTAGCGTCCGGGCGGGCCGATGTCATGCGGTCACTCGGCCGCCTTGGCCACCGAGACCTGCGGGTCGAGCGAGCCCGCGGCGTAACGCTTGGCCATGTCGTCGAGGTCGATCGCCTTGATCTTCGAGGCATTGCCGGCGGTGCCGAAACGCTCGAAGCGGTCGATGCAGAGCTTCTCCATCTCGTCCATCGCCGGGATCATGAACTTGCGCGGGTCAAATTCCTTGGGCTTGTCCTTGGCCACCTTGCGGAACTGGGCGGTGAGCGCCATCCGGTTGTCGGTGTCGATGTTGACCTTGCGCACGCCCGACTTGATGCCGCGCTCGATCTCCTCAACCGGCACGCCGTAGGTCTGCGCCATCTCGCCGCCATTCTCGTTGATGAGGTCCTGCAGGTATTGCGGCACCGAGGACGAGCCGTGCATGACGAGGTGCACGTTCGGGATGCGGGCGTGGATCTCTTCGATCCGCTTGATCGCCAGCGTCTCGCCGGTGGGTTTCGACGAGAACTTGTAGGCGCCGTGCGAGGTGCCGCAGGCAATGGCCAGCGCGTCGACCTTGGTGAGCTTCACGAACTCGGCCGCCTCGTCCGGATCGGTGAGCAGCTGGTCGTGGCTCAGCTTGCCCTCGGCGCCCGAGCCGTCTTCCTTGGCCGCCTCGCCGGTCTCCAGCGAGCCGAGCACGCCCAGTTCGCCCTCAACCGAGGCGCCGACCCAATGCGCCATCTCGGCGACCGCCTTGGTGATCCGCACGTTGTAGTCCCAGTCGGCCGGCGTCTTCATGTCGGCCTTAAGCGAGCCGTCCATCATCACCGAGGTGAAGCCGTGCTTGATCGCCGAGATGCAGGTGGCCTCGTTGTTGCCGTGGTCCTGGTGCATGACGATCGGGATGTCCGGGTACATCTCGGTGAGCGCCTGGATCATGTGGCGCAGCATGATGTCGCCGGCGTAGCTCCGCGCGCCGCGCGAGGCCTGAAGGATGACCGGAGAGTCCACCTTCTTGGCCGCGTTCATGATCGCGAGCCCCTGCTCCATGTTGTTGATGTTGAAGGCCGGCACGCCGTAGTCGTTCTCGGCGGCGTGGTCGAGCAGTTGACGAAGAGAAATCAGTGCCATGTGTCTCTATCCTTGGTGTTTGTGTCACATGTCCCAGGCGGCGCCCGTGTCACGGGCGCCCGGGGCGCGTGGCTCAGATCAGCTTGCCCATGGCGACGGCGGTGTCGGCCATGCGGTTGGAGAAGCCCCATTCGTTGTCGTACCAGCTCAGGATCCGCACGAAGTTGCCGTCCATGACCTTGGTCTGGTCCATGTGGAAGGTGGACGAATGCGGATCGTGGTTGAAATCGACCGAGACGTTGGGCAGGTCGGTATAGCCGAGCACGCCCTTGAGCGGGCCGTCGGCCGCCTTGCGGATCGCGTCGTTGATCTCTTCCACGGTGGTCGCGCGGCCGGCTTCGAAGGTCAGGTCGACGACCGAGACGTTGGGCGTCGGCACCCGGATCGCCACGCCGTCGAGCTTGCCGTTGAGCTCCGGCAGCACCAGGCCCACCGCCTTGGCGGCGCCGGTCGAGGTCGGGATCATGCTCATCGCCGCAGCCCGCGCCCGGTAGAGGTCGGAATGCATCGTGTCGAGCGTCGGCTGGTCGCCGGTATAGCTGTGGATCGTGGTCATGAACCCGCGGGTGATGCCCACGGTGTCCTGCAGCACCTTCGCCACCGGGCTCAGGCAGTTGGTCGTGCAGGACGCGTTCGACACGACCAGATCGTCCTTGGTCAGCGTCTCATGGTTCACGCCGTAGACGATGGTCTTGTCCGCTCCCGCCGCCGGGGCCGAAACCAGCACGCGCTTCGAGCCGTTCTCAAGGTGGAAGGCGGCCTTTTCCCGGGCGGTGAAGATGCCGGTGCATTCCATCGCGATGTCGACGCCGTCCCAGGGCAGTTCCTTGGGGTCGCGCACCGCGGTCACCTTGATCGGCCCGCGGCCGACGTCGATGGTGTCGCCGTCCACCGTGACCGTGCCCGGAAACTTGCCGTGCACCGAGTCGTAGCGAATGAGGTGGGCGTTGGTCTCGACCGGGCCGAGATCGTTGATCGCGACCACTTCGATATCGGTGCGGCCCGATTCCACGATGGCGCGCAGCACGTTGCGGCCGATACGGCCAAAGCCGTTGATGGCTACTTTGACGGTCATGTTACCTCCCAAATGTCAGATCAGTTTTTTGGCGGCTTCCGCCACCGCATCGGCGGTGATGCCGAAATGTTCGTAAAGCTCGTTCGCGGGCGCCGAAGCGCCGAAGCTCTTCATGCCGACAAAGGCAGAATTGCTGCCCAGAAGCGCCTCCCAGCCCATCTGCACCGCGGCCTCGACGCCCACCCGCGGGGCGCTGCCGAGCACCGCGTCGCGGTAGTCCTGCGACTGCGCGGCAAAGGCTTCGAAGCAGGGCGCCGAGACCACCGCGGCCTTGATGCCGGCCTCGGCGAGCTTGTCGGCGGCGTTCATCGCGATCTCGACCTCGGAGCCGGTGGCAATGAGCGTCACGTCGCGGGTGCCGTCGGTGTCGCGCAGCACATAGGCGCCCTTGGCGGTGAGGTTGGTATCGGTGTGGGTCTTGCGCAGGAGCGGCAGATTCTGCCGGGACAGAGACAGAATACTCGGCGTCTTCTCCATCTCGATCGCCGCCTGCCAGGCTTCCGCGGTCTCGACCGCATCGGCCGGGCGGAAGACGTAGATGTTGGGCATCGCCCGGAACGAGGCGAGCACTTCCACCGGCTGGTGGGTGGGCCCGTCTTCGCCGAGGCCGATCGAGTCGTGGGTCATCACGTAGATCACCCGCACCCCCATCAGCGCCGCAAGCCGCATGCCGCCGCGGGCATAGTCGGCGAACTGCAGGAAGGTGCCGCCGTAAGGCACGAAGCCCCCGTGCAGCACGAGCCCGTTCATGATCGCCGCCATGCCGTGTTCACGCACGCCGTAGCGGATGTAGTTGCCCGAAAAGTCCCTGGCGGTGACATCCGTCATGCCGGAGGTCTTGGTCAGGTTGGAGCCCGTGAGGTCGGCCGAGCCGCCCACGGTGTTGGGCAGCGTGCCGTTCACGATCTCCAGCGCCATCTGGCTCGCCTTGCGGGTCGCGACCTTGGGCAGGTCCTTCGACAGCTTGGCCTTGTAGGCGTTGATCGCCGCATCGAGCGCGCGGGCGTCCGGTTTCGCCTGGGCGGTTTCGAAAGCGTCCTGCTTGTCGTGCCCCGCGAGCCGCTTCTCCCAGTCGAGCCGGGCCGCGCGACCGCGCGCCGCGACGGCGTGCCAGGCCTTGTAGACCTCGTCCGGGACGGTGAAGGGCGCGTGCGGCCAGTCGAGCGCGATCCGCGCGGCGGCGATTTCCTCGTCGCCGAGCGGCGCGCCATGCACGTCGTGGCTGCCCTGCTTGTTGGGCGCGCCGAAGCCGATCACGGTGCGGCAGGCGATCATCGAGGGCTTGTCGGTGACCTTGCGGGCGGCCTCGATGGCGGCGGCAACCGCCTCCTTGTCGTGACCGTCCACCTTCTGCACGTGCCAGCCGGCGGCCTCGAAGCGTTTGGCCTGGTCCATCGAGGTCGAGACATCGGTGGCGCCGTCGATGGTGATCTGGTTGTCGTCCCACATCACGATCAACCGGCCGAGCCCGTGGTGACCGGCGAAGTCGATCGCCTCGTGAGAGATCCCTTCCATCAGGCAGCCGTCGCCGGCGATCACGTAGGTGTAGTGGTCGACGAGGTCATCGGTGAAGCGGGCATTGGCCATGCGCTCGGCGAGCGCCATGCCGACGGCGGCGGAGATCCCCTGGCCGAGCGGGCCGGTGGTAACCTCGATCCCCTTGGCATGGCCGTATTCCGGGTGGCCCGCGGTACGCGAGCCCATCTGCCGGAAGTTCTTCAGCTGCTCCATCGGCATGTCGTCATAGCCGAGCAGGTGGTTGATCGCGTAGACCAGCATCGAGCCGTGGCCCGCGCTCATCACGAAGCGGTCGCGATCGGCCCAGCCGTCCTTCGACGGGTCGATCTTCATGAACCGGTTGAACAGCACCGTGGCGATGTCGGCGGTGCCCATCGGCGCGCCGGGATGGCCTGAATTGGCCGCCTGCACGGCGTCCATCGAAAGCGCCCGGATGGCGTTGGCCATCTTGTCTTCGAGCGCGGTGTCGATCTTGGCTTGAGCGTTCATCGTAACTCTCCTCAGGCGCGCTTCGAGGTCGACACCAGGCGGTCGATCATCGGGGTGAAAATCAGCTGCATGGCGAGGTCCATCTTGCCGCCGGGAATAACGATGGAGTTGGCCCGGCTCATGAAGCTGTCGTGGATCATCGAGAGCAGGTAGCCGAAATCGATGCCGCGCGGGTTCTTGAACCGGATCACCACCAGGCTTTCGTCGGCGGTGGGGATCCAGCGGGCGATGAACGGGTTCGAGGTGTCGACGATCGGCACCCGCTGGAAGTTGATATCCGTTTCGGTGAACTGCGGCGTGATGCAGTGCACATAGGCCCGCATCCGGCGCAGGATCACGTCCGTCACCGCTTCGGTGGTGTAGCCGCGCTGGGCCTTGTCGCGGTGGATCTTCTGGATCCATTCGAGGTTGATGACCGGCACCACCCCGATCTTGAGGTCGGCATATTTGGGCCAGGTTCACCTCGTCGTTCACGACCGCCCCGTGCAGGCCCTCGTAGAACAGGAGGTCGCTGTCGTCGGCGAACGGCGCCCAGTCGGTGAAGGTGCCCGGCGGGCTTCCCAGCTCCTCGGCTTCCTCTTCGGAATGGACGTAGTGCCGGGTCTTGCCCTTGCCGGTCTCGCCGTACTCGCGGAACACCTGGCTCAGCTCGTCGAGCGCGTTGGCCTCGTAGCTGAAGTGGCTGAAGCCCTGGTCGCCCTCGGCATAGCGCTTGTCGAGTTCCGCCTTCATGTCGGCACGGTTGTAGCGGTGGAAGGCGTCGCCTTCGATCGACACGGCCTTCACGCCTTCGCGGCGAAAGATCTGGTCGAAGGTGCCTTTGACGGTCGAGGTGCCCGCGCCCGAGGAACCGGTCACGGAAATGATGGGGTGTTTCTTGCTCATGGAATTGTCCTCGGAGGATACGTCAGGCGCGGAACAGGCCGCGGTTTCCGAACAGGGCGTTGACTTCGTTCGCCGGCAGGTCCTGGTAGGCGGTCACCCGCGAGACCTTCTCGGCCGACCCAAAGACGAAGGGGGTGCGGGCATGCAGCGTATCGGCCTGCTGGGTCATGATCCGGTCATGCCCGTCGGTGGCCTGGCCGCCCGCCTGCTCGATCAGAAATGCGATCGGCGCGCATTCGTAGACGAACCGCAGCCGGCCGCGTTCGTAGCCCTTCCGCTCGTCGCCCGGGTAGAGAAAGATCCCGCCCCGCGACATGATCCGGTGGGTCTCGGCCACCAGCGAGGCGACCCAGCGCATGTTGAAGTTGGTGTCGCGCGGACCGGTCTCGCCGGCGATCATGTCGTCGATATAGGCGCGGATCGCCGGGCTCCAGTGCCGGTAGTTCGAGGCGTTGATGGCGAATTCAAACGCCTTCACCGGCACCTTGTGCGCGGTCTCGACCAGCCGCCAGGCATTGGTGTCGGGGTCGAAGATGTAGCTCTGCACGCCGGCGCCGAAGGTGACCACGATGTAGGTCTGCGGCCCGTAGATGATGTAGCCGCCGGCCAGCTGCTCGCCGGCGGGGCGCAGGAACGACCCGTTCGGATCGCCGTCCTTGGCCTCGAAGATCGAGAAGATCGTGCCGATCGACACGTTCACGTCGATGTTCGAGGAGCCGTCGAGCGGGTCGATGGCGAGGGCGTACTTGCCGGCCGGATTCAGCTCGACCACGTCGTCCTGTTCCTCGGAGGCGTAGTAGCGTACCGACGTCGTCTTCAGATCGTCGGCAAAGGCCTCGTCGGCCATCACGTCCAGCGCCTTCTGCTGGTCGCCGCCGAGGTTCTCGCCGACGCCGGCGCCGAGCGCATTGCCGCCGAGCGGCCCCCTCTTGATCGTGCGGCACAGATCGCGGCCGACCCGCGCCAGGGCCTCCATGACCGGCACGAGGTCTGCCGGCATATGGCTGGTGTCGTCGATGACGTCGGTGGTGCTCATGTCGTCCTCCCGGGCCCGGCCTCCCCGCCGGACACCCTTGCTCTGGCACAGCTATTCAGTTTACAGAATTTAATAAGAGCGAAGGAGGCGTAAGAATTTTTTAATATGACACGATCGGATGCGATAACTCTCAAGCAATTACGGGCACTTAGCGCCGTCGCCAGTCATGGATCTATAACAAGGGCGGCTGAGGCAATTCACCTCACCCCCCCGGCGGTCCACACCCAGCTCAGGCAGTTGGCCGCTAACATGGGGGCCGACATGCTGGCCCGCGGCGATGGCGGCAAGATGGAGCCTGACGACCGAGGGCGAGGTCGTGCTCGAGGCGATTCGGCGGATCGAGGTCGAGCTTGCCGCCTGTCTGCGCTCGGTCGCCGAGCTGCGCGACGGGCGGGCCGGGCTGGTGCAGCTCGGCGTGGTCTCGACCGGCAAGTATTTCGCCCTCGCTGGTGGCGACACTCAAGGGGTGTTTCCCGAGATCAAGGTCGAGCTCCAAGTCGGCAACCGCGGCCAGACCATCGAGGCGCTCGAAACCCGGCAGGTGCAGATGGCGATCATGGGCCGGCCGCCGCGGTTTCCGGTCAACCATTCCGAGCCGGTGGGGCCGCACCCGCATGTGCTGATCGCACCGCCCGACCACTTTCTCGCCGGTCACACGGGCATCGACCCGGAACTGCTGATCGACGAGACCTTCATCGTCCGCGAAGAGGGGTCGGGGACCCGGATCCTGATGGAGCGCTTCCTCGACCGGATCGGCGAGGGGCGGGTCTACGACATCACCACCATGTCCTCGAACGAGACGATCAAGCAGGCGGTGATGGCGGGGCTCGGGATCGCGCTGATCTCGCAGCACACGGTGGTCGACGAGCTGCATTCCGGCCGGCTCGTCGCCCTCGACCTCCCCGGGCTGCCGATCGAACGCGCCTGGTATCTCATCACCCGCGCCGACGTCCCTCTCTCCCCCGCCGCCCAGCGTATCCGGGCCCATATCTCGGGGATGAAGGGGGCGTTTTTGCCGCAGCTGTGAGGGGGGCCCCGCGACCCGGTCGAGCCGCGGCTCGGAGCGTTGACCGGCGCCTGTCATTCGTATATACATAAATATATACATGAGGTCACCCATGATCGAAACCAAGATTCGCAAGGTCGGGAACTCCGCCGTCATGACGCTGAGCACCGAGATGCTGACCATCCTCGATGCCAAGGAGGGCGATACGCTCTTCGTGGTGCGGGGCGATGACGGCAGCCTCAAGGTGATGGCACATGACCCCTCCGTCGCCGAAGCGCTTCGGGCCGCCGAGATCGTCATGGACGAAAACCGGGATCTGCTTCAGGCGCTGGCGTGACCCCGCCCGTCTGGGTTCCGGTCGCCGCGGTCATCATCATTCACGATCGTCAGATTTCGCGGCACGGCGGAGCTCCCGGTCTGCGTGACCGGGCCCTGTTGGAGATGGGCTGCGCCCGCGCGGTGAACCGCGCCGCCTACGCCTCGGAAGCGGACCTTGCAGAAATCGCCGCGGCCTATGCCTTCGGGATCGTCAAGGCGCATGCCTTCGTCGATGGCAACAAGCGGACCGGCTTCGTGACGGCCACGACCTTCCTGCGGTTGAATGGCTACGGTTTTCGCCCGGATCCGATCCTGGGTGTCCGGATGATGGAGGGCCTGGCGACAGGAGAGGTTGACGAAACGGTCTTCGCGGCTTGGCTGGCGGCGCATTGGGAGCGGATTTGACGTCTCGAGGGGCCCTGAGCGACATGTCCCGTGACGCCGCTTTTCCGTCCATGGCGACCGCTCTTTGGCCCCCTTTCGCCCACCTCGCCCGCGCGAAATTCAGTTAGCGCTATCATCATATATATCAATACCTTGACCCCCTGTGCGAGCTCGCACAAACCTCGCACACCTCGCAGCGGCGGCCGCGCGCCCCTTTTTCTTGGGTCAAATACTCCCGGCCCTCTCGGCGATGAAATCGCCTGCCGGGTTACCGATCCGGTGGCCCGGATCGTCCAGGGTTTGGGGGCTGGCCCCCCACCCCGCTCGCCGCAGGCGCACCGCCAAACCCCGGCGTCAGCAAGGGCCTGAGTAGTGCCATCGGGTGCGCCCTCAGCGTCAGCCGCATCGCCACGTAATCCTCCACCACCTGCTCGCCGAGGCTCATCTCGGGGAGCGTCACCGCCGGTTCCCGGCCCCCTTCGCCGTCGAGATCGCCGGCGAACAGCGGCAGGGGTTTGTCGCCGGTGATCGCGCGGGCCTGCCACAGGGCCTCGCGGCGGGAGAGATCGAGGCTCGCGAAAGCATCCGCCTCGGCGAGCCGGGTCAGCAGCCGCGGCTGCACCCCCGCCCGCCGCCAGACGTCGCCGACCGCGCGGTAACCGTTGCCGCGCGCGGCGGTGATCCAGCGCACCTCCTCCTCGGCGAGCCCGCGGATCTGGCGAAACCCGAGCCGCAGCGCCAGCCCCCCCTGCCCGTCGGGCTCCATCACGTTGTCCCAGTAGCTCGCGTTGATGTCGATCGGCCGCACCTCGACCCCGTGATCGCGGGCGTCGCCAACGATCTGGGCCGGGGCATAGAAGCCCATCGGCTGCGAATTGAGCAGCGCGCAGGCGAAGATGCCGGGGTGATGCCGCTTGAGCCAGGCCGAGGCATAGACCAAGAGCGCGAAACTCGCCGCATGGCTCTCCGGAAACCCGTAGGAACCGAAGCCCTCGATCTGGCTGAAACAGCGCGCCGAGAAGTCCTCGTCGTAGCCGTTCGCCTTCATCCCGCGCATGAACCGGTCGCGGAAATCGCTGATGTGGCCGAGCTTCTTGAAGGTCGCCAAGGCACGCCGCAACCGGTCGGCCTCGTCGGGGGTGAAGCCCGCGCCGATGATCGCGATCTGCATCGCCTGTTCCTGGAACAGCGGCACGCCGAGGGTCTTGGCGAGCACGGCGCCAAGCGCGTCCGAGGGGAAGGTCACCGTCTCCTCGCCGTTCCTGCGCCTGATGAACGGATGCACCATGTCGCCCTGGATCGGGCCGGGCCGGATGATCGCCACCTGGATGACGAGGTCGTAGAAGCTGCGCGGCTTCATCCGCGGCAGGAAGTTCATCTGCGCCCGGCTCTCGACCTGGAACACGCCCACAGAATCGGCGGCGCAGAGCATGTCGTAGACCTGTCCGTCTTCCGGCGGCAGGCTCGCGAGGCTGTAGTCGATCCGGTGATGGCTCCCGATCAGGTCGAAGGCCTTGCGGATGCAGGTGAGCATGCCGAGCGCCAGGATATCGACCTTGAGGATACCGAGCGCGTCGATGTCGTCCTTGTCCCAGGAGATCACCGTGCGGTCTTCCATCGTCGCGTTCTCGACCGGCACCAGCTCGTCGAGCCGTCCTTCGGTGATGATGAAGCCGCCGACATGCTGCGAGAGGTGGCGGGGGAAGCCCTGGATCTCGTCGACGAGGTCCATCACCTGGGTGAGGCGGGCGTCGCGGGGGTCGAGGCCGATCTCCCTGAGCCGCGCGTCGCGCACCCCGCCGCCGCCCCAGCCCCAGACCTGGGAGGACATCGCCGAGATCGTGTCCTCGGTGAGCCCCATGGCCCGGCCCACCTCGCGGATCGCCCGCTTGCCACGGTAGTGGATCACCGTCGCGCAGAGCCCGGCGCGGTGGCGGCCGTAGCGGGCGTAGATGTGCTGGATCACCTCCTCGCGGCGCTCGTGCTCGAAATCGACGTCGATGTCGGGCGGCTCGTCGCGGGCCTCGGAGACGAAGCGCTCGAACACCATGGTGCCGATCTCGGGGCTCACGCTGGTCACGCCCAGCGCGTAGCAGACCACCGAGTTCGCCGCCGAACCCCGGCCCTGGCAGAGGATCCCACGGGAGCGGGCGAAGGCGACGATGTCGTTCACGGTGAGGAAATAGGGCTCGTATTTCAGCTTCGAGATCAGCGCGAGTTCGTGGGCCATCATGCCCCGCACCCGCTCCGGCGCGCCGGAGGGGTAGCGCTCGGCGAGGCCCGCATGGGCGAGCCGGGCGAGCCGGGCGGTGGGGGTTTCGCCCCCCGAGATCTCGGAAGGGTATTCGTAGCGCAGCTCGTCGAGGCTGAAGGTGCAGCGCTCTGCGATCTCGCCTGACCGGTGGACGGCCGGCTCAAAGCCTGCGAACAGCTTCAGCATCTCGGCTTCCGAGCGCAGCCGGCGCTCGGCATTGGGCTGGGCAAGGCGGCCGAGATCGTCGACCCGGCGGCCGGTGCGGATCGCAGTGAGCACGTCGACCAGCCGGCGGCGGCGGGCGTGGTGCATGATCGGCGCGGCGCTCGCCACGGTCGCGAGACCGAGCCGGTCGGCGAGGCGGGCGAGCCGTGCGAACCGCCGTGCATCGGCGCCGTCGTAGCGCGGCGCCATGACCAGCGTGCAGGCGGGACCGAAGGCGCGGATCAGCCGCCGCGCCTGCCCCTCCCAGCCCGCCAGCGGCTCGGGCGGGTGCAGCAGCAGCTCCATCCCCGCCGCGTGTTCCAGCACGTCCGTTATCCGGATCAGCGCCGTGCCCTTGGGCGCGCGGCGCCGGCCCAGCGTAATGAGCCGGGTGAGCCGGCCCCAGGCGGCGCGGTCGCGCGGCAGTGCGGTGATCTCGACCCCCTCCTCGGTGACGAGCCTTGCGGCCGGGATCAGCCGCGGCACGGTGGTGATGTCAAGCGAGGGCGTGGGCGGCAGGCCCGGCGGCGCGGGCGGGCCGATCAGACCCTGTTCCGCCTCGAGAGCCTGCCTTTCCGCCACCACCCGGCCGATCTCGCGCGCCTCGCTATGGGCCCGCACGATGCCCGCCACCGAGTTTTCGTCGGCCACGGCCAGCGCCGGCATCGACATGAAACCCGCCCGCCGGATGTAGTCCTGCGGGTGCGACCCCCCGGTGAGGAAGGTGAAATTGGACGTGGCGGACAGTTCGACGAACATGGCGATTCGGGAGTATATTCACCTTTTGTTCTCATTTGGAGTCCCGAGGGAGCCGCAGCGCCGCAGCAGTCAGTTCGTGCCACACCTCCCCGCCGCCAGGCAGCGGGTCAGAGCGCGTTCCTCAGCCGCGGACGGGTTGGGGAAGACCACGGTCGCACAGGGGCCGACATCGACCGTGAGCCCGGCGCTCCGGTGCTCGACGAAGACGAGGTAGCTCTGGCCCGGAATCAGGGACCCGCACCAGGAGGCCGCACAACTCACGTCGAGCCGGACCTGCTGCGCATAGGCCGCATCGAACCCGTTCTGCGACAGCGCCCGGCCCGCGAGCCGCGCCGGCACCACGGTGCCCTTCGCGCCGGGCATAGCGCCCTGCGGCAGCTTGCCGGCGTCGAAGGCGAAGCTGCCGACCACCACCGAGTAGCGGCTCGGCGAAGCGGCCGCCATGTCGAAGGCCTGTTCCGGGCTCCAGGGGGCGCAGGACAGGGCCAGCGCCGAAACAGGCTCTAATGCAGCGCAAAACGCCAGTGCTGCCGCCAACCCCCTCATACCAGCGGCCCGAATTCTTCGAGCACGCGGGCATAGACGTCGCGCTTGAACGGCACGATCCGCGCCAGCATGTCGCCGGGCGCGATCCAGCGCCATTCGCGGAACTCGGGGTGTTCGGTCTCGATCACGATCTGGTCGTCGGTCCCGTGGTAGCGCAGCAGGAACCAGCGCTGTTTCTGCCCCCGGTAGCGGCCCTTCCAGATCTTCGGCACCACTTCGTGCGGCAGATCGTATTTGACCCAGTCGGAGAGCTTGGCCTCGACCGTCACCAGGTCGGGGCCGACGCCGATCTCTTCCTCGAGCTCACGCAGGGCGGCGGCGCGCGGTTTCTCGCCCTCGTCGATCCCGCCCTGCGGCATCTGCCAGGCGGTCTCGCCCGTGCCGAGGCGCATCGCGTCGAGCCGCTGGCCGACCCAGACCTTGCCGTCCGCGTTGGCGAGCATGATGCCGACATTCCTGCGGTAGGGCAGCTTGGCGATCTCTTCCGGGGTCATCTGGCGTCCTTCGTCAACGTTCACCCGTTGTGGACCGTCGCCCAGGCGCTGCGCAAGGGGGCGGTGTCGTAGATGATCGTGAGTTTCGCGAAAGCATCGCGCGCTGCGGTGAGCTCGATCACGTCGACCACCTCGAAGGTAACCGGGGTCCCGTCGGCGAGGGTCCAGCCGTAGCGGAAGTGCAACGCCACCGCACCGCCGGTGTCGGAACTGTCGAAGAGGGTGAGAAGCGTTGTGTCGGACACCGCGGTATCGGCGAACAGCGCGGCGTAGAAATCGCGCGCCGGCTGGGTGCCGTAAAGCGGCGAGACGACGACGGCATCGGGCGCGAAGAGCGCGAGCACCGCGTCGAGATCGCCGACATCGAGGCCGGCGAGATAGGCGGTGCAGAGATCGCGGACGGACATGTCGGCCCTTTCGGTGGCACTTCCCGGTTTGGGGCGGACCTTGTCATGCATGCGCCGGGGTGTCACCGGCTATTCGCCGGCTTCGGCCCCCCGCCGATTGCCCCCGGGGGCGCAGAGGACTAGTAAGGGGCCGACAGCAAACGGAGCACGCCCATGTCCACGCCCAAGCCCGTCGTCCTCTGCATTCTCGATGGTTTCGGAATTCGCGAAGAGCGCGAAAACAACGCGGTGAAACTCGCGAACAAGCCGAATTTCGACAAGCTCATCGCCACCTGTCCGCATGCGACGCTGAAGACCGACGGGCGCGCCGTCGGCCTGCCCGACGGGCAGATGGGCAATTCCGAGGTGGGTCACACCAATATCGGCGCCGGCCGGGTGGTGGCGATGGACCTCGGGCAGATCGATCTGTCGATCGAGGACGGCGAGTTTCCGAAAGAGGCGGCGCTCCAGAAATTCATCGCCGACGTCAAGAAAGCCGGCGGCGACGCGCATCTGTTCGGGCTGACGAGCCCCGGCGGGGTGCATGCCCACCAGGACCATATCGTCGCGGCGGCCAAGGCGATCACCGCGGCAGGCGTTTCGGTGAAGATCCACGCGCTCACCGACGGGCGCGACGTGGCGCCGACATCGGCGCGCGAGACGCTGGCCAAGTTCCAGGCCGATCTGCCCGAGGGCGCCGAGGTGGTCACGGTGATCGGCCGCTATTTCGCGATGGACCGCGACAACCGCTGGGAGCGGGTGAGCCGGGCCTATGACGCGATGGTCAAGGCGATGGGCGAGACGGCGAAATCGGTCGACGATGCGGTGGCCAAGGCCTATGCGCGCGGCGAAACCGACGAGTTCATCCAGCCGACGGTGATCGAGGGCCATACCGGCATTCACGACAAGGACGGCGTGTTCTGCATCAATTTCCGGGCCGACCGGGCGCGCGAGATCCTGCGCGCGATCGGCGAACCCGGGTTCTCCGAGTTCGACGTCGGCACGCGGCCCAAGCTCTCGGCGCTGCTCGGGATGGTCGAATACTCGGTGCGGCACAACGATTACATGACCACGGTGTTTCCGCCGCGCGACATCGTCAACACGCTGGGAAGCTGGGTGGCGCAGAAGGGGCTCAGGCAGTTCCGCCTCGCCGAGACCGAGAAATATCCGCACGTGACCTTCTTCCTCAACGGCGGCAAGGAAGAGCCCGAGGTCGGCGAAGACCGCTACATGGCGCCCTCGCCCAAGGTGGCGACCTACGATCTGCAACCCGAGATGAGCGCGGCCGAGGTGGGCGACAAGCTCGTCGAGGCGATCGAGAAGCGCTACGACCTGATCGTGTGCAACTTCGCCAACCCCGACATGGTCGGGCATACCGGCGTGCTTTCCGCCGCGATCAAGGCGGTCGAAACCGTCGACACCCAGCTCGGCCGTGCCATTGCGGCGCTCGAGAAGGTGGGGGGTGCGGTGATCGTCACCGCCGACCACGGCAACTGCGAAACCATGGTCGACCCGGTGACCGGCGGGCCGCATACCGCGCACACCACCAACCTCGTGCCAGTGGTGATGTATGGCGGGCCGGAGGGGGTTTCCCTGCGCGACGGCAAGCTCTGCGACCTCGCACCATCGCTGCTCGAGCTCATGGGGCTGGAGCAGCCCGCGGAGATGACCGGCGAGAGCCTGATCGTCCATTGATCCGCGCGGCGGTTTTCGCGGGCCTCCTTGGGCTCGCCCTGGGCCTCGCGCCCCGGGGCGGGGTGGCGCAGCAACAGACCGGC
This sequence comes from Paracoccaceae bacterium, assembly GCA_041397205.1. Classification (GTDB taxonomy): domain Bacteria; phylum Pseudomonadota; class Alphaproteobacteria; order Rhodobacterales; family Rhodobacteraceae; genus Sinisalibacter. Next base: position 224,650 of record JAWKXC010000004.1, read on the forward strand.
GCCGAGGCGGCGATGCAGGCGCTCCGGGCCGCGGCCACCGCGCTGGAGGCGGCCGAGGGGCGCATGACCGCATCGCGGCGCTCACCGAGACGGTGCGCGCCTACGAGGCCGGGCTCGCGGCGCTGCGCGAGGGCTGCGCCAGGCGACGCTGCAGGAACGCGCCATCGCCGATGTCTTCGCCACCGAGAGCGACCGGCTCGCAAAGCTGCTCGGCGTCTTGCAGGCGATCCAGCGGGCGCCCGAGACCAGCCTGCTTTTGCATCCCGAGGGCCCCGTCGGCACCGCGCGCACGGGGATGATCCTCGCCGAAGTCACCCCGGCGCTCGCCCGCGAGGCGACCGATCTGCGCCGCCAGGCTCGAAGAGGTCGCCACCCTGCGGGCGGTGCAGGAGCCGCCGTCGCCGCGCTCGAAGAGGGTCTTCAGGGCGTGCAGCGGGCCCGGACCGAGCTGTCGCTCGCGGTGGCGAACCGGACCGATCTGCCCAGGCGCCTGGTCACCGACCCGGAAGCGATGGAAAACCTGCTCACCTCCGCCGACACGTTGGAAAGCTTCGCCGGCGGGTTGCTCAGCACGGCGGCCGTCGACAGCTCGGTGCCGGTGGCGGACAGCGACATCGCCAGCGCGATGGGGGCGCTCGACTTGCCGGTGGCGGGGCAGGTGATCCGCCGCGCGGGCGAGGCGGACGCGGCGGGCGTGCGCCGGCCGGGCTGGCTGGTCGCGACGCCGCCACGCGCCCTCGTCACCACGCCCTGGCCCGCTACGATCCGCTACCTCGGCCCTCTGCTCGATTACGGCCAGGTCGCGGTGCTGGAGCCGGGCGAGGGGTATTTCCTGGTGCTGGCGGGGCTCGGCGAGGTCTATGGCGAGATCGGCGAGGTCCTGCCGAAGGGCGCGCCCGTGGGCCTCATGGGCGGAGAGGCGGCGACGACGGATCAAGGCTTTTTGATTGCGGGCACGCAAGGTGGTGGCGTAGATCCCACGGAAACGCTTTATATAGAGCTCAGACGGAACGGAGAGCCGCTGGACCCGGGCGACTGGTTCAAGGCCGATTGAGAAAGAGATCCGGAAAGAACATGAAGAACTTCCTGATGGCCGCGACGGGCGGCATCCTCGCCGGCGCAGTGCTGACGACACAGATCGCCGGGCCGCTGATTGCCCAGGACTCGGGCCGCAGCGCCTCCGTCTACCAGCAGCTCGACCTGTTCGGCGACGTGTTCGAGCGCATCCGCCAGAACTACGTCGAAGAGGTCGAACCCGAGGAGCTGATCCAGGCGGCGATCAACGGCATGCTGATCTCGCTCGACCCGCATTCGAGCTACCTGCCGCCGGATGACGCCGCCGACATGCGGGTGCAGACCCGCGGCGCCTTTGGCGGGCTCGGGATCGAGGTGACCCAGGAAGAGGGCTTCGTGAAGGTGGTCTCGCCGATGGACGGCACGCCCGCCGACGATGCCGGCATGCTTTCGGGCGACTTCATCACCCATGTCGACGGGGTCAGCCTGCTCGGCCTGACCCTCGACGAGGCGGTCGACATGATGCGCGGGCCGGTCGGCTCGGAGATCATCATCACCGTGGTGCGCGAAGGGGTCGACGAGCCGTTCGACGTGTCGATCATCCGCGACACGATCAAGCTCACCGCCGCCACCGTGCGCGCGGTCGGCAATACCGTGGTGATCCGAATCACCACCTTCAACGACCAGACCTATCCCAACGTCTCGGACGGGTTCGACGCCACCGTCGCCGAGGCTCGGCGGCATGGAAAATGTCGAGGGCGTGGTGCTCGACCTGCGCAACAACCCGGGCGGGCTGCTTAACCAGGCGATCGCGGTCTCCGACGCCTTCCTCGAGGCGGGCGAGATCGTCTCGACCCGCGGCCGCAACCCCGAGGACACCGAGCGGGTCAACGCCGAGGCCGGCGACATCGCCGACGGCAAGCCGTTGGTGGTGCTGATCAATGGCGGCTCGGCCTCGGCCTCCGAGATCGTCGCGGGCGCGCTGCAGGACCACCGCCGCGCCGTCGTCGTCGGCACCAAGAGCTTCGGCAAGGGCTCGGTGCAGACGGTCATGCCGCTGCGCGGTGACGGCGCGATGCGGCTGACCACCGCGCGCTACTACACGCCCTCGGGCCGGTCGATCCAGGCGCTCGGTGTGAGCCCCGACATCGTCGTCGAACAGCCGACCCCGGCCCCGAACGCGACGGAAGAGGAAGAGAACGGCCGGCCGCAGCGTACCGAAGCGGACCTGCGCGGCAGCCTCAACAACGACAGCCTGACCGAAGACCAGATCAAGCTGATCGAGGAAGAGCGCGCCGCCGCCGAGGAAGCCGCGAAGCTGCGCGACGAGGACTTCCAGCTCAGCTACGCGGTCGACCTCATCAAGGGGCTGTCGACCATCGGGTTGGCATCGAGCCAGTAACCGGTCGCCTCGGAGCAACGTTTGAACCCGCCCGGAGAGATCCGGGCGGGTTTTTCTTTGGCCCCGGCAGACCCCGTCTCAAGCCCCCCGGTGATCGCGGCCGGCCAGGATGCCGTCGACCTCTTCCAGGATGATCTCCAACCGCGCTGCCAACCGGTCGCGGATCTCGCCGACCCCGTCCTCCCGGCCGAAGCCGAACAGATCGCCGCGTGCCATCAGCAGGGTTGCGACGTAGCCCTTTTCGGTCCGCGCCGTCTTCTGCCGGCGCCCCGATCCCGGATGCCCGTCGTGGTCGAGGATGATGTAGACCGACAATTCGCCCGGCGTCTCGGGAAAGACCTCGCCGCCCGTCCATTCCTCGAGGAAGGCATCGAGGGCAGCATGGCAGTGCGGACGTTTCCGGCGGAGGATCGCCATCGGGTCATTGCCGTCCCCGGGCCGCATGTCCCGCAGGAGAGTGATAGCGATGTGTTTGCTGCCGAACCCGATCTTCATCGCCGCTCACGCCCGGTGATAGGGACTGCCGGCGAGGATCGAGGCGGCGCGGTAGAGCTGTTCGGCGAGCATCACCCGCACCAGCATGTGCGGCCAGACCATGGCGCCGAAACTCAGCGCGAAATCGGCGCGCTCCCGAAATCCCGGGTCAAGCCCGTCCGCCCCGCCGATGGCGAAGGCGACATCGCTGCGGCCGCTGTCGCGCCACCCGGCCAGCTGGTCAGCGAAATCGGGGGAGCTCATCACCCGGCCGCGTTCGTCGAGGATGCACAACAGGCTGCCGGCCGGGATCGCCTTGTCGAGCAGCATGGCTTCGGCGGCCATCCCCCCGCCCTTGCGATCCTCGACCTCGATCTCGCGGGCGGGGCCGAGGCCCAGCGCGCGCCCGGTGCGGTCCACCCGCGCGAGGTAGTCGTCGACCAGAGCGCGCTCGGGCCTTGCGCAACCGCCCCACCGCGGCGATGTGGATCCGCATCAGATCGTGCGGGGCGCGGTGGTCTTGGCGGGGTCATCCACATCTTTTCGAGCTGGTAGAAATCGCGCACCTCGGGCCGAAAGACATGGACGACCACGTCGCCCGCGTCGATCAGCACCCAGTCGCCCTGGTCCTTGCCCTCGACCTTGCAGATCAGGCCCATCTCCTGCTTGAGACGGTCGGTGAGCTTTTCCGCGATCGCCGCGACCTGGCGCGACGACCGGCCGGAGCAGATCACCATGTGGTCGGCCATCGACGACTTGCCTTTGAGCGGGATCGTCACGACGTCTTCGGCCTTGTCGTCTTCTAGGGAATCCTGGATGCGCGCGAGCAGGTTGTCGCTCGAAACGGGCACGGGCGCTGTCATCGCGCCGGGCCCGGAAGCGGCCGTCTCGAAGGCCGCGTCTGAGGTATGAGACAGGACATCGTCCTCCTTCATGACGCGCCGCACCACCCCGGCGCCGGGATAGACAAAGGATAACAACTCATTTTCGCAATTCAACGCCTGCGCCGGATTGCGGTCGTTCCATCACGCCTCACTGTCGCCGAGCAGCCGCACTTCGCGCTGCGGGAAGGGAATGTCGATCCCGTTTTCTTTGAACGAGTCCCAGAGCGCGAGGTAGACATTGCCGCGGATATTGGTGAGGCCGCCGGTCGGATCGTCGATCCAGAACCGCAGGATGTAGTCGACCGAGGAATCGCCGAAGCCGACGATGTGGCAGACCGGCGGGCGGAATGCGAGCACCCGGTCGACCGACTGCGCCGCCGCGATCGCCACCTTGCGCACCAGGTGCGGATCGTTGTGGTAGGCGGTGCCGAAAAAGATGTCGAGCCGGACGAAAGCGTTGGTATGCGACCAGTTCACCACCTGGCCGGTGATGAGGTCCTCGTTGGGAATGAGGTATTCCTTGCCGTCGCGGGTGACCACCGAGACGTAGCGCGCGCCCATCTGCTCGATCCAGCCGAAGGTCTCGCCGAGCGAGATCACGTCGCCGGGCTTGATCGACTTGTCGAGCAGCAGGATGAAACCGGAGACCAGGTTCGAGACCACCTTCTGCAGGCCGAAGCCGAGGCCGACGCCGACCGCCCCCGAGAGCACCGCGAGACCGGTGAGGTCGACGCCCACGGTCTTGAGACCGACGAAGAAGGCGATGGAATAGAGCACCACCTGCATGATCTTGATGGTCAGCACCTGGATCGACGGGCTGATATCCGCCGAGCGCCGGATCCGGGTCGAGGCGCTGGCCGAAACGAATCGCACTGCAAAGAACAGTGCGCCGAGGATCGCCACCGCCTGCACCACCATCCACAGCGACAGCCGCATGTCGCCGAGGCTCACGGCAAACCCGTCCATGATCCCGACCGCCTCGTCGGTCAGGCCGAGGATCGAGACGGTGACCCAGGCCCAGCCGGCGGTGCGCCCCAAGGTGAGCAGGGCCGTGTTGGGGATGAACCGGGTGATGAAGGCGATGGCCAGCCAAGCGAGCGACAGCTTGCCGGCGATGACCAGCAGGTAGGAACGGGCGGGCCAGGTGTAGATCTCGCGCATGATCCAGTAGGCCGGCCAGATCATCGCCACGAAGAGGATCAGCCGCATCCGGCGGTGGATCAGGATGCCGACCCGCATCCGCCAGGTGGGCCAGCCCTCGCGGGTGCGCAGCCAGGCCTCCCAGCGCGGCGCGAGGAAGCGCCCGGCGACGAAAGCGACGGCGAAGATCGCGACGATGATGCCGATCTGAAGCGCGACCGAGCCGCGGGTGAGCCCCTGTGCGAACAGGACGGCCCGATCCCACAGCCCGAGCGCGATCTCGTGCGGCGCGAGTGCGGCGGCGGCGTCGGGCCCGGCGGGGGCGGCCGTGGTCCCGGCACCCGCGGCGGCCGCGTCTCCGGTCGTGGTCGCTGTGCTGGTCTCGTCTGCCATCCGCTGCCTCTCCCTGGCTTACCGTGCCAAGTCCGCGGCCCCGCGTCCAGCTTGTGTCGTCCTCGCATCCGGCAACCGGTCGTCGGTGCAGGCTCTAACCCGCCCCTTCGGGCCTATTCGCAAAGCGATTTCGCCCCCAATGCCTCGGTCTGCGCGAGGATGTCTTCGACCGAGAGATCGCGCAGGAACGGCAACCAGCTTTGACCGCCGTCGACGCTGATGTCTGCGTCGACCGTCCCGGAGCGGTCGATGTCTGCGCCCCGCGCGCAGCCCGCGAGACCCAGGGTGATCGCGCCGCTGTTGGCCTCGGGCGCCTCAGCCTCCCACAGCCGGACCTGCGCCTGCAGGTCGCGCAGACGGGCCGCGTCGGCCGGCGCCAGATACCAGGTGTCGCCGCGGTGGGTGAGCGGCACGGTCTCGTGCAGGGACTGGCCGGTATCGCTGCGGTCGGAGGTCACCTCGATCGCAGCGGCGCGGTCGGGGATCGCGAGATCGTCGGGCGCATCGATCCGGGCGACGATGGCGGCGGGATCGACGGTCATGAAATCGAGCGTCGCGAGCCGGGCCATGGTGACCGGATTGAGTGCGCTGCATCCGGACAGGAGGCCCAGGACCAGAACCGGGAAAACACGTGCCATCGCTTGACCTCCAGGGGGCGAAACCGTCCGCATGGAACCCCGGGCGCGCGCCGGTGTAAAGGGGCCGCTCTTGCGGCAAGAGGGTTCCGGCTGTATCTCATGCGCCATGAAACGGATCTTCGACATGGACGACCGCGCCCGGCTGCCCTGGCGGTTCTTCGGCGCGGCGCGCACAGTCCTCGCCCGACTTTGACGGCGGTCCCTTCCGCTCGTCCGTTTCACATCCATCCGCACAGGGAGACCCCGCATGTCCGGGAAGACGCTCTACGACAAGATCTGGGATGCCCATCTGGCCCATGAGGCCGAAGACGGCACCTCGCTGCTCTATATCGACCGCCACCTCGTCCACGAGGTGACCAGCCCGCAGGCCTTCGAGGGGCTGCGCATGGCCGGCCGCAAGGTCCATGCCCCCGACAAGACCATCGCCGTACCCGACCACAACGTGCCGACCACGGCAGGGCGCGAGAACCCCGAACAGATGACCGAGGACAGCCGGGTCCAGGTGGCCGCGCTCGACCAGAACGCGCGTGATTTCGGCATCCACTACTACCCGGTGAGCGACATCCGGCAGGGGATCGTGCATATCGTCGGACCGGAACAGGGCTGGACCCTGCCGGGCATGACCGTGGTCTGCGGCGACTCGCACACGGCGACCCACGGCGCCTTCGGGGCGCTCGCACACGGGATCGGGACCTCCGAGGTCGAGCATGTGCTCGCGACCCAGACCCTGATCCAGAAGAAATCCAAGAACATGAAGGTGGAGATCACCGGCAAGCTCAATCCCGGCGTGACGGCCAAGGACATCACCCTCGCGGTGATCGGCGCCACCGGCACTGCGGGCGGCACCGGCTACGTGATCGAGTATTGCGGCGAGGCGATCCGCGATCTGTCGATGGAGGGCCGGATGACTGTCTGCAACATGGCGATCGAGGGTGGTGCGCGCGCCGGGCTGATCGCGCCCGACGAGACGACCTTCGAGTACGTCAAGGGCCGGCCGCACGCGCCGAAGGGCGCACAGTGGGAAGCCGCGCTTGCCTGGTGGAAGACGCTCAAGTCCGACGACGACGCCCATTGGGACAAGGTCGTGACGCTGAAGGGCGAAGAGATCGAGCCGGTCGTCACCTGGGGCACCAGCCCCGAGGACGTGCTGCCGATCACCGGTGTCGTGCCGTCTCCGGCTGACTTCAAGGGCGGCAAGGTCGAGGCGGCGAAACGGTCGCTCGACTACATGGGGCTCACCCCGGGCACGCCGCTCGACCAGATCAAGATCGACGCGGTCTTCGTCGGCTCCTGCACCAACGGCCGGATCGAGGATCTGCGCGAGGTCGCCAAGATCCTCAAGGGCCGCAAGGTGGCGGACGGCGTGCGGATGATGATCGTGCCGGGCTCGGGCCTGGTGCGCGAACAGGCGGAAGCGGAGGGTCTGGCCGAGGTGTTCAAGGAGGCCGGCGCCGAGTGGCGGCTTGCCGGCTGCTCGATGTGCCTTGCCATGAACCCCGACCAGCTCGCCCCCGAGGAGCGCTGCGCCTCGACCTCGAACCGCAATTTCGAGGGCCGGCAGGGCTACCGCGGCCGCACCCACCTCGTCAGCCCGGCGATGGCCGCGGCGGCGGCGGTGACGGGCCATCTCACCGACGTGCGGAAACTGGTCTGACATTGCGGCGCATCGCGCCCCTCGGCGCCCTTCGCACCAGATGGGCGAAGCGACCCTGGGGACCGATGCGCCGGCAGAAAGGATAAACCATGGATAAGTACAGCAAATTCACCGGCGTCGCCGCCCCCATGCCGCTCGTCAACATCGACACCGACATGATCATCCCCAAGGTCTTCCTGAAGACGATCAAGCGCTCGGGGCTCGGGGTGAACCTGTTCGACGAGATGCGCTACGACCGCGAAGGCAACGAGATCGCCGATTTCGTGCTCAACAAGCCGCCCTACCGCTCGGCAGAGATCATCGTCGCGGGCGACAATTTCGGTTGCGGCTCGTCGCGCGAACACGCGCCCTGGGCGCTCAAGGATTTCGGCATCAAGGCGATCGTCTCGACCAGCTTTGCCGACATCTTCTACAACAACTGCTTCAAGAACGGCATCCTGCCGATCGTCTTGCCGCAGGAAGACGTCGACAAGCTGATGGACGACGCCGAGCGCGGCGCCAACGCCAAGGTGACGATCGACCTCGAAAACCAGGTCATCACCGGGCCCGACGGCGGCGAGATCGCCTTCGAGGTCGACGCCTTCCGCAAGCATTGCCTGCTGAACGGCCTCGACGACATCGGGCTCACGCTCGAGAAGAAAGACGCCATCGACGCCTTCGAGACCGCGGCCGCCCAGGCGCGCCCCTGGGTCTGACACGTCGCATCGCTTCGCCGGTTCCGGGCCACCCGTTTCTGGTCCGGAACCGGTCTTTGCCCCCTACAAGTTATTGTTTAACACCACATTTCGCGGGCCGGAGAGCGGCAGCCGCTAGATCCTGACCCGTGCTCAAGACAGCCTCATTTTGGTTCGAAAAATGATGCACAATAGCACCACCCATTCCAAAACTTCGCCGGGAATCTCAAGCTCTATGAGCGGGTTACTTGCGGTGCGGACTGAATGTGGGCAAGAATATGTCAAAGATGAGGCAACCCGCCACAATTGGCGGGATCAGTTTGGGAAAAGGGCTGCGGCACCGCATCGCGCCCGACCAGGTTGAGGGATAGAGCAGTGGTCAATCGCATCCCGGGCGCTTTTGCCCGCGCTTTTTTCATGGTGTTGCTTGTCGCCACGCCAGCGCTCCTGTTGCCGCATGCGAGCAGCGACACGACCCAGATCGTGGTGCTGATCGCGATCTTCGCCGCCGCGCTCACCTTCTTCGAATACGCGACCGACTACCCGGGCCTCGTCGAGTTCCGCGATGCGCCGCCGTTCAACCGGATCCGCTTCACCGGTCTCTATTTCACCGTGTTCCTGCTCTCGATCTTCGTCCGCGGGCATACGGTCGAGAGCACCTCGACGCATTTCGTCGAAGCGGTCGGCTCGCTGATCGGCCAGGCCATCGACATCCCCTATTCGCCGGTCCGCCTCATCACCCTGATGCTGCCGGAGACCGCGCGGGCGGAAGACATCGACACCCTGCGTACCGCCTCGGGCATGGCCTACCTGATCTCGCTGGTCTCGCTCGCCGTCTTCCTCATCGTGCTCCGGATCACCAACTGGCCGCACAACGGCAAGAAGTTCAATTTCTGGGTCAACCTGCCGATGTTCGACCCGACCACCGGCGGCGACGTGGTCGACCGGCTCGAACGCGATTCGCGCTTCAACGTGGCGCTCGGTTTCATGCTGCCGTTCCTGACCCCCGCCATCGTCAAGGTGGCCGCGGGGTTCTTCGGCACGATCTCGGTGGTCAACGACATGACGATGATCTGGACGATCACCGCCTGGGCCTTCCTGCCCGCGAGCCTGTTCATGCGCGGGATCGCCATGCAGCGGCTCGCCGACATGATCAAGGAACAGCGCGCGCGCCATGTCGCCCTGCATGGCGAGGACGGGCTGCAGCCGGTCTGATGCGCGTGCGCGTCCCGCTCCGGATCGCCGCCACGCTCGCCTGTTTCGCCGCAGCTGCGGCCGTTGCCGACCCCCTGCGCATCGCCACCTACCATGCCGAGCTCGGCCAGAAGGGGCCGGGCGTGCTGATCTCCAAGATCCTCAAGGGCGACGCGCAGGTCGCCGCCGTCGTCGAGGTGATCGGCGCCGCCGCGCCCGACGTGCTGGTGCTCAACGGCTTCGACTGGGACATGGGCGGCCACGCGCTCACGGCGCTTGCGGATCGGCTCGCAGAGGCCGGGTTGGACTACCCCCATCGCTTCGCCGCCCTGCCCAATGCCGGGCTCGAAAGCGGGCTCGATCTCGACGGCAATGGACGGCTCGGCGAAGCGCGCGATGCGCAGGGCTATGGCGCCTTCACCGGCGCGGGCGGGATGGCGGTGCTGTCGCGACTGCCACTTGGCGAGGTGCGCGACTTTTCCGCCTTTCTCTGGGCCGACCTGCCCGGCGCGATCCCGCCGGAGGTGGACGGCGCCCCCTTCCCCTCGGCCGAGGCTGCCGCCGCCCGCCGGCTGTCGTCGGTTGCGCATTGGGATGTGCCGGTCGAGACCGCGGGCGGTCCGGTCCATCTCCTCGCCTTCTCGGCGACGACCCCGGTCTTCGACGGGCCCGAAGACCTCAACGGAAGGCGCAACCACGACGAGATCGCCTTCTGGCAGCTCCTGCTCGACGGCGATCTGCCCTTCGCGTCGCCCGACGGCCCCGTCGTGGTGATCGGCACCGCCAATCTCGATCCGGTGGACGGCGATGGGCGTCCCGAAGCGATCCGGGCGCTGCTCGACGATCCCCGCTTCACCGATCCGCTGCCCGCAAGCCCGGGCGGCGCGGCCGCGGCGACGCCCGGCCAAAACGGCGACCCGGGCCTCGATACGGCCGACTGGGACGACCCGGTGCCCGGCAACCTCCGCGTCGACTACGTGTTGCCCGATGCCCGGCTGACCGTCACCGGCACGGGCGTGGTCTGGCCGGCGCCCGACGATCCCTTCGCCAAAACGGTGGAGGCGGCAAGCCGCCACCGCCTGGTCTGGGTCGATGTCGAGACGGATCAGGCCGCGAGCGACTGATCCAGGCGAAATAGAGACTGATTCAGGGCTTCGGCCAGCGGCGTCGGTTCAAAGTCCGGCACCAGCGCGGCCAGCCGGGCGCCGTCGAGCCGTTGCGGCAGCGACCACAGGTAGCGCATCTCGAAGACCCCCGCGAGCATGGGCATGAAGGGCTTCACCAGACGCAGCATGCCCCACTGGAACGGCTTCACCGCGATCTTGCGGCCGGTGATCCGCCCGATCGCCCGCGCCATCTCCCGGCCCGAGAGCGTGTAGCCCTCGAAAGGCACGTCGTTGAAACCGGTGAGGCGGTCTCTGGTCTCCGCGAGGGCCACCGCCGCACGGGCCGCATCGGAGAGATAGGCCCAGGCATGCGGCGCATCGGGGTCGCCCGGATAGCGGATGAACCCCTTGGCCACGCCGGGGGTGATGTAGCTCTCGAACCAGTTGCCGGTCTTCTCGGTGTCGAGGAAATCGCCGCAGCGGAGCACGATGCAGCGCGCACCGCTGTCGCGATAGGCGGCCTCGAGGCGTTTGCGGAAGAGGCCGAGCGGGTTGGTCGCCAGATGCGGCGTGTCTTCGCGCCAGGGGCTCGGAGCCTCGGGCCCGTAGACGTAGACGTTGCCGGGCAGGATCACCGTCGCGCCATGCCGGGCCGCGGCCGCGGCGACGGCTTGGTGTTGCGCCATGAGGTCTTCCGTCCAGAGGTGATAGCCCGGCGGGTTCCAGGCCGAAACGACCACGTCGACGCCGGTCATGGCGGTGTCGAGATCGTCATGGGCGCGGTCGAACCGGCGCACATTCCAACCGGCCGCGGCGAAGGCGCGGGCGCTGTGGCCGCCGAACCGGCCGTTGGCGCCAAGGATGAGAACGGTCTGGGTCATGGTCTGCCTCCTGTTGCTGCCCTCAAGATAGCCATTCACCAGCAAACAGGAATTGCCCGAATTCGGGGGTGTGATATTCATCATTGAATGGATAAACCGCTCTCCGATCTCGACTGGTCGCTCTTACAGAGCTTTCTCGCCGTGGCCGAGACCGGCTCGCTGTCTGCGGCGGCGCGGGCGTTGGGGCTGAGCCAGCCGACGCTGGGGCGCAAGGTGCGCGAGGTCGAAGCCGCTCTGGGGGCGGAGCTGTTTCACCGGCACGCCAAGGGGCTCGCGCTCACCGAAACCGGGCAGGCCATGCTGGGTCCGGCCCAGGCGATGCGCGACGCGGCGGGGCGGATCTCGCTGGTCGCTGCGGGGGAGGACCGGGGGCTCAGCGGCCCGGTGCGGATCACCGCTTCGGTGGTGGTGTCGCATTTCCTGCTGCCCGAGATGCTCACCCGGTTCCGGCGCGAAGAACCCGGGATCGAGATTGACCTCGTCGCCTCCGATTCGTCGGAAAACCTGCTGTTTCGCGCCGCCGATATCGCAGTCCGGATGTACCGTCCCGGGCAGCTCGACATGGTGACGCGACATGTCGCGGACATGCCGATGGGGATCTATGCCGCGAAAAGCTACCTCGACGGCGCGGGGCGGCCGGCAACGCAGGACGCGATGCTGGCGCTCGACTGGGTCGGGTTCGACCGCAACGAGATGATCCTGCGGGGCATGGCCGAGGCCGGCTGGTCGGTCACCCGCGACTTTTTCAAGCTGCGCACCGACGACCAGGCGGCCTATTGGCAGCTGGTGCGGGCGGGTGGCGGTGTGGGGATCATGCAGCGGGCAATCGGCGACCCCGATCCGCGGCTCGAACGACTGATGCCGGAGCTGCCGCTGCCCAGCCTGCCGGTCTGGCTCACCGCCCATGAAGAAGTGCGCCGGGTGCCCCGGGTCGCGCGGGTCTGGGAGGCGCTGGTCGCGGGTTTCGAGGCGTTTTCTTGACCCTTCCCGCAGGAGCGGATACGCCCTCGCCCAAGCACTCTGACAGGCGAGGACATCTCATGAGCGTTGGTTCCATTCTCATCCTGCCCGGCGACGGGATCGGCCCGGAAGTCATGGCGCAGGTGCGCCGGATCATCGACTGGTACGGCGAGAAGCGCGGGCTGAGCTTCGATGTGAGCGAAGACCTCGTGGGGGGCGCTGCCTATGACGTCCACGGCGTGCCGCTGACCGACGAAACCATGGAGAAGGCGCAGAGCGTTGACGCGGTGCTGCTGGGTGCCGTGGGCGGGCCGAAATATGACGTGCTCGACTTCAGCGTGAAGCCCGAGCGCGGGCTCCTCAGGCTGCGCAAGGAGATGGACCTGTTCGCCAACCTGCGCCCCGCCCAGTGCTTCGATGCGCTGGCGGATTTCTCGTCGCTGAAGCGCGACGTGATCGCCGGGCTCGACATCATGATCGTGCGGGAACTGACCTCGGGCATCTATTTCGGCGAGCCGCGCGGGATCTTCACCGAGGGCAACGAGCGGGTGGGGATCAACACCCAGCGCTACACCGAGAGCGAGATCGCCCGGGTGGCGCGCTCGGCCTTCGAACTGGCGCGGAAACGCTCGAACAAGGTCTGCTCGATGGAGAAGGCCAACGTGATGGAATCGGGCATCCTGTGGCGCGAGGTGGTGCAGAAGGTGCACGACGAGGAATATCCCGACGTCGAGCTCAGCCACATGTATGCTGATGCCGGGGGCATGCAGCTCGCCCGGGCGCCGAAACAGTTCGACGTTATCGTGACCGACAACCTGTTCGGCGATCTCCTGTCGGATGTCGCCGCGATGCTGACCGGCTCGCTCGGGATGCTGCCCTCGGCCTCGCTCGGCGCGCCGATGGAGAACGGCCGGCCGAAGGCGATGTACGAGCCGGTGCACGGCTCGGCGCCGGATATCGCGGGCCAGGACAAGGCCAACCCGATCGCCTGTATCCTGTCGTTCTCGATGGCGCTGCGCTACTCGTTCGACCAGGGCGCCGAGGCCGACCGGCTCGACGCGGCGATCGAGAAGGTGCTGGCCGACGGGCTGCGCACGGCCGATCTGATGGGCCAGGAGGGGGTCACCCCGGTGAGCACCACCGGCATGGGCGACGCCATCCTCGCCGCGCTCGACGCGTCGCTCTGAGGCCCGACACCCCACCGGGCGACCCGGTGGGCGAGGGGTGGGCGAGCTCGCACAGGTGGTCAAGGTGCTGTTTTTGTTATAGATAGCGCTAACAGTGTTTCTTTGGGCGAGCCACGGAGCCCTGCGGCAGATGGGCCGAACCCAGGGCCCCGGGGAAGCGCCCCGGCAGACCAGCGGAATGCGGCACGGGGTCAAACCCGTGCCGCGTTCCGTTGCAGGAAGGCGCGGAGCGCCGGGCCGGCGTCGAGGATCGCGTGACCGGCCCGTTCCCGCAGGTCGATCTCTGCTGCCGGCAGAAGGCGCGCGAGCCGGGCCACCGATGCCCGGCTGTCGAGCAGGGCATCGCGGCCACCGGCGATCATCAGAACCGGAACGGCGGCCAGGCGGGACAGCGCTGCATCGTCGTAGACCGGCACCGGCTCGATGACCGGCCTGAACCCTCGCGCCGTCAGCCGCGCGAATTCCACCACCTCCTCGGGGATCTCGACATCGCGAAACACCAGCCGGTTGATCCGTCCGAGACCGGCCGCGCCGAGGAAGCTGAGCGGGATCGCCTTCAGCAGGAACGACCGGCGTGCCGGGGCGAGACCGGACGAGGAGAGCAGCGCGAGGGCAGTCACCCGCCGCGGCGCCGCGGTCGCGTGACCCAACGCGAGCCATCCGCCCAACGACGTGCCGACGAAGGCGGCCCGGGCGAGCCCCAACCGGTCGAGCAGATCGACGAGCCAGGCCTGCGGCTCACCCGCGGCCAGCTTCAGGCGCCGGTCGGCCGACAGGCCCGGCTCGCCGGGCAGGTCGGGCGCGATCACCCGGAAATCGCCGGCCAAGGGGCCGATCTCGCCAAGCCAGGCCAGCGCGTTCGAGCCGGTACCGTGCAACAGCACCACCGGCGGGGCATCCGCGTCACCGACCTCGAACAGATGGGTCGGGCCGAAGGCGGTGTCGATCCAGCGCCGCGCGAACCCGCTGCGGGCATAGCGCGCTTCGGTGAAGCCGCGGATCGCCTTGGCCGTGGCGGGGCTGCGGAACACGCTCATGTCCGGTCCTCCGACACGAAGACCTCGACCGCCGCGAGCGCCGCCGAGAGAAACGCTGGCGTGCCGTAGAGCACCGCGCGCGACACCCCGGTTTCGGGCTGATAGACCACGTCGAACCGCGCCGGACCCCAGCTCGGATCCTTGCAGTTGAGCAGGGCAACAAGGCTCGCGTTGAGCCGCTGGGCATCTTCGGCAGCTCCCTCGGGGATCTCGATCGCGGCCGAGACCCGGATACGCTCGGCCAACGGGCGCGCGGGGCCGCGGGCTTCCGGCTCGGCAAGCTCGGCATGGGTATAGGCACGCAGGGCGGGCTGCGAGATGCGCCAAGCGCGTCCCGCCCGTTCGGCCGCAAGCTTGCCGCTGCGGATATGGCGCAGCACCGTCTTGGGATGCAGGCGCAGCAGGTGGGCGACTTCTGTGACCGTGTACATGGCTCCCTTATGCTCCTTGAAAGGTACAAAAGGGATCATATGATCCGCAAACCAACCGTCCAGCGCGAAGAGAAACGGAGTCCCGCGGCATTTTCTCCGGACCGACCTGCTCCGAAACCGGTCGCGCCCTGCCGACCGGGCGGGACGGGGCGGGGCCCGGCCCGGCTCAGCTTACCGGTTCCGGGGGCGCCAGCGGTTTGCAGGGGATGTCGAAGCGCTCGGCCACGCGGTCGAGCACCTTGCGGCAATGCGCGAGGTCGGCTGCGGCATTCCGTTTCAGCTGCAGGAACCACCACAGCCGGCGCGGCAGCGGGTACCAGCGGTCGAGGTCGAGGAGGCAGGTGTCGAGGAGCGCGAGCGGCAGGCTTTGGACCATGGTGACGTGGAACATGTAGGCCTGCGCCGCCGCTGCGCCGACGAAGGCGTTCTTGCTTTTGCGAAACAGCGCCTCGTAGTCGATCGTGTAGAGGCCCAGGCCCCGGAGCTGGTCGCGGTAGAGCAGGTGCGTGGTGAAAAAGCCCGAGACCCCGGTGTGGTAGTGGAAGCCGTCGCGCGGGGTGATGTTCAGGACCGTGCCCTGCGGCGAGAGCGCCGGGCGGGGCTCGACCAGCGCGCCGGTGCGGAAGTAGCTGCCGGTGCAATTGACGAAGATGGCGCCGGGTGCGACCGGGCGGGACGCACCGCTGCGCAGCTGCATCTGCGGACCCGCGGGCGTATCGGTCACGTCGGTCAGGTAGTCGGGGAGGGTCTCGGTCAGCCCGGCGGCGATCCGGGCCTGTTCCTCCTCCGACTGGAAGCCGAACAGGAAGCCCGCGTTGGGCGTGTCGGGGTCGGTCGCATGGGTGCGGCGGAAATGGTCGATCATGGCCTTTTCGTTGTCGCCGTCGAAGCTGCGGGCGATGTCGCGCAGGAGGCCCGAGAACGGCGCGCCGGAGGTCCAGCGGTTGAGGCCGGTGGGGGCGTATTTCGTGCGGTTCATGAAATTGGTGCCCTCACCCGCGAGCAGGGTGACCGGACGGGCGGGGTCCTGCGCCCAGGCTTCGAGGATCGTGTCCATCCCGGTCTTGCCGCCGCCGACGACATAGACCGGGGCGCGGGGCCTGGCCGAGAGCGCGGCGCGGAGATCCTGGGGTGTGACCGAGAGCACCGCATCGCTCGTGAGCTTCAGGGGCTCGGGCACGCGGTAGTCGAGACCGGAGGCGTAGATCGCGCGCGCGGCCTCGACGGTTTCGAGCTTTTCGGGGTCATCCATCGGGTGGAACGCGACCCGGGCGCGGTGCCCTGCGCCGGTGTCGATTTCTTCGCAGGACAGCACCCGGTGACCGAGGCGGAGGTCGAGGGTGAGCCTGTCGGAGATCGGCCCCAGCGCGCCGGCGAGATGCGCCTGGATCTCGTCGCGACCGGCGAGATAGGTGGCGGGCTTGTCCCAGGTCCATTTCATGTCGCCGACGGTGAACATCGGGTGCGGCTGGTGCAGGCGGACGTAATCGTAGGCGGTGTTCCACATGCCGCCGGCGCGGTCTTTTTCGTCGAGCAGCAGGACCCGGGCGCCGCGCGGCAGGTAGGCGGCGGCGGCGTGCAGCGCGTTGAGCCCGGCGATGCCGGCGCCGATGACGACGAGATCGTAGGTCGCGGTCGCGGCCTCCGCCCCGCGCAAGGTGTGGGTCGTCGTCTGGTCCAGCATATGCGTCCCCATTTCCTTGCCCGACCCCGGACCGGCCCGCGGGTCGGCCTGCCGGTCGGGCCCGCGCGGCCCGAGCCGGTAGCCCCGCGTCATGATCGCCCTCAGGTTGCACTCCCCGGCGCCCGGCCGCAAGAGGCGCTTGCTCCTCCTGGGGAAATGCGCGAAGCCTGCGGCATGAACCTCTCCGGCCCTCTCTATGCCCTCGTCGCCTTCGGTATCTTCGCCACCCACGACGTGATCGTGAAATATCTCGGTGCGGTCTATTCCCCGTTCCAGATCATCTTCTTCACGACGCTGTTTTCCTTCCCGCTGGTCACCTTCATGCTGATGCGGGACGCGACCGAGGGGCACCTGATCCCGAAACATCCGGGCTGGACGGCGCTGCGGACCGGCTCGGCGGTGATCGGCGCGGCCTGTGCCTTCTATGCCTTTTCGGCCCTGCCGCTGGCTCAGGTCTACACGATCATCTTCGCCTCGCCGCTGCTCATCACGCTGCTGGCGATCCCGATCCTGGGCGAGAAGGTCGGCATCCACCGGATGCTCGCCGTGGTCGTCGGGCTGACCGGGGTCGTGGTGGTGCTGCGGCCTGGATCGGCGAGCCTCGGGCTCGGGCACCTCGCGGCGCTGGGAACGGCAGTGTTCGGCGCGCTCGCCTCGGTGATCGTGCGCAAGATCGGACGCGACGAGCGGACGGCGGTGCTGATGCTCTACCCGATGGCGGCGAACTTCCTGATCATGGGCGCGCTGCTCGCCTTCGACTACAAGCCGATGCCGGCCGCGGACCTCGGCGCCGCCGCGGTGATCTCGCTGTTCGGTTTCGTCGCCGGGCTGTTCCTGATCGCCGCCTATCGCAATGGCGATGCCGCGATCGTCGCGCCGATGCAGTATTCGCAGATCCTCTGGGCCACGGTCTACGGGTATCTGCTGTTCGACGAGAGCGTCGACCGGACGACGATGATCGGGGCCGGAATCATCATCGCGAGCGGCGTCTACATCGTCTGGCGCGAGGCGCGGCTGGGGTCGAAATCGCAAACCCCGGTGTTGCGCACGCGCTCGCGGTCGTCCAGCGCGGCGTCGTTCCGGATCTCGCCGCTGTTGCGTCGCATGCGACAGCGCGAAACGCGCGGATAATCCCTTGCAACGGCGCCCAAACCGGGCTATCCCGCGCGCCACGGTCGGAGTGTAGCTCAGCCTGGTAGAGCACTGTCTTCGGGAGGCAGGGGTCGGAGGTTCGAATCCTCTCACTCCGACCAATAGAATACTGGAAGATCAAGGGCCCTTGCGGGCCCTTTCGTTTTTCCGGCGGAGCGGGTTTTCGGGGCGGTCGCCCTTTCCGGGGCGCCGTCCGTCCAGATCCGGCCCCCCGTTCGGGGCGTGACAGCCGGCCGTGGTGTTGATCGGGATGGACTTGCCCGCGCCGTTGTCGGCGGGACGGCAGGGCCCCGCGCTTTCGCGAGCCTTGAGGGGATATCCCATGCAGGGCGTCGATCGGCGCGATGAACCCTATGATGTCGATGCGGTCCCGGGCGGTCTGCGGGCGTCGGCCCGCAACAGTCACGACGCCAGGGCCGGTTCGCGCTTCCGTGCCCGTACAGACCGCCGGGCCGGGGCGGGAAGCGGGTGCGCTGTGGGGCGTTGCGCGTGGGCGCGGGCGGTGCGCCCGAAGCGGGCCGTGACAGGCCGGAGCCGGCGCCCTGTCGCCGGTTTCGGATCGGTGCGAAGAAGCCGCCTCAGTCGACCGCGATCACTGCCGCGTCGCCATCGGTGAACCAGGGGTCGCCGGCGACGGACTGGCCGAGGCGGGGCACCGAGACGGCCACCGGGGCGAGGGCCTGCGCGCCGGCCCGGGCGAGGTCGTGCGCGAGGGTATCGCGCTCGGCGTCGATATTGGGGTCGATGTGGTGGAAGATGCCCGGGTCGAGCCCGTCGTCGAAACTCGCGGCGCCGAGGAACACCCGCCGTCCGTCGGGCAACACGTAAGGCGCGCGCAGATCGGACGTGATGTCGCTCGCGCAAGGTCGAGGCAGGGGTGGGCTTTTCGAAGGCGAGATCGTTGGGGCACGCGCCCAGAAATAGGGCGTGACCGGCGCGGTATCGTCGGGCTGGTTGGTCCAGGCCGCCCAGGCGGCGCGGGCAAGCGGCGCGAAACCCGGTCTCTGCGCCGTCTGCCACCCCGCGCCGGTCATCGCAGCGGTGAGGCTGGCGGCATCGCGGGCGAGGAGGATCACGTTGACCGGTTCGAGCGGATTGCCCATCACGCTTTCGGTCGTCGCCGCGAAACCCGGATCGGCGAGCATGGCCGCGATATCGGCGACCCGGGTCTCGGTTGCGGTCACCGCCGGCATGTTGCGGGTCTTTTCGTAGTCGACCACGGTCCAGGCGGAGTATCCCACGAGCGCGGCGGAGAGCGCCAGCACGCCGGTGCGGGCCGCGCCGCCCAGGGCCATGGGGGCGGGACCGCCGCGGGTTGCCTGCCGCTCCCGCTGCCATTCGGCGACGGCGATGCCGATGACCAGCCACAGGCCGCCGACCAGCCAGCCGTTGGCGACATCGGTCATGTAGTGCTCGATCAGGTAGATCCGGCTCGCGCCGATGGCGAAGGCGATGGTCACGGCGGCGAGACCGGCCGCGACCATCCCGAGTGCCCGGGTCCGCCAGGCGACGTAGAACAGCATGCCCCAGAACGCCACCGAGATGGCGGCATGGCCGGAAGGGTAGCTGTTGGAGGTCTCGGCGAAATAGGCGAGCGCCGGGCGCGGCCGGTCGAACAGCGCCTTCAGGAGCGTGACCGAGACGAGGTTGCCGATGACCGAGGTGGCAAGCCCGGCGGCGAGGTCGCGGCTGGCGCGCAGGACGAGCCAGCCGAGCGCGAGCAGCCACAGTGCCAGCACCACCCGCGGATCGCCGAGGGCGGTGACATGGGCGGCGAGGCGCAGGGCGCCCGGGGTCCAGAAGGCGTGTACCAGCGCTGCGATCCGCTCGTCGGCCTGGACGATGGGATCGGCGGTGAGGAAATCGAACACCCCGCCGGCCCAGATGAACAGGATGTAGACAAAGACCACGGCGAGGAAGGTCGCGGGGAGGCCGGCGAAACGTCCGGTCTCGAACCGGCGGGCGGTGAAGCGGGCGAGGCCGGGGTGGGCCGCGGTCCAGGCGGAGACCTCCGGCGTCTCGAGGGCGGCGCGCAGCACGCTGCGACCCACGGAGACCACCAGCGGCGTCAGCCGCTCGATCCGGATGACGAGCCACCAGAGCAGGGCCAGCGCCACGACCAGACCAACCGCCAGCGCCGCGACACGGGTGAACAGCGGGCCGAACCGGGTCAAGAACTCGCCGAGGAAATAGCCGATGGCGACGTGGACGAGGGCGTAGGGCACGGCGGCGGCAATGTTCCAGATCGCGAACCGACGCCGGTCCATGCCGGCCAGCGCCGCGGCGAGGGTGACCAGCCCGGCGACAGGTCCGAGGAACCGGCCGAGCATCAGGGCCAGCCCGCCGTGGCGCTGGAACAGCATATCGGCGCGCCGGTAGGCCGGGGATCGGGTGAACCAGCGCTTTTCCACGAGCCCACGCCGCGCGAGCCGCCCGGTCCAATACCCCGCCTCGCCGCCGAGCGCCGCGCCGATGGCGACGAACCAGGCGAGATCGAAGAAATCGAGGACACCCTGCTGGACGAGGATCCCGCCCGCGTCGACCACGAGGGTGCCCGGCACGGCCACGCCGGTGACGAACCACGCCTCGAGCAGCGCCGCGAGGCCGATGATCCAATAGGTCCAGAGGCCGAGGCTGGCGAGGGAGGGAACGATCTGGTCGAGGGTATGGGGCATGGGTCCTGGTCCCGGGTCAGTCTGCCGCGTCGCTCTGCGCTGTCCACCCCGCGCCTGCGTCTCCGGGTTCATACAAATCCGTAACATCCTTGCGATACGGGGCGGCCCGCGGCTGTGCGGCGGCGGACGGGTGCGGTGCGGTCGTCCCGACCCTGTGGACCCGGTTTGCCCGGTTTGCCGGCGCGCGCCTGCATAGACATAGGAGAGACCGGGGAAACGCAAGACCCGCCGCGTCATCCGGCGCGACCGTGATCGGCGCCGCGCGTGGACCGGGGCCCGGGGAGGCGCCCGGGGCCCCTGCCCCAGTCATCGACCGCCTGGCCGGCACCGAGACACGGCGCCGGGCCTTTGCGTGCCGATCGTGCGCACTGCCGGGGACGGGCTTACGGATCCGTAAGACCGCGGGCAGGCAATTCCAGGGTCGCAACCCCATGTTCCTCGGCACGGATCCGGTGCATTCTGTTCCGGGCGTCGGATTGACGAGGAGACCCATGCTCACCACGATCCTCATCCTGCTCGTGGCCCTTCCCCTCGGGGTCCACCTTGCGACCACGCTGCTCGCCCTCCTGCGGCTGCGGCCGCGCGACGCCGATCCGGGCGCCCGCCCCTTCGTCTCGCTGGTCCGGCCGGTCTGCGGCATCGACAGGTTCGACCGCGAAACCCTCGGGTCGTCGTTCGCGCAGGACTACCCGGACTACGAGGTGATCTTCTGTGCGGCGTCGGAGGAGGACCCGGCGGTGGAGCTGGCCCGCGCGCTCGCGGCTGCGCATCCGGACGTGAAATCGCAGGTGCTGGTGGGCGAGACCCTGTTCAGCGCCAACCCGAAGCTCAACAACCTCGCCAAGGGCTACGCCGTCGCGACGGGCGGGATCGTGGTGATGACCGATTCGAACCTGATGCTGCCGCCCGACTACCTCGCCACGCTCGACGACAGCTGGACGCCCGGCACCGGGCTGGTCTCGGCGCCTGCCTACGGCGACCGGCCCGGCAACTTCTGGGGCGCGGTGGAATGCGCCTTCCTCAACACCAACCAGGCGCGCTGGCAGCTCGCGGCGGATGCACTCGGGCTCGGCTTCGCGCAGGGCAAGACGCTCGCCTGGCGCCGCGACGTGCTCGACGCCGGGGGTGGGCTGGCCGCGCTCGGGCGCAACCTCGCCGAGGACGTCGCCTCGACCAAGCTGGTGCGCGCGCAGGGGCTCCGGGTGCGCCTGCCCGCGCGGCTTTTCGCCCAGCCGATCGGCCCGCGCAGCGCCCGCGCGGTCTGGGACCGGCAGCTGCGGTGGAGCCGGGTCCGGCGCGACGGCTTCCCGGGGCTGTTCGCGCTGGAGATCGCCCAGGGGCCGCTCCTGCCCGCTGTCGCCCTCGGACTGTTGGTGGCGACCGGTACGGCGCCGCACTGGAACCTCGTCGCGCTTGCCCTGGTCTGGTATGGCGCCGAACTGGGCCTTGCGCGTGCGATGGGCTGGCCCGCGACCGCACGCGACCTCGCCGCGATGGTTACCCGCGACGCGCTGCTCGCGCCGCTCTGGCTCACCACCTTTCGCGCCCGCGGCTTCACCTGGCGCGGAACGGCCATGACACGCGAGGTCGAGTGACTTGATCGGCCCGGCCCGGGTCTCTCAAGCGGGCCTGGGATGATGGAGCATTGCCGCGAGGGCCCCGGTGACGCGTGGGAGGGGTGACCGGATCGACGCGGGCGGGTTCTTTGCCCTGCCGGGCCCTGCAGTCAATGTTGGGCGGCCGCGGTCAGCCGTCGCCCGCGACCCGCTCCCAGTCGAGATCGAAACGTGCGAGATATTTGCGCAGCCGGTCGGCGTCGTTGGTCGTGGTCCGGGACTGTCGCGACCGGGCGAAGAGGCGGCGGCCGGCGGCGCTGAGGCTCGCCGACGTCCGGCAGGTGCGGAGGACTTCGGCCAGTTGGGCCATATCGAAGGGATCGAGCGCGTCCGCCCGGTCGCCGAGCACGTCGCGGACCAGACGGAAGGTCTCGTCCGGTCGGGCGGCACCCCAGTCGGCGGCAAGCGCGGCGATCTCGTCCTCGACCATCGCGCGGGTGATGCGGCCGCGCGGCGCGAGGGTGCAGAGGCGCCGGATCACGCCGCCGAAATCGCGGAAATTGCCGGGCCAAAGCGTGGCCGGGTCGGTGGCGAAGCGCAGGAAGCGGTCGCGGGCATCGGTGTTGAACCCGACCCGGTTGCCGAGCTCGCGCTCGGCGCGATCTAGCTCGAAGGCGAGGTTGGCCTCGATGTCTTCGCGCCGGTCGCGGAGCGGTGGTAGGGTGAAGCGCCACATGTTGAGCCGCGCCAGAAGGTCGGGGCGGAACCGGCCCTCGGCCACCAACTTGCGCAGGTCGCGCCCGGCGCCGGCGATGACGTGGAACCGGCTCGTCACCTCGTGGTCGGCGCCGAGCGGGTAATAGCGCCCGGTTTCGAGCGCGTGCAGCAGCAGCGCCTGTTCCTGGCGGCCAAGCTCGTCGATCTCGTCGAGGAACAGCACGCCGCCATCGGCCTCGCGCAGGAGCCCGCCGCGCTCGGAGCCCGCGACGCCGGTGTGGCCGCGGCGTTGACCGAACAGCGTGGGCAGCGCATCTGGCCCGGCGAGCGAGGCGCAGTTGACCTGCACCAGCCGACCCTTGACCCGGCGACGGTCGAGCTTGAGCCGGTAGATCCGCTCGGCGAGCGCGGTCTTGCCGGTGCCGGTCTCGCCGAGCAGCAGGATCGGCGCGTCGGAATTGCTCGCCACCAGCTCGATCCGGTCGATCAGCGCGTTGTAGGCGGGATTCGCGGTCTCGATCCCGCCCTTGAGCTGGTCGCCGTATTCGCGCGAGAGCTGGTCGAAGCGCTGTTGCAGGGCGTTGTAGCGGGAGAGGTCGAGGTCGATCACGTCGAGCGTGGCCGGGGCATCGTCGCCGCGCGGCGGGCCGGTCTGGACGAGACGCGCGGGCACGTGCCGGCTCTCGGTCAGCAGGAACCAGCAGATCTGGGCGACATGGGTGCCGGTGGTGAGATGGACGTGGTAGCGCTCGCGATCTTCGTCGAACCCGTAGCCGCGGGCGAGATCGTAGAGCTTGCCGTAGACCTCCTGGAAAATCCCAAGGGTCGTCGAGGTCGAGGCGGACGAGCAGCACCTCGGTTTCGGGCGACAACGCCTCGATCTCGCGCTGCACCGAGACCGCGAGGCGGTTGAAGCGGTGGTCGTAGAGCAGTTCGATCCGGTCCACGGGGAAATCGGCGTGGCTCACCAGCGAGACGGTGGGTTTCCAGCGCCGCTTTTTCCCCATGTCGAGCTGGGTGCCGAGGAATCCTAGGACGACGTTTCGCATGGGACTATCTGCTCAGATAAAAGACGATATGTCTCTATCGTATTTTGAATAGGTGATTCCCGCAATTGCGTGATTTATTGTTTTGTTTCAATGCTTTGAGCCGATTTCCGTTTTTTCCTCGGGCGGCGCGTCGTCCCATGCGAAAACATCCTCACAAACCAAGAGGATGAGAGAAATGGCAAACAAATCCGTGTTTGCATCGACGGTTGGCCGGCTGCTGCCGAAAGCGGACGCTCTGAACGCCCACGCGGCGCCGGCCTATGCCTATTCCGATGCGCATGCCTTGGCGCAACTGGCGATGACCGGGACCTTCGGGGCGCTGTACTACAGCGATCCTGCGGAAGAACTGGCGCGCACCGTCGCGTTGGCGGAAGCGGTGGAGCCGATGTTCCTGGCGCAGACCGCGATCCATGCCCGGGCCGCGGGCCATATGAAGGACATGCCGGCGGTGCTGCTCGCGGTGCTGGCGCGGCGCGATCCGGTGCTGTTCCGCGCTGCTTTCGGGCGGGTCGTGGACAACGGCCGCATGCTGCGGACCTTCGTGCAGGTCGTCCGTTCGGGGCAGACCGGGCGCAAGTCGCTCGGGTCGGCGCCGAAAGCGATGATCCAGGACTGGCTCAACGGGGCGTCCGACCGGGCGCTGCTGATGGCCAGCATCGGTAACGATCCGTCGCTGGCGGACGTGATCCGGATGGTGCACCCGCGCCCGGGCTCCCCGGCGCGCGAGGCGCTCTATGCCTGGCTGATCGGGCGGCCCTGCGACGTGAGCCTGTTGCCGCAGGCGCTGCAGGACTGGCTGGCCTTTCGCAAGACCGGCAAGGGCGAGGTGCCCGACGTGCCGTTCCAGATGCTCACGCAGCTGGAGCTGAGCCCGGCCCAATGGGCGCAGATCGCGCGCGGCGGGTCGTGGCAGATGGTGCGGCAGGGGCTCAACACCTTCCTGCGCCATGGCGCGTTCGGGGAGGCCGGGACCGTCGAGGATGTGGCGGCGTTGCTGCGCGACGAAGAGGCGATCCGCAAGGCCCGCGTCTTCCCGTACCAGTTGATGGTCGCGGCGCAGAACGTCGACGCGGCGATGCCGCGCGCGATCGTCGAGGCGTTGCACGACGCGATGGAGATCGCGGCGCGCAACGTGCCGAAGATCGCCGGCCAGGTGGTGGTGGCGCCGGACGTCTCCGGGTCGATGACCTGGGCGGTGACCGGTCAGCGGGTCGGCGCGACCTCGAAGGTCCGCCACGTCGACGTGGCCGCGCTGGTCGCGGCGTCGTTCATGCGGGTGAACCGGGGCGCGCAGGTGCTGCCGTTCGACTTCGAGGTGCGCGATGTCCGTCTCGAGCCGCGCGACACGATCCTGACCAACGCCGAGAAACTCGCGGCGCTGGCCGGGGGCGGGACCAACTGCTCGGCGCCGCTCGCGTGGCTGAACGACCACAAGCGCGCGCCGGACCTGGTGGTGTTCGTCTCGGACAACCAGTCCTGGGTCGATGCCCGGGCCGGTGGTCAGGGGACGGCGATGCTGGCGGAATGGGAGAAGGTGAAACGCCGGAACCCGAAAGCGAAGCTGGTCGCCATCGACATCGCGCCCTACGGCACGACCCAGGCACAGACCCGTGCCGATGTGCTGAACATCGGCGGGTTCTCGGATGCGGTCTTCGACCGGATCGCGGCCTTTGCCGCCGGCGAGACCGGGGCCGAGCACTGGGTCGCCGAGATCGAAAAGGTCTCGGTTTGAAGAACGGGGCAGGCGGAGGCGCCGCCTGTCCCGACAGATCACATCCCGGCGAATGCCGGCGGGACTACAGTAATCCAGAGGTCGCGGGTTCAATTCCCGCCGCCGGGGTCCGCCCCGGCGTAGCTCAGCGGATAGAGCATTGGAATGTCCCGCCCCGCCTTGTCGCCGGGCCCGTAAGCGAAGGAACAGACCTCGGCGAATGCCGGTGGAACTACAGCCTGTCACGCGCCAGGTCGCGGGTTCGAGTCCCGTCGCGCCGACCAATGACGGCGCGTAGCTCAGTCGGTAGAGCGGGAATGTTTCACCACCCCTTGTCGTCGGGGTTTCTACACCGGAGCGGCACGCCCGCTTCAAACGCAACACCCTGCGAATGCCGGTGGACCTACTGGTTAAGTCCGATTGGACGAGGGGATTCGACTTCCCCGCTCCCGCAAGGGAGGTTTGGTTCACCAAAGCCTTGTCGCCGGAACCATGACGAAAGGACCACCCCCGGCGAATGCCGAAGGAACTACAGCGCATCCCTTCCGGTTCACCCGAGCGGGTTCGACTCCCCTCCTTGCGTGTGCCCAGACGGAAAACGCGGTCCCCGGATCGCGGGGCAGGGCCCGGGTCGTTTCTTCACTCTTGTCGCCGGGGCTCATACCCTCCGGGAATGCCCGCAGGACTACAGGGAGACGCACCCTTCGGGGTGGTGCGGGGGGCTCCCCCGTGCCGTGCCGGTTCGAACCGGGCCCGGGGCAACCCGGTGGCGGAACACGCGCGTCCTGCGCCCCCTTGTCCCGGAGACTTGTGACACAAATGGGAAAAAGACGATGGAAAAGGTAGTGTTAGAGCCGGTTACTGGCGCGGATCTCAAGAATTGGGGCCACCGTCCCGGCAAGCAGTTTCCCGATCTGCTCGCGCGGGCCAACGCGATGCGGGCCGAGGGCTACGGTCTGGTGAAGATCCGGGCCGAGCTGGCGGGCGAGATCCCGGACGTGCCGGCGACGCGCGATCTGCGGGCGCCGGGGGCGGTCGCGTTTCACGAGACCATCGACGCGGTGGATCCTGACGAGCTCGACAACATCGCCAAGGTCCGCGCGACCATGGCGGAAGTGATGCGCACGCCGACGATCGAGGCCGGCGCGGTGATGCCGGACGCCTGTCCGGCGGGGCCGGTCGGCACGATCCCGGTGGGCGGCGTGGTGGCGGCGCGGGGTGCGATCCATCCCGGCATGCATAGCGCCGACATCTGCTGTTCGGTGATGATGACCGACCTCGGCCATGCCGACCCGAAAGCGGTGCTCGACGCGGCGCAATCGGTGACGCATTTCGGTGCCGGCGGGCGGCCGCAAGGCAAGCGCTTCACCGTGTCGCTGAAGCTGCTCGATGCGTTTCGGGCCAACCCGTACCTGTCGGACGAGAAGACCATCCGGATGGCGCAGGAGCACATGGGCACGCAGGGCGACGGCAACCATTTCCTGTTCGTCGGCCGTTCGCGGGCGACCGGGCGGACCGCGATGGTGACCCATCACGGCTCGCGCGGGCCGGGGGCGATGCTGTACCGCAAGGGCATGGAGATGGCGGAGAGGTTCCGCAAAGAGCTCTCGCCCGACACGCTGAAGCAGAACGCCTGGATCCCGGCCGATACCGAGGAGGGGCGGCTCTACTGGGAAGCGCTGCAGCTGATCCGCAAGTGGACCAAGGCCAACCATAATGCGCTGCACCAGGCGAGTGTGGAGGCCGCGGGCGCCGAGGTGGGCGAGCGGTTCTGGAACGAGCACAACTTCGTTTTCGAGCGGGATGGGCTCTATTTCCACGGCAAGGGCGCGACGCCCGCCTGGGACCACTACGCCGCCGACGCCACAGGGCGCACGCTCATACCGCTCAACATGGCGGAACCGGTGCTGGTGACCCGGGGGCATGATGCGCGGGCCGGGCTCGGCTTCAGCCCGCATGGTGCGGGGCGCAACTTTTCGCGCTCCGAGCACAAGCGGCGGATGGGGTCGGTGACGCCGGACCAGATGCTGAAGGCCGAGACCAAGGGGCTCGACATCCGGTTTCACGCCGGCGCGGTCGACGCTTCGGAGCTGCCGTCGAGCTACAAGAACGCCGCCAGCGTGGTGGCGCAGATCGAGAGCTATGGGCTCGCCGAGATCGAGGATTACATCGATCCCTACGGCTGCATCATGGCCGGCGACCTGCCGCCGTTCTGGAAGACGAAGACGCGCGGACGGCGCTGAGAAAAGGCGGTCCGGGAGGGGATCCCGGGCCGCCTTGGACATGAACGCTGCGAAATAGAGACTGGTTCAGCGGGACCGGCTGGCGCGACCGGCGCGCAGGCCCTCGAAGAAGGCGCCCAGCATCGCGACCTCGGGCGACACGCGCGGTTCCGGGCGGTGGGCGTTTTGCGCCGCGACGAGCAGCAAGGCGCCGAGGAGGGCCAGCGCCGCACCGGTGAGCGCGAAGGCCCAGTTCGGGCCCAGCGCGAGCGCAAGCCCGGCCCAGGCGGCGCGAATCAGCAGCACAGTGCCGGTGAGCGCGAGGCCCGCCCCCGCGAGAGCGAAGGCGAGCCGGGATGTGGTGCGCATCTGCATCGCGGGTCAGCGGCGCGCGGTCAGAGAGCCGATGATGAAGCCGATCGCGGAGGCGGCGGCGATCGAGGCGGCGGGGTGGGTGCGCACGATGCCGGCGGCCTCTTCGGCGGCCCTGGTGGCGAGCTCGTTCGCCTCTTCGAGACGGCGTTCGCCCTGGGCCTTGAGCGCGACGACGCGGTCGGCGGCCCTGGCGGTCAGCGCCTCTTTCTCGGCCCGCGCGAGCGTGCCCAGCTCCTTGGTCAGGGAGGCGAAATCGGCGCGCAGCGCGGCAACTTCCTTCATCAGATCGTCTGTGTTCGGGGTGGTCTGGTTGGCTTGGGCCATGACGCATTTCCTTTCGTTTGAATGTCAAACTTCCGGGTCACCAACGCCGCGGCCAGCCAGAAAGTTCCCTACATTTTTTTCGGAACTTCCAGCATTAGAGCCGCGTTTCTCTTTCAAGCGTCGCATCCCGCGGCCCTCGAAAACCTTAGGAGAAACGTCATGCTCGGTTGGGCTATCACTTTCCTCGTCATCGCTCTCATCGCCGCCGTTTTCGGTTTCGGCGGCATCGCGTCCGCCTCGGCCGGGATCGCTCAGATCCTGTTCTTCATCTTCCTGATCCTGTTCGTCGTCGCCATGGTGGCGCGCGCGGTCCGGGGTCGCCCGCCGGTCTGATCCGGGCACCGGCAGATCCGGAAATCAACGAAATGGGGGCGCGCAGAGGCGCCCCCGTTTTTCGTGGGAGGGTGCCGCCCGGACCCGGGCAAAGAAAAACCCCGCCCGGGGGCCGGGCGGGGTTTGCGGCAGGTGAAGGGAAGGATCAGGCGGTGAGCGTCTCGGTCGAGGAGAAGAACATCGCCTGGCTGACCGCCGAGCGGACCTGTTCCTCGGTATAGGGCTTGTTGATGACGAAGGCAGGCTCCGGCCGCTCGCCGGTGAGCAGGCGCTCGGGGAAGGCGGTGATGAAGATCACCGGCACGTCGGCCGCGACCGCGAGGATCTTGTTCACCGCGTCGATGCCCGAAGAGCCGTCGGCGAGCTGGATGTCGGAGAGGATCAGGTCGGGCCGCTCCTCGGCGAAAAGACGCAGCGCGGCCTTTTCGGTGGGGGCGACGCCGGTGACCTTGTGGCCCATCTCGGCGACGATACCTTCGAGATCGAGGGCGATGATGGCTTCGTCCTCGATGATCATCGCCTTGCCCGAGAGGCTGTCTTCCATGTCGCGCAGCGCGACGGAGAGAAGGTGCTGGACCTCGTCCTCGTCGAGCCCGGTGATCGTGGCGATCTCGGGCACGGAAAACTCCTCGATGGTGCGCAGGAGCAGGATCTCGCGGGTGTTGGGCGTGAGCTTCGACAGATGCGCCTGGGCGCGGGCGGTGATGCCAGATTCGTCCGACCCGGACGGTGCGCCGGTGGAGACCCAGATGGCGTGGAAGGTCTTGAACAGGGCGACCTTGTGGCTGTGCCCTTCTTCGAATACCGACCGGTCCTGCAGCAGCGCCTCGAGCGTCGCCGCCGCATAGCGATCGCCGGTTTCCTGGCTTCCGGACAGCGCGCGCGCGTAGCGCCGGAGGTAGGGCAGGAGTTCCGCGACGGTCACGGACAACAACTGACCGCTTTCGGAGTTGGACATTTTTTGCTCCCTTGGCAATTTTTTCGGGAACCCAACGCCCGGGGTCGGCGTTTGGTTCCGTGAATCGTAAAAATTTTTGGGCCCCGTGAGGGTCGAGATCAGGACCATGACGCACAAGCACGATACGTCTCCACTTGAAGAACAGATCGCGGAAAACCTGCAACGCGCCTATCGGCAACGCGCCGAGGAAGAGGTGCCGGACCGGTTTCGGGACCTGCTTCGGATGTTGAAGGAGCAGGACCAGCAGAGTGACCCGGCCGAGGGCCGATCCGGGGAGCCGCGCAATGCAGACGGATGACAGCCACCCCGACCCGCGCGACGAATTGGTCAACCATATCAGCGCGATGCGCGCTTTCGCCTTCTCGCTCGCGCGCAACGACGCCCAGGCGGACGACCTGGTGCAGGAAGCGCTGGAAAAGGCGTGGAAGAACATCGCCTCGTTCAAACCCGGGACCAACATGCAGGCCTGGCTGTTCACGATCCTGCGAAACACGTTTTATTCGCACCATCGCAAGCGCAAACGCGAAGTGAGCGACCCGGACGGGATCGCTGCCGGGCGGCTCGCGGAAAAGCCCGCCCATGACGGGCGGCTGCAGATGAACGAGTTTCTCGATGCGTTCGCGACCCTGCCGGCCGAACAACGCGAGGCGCTCGCGCTGGTCGGCGCCTCGGGCTACTCCTACGAGGAAGCGGCCGAGATGTGCGGCGTGAAGATCGGCACGATCAAGAGCCGCGCCAACCGCGGGCGCGCAAGGCTGATGGAGCTCCTGCATGCCGATACCGGCAGCTACAGCGACATGACCGACCGTGCGACCGTGGCGGTGGTGAACGCCGGGCTCCAGGGAAGGCTCACCGCTTGAAGCTGCTTCCCTACCGGCTGTTCGGGGGCCTGGCGGGCCGCGTCGCCGGCACGCTCGCGCTCGCCCTGCTGCCGATCGGCGGCATCGCCGTGTTCCAAGCTTTCGAGATCAGCCGGGAGGCCGCGCGCAACACCGAGACCGCGCTCATGAACGCGACCGCGGAAGCTGCCGCGGGCGAAGCGCTCGCGGTGGCCTCGGCGGCCGGTACCGCCGGGACGCTGGCGGCGCACATGTCCGGCGTCGGCGGAGCGCATCCCGGGTGTTCGCAGATCTTCACCAACGTGATCGCGCTGAAGCGGCAGTATTCTTTCGCCGGGTTCGTCGACGCCACCGGCACGGTCCGCTGCGGGTCGGCCAATGTCGGGATGGACATCAGCGACGGGGTGATCCACCCGCGGATGAGCGTCGAACAGGAGCAGATCGTCGCGGCGAACCTTTCGGGCCCGATCAGCGGCACTTCGGTCATCATCGTCGCGACCCCGGTGTTCGAGGGCGAGAGCTACATCGGCTATGTCTCGGTTTCGGTTCCGCACCGGCGGATCCCCGAGCTTGTCCAGCACGTGGGCACCGACGAGGACTCGGAAACGGCGATCGTCACCTTCAACTCGATGGGGCAGCCCTTGTCGTCTTCGGCCGGGTTCGACGACATCGATACGATCCTGCCCGCCGATGTCATGCTGGACACGCTCGCCACAGCGGTTCAGACGACCTTCATTACAGAGTCTAAAACAGGGGAATCGCGCATTTTTGCCGCGGTCCCGATCATCCCCGGCGTGCTCTTCGCGCTCGGGAGCCATCCGCATCACAGCGTGGCCTGGCCGTTGCTGTCGGCGGTGCTGTTTCCGCTCCTGATGCTGGTGGCCGGCCTGATCGTCGCGTTCCAGGCGGTGAACCGGCTGGCCATCCGCAACATCCGCGAGCTGATCCGGAACATGGGCGAGTTTTCCCGCACTCGGCGGATCGTCGCGTTGCGCGGCAATGCCTATCTCAGCCGGGAGATCCGCGATGCCGAGGCCGCCTGGACGGATCTGGCCTCGCACCTGCTGCGCGAGGAGGCCGAGCTCGAAAACATGGTGCACGAAAAGAACGTGCTGCTGAAGGAAGTGCACCACCGGGTGAAGAACAACCTGCAGCTGGTCGCCTCGATCGTGAGCCTGAAGATCCGGCGCGCTTCGACGGCGGAAGCGCAACGCACGCTGAAGGAAGTGCAGATGCGGGTGCGGTCGATCGCCTCGGTGCACCAGGCGCTCTATTCCAACCCCTCGACCGGTCGGGTCAACGCGGACGCGCTGCTCACCGATATCATCGACGGCATCATCGATGCGGGCAGCGTTTCGGACCGCAAGCTCGAGATCACCCGGCGCTACGACCGGGTGACGCTCTACCCCGACCAGGCGGTGCCTTTCCTGCTGCTCGCCACGGAAGCCGTGACCAACGCGCTCAAATACATGGGCACCCGGTCCGATGGTGTCGCTTCACTGGAGATCACGCTCGATGCCGTCGCGGAGGACCGCGCCGAGCTCGACGTGACCAATACCTGCGGTACCCCGTTCTTTCCGCCCGACCAGGTGCGCGGCTCGGGGTTGGGCCAGTCGCTGATGAGCGGTTTCGCGGCCCAGCTCGGCGGGCGGATCACGGTCGAGGAGAGCGAGGAGAGCTACCGCTTTCACCTCACCTTCGCGCCGGCCTCGTTCGACCCGGAAGAGCACGATCACTCGGTTTCCGACATCGGCAACGGGTCGGCCGAGGCCCTGGACGCGGACACCCCCGCCTGAGGCGCGCGCCAGTCGTGGTCGTCGCGGAAGATCTCGAGCCCCCAGAGCAGGAGCGGGATGGCGACGATCCCGCCCACCGGGCCCCCAGAGCCAGAGCCAGAAGGCGAGCGCCCCGAACACCAGGAGCGGGCTCAGGCGCATCTGGCGGCCAAGCAGGGTGGGCGTGACGAACTGACCTTCCATCGCGTTGAGGCCGACGAAAACCGCCGCCGGCAGAAAACTCTCGGCGCCGTCGAAGACAACGGTGCCGGCCACAAGCAGGGCGGCGGCGACGACGGCGGGGCCGAGATAGAGGACGAAATTGGCGAGCGCCGCGACCACGCCCCAGAGCGGAGCCGCCGGCAGGCCGATGAGCGAGAGCGCGAGGGCGACGGCGGCGCCGAAGCCGCCGTTGATGAGGGTGACGGTACTGAAATAGCGCGCCACCCGCGCTTCGGCCTCGTCGAAGGCGCTGGCCGGGCAGATCCGGAGATGGTCGCTCAGGACCGCGTACATATGCTCCTTGCCGACCAGGAAGAAGAACAGCCCGCCGGCGAACAGCACCATCTGGCCGAGCGCGAGCGGCGCCAACCAGGCGGCATCGCTCAGGCTGGGCATGGTGCTGGCGGCGTCGCCGGTGGCATCGGCGGCCTCGATCGCCTCCATCACCTCGCGCTGGATGTCGAACAGGGCGCCGAGGCTCGCGCGCATCTCGATCAGGGTGCGGCGGATTTCCCAGCGCATCCGCGGCCAGGCGTCGATCACCTCGGCGATCCAGGGGCGAAAGACCAGCGCGAGCGCGACGACGAGGGCGAGCGCCGCGAGCAGGGTAAGGACCGCCGCAAGGGTCGGCACCACCCGCACGGCCCTGAGACCGTCGTTGATCGGCGACAGGATCATCGCCGCGACGAAGGCGAGGGTCAGCGGCGCGAGGAGGGTTTCGGCGAGGACAGGGCGGCGACGCTCGCGATTATGGCGAGGATGGCGAGCGGAACGCTGACGCTGCGCAGGTCTTTCATGTAGGGGCTGCTCCCGGAACGAAAAAGCAGGGGCCCATGAGCGGCCCCCTGCGCTGGTTTCACCCGTTGCGGCGGGTCAGCCCTGGGCCTGCGCCATCAGTTCGAGCTCGGCCTCGGTCAACGCGACCGTTGCGTAGGCGACCTCGCCGGCATCGGTCCAGGCGATGGCGATATGGTCGGATGCGATCGCGACCGGGGTTTCGCCGAAACCGAGAAAGCCGCCGATGTCGATGACCACGTCGGGGTTGGCGCCCCGGGCGCGGGCAGAAAGGCGCTGAGCCTCGCCGACCCATTCGTCGCGCGCATCGTAGACACGGGTGCCGAGCAGATCGTCGGCCAGCGCCACCAGCGCCGGGCCATGCGGCAGGGGCGTCTGGGTGGCGGCGTCGGCCGGGCGGCCGATGCCGGGAAGCGGCATGTCGGAGGCCGGGGCCGCTGCGGCTTCGACCGGCGCGGGCAACGGGACGTCGCTGCCCTGGGCCAAGGTCACGGCACCCGCGGCGAGACCGAGGGCGGTGCCAAGGAGGATCGTGTACGTCGCGGACATGGTCGCTCTCCTTTCCGGCTGTGCGTGGATGCACGTCGGGAGACCAACGCCGAAAGCTCGCCGGGGTTCCAGAAAATCCGTGTCACGGTCGAGAATCCGGGGCCGGGGCGGGGCCCGGTCGGTGCCGGGGAACCTATTCCCGTTTCGGGCGTTGGAGACGAAACAAAGGAGACAGACATGGAAATCGTGACGACCGGCATCGGTGGCACCATCGTTCTCGCCCTCGACATCTACGCAATCTACAACATCCTCACCTCGCGCATCAGCGCCGGCGCCAAGATCCTCTGGACCATCCTGGTGCTGCTCCTGCCGATCCTGGGCTTCATCATCTGGCTGCTGGCCGGACCGCGTTCGACGGCAGCGACGATCTGAGCCCGCTTCGCTGAACGACCCTTCATTTCGCTTGCCTCGACCTCGATGGCGTCGGTTCCCACGTGGGCCGGCGCCTTTTTTCTGCCGGGTTAGAGACTGGTTACACCGTTTGTGCACGCGACAGGAAAGGCCCGGCACGCCGGTGCCGGGCCTGGTCGTCGCGCGGGCAGGATGGCGCGGTCAGTCCTCGAGGCTGTCTTCGCGTTTCGCGTCGATCAGCGAGCGCTCCTGTTCCTTGCGCTTTTCGAATTTGGCGCCGTAGCCGTCGATCTCGGCCGCGTCGATGGTTTCACGGGCGCGCGCGAAGACCTCGCTTTCCTCTTCATCCATGTGGTGCTCGTAGTCGTGCTTGAGTTTGTCGAAGGTCTTCATCCAGAGATCCGACGACTTGTCCATCACGTTGAGTTCTTCGAGCAGGTCGTCGAGCTGCTGGTGCTCGTGCACCGAGTGGCGCGCGGCGTCCTGGCCCCAGGTCTTGGAGATGAGCTTCGAATAGAAGGTCTCCTCCTCGGCCGCGGCGTGGCTCTTGACGTCTTCGTAGAACCGCTTCCAGAGCGATCCGCGCGCCTGGATCTTGCTGTCCTTGATCGAGGTCAGCAGCTTGCGGTGGGTGTCGTGGTCGGACTTGATCGCATCGTAGATGTTGGTCATCGGCTACTCCTTTCCAGGCATGTGTCCCCTGTTCAACGCGGGAGGTCGCCGTCGCGTTCCCCGGTCGCGGCAGATCTTCGCTGGCGCAGGCCCGCCCGATGGAACGAATGCGCGGGCCCGCGCATTGGTGTTGTGACGCGGGGAACAGGAACCGGTGATGACGATTTCCGAGCTTGAAACCGACACCCACGACGGGACCGACAGGCGCGATTTCTTCGCGCCCGGGCGCAATTGCTGGCGGGTCTGCGATACCAAAGAGCTGGCGGTGGTGCGCGACGGGGCGGCCTATTTCCGGGCGCTGCGCGAAGCGATGATCGCCGCGCGCCGGCAGGTGTTGCTGGTCGGGTGGGATTTCGATCTGGAGATCGAGCTGCTGCCGGGCGAGAGCGACGAGACCGGCCTGGCGCCGGACGGCTATCCCAACATGTTGCAGGATTTCTTCGAAGCCATCGTCGCGGAGAAGCCGGAGCTGCATATCCACCTGTTGCGCTGGACCGGCTCGGTGGTGCTCGCCCCTGGGCGGCTCGTGCCGATGGCGAGACTGTCGATGCTGGGATCGGACCGGATCCAGGCGGCGTTCGACGGCCGTCACCCGGTCGGCGCCTGCCACCATCAGAAGATCGTGGTGGTCGACGACCAGCTCGCCTTCTGCGGCGGGATCGACGCGACCGACGGGCGCTGGGATACCCCCGAGCACGCCCCCGACGACCCGCGGCGCAGGCTTAGAAGCGGCAAGGACGCGATGCCGTGGCACGACATGACCACCGCGCTCACCGGCGAGACCGCCCGGGCGCTGGGCGACCTCGCCCGCACGCGCTGGGAGCGGGCGACCGGGCAGGTGCTGCCGGTGCCCGGGGCCCAGGACGACCCGGTCTGGCCTGCGTCGCTGGAGGTGACCGCGCGGGGTGTGGCGACGGCAATTGCGCGGACCGAACCGCCGGAGGCGGACAGGCCCGTCGTCAACGAGATCGAGACGCTGCTGGCGGACACGATCCGCGCCGCTCAGTCACTGATCTACCTCGAATCGCAATATTTCGCTTCGGAGGCCGTTGCCGAAGCGCTCGGCGAAAGGCTCGAAGAAGCGGACGGTCCGGAGGTCATCGTCATCTCCCCGCAGGAGGCCCAGAGCGCGATCGAGGATGCGGCGATGCACGCGAACGCGAAGCGCTCGTGGCGGCGCTGCAGGCGCGCGGACACCTACGACCGGTTCCGGATCTGGACCCCGGTCAATGCGGCGGAGGAGCAGATCTACGTCCACGCCAAGGTCTGCGTCATCGACGACTGGCTCCTGCGGGTGGGCAGCAGCAACATCAACAGCCGGTCGATGGCCTTCGACACCGAATGCGACGTCGCGGTGCTCGGGGCCGACGACGCGACCCGGCAGGCGATTGCGGGGGTGCGCAACGGGCTGGTCGCGGAGCATCTGGGCGTGGCGCCCGAGGTGCTTGCGCGCGCGGTCGAGACCCGGGGCAGCCTCGTCCGGGCGATGGACGCGCTCAACCCGCCGCGCGGGCGTGGGCTGCGACGGCTCGAAAAGAGGGCCGAGAACCCGCTCGCCGACCTGGTCGCGCAGTCGAAGATCTTCGATCCGCGCTACGACGAGAACGCGGTGGCGCGGCGTGGCGTGACCAGCCGGCACCTTGCCCTCGGGTTCGGCCTGGCTGTCGCGGGCTACCTGCTCTGGCGAATGTAGGGCGCGGCCTCCGAGGGTTACCGAAGGGTTAACCGGGGGTGCGCGGGGTAGCGGAAACCTTCACCGTCGGGCGTGTACACCGGGGCCAATTCCCATGCATCAGGAGGTCCCATGTCGGACATTTCGCCCCGGCTCGAATTGCCGCTCCTGCAGCCCGCGCAGGCGCAGAAACATGTGACTCACAACGAGGCGCTGAGGATCCTCGACATCTTCGTCCAGCTCACGGTCGAAGAGTTCGAGGCCACCGACCCGCCGGTCTCGCCGGTCGAGGGGCCGATCTACGCGGTCGCGGCCGGCGCCACCGGCGACTGGTTCGGCGCCACCGGCAAGCTCGCGACCTGGGTCGACGGCGCCTGGCAGTTCCACACCCCGACGGCGGGCTGGATCGGGGCGCATGCGGCGACCTCGGAGGTGCGGGTGTTCACCGGCTCGGTCTGGTCGGCGGTCACCGGCGGCGGCGCGGCGAGCACGCAGAACCTCGCGGGCGTCGGCGTGAACACCACCTCGGACCTGACCAACCGGCTCTCGGTCGTGGCGCCCGCGACGCTTCTGAACCACGAAGGCGCCGGGCACCAGCTCAAGATCAACAAGGCCGCGGTCGGCGATACCGCCTCGGTGCTGTTCCAGACCGGGTTTTCCGGCCGGGCCGAGTTCGGTCTCGCCGGCGACGACGATTTCTCGATCAAGCTCAGCGCCGACGGCAGCACCTGGGTCGAGGCCGCCAAGCTCTCGCCCGGCGATGCTCTGCTGACCACCGGCAACGTGACCGGCACGGTGAGCGCGACGCCCAGCGCCACTTCGGCCCTGTTCGAGACCGCGACCAACGCCAACGGCAGCTACACCCGCTTCGCCGACGGCACCCAGATGTGCTGGAAGAACGATTTCGTCGCCGCAGGCAGCAGCGCCGGGGTCTGGACCTTCCCCGCGCCCTTCATCGATGCCGGCGCGGCGGTCACCGCCACGGCGCGCGGCGCCTTTGCCCGGTTCATCACCGTGACCGGGGTCACGGCAAGCTCGGCGGTGCTCAACACCTACACCCAGGACGGCGGCACCGAACTGCCCGACACCCATATCGTCGCGATCGGGCGCTGGTTCTGAACCGGCAGGCCCGAACCGGCGGCCCCGGCTAATTTCCGGGCCATTCTTGTCGAACCCCGGTTTTGGTGCCAAACAGCTTGCACCAAACGGGGGAGACAGACATGGGCAACAGCGGCGCCAAGCTCATCACCATCCTGAACGGACCGAACCTCAACCTGCTCGGTCTGCGCGAGCCCGAGATCTATGGGCACGACACGCTCGACGACGTCGCGGCGATGTGCGCGGAGGTGGGGCGGAGCCTCGGGCTCGACAGCGACCTCAAGCAGTCGAATCACGAGGGCGTGCTGGTCGACTGGATCCACGAAGCGCGCGAGACGAGCGCGGGGATCATCATCAATGCGGGCGCGCTCACCCATACGTCGGTGGCGCTGTTCGACGCGCTCAACACCTTCGACGGGCCGGTGATCGAGGTGCATATCTCGAATATCCACAAGCGCGAGGCGTTCCGGCACCATTCCTTCATCTCGGCGCGGGCAGAGGGCGTGATCGTCGGCTGTGGCGTCGAGGGCTATGTGCTGGCGATGCGCCGGTTGGGGACGCTGCTCGCATGACCGACCGTTATGCCGTTTTCGGCAACCCGATCGTCCAGACCAAAAGCCCCGAGCTGCACCGGGCGTTTGCCGCGCAGTTCGGCGAGGACATGAGCTACGAGGCCTGGGAGGTGAAGGCCGACGGGTTCGAGGATGCGGTGCGCGCCTTCATCGAGCATGGCGGCAAGGGGATCAACGTGACCGTGCCGTTCAAGGTCGAGGCCGAGGCGCTGGCCGACGAATCGCGCGAAAGCGCTGCGATCTGCGGCGCGGCCAACTGCCTGAAGTTCGAGAACGGCCGGATCGTGGCCGAGAACTTCGACGGGATCGGGCTGGTCCGGGACATCTCGCGCAACCTCGGCGTCGATCTGAAGGGCAAGCGGGTGCTGATCGCGGGCGCCGGCGGTGCCGCGCGGGGGGCGCTGGAGCCGCTGATCGAGGCGGGCGTGGCCGAGATCGTCATCGCCAACCGCAGCGTCGAGCGGGCGCGCGAAGTCGCCGAACTGCTGGGACGCCGCGGCTCGATCAGCGCCTGCGGCTACGACGCGCTGGAGCCGGGCTTCGACATCATGATCAACGGCACCTCGGCGAGCCTCGCCGGGTCGGCGCCGCCGATCCCGGGGGTCGCCTTCGTCGGTGCGGAACTCGCCTATGATCTTGCCTATGGCAAGGGTCTCACGCCGTTTCTCGCACAGGCGAAGCAGTACCGGGTCGGCCAGATCGCCGACGGTGTCGGGATGCTGGTCGAACAGGCGGCAGAGGCGTTTCACTGGTGGCGGGGCAAGTGGCCGAGACCCACACGTTGATCGAAAACCTGTCAGTTCCGCTGGAATAGAGACTGGTATCGGGCCCCGGCTCCCGGTCGTCCTGTAATGCGAAACGCCCCGGCCGATCGTCGCATCGGCCGGGGCGTTTTCTCGTCGGGAGACCGCCGGAGGGCCCGCGTCAGCTCTTCATGCTGTCCCAGAAACTCTTCACCTTGGAGAAGAAGTTGGAACTTTCCGGGTTGTTCTCGGCCGAAAGCTCTTCGAATTCCCGCAGCAGCTCTTTCTGCCGGCTGGTGAGGTTGACCGGGGTTTCGACCGCGAGCTCGATATACATGTCGCCCGAGGCACTGCCGCGCAGCGCCGGCATGCCTTTGGAGCGCAGGCGCATCTGGCGGCCCGACTGGGAACCGGCCGGGATCTTGACCCGCGAGCGGCCGCCGTCGATGGTCGGCACCTCGATGTCGCCCCCCATCGCGGCGGCGGTCATCGACACCGGCACACGGCAATGCAGGTTCACGCCCTCGCGTTCGAAGATCGGGTGCGGAGCGACGTCGATGAAGATGTAGAGATCGCCCGACGGACCGCCGCGCATGCCCGCCTCGCCCTCGCCGGCGAGCCGGATACGGGTGCCGGTCTCGACCCCTGCCGGAATGTTGACCGAGAGCGAGCGGTCCTTCTCGATCCGGCCCTGGCCATGGCATTTCTTGCAGGGGTTCTTGATCATGTGGCCCGCACCGTGACAGGTCGGGCAAGTGCGTTCGACGGTGAAGAAACCCTGCTGGGCGCGCACCTTGCCGAGACCCGAACAGGTCGGGCAGGTGGTGGGCTCGGCGCCGCTTTCGGCGCCGGTGCCGTTGCATTCGCTGCAGGCGACCGAGGTCGGCACGTTGATGGTCTTCTGGATCCCGTGGAACGCCTCTTCGAGCGTCACCCGGAGGTTGTAGCGCAGATCGGAGCCGCGGGTCGCCCGCCGGCCGCCGCCACCGCGCTGCGCGCCCATGAAATCGCCGAACAGGTCGTCGAAGACATCGGAAAAGGCGGAGGCGAAATCGCCCTGCCCCGGGTGGCCGCCGGGACGCGGACCACCGCCCATGCCGCCTTCGAAGGCCGCATGACCGAAACGGTCATAGGCCGCTTTCTTGTCGCCGTCCTTGAGGACGTCGTAGGCCTCGTTG
The DNA here is from genome assembly GCA_041397205.1 of Paracoccaceae bacterium. Classification (GTDB taxonomy): domain Bacteria; phylum Pseudomonadota; class Alphaproteobacteria; order Rhodobacterales; family Rhodobacteraceae; genus Sinisalibacter. The sequence continues at coordinate 264,941 of JAWKXC010000004.1, forward strand.
ACTTCCTTGAACTGCGATTCGGCGTCCGGGTTGTCGGCGTTGCGGTCGGGATGGAGCTCCTTGGCCTTCTTGCGATAGGCTTTCTTGATCTCTTCCGCCGACGCGCCCTTGGTGGTCCCCAGAACGTCGTAATAATCTCGCTTTGCCATCGCTTCGCCCCTTGAAAACGCAAGCGCCGGCCCGACGGTAACGGGCCGGCGAAAGCGTCGCGGAAATTACTTCCGCCGGTCGTCGTCGAGGTCTTCGAAGTCGGCGTCGACGATGTCGTCATCCACGCCCGCGGGCGTATCGTCGACATCCGTTTCCCCCGCCTCGGCAGCCTGTTCGGCCTTGTAGATCGCCTCGCCCAGTTTCATCGCCGCTTCGGTGACGTTCTGGATGCCCGACTTGATCTTGTCGGCGTCGTCCTTCTCGAGCACGTCCTTGAGCGCGGCGATCGCCAGTTCGATCGCCTCAATGGTGGTCGGGTCGACCTTGGAGCCATGCTCGTCCATCGCCTTTTCGGTCGAGTGGATGAGGCTCTCGGCCTGGTTCTTGGCTTCGACCAGGTCGCGCCGTGCCTTGTCGGCCTCGGCGTTCTCCTCGGCTTCCTTGACCATCTTCTCGATGTCCTCGTCGGAGAGACCGCCCGAGGCCTGGATGGTGATCTTCTGCTCCTTGCCGGTGCCCTTGTCCTTGGCTTGGACCGAGACGATGCCGTTGGCGTCGATGTCGAAGGCGACTTCGATCTGCGGCATGCCGCGCGGGGCCGGCGGGATGTCTTCGAGGTTGAACTGGCCGAGCAGCTTGTTGTCGGCCGCCATCTCGCGCTCGCCCTGGAACACCCGGATCGTCACCGCATTCTGGTTGTCTTCGGCGGTGGAGAAGATCTGGCTCTTCTTGGTCGGGATCGTGGTGTTGCGGTCGATCAGCCGGGTGAACACGCCACCGAGCGTTTCGATGCCGAGCGACAGCGGGGTCACGTCGAGCAGGACCACGTCTTTCACGTCACCCTGGAGCACGCCCGCCTGGATCGCGGCGCCCATGGCCACGACCTCGTCGGGGTTCACACCCTTGTGCGGCTCCTTGCCGAAGAACTTGGTCACCTCTTCGATCACGCGGGGCATACGGGTCATGCCGCCAACCAGGATCACCTCGTCGATGTCGTCCTTGGCGAGGCCGGCATCCTTGAGCGCGGCGGCACAGGGCTTCATCGAGTTCTTGATGAGGTCGCCGACCAGGCTTTCGAGCTTGGCGCGGGTGAGCTTCATCACCAGGTGCAGCGGCTGGCCGTCGGCGCCCATCGAGATGAACGGCTGGTTGATCTCGGTCTGCGACGAGGACGACAGCTCGATCTTGGCTTTCTCGGCCGCCTCTTTCAGGCGCTGGAGCGCCATCTTGTCCTTGGTGAGGTCGACGTTGTTTTCCCTTTTGAACTCCTCGGCGAGGTAGTTCACGATCCGCATGTCGAAGTCTTCACCGCCGAGGAAGGTGTCGCCGTTGGTGGACTTCACCTCGAACAGGCCATCGTCGATCTCGAGGATGGTGATGTCGAAGGTGCCGCCGCCGAGGTCGTAGACGGCGATCGTCTTGGTCTCTTTCTTGTCGAGACCATAGGCGAGCGCGGCCGCGGTCGGCTCGTTGATGATGCGCAGCACTTCGAGGCCGGCGATCTTGCCGGCGTCCTTGGTGGCCTGACGCTGGGCGTCGTTGAAATAGGCGGGCACGGTGATGACGGCCTGTTCGACCTTCGCCGAGGTAGCTCTCGGCGGTCTCTTTCATCTTGCCGAGGATGAAGGCGGAGATCTGCGAGGGCGAATACTTGTCGCCCGCGGCCGCGACCCAGGCGTCGCCGTTGCCACCGTTGACGATGTCGTAGGGCACCAGCTTCTTGTCCTTGCCGACGGCCGGGTCGTCGTAGCGACGGCCGATCAGGCGCTTGACGGCGAAGATGGTGTTGTCGGGGTTGGTGACGGCCTGCCGCTTGGCGGGCTGACCGACCAGACGTTCGTCATCCTTGAAGGCGACGATGGAGGGCGTCGTGCGCGCCCCTTCCGAGTTCTCGATCACGCGGGGCTGCGAGCCGTCCATGATCGCGACGCAGGAGTTGGTGGTGCCGAGGTCGATACCGATGACTTTGGCCATGCTCTAATATCCTCTTCTTAGGCGATGTTTTGGGCCTGGGCCTTGGAAAGCACCCGTGCCCGATCCCGATATTGTCAGCCGGTCGGGTTATCCCTTTCCCGGCGTCTGGGCGTATATAGGGAGGGTGTTTGTGGCCTGCAAGCGGCGCATTTCGGTGCGAAAGGCAAAAAAGCGAAGTCGTTTTCAGGGGATTGGAGCGATCTATGAACGACGGCCCGGGATCACCCGACATTGTCCTTGGCGATGCGCCGATCTGGCGCGGATGGCTTTCGGCCCCGGCGCAGGCGGAGATGGTCGCGGCGCTGCGCGCGGTGGTCGCCGCCGCACCGCCGTTTTCGCCCGAGACCCGGTGGGGCAAGCAGATGTCGGTCCGGATGACCAGCGCCGGGCGCTATGGCTGGTTTTCCGACCGGCGCGGCTACCGCTATATCGACCGCCACCCCTCGGGCGCGGCCTGGCCCGCGATCCCGGCATCGGTGATGGCGGTGTGGCGGGCGCTGGCCCCCGGGGCCCGGGCGCCGGACTGCTGCCTGGTGAATCTCTACGCCGGGTCTGCGAAGATGGGGTTGCACCAGGATCGCGACGAGGCGGATTTCTCGCAGCCGGTGCTGTCGATCTCGCTGGGCGACGCGGCGCTGTTCCGCATCGGCGGGACCGAGCGGGGCGGCAGGACGCAAAGCGCCTGGCTGGAGTCGGGCGACGTGATGCTGCTCACGGGACCGTCGCGGCTGGCCTTTCACGGCATCGACCGGATCCGGGGCGGCTCGTCGAGGCTGCTGGAGGAAGGCGGATTCGAGGGCGGCGGTCGGATCAACCTGACGCTGCGGGTCGTGGACTAGCCGGGGTGTGCCCCAGTCTCAGCGCGAGAGGCGGCAGCAGCCCGCGGCGAGACGGTCGCCGTCGGTGTCGCTCAGGATCAGGTCGATGGCGAAGCCGTAATCGCGGTCCGACATCCCGTCGAGCAGAGCCTCGGTCGAGACGATGCCGGTGAAGCCGACGGGTTCCGCATCGAGCCAGCCGAAGAACCCGCGCTTGCCGGTGCTGGCGGAGCCCGCGACGGCGGTGTAGCCGCCCGGCTGGGCGGTCCCGTCGCCGAAATCGAGCGCGCTATAGTCGAGCAGTTCGCCGGGGTGGATCGACAGGGTCCAGAACGGCTCGGTGCCGAAGCAGGCGAGCGTCATCGGCGCGAACCCTGCGTCCCAGTCTTCCGCGGTCTGGCCGGGCTGGCGCGCGAGGAAGTGCATCGATGTCCAGCCCGCCTGTTCGCCCGCGTTAACCCGGCCCCAGGCGCCATCGTCCGACAGCGCGATCACCTCGATGCCGGTCTCGGCGGGCGCAAAGCTGCCGGTGATCTCGGCCTCGGCGGAGGGCGCGGCGCGGACGTTGAGCACGTCGTCCGCCGCGACCCCGGCCACATCGTAGAGCGCGGGAAAGATCTCGTGCGCGAGCGTGGGCCAGGGCAGGAGCGCGAGAAGGACAGTCAGGATACGGATCATCGCCGCGCTCCCCAGGAAATGGACACGTGTTTGCGGGCGTAAGCTTCGCCCATGAAGCCGATCATCATCAACCCGACCGAGACCAGCAGCGGATAGAGCCAGTTGGAATGGTGCGGGTTGTAGTTGATGAAGACGAAACCGCGGGCCTGGTCGATGATGTGGAACAGCGGGTTCCAGGTGAAGAAGGCCAGCATGTAATAGGGCATCGAATTGGCGAGGAACATCTTGCCCGAGGCGATCATGTTGGCCCGCGCGTAGACCGTCGAGCCGACGCCCGCGACCTGCGGAAACCACGGCTTGATCGAGAGAAAGATGAGGCCGACGCCGAGGCCCGAATACCAGGCCAGCAGCAGCATCCCGAAGGCACCGGCGGGATCGTAGATGGTGATCGGGGTGAAGGCGATGTGGTAGACGTAGAGCACCACGGCGACGGAGAGCACCTGGATGTAGAGCTGGCTGAGCGCCGCCGACATGATCGCGACGAAGGTGTTCATCGGCGCGTGCTGCATCATCGGCGAGGCCGGGCCGTCGGAGCCGACGACCGCGCCCATGGTCTTGATCTGGGTCATGTAGAGGAAGATGCCCGACATGATGTAGAGCAGGAAATCGCCCCGGATCATCGACCCGCGCAGGCCGAGCACCGCGTACATGATGTAGAAGATCAGCACGAGCATCAGCGTCTGCAGCATGTTGAAAAAGATGCCGGCGATCGCGTTGGCGTGGGATTTGCGCACGTTTCGCACGGTCGCATGGTAGATCACCTCGAACAGGGCGACCCCCTGGCTGAAGCGGCTTCTCTCTTGACCGACCTGGAACATGCCCGTGCCTTCCGACTGCTCGCACCGTTCTCGCAGGGAATTCTTGCCGTTCCCTTGACGGGCAATCATAAGGGGGCGACCTATTTTTCGCAACAATCCCGGGTGGGGCCCCGGGGGAAGAGGAGCAGCGCAATGGATTTCGACAAGCTGGAGCGCGTGATGCGCAAGCTGGCGCTCGAGGCGGGCGACGCGATCATGGAGATCTACGGCCAGGAAGATTTCGACGTGCGGGCCAAGGCCGATGCGAGCCCGGTGACCGCCGCCGACGAGGCAGCGGACGCGCTGATCTCGGCCGGGCTGCGCGCCGCTTTTCCCGACGTGCTGCTGGTGACCGAGGAACAGGCCGAGAGCCACGGCGAAAGTGCTGCGGAATTCCTGATCGTCGACCCGCTCGACGGCACCAAGGAGTTTGTCCACCGGCGCGGCGATTTCACCGTGAACATCGCCTATGTCGTGGACGGCACCCCGGTGCGCGGCGTGGTCTATGCGCCGGCGAAGGGGCGGATGTTCTACACCCGTGCAGATGGCGTCTCGGTCGAGGAGCAGGGGCCGTTCGACAAGGCGGCGGTCGGTGCGGTGGCGCCGATCAAGGTGTCGACGCCTGACAATGGCGCGCTGATGGTGGTGGCGTCGAAATCGCACCGCGATCAGGCGACCGACGATTACATCGGCAAATACGCCGTGCGCGACATGACCTCGGCCGGATCGTCGCTCAAGTTCTGCCTGGTGGCGACGGGCGAGGCCGATCTCTACCCGCGGGTCGGGCGCACGATGGAGTGGGACACTGCCGCGGGCCACGCGGTGCTCGCCGGTGCGGGCGGCGACGTGGTGCGGTTCGACGACCACACGCCCCTCACCTATGGCAAGCCGATCTACGAAAACCCGTTCTTCATCGCCTATGCCCCCGGCGTGGAGCTGAAACCAGCCTGACATGTCCGTGCTGCTGGTCATTCCCGCGCGCTACGCCTCGACCCGGTATCCGGGCAAGGCGCTGGCCGGGCTGACCGGGGCGACCGGGGTGACCAAGACGCTGATCCAGCGCAGTTGGGAGGCGGCGCAGGCGGTCTCGGGCATGGCCCGGGTGGTCGTCGCCACCGATGACGCGCGTATCCGGGACGTGGCGGAGGCGTTCGGCGCCGAGGTGGTGATGACGTCGTCGTCCTGCGAAAACGGCACCGAGCGCTGCGCGGAAGCGCATGACGCGCTCGGTGCGCGGTTCGACATGGTGGTGAACCTGCAGGGTGACGCGCCGCTCACGCCACCCTGGTTCATCGAGGAGCTGGTGGCGGGGCTCGACGCGCATCCGACGGCGGAAGTGGCGACACCGGTGCTGCGCGCCTCCGGGCGGGCGCTCGCCGGGTTTCACGAGGACCGCCGCGCGGGGCGGGTGGGCGCGACCACGGCGGTGTTCGGCATCGACCGCAAGGCGCTCTACTTCTCCAAGGAAGTGATCCCCTATACCACGCAGGACTATCCCGCGACCGCACCGACGCCGGTGTTTCACCATGTCGGCGTCTACGCCTACCGGCCCTCGGCGCTCGCCGCCTACCCGCGTTGGGCGCCGGGGGCGCTGGAACGGCTCGAAGGGCTGGAACAGCTCCGGTTCCTCGAACGCGAACGCCCGGTGCTCTGCGTCGAAGTCGATGCGCGCGGGCAGGCGTTCTGGGAGCTCAACAACCCCGAGGATGTGCCGCGGATAGAGACTATTCTTGCCGAATTGGGGATGGTTTGAGCCGTGTTTCGGTGATCGTCGTGAGCCGCGGGCGGCCTCGGCACCTGCGCTTGTGTCTCACCGGGATCGGGCAGTTGTGTCACAGGGATTTCGAGATCGTCGTCGTCGCGGACGGTGCCGGTGCCCAGGCTGTGACGGAGATGGGTCTGGCCGACAAGGTCAAGCTCCTGCGCTTCGACGCCGCCAATATCTCTGCGGCCCGCAATGAAGGGCTGGCCGCCGCCGCGGGCGAGATCGTGGCCTTCATCGACGACGATGCGGTGCCGGAGCCGGGCTGGCTGTGTCACCTCGTGCGCCCCTTCGACGACGCGGACGTGGCGGCGACCGGCGGTTACGTGATCGGGCGCGACGGGATCAGCCTGCAGTGGACCGCGCGGGCGGTGAACCGGCTGGGCGAGACGGTGGCGCTGGAGGCCCCCGGCGAGGAGGCCTTTGCGCCCGATCCGCCTGCGGGCTTCGCGGTGAAGACCGAGGGCACCAATTGCGCGTTTCGCCGCGCGGTGCTGGCCGGGCTCGGCGGGTTCGACCCGGCGTTTCGCTTCTACCTCGACGAGACGGATGTGAACCTGCGCCTCGCTGCCGCCGGGGGGCGCACCGTGATTGTGCCGCGGGCACGGGTTCATCACGGCTTCGCCGCCTCGGACCGGCGCGCCGCAGACCGCACCCCGCGCGATCTCACCGAGAACGGCGCGTCGACGATGGTGTTTCTGCGCAAGCACGCGCCGGAGGCCGAACATGCGCCTGCGCTCGCCGCGCTGGAAACCGCCGAGCGGGCGCGGCTCATCCGGCATATGGTCGCGGGCGGGCTCGAACCGCGCGACGTCGGGCGGCGGCTTGCGGAACTGGTAGACGGTATTAAGGCGGGACGGGTTCGCGCGATCGCCCCGCTTGCGGCCATCGCCCCGGCGACGCGCCCGTTCCTGCCTTTCGCGGCCCCCGAACCCGGCGCCCCCCTGCACCTGGCCGGTCGCATCTGGCAGCGGCGCCGGCTCGCCGCCAGGGCGGCCGAGGCCGTGGCGGACGGCCGGATCGTGGCCGTTTTCCGCTTCGGTCCGAGCCTGCGGCGCCACCGGATGCGGTTTCACCCGGGCGGCTGGTGGGAACAGACCGGCGGAATTTTCGGCCCGGCCCAGAGAGAGGAGCCCGCCTTTCGCTACGCGACTTTCCGCGCGCGGGTGGCCCGGGAATGGGCAAGGGTTTCGCCCAGGCTGGAATGCCGCTGAAATGCCTTGATTCCGCAACGTCCTTGCCCGTGTTCGTCTCTAGTTTCTGCGGCAATCGAGGCTGACGCGAGCGAATGTTTCTCGCTGCGATTCTCGGTCTGGTTTGGAAGAAAAGGTACTGGAAGGCTCATGAAGACCAAGGTTACAAAGGCTATCTTCCCGGTTGCAGGGCTTGGAACGCGGTTCCTGCCGGCGACGAAATCGATTCCGAAAGAAATCATGACCCTGGTCGACCGGCCGTTGATCCAATACGCGATCGACGAGGCGCGGGCCGCCGGGATCAAGGAATTCATCTTCGTGACGTCGCGCGGCAAGGGCGCGCTCGAGGATTACTTCGACATCAACCCGATGCTCGAACAGACCCTGCGCAGATCCGGCAAGGATGCGCTGCTCGATGCGCTGAAATCGACCAACATGGAATCGGGCGCGATTGCCTATATCCGCCAGCACAAGGCGCTGGGCCTCGGTCACGCGGTCTGGTGCGCGCGGCGGCTGATCGCCAACGAGCCCTTCGCGGTGATCCTGCCCGACGACGTGATCGCGGCGGAAAAACCGGTGCTGGAGCAGATGGTAGAAGCCTACGAGCAGACCGGCGGCGCGATGGTCGCAGCGATGGAAGTGCCGCCCGAAAAGGCCTCGGCCTACGGCGTGCTCGACGTGTCGGAGGACATGGGCGATCTCGTCAAGGTGCGTGGCATGGTCGAAAAACCGGCCCCGGGCAAGGCGCCGTCCAACCTCGCGGTGATCGGGCGCTACATCCTGACCCCGGACGTGATGCACAATATCTCGAAGATGAAGAGCGGTGCCGGCGGCGAGATCCAGCTCACCGACGCGATCGCCGAAGAGATCGCCCAGGAGCGCAATGTCTACGGTCTCAGGTTCCGCGGCCAGCGGTTCGACTGCGGCTCCAAGGCCGGGTTCCTGCAGGCGACCGTGGCCTTCGGCATGGCGCGCGAAGACCTGCGCGACGAGTTCACCGCCTATCTCGAAGAGATGGTTTCGGTGCGAAAAGCCGCGCAATAGAGACGGATGAGCGGCCCGGGTCGCCCGTCCACACACCTTCTCGACCTCACGCGGCTGGTGTCGCGCGCGGGACGGGGGGCATGGACGGGGATCGACCGGGTCGAGGCCGCCTATCTCGCCCACCTGCTGGACGATCCGCGGCCGCTGTTCGGGCTGGTGCGGATCCCGTCCGGCTTCGTCCTCATCGACCGGGACGGGCTCGCGGCGCTTGACGCGCGGCTTCGGGGCTTGGTGCCCTGGGGTCGGCCTGATCTCAGGGCACTGCGCCGGCTGCGGGCGCGGCCGGAGGTGCAGGCGGCGGATGCCGATCTTCGACGGCTCGGTCTTGGCCTGGCGCCAAAGCCCGACGGGTTGCGCGCGCTGCTGGCGGCGCATCTGCCCGACGGTTTCACCTGGATCAATGTCGGCCACAGCAACCTGACGGACGCGGTCTTTGCCGCGGTTCGCGGTGCGGGTGGGCGGTCGCTGGTGCTGGTGCACGACACGATCCCGCTCGATCTGCCCGATTTCCAGCGGTCCGGCACTGTAGAAAGCTTCGAAAAACGGATGCGGGCCGTGGCGTCGGGAGCCGACCGGGTGGTCTGCGTGTCTGACGTGGCCCGGCGCGACGCCGAACGGCATTTCGCGCGGTTCGGACGGGTGCCCGAGATGCAGGTCGCGCATCCCGGATCGCGGTCGCGGCGCCGGACCGGAGGGCGGTTCCGGCCGATTTCCCTGGAACAGAGACTATTTCGTCGTGCTCGGTACGATCGAACCGCGCAAGAACCATGCGCTTTTGCTGGACGTCTGGGCGCAGTTCGCCGAGACGCTGCCCGCGGCGGACATCCCGGCATTGCATATCGTCGGCGCGCGCGGTTGGGGCAACGAAGCGGTGTTTGCCCGGCTCGACCGGTCGCCGCCGATGGGCGTGCACGTGTTCGAACAGAGCGGGCTGTCGGACGCAGCGGTCGCGGCCATCGTGCAGGGCGCGCGGGCGCTGCTGATGCCGAGCCTTGCCGAAGGGTTCGGCCTGCCGCCGGCCGAGGCGCTGGCGCTGGGCACGCCGGTGATCGCCACGGATCTGCCGGTCTATCGTGAAGTCCTTGGAAACAATCCCGTTTACCTCGACGGAGCCGATATGTATTCATGGGGTAAGGAAATCCTTGGCTTTGCCAGAGGACGGGCAAGAGAACACGCGGCAGCACACCCACAAGCAAACCGGGAAGCGATTAAGCTTCCGACATGGCAGAACCATTTCGACCTTGTTTTCAAGGGGATATGAGAACCATCCGGGGTGCCGCCCGACCTGAGAGGGACTGGGGTGAGCTTTGTGCGGTCATATCGCCTTCGCTGGGAGCGCAAGCGATGGCGGGTCCGTGCGTTGCGAAAGCGGCGTGAGCTGACGCCGGTTGTCAACCGAACGGCAACAATCCAACCCCAGGACATCCTGCTCATCTCGACGCTGCGCAACGAGCGGGTGCGGCTCCCCTACTTCCTGCGCTACTACCGCAATCTCGGGGTCGGGCATTTCCTGTTCGTCGACAACGACAGCGACGACGGCACCCGCGAGTTGCTGTCCAAGCAGGAAGACGTGTCGCTGTGGACGACCGGGGCGAGCTACAAGCGGGCGCGGTTCGGGGTCGACTGGACCAACTGGCTCGCGCGGCGCTACGCCCACGGGCACTGGGCGCTCAATGTCGATCCGGACGAGTTTCTCGTCTACCCCTTCGTCGACACCCGCAACCTGCGCGCGCTCACCGACTGGCTCGATGCCTCGTCGATCCGGTCGTTCGGGGCCATGCTGATCGACATGTACCCGAAGGGGCCGATCGACGCGCAGGCCTATGGCGAGGGCCAGGACCCGTTCGAGATCGCCAACTGGTTCGACAGCGGCAATTACATGATCCGCAAGAACCCGAAATTCGGCAACCTGTGGATCCAGGGCGGGCCGCGGGCGCGCGCCTTTTTCGCCGATGCCCCTGCCCGCGCGCCGGCTCTGAACAAGATCCCGCTGGTGAAATGGCACCGGCATTACACCTATGTCAGTTCCACCCATTCGCTGCTGCCGCGGGGGCTGAACCTGGTCTACGACGAGTGGGGTGGGGAAAAGGCGAGCGGCGCGCTCCTGCACGCGAAGTTCATCGACACCTTTCCGCAGAAGGCCGAGGAGGAGCTCGCGCGCAAACAGCACTACGCGGCCAGCCAGGAATATAGAGCCTATCACGCGAAGCTCGCCGACAACCCCGAGCTGTGGTGCAAGTGGAGCGAGAAATACATCAACTGGCGGCAGCTCGAGATCCTCGGGCTGATGTCGAAGGGGAACTGGGCATGAGCGTCGGCTTCGTCATGCTGGTGCATAGCGCGCTCGACCGGGCCGAGCAGGTGGCGCGGCATTGGGCGACGGCGGATTGCCCGGTGGTGATCCATGTCGACAAGAAGGTGAAGCGGCGCGACCATGCCGCCTTCGTCGCCGCGCTCTCGGATCTCGACAACATCCGGTTCAGCCGGCGGCGGTCGTGCGAATGGGGGACCTGGTCGCTGGTGCAGGCGAGCCAGGACGCCTCGGAAGTGCTGCTGCGGGAGTTTCCCGAGGTGCGCCACGTTTACCTTGCGTCCGGCTCTTGCCTGCCGCTGCGGCCGGTGCAGGAGCTCAAGGACTATCTCGCCGAACGGCCGCTGACGAATGTCATCGAGAGCGTCACCACTGAGGACGTGCCCTGGACGGTGGGGGGGCTGGACGAGGAGCGGTTCTACATGCGCTTCCCGTTCTCGTGGAAGAAGCAGCGGCATCTGTTCGACTGGTACGTGCGGTTCCAGCGCCGCTGGGGGCTGAGGCGGCGGGTGCCGGAGGGGCTCACGCCGCATCTCGGCAGCCAGTGGTGGTGCCTCACCCGGCAGACGCTCACGGCGATCCTGGAAGACCGCGAACGGCCGGTGCACGACGCCTATTTCTCGAAAGTGTGGATCCCCGACGAGAGCTATTACCAGACGCTGGTCAGGCTCTATTCCACCAATATCGAGAGCCGGTCGCTCACCCTGTCGAAATTCGATTTCCAGGGCAAGCCGCATATCTTCTACGACGACCACATGCAGCTCCTGCGCCGGTCCGACTGCTTCGTCGCGCGCAAGATCTGGCCCAACGCGGACAAGCTCTATGCCGGGTTCCTGTCGGCCGACACCGCGGTCTTTACCGGCGCCGAGCCCAACCCGGGCAAGATCGACCGGATCTTTTCCAAGGCCGTCGAGCGGCGGACCAAGGGGCGGCCCGGGCTCTACATGCAGAGCCGGTTCCCCAATGCGGGCTGGGAAAACGGGCTCACGAGCGCGCGCTACGGCGTTTTCGAAGGGTTTTCGGAGCTGTTCGAGGATTTCGAGGACTGGCTCGCGCGGGTGACCGGCACGCGGGTGCACGGCCATCTCTTCGCCCCCGACCGGGTCGAGTACGCGGGCGATCAGGCGGTATTTGCCGGCGCGCTTTCAGACAGCGCAAAGCTCAGGGACTACGACCCGCGCGCTTTTCTCACCAACCTGTTGTGGAACACCCGCGGCGAGCGACAGTGTTTCCAGTACGGGCCCCGCGACACCGAGGCGATCTCGCCCTTCCTCGCCCGAGACGCCAACGCGACGATCTCGGTCATTTCCGGCGCCTGGGCGGTGCCGCTGTTCTATTCCAACGCCAATTTCTCCGAGATCCGCCGCACCGCCGCCCGGCTGCAGAAGATCGAGGCGGCGCATCTCGACGAGCTCAGGTCTTTCCAGGCCAAGGCGCGGGTGCGGATCTGGACGATGGCGGATTTCGTGGAAAACCCGATGGAGCCGTTGCAGACACTGATCGACGAGCTCGGCGCACGCACGGCGCACCGGCTGACCGAGGCGCCGCGCATGGTCTCGCTCGACGGGTTCGGGCAGTTTCTGCAGAACCTCAAGAACCAGGGGATGCAGCCGCATCTGATGGGCGATTTCCCCGCCACGATCGGGGCGCGCGGGGCGCGGGAGAAACCGCGCAAGCCCTATCTGGTGAAGTGAGGGTCCTTTTGAGATGAAGACCGCCAGATGACCCGCAGGTTCGACAGCTTCGTGATCTTCGCCGAGATGCGGACCGGGTCGAATTTCCTTGAGTCCAATCTCGATCTGTTTCCTGGGCTCGAAACCTATGGCGAGGCGTTCAATCCCTATTTCATGGTGCGGCCCGGCACCGAAGAGCTGTTCGGTGTCAGCGTCGCGGAGCGCAACGCCGACCCGGTCGCGCTGTTCGAGCGGATGAAAGACCGGGCACATGGGATCCCCGGCTTTCGGTTCTTTCACGACCATGACCGGCGGATCTTCGAGCGGGTGATCGACGACCCGGCCTGCGCCAAGGTGGTGCTGAGCCGCAATTTCGTCGACGCCTATGTGAGCCGGGCGATTGCGCGCGAGACCAACCAATGGGCGCTGAACAACGTCAAACACGCGAAGAAGGCGAAGGCGGTGTTCGTGGCCGAAGAGTTCGAGGCGCAGCTTGCCGAGATCAAGGCGTTTCAGCTCGAAATCCTGGGGCGGCTGCAGAAGACCGGGCAGACCGCCTTCTACATCAATTACGACGACATCCGCGACATCGCGGTGGTGAACGGGCTTGCAAGGTTCCTCGGCGAAGACACCGTGCTCGAGGGGCATTCGGACAAGTTCAAGAAGCAGAACCCGGAGCCGCTGGCGGAAAAGGTGGCGAATTTCGACGCGCTGGCCGAGACGGTGGCGGGGATCACCGCTTTCGAGCTCGAAGATGCGCCGAATTTCGAGCCGCGGCGGCCGGCGGCGGTGCCGAGCTACATCGCGGCGGCGGAGGCGCCGTTGCTGTTTCTGCCAATTCAGGGCGGCCCGAACGCGACGCTGCGCGACTGGATGGCGGCGGTCGACGGGGTGGCGCCGGAGGCGCTCACGTCGGGCATGAACCAGAAGGCGCTGAGGCGGTGGAAACGGGAACACCCGGGGCACCGTAGCTTCACCGTGTTGCGCCACCCCGTGGCGCGGGCCCATGCCGCCTATTGCCGGCTGCTGCCGAGCGACGGGCCCATGGCGCAACCGGAGCTGAGAAAGGCACTCGTCGAGCATTATGGGGTGGCGCTGCCGGCAGAGCCTGTTTCAGGGGAAAACTGGGATCGGGAGGCGCACCGCACCGGGTTCCTCGGGTTTCTCGAATTGCTGCGCAAGACCCTCGCGGGCCAGACCGCGCTGCGCGTGGCCGGGTCCTGGGCGACGCAGGCACAGGTGATCGCCGGGTTTGCGCCGGTGGTGCCGCCCGACCATATCCTGCGGGAGTCTCACCTGGGGCCGGGGCTGGCGCTGCTCTGCGACGAGACCGGGTATCCGTTGCCGCCACTGCCGGTGACTGAGCCCGAGACGCCCTACGCCGTCGGTGAGATCCACGACGCGGCGGTCGAGACAGCCGTGCGGGCCGCCTACCAGCGCGATTACATGCAATTCGGGTTCGGGGACTGGGCGCCGGGGGCATAAGCCGACCTCAGGCGGCGCGGGTGCCCTGGCTTTCGATCAGGATCGTGTAGAGCGTATCGGGGTCGTCGTTGGCCCGCAGCTTCGCCGCGATATCGGCGTTGCGCATGGTCCGCGAGACCAGCGCGAGCGCCTTGAGGTGGTCGACGCCGGCCCCGTCGGGGGCGAAGAGCGCGAAGACCAGGTCGACCGGCTGGCGGTCTACGGCATCGAAGTCGAGCGGCTTTTCGATGCGGATGAAGGCGCCCACCACCGCATCGAGCCCTTCGAGCCGGGCATGCGGCAGGGCGACGCCATGGCCGACGCCGGTGGGCCCGAGCGACTCGCGGGCCTGGAGCGCGGTGAAGGCCATGTTGCTGTCGAGCCCGTAGCAGGTCTCGACGATGTCGCCGAGATCCTGGAACAGACGCTTCTTGCTCGACGTATTGGCCAACACCTTGACGGCGGCGGGCCGGAGAATGCTCGACAGATCCATCGTCTCTACTTCCGTTCCGGCCCGCTCAATGTCGCGGTCTCAGGCCGTCGTGCCGGGGTCGATCCAGCCGATATTGCCATCTTCACGACGATAGACGACGTTCACCCCGTTGGTTTTCTCGTTGCGGAAGACGAGCACCGGTGCGTGCGCCAGTTCCATCTGCATCACGGCTTCGCCGACGGAGATGGTCTGAACCGACGTCTCCATCTCGGCGATGATCATCGGTTGCAGAGACTCGGGCTCGGCCTCGTCGTCGCCTTCGTTTCCTGCGGCGAGGATATACGAGGCGCCACCCAAAACTTCAACCGGGTTCACACGATCGCGGTGGTGGTCTTTCAGCCTGCGCTTGTAGCGGCGAAGCTGTTTGTCCATTTTCTCGGCGCATTCGTCGAAGGCGGCGTAGATCTCGGTCGCCCGGGCGCTGGCCTGGGCTGTGAGACCGGTGGACAGGTGCACCACGGCTTCGCAGACATATTCGTGGGCGGTTTTCGAGAAGACCACCTGCGCGTCGGTCGGACGCTGGGCGTATTTCTCGACTACGCTGCCGAGCTCCTGCTTCACATGGGTGGAGAGAGCGTCGCCGATGTCGATCTGTTTGCCGCTGATCTGGTACTTCATCCTGTTTCCTTGCTCAGAATGGCCCTGTGCCCCGGACCGCGTCATGCGGTCGGCGCGCATTGGGCCGGTGGTCATGTTTCGTTTGCGGGGTTTCTGCTCGGGGAGGGCGTGGGCTGCACAGGTTTGCCCTGCGTCGGATGGTCTGGCGATGGCCTGCGTTCGGGAACCCGCCCGACTCTCACGGGCGTCTTCTGTGCGGCGGCCGATGCGGCCCGGGCACGAACGGTAAGGCACGAGTCCATGCATGTTCCCTTATATTTGGCGCCCGGGCGGGGCCCTTTGTCAATAAAAATGGTTGCGATATCGGGCGGGCGCTAGTGGGCGAAAATGTCGATCTCGGGCCAGCCCATGAGATCGAGTTTCGCGCGCGTCGGCAGGAAGTCGAAGGCCGCCTGGGCGACCTCAGTGCGCCCCTCGCGGGCGAGCCGGGCGTCGAGCTTCTGCTTGAGCCGGTGCAGGTAGAGCACGTCGGAAGCGGCATAGTCGAGCTGCGCGTCGGTGAGCTCCTCGGCGCCCCAGTCCGACTGCTGCTGCATCTTGGAAATGTCGACGTTCAGGAGCTCGTCGAGCAGGTATTTGAGCCCATGGCGGTCGGTGTAGGTGCGCACCAGTTTCGACGCGATCTTGGTGCAATAGACCGGGGCGGTGAGCACGCCGAAGGCGTTGAGCAGCGCGGCGATGTCGAACCGGCCGAAATGGAAGAGCTTGAGCGTTTCGGGGTCGGCGAGCATGCGGGCAAGGTTGGGCGCCTGGGTCTGGCCCTTGGCGATCTGGACGATATGGGCGTCGCCGTCGCCGCCCGACAGCTGGATCACGCAGAGCCGGTCGCGATGCGGGTTGAGGCCCATGGTCTCGGTGTCGATGGCCACGACGGGGCCGAGATCGAGCCCGTCGGGCAGGTCGTTCCGGTAGAAATGGTTGGCCATCGGCTCTCTCGTTCGCGGGTTTGCGGGGTTGTAGAATGCCGTGCGACGCCGATCAACGGGGCATTGGCCGGCACGTGCAAAAAAGGGGCACGTCTCGCCCGCGCCCCTTTTTCCTGGGTCAAATACTCCGGCCCTCTCGGCGATGAAATCGCCTGCCGGGTTACCGATCCGGCGGGCCGGATCGTCCAGAGTCCGGGAGCAGAGCCCCCAGCCTTCTCCACCGGGCTTTACGCCTCGTCGTCGTCTTCCGCCTCGCCGAGAAGGGCCGCCACCTTGAGCGCCACCTTCCTGTAGCGCTCGGCGTGTTCGCCTTCGGGATTGGCAACGATGCAGGGCTTGCCGGCGTCCGAGGTCTCGCGGATCGCCATGTGCAGCGGGATGCCGCCGAGGAACATCACGCCGAGCCGGTGGGCATCGGCCTCGGCGCCGCCATGGCCGAAGATGTCGCTCACCTCGCCGCAATGCGGGCAGACGAAGGTCGACATGTTCTCGATGATGCCGAGGATCGGCACGTCGACGTCCTTGAACATCTTGAGCCCCTTGCGGGCGTCGACCAGCGCCAGATCCTGCGGGGTCGAGACGATCACCGCGCCCGAGAGCGGCGTCTGCTGGGCCATGGTGAGCTGGGCGTCGCCGGTGCCCGGCGGCATGTCGAGCACGAGGAAATCGAGCTCGCCCCAGTCGACGTCGCGGGTCATCTGCATGAGCGCGGTCACCACCATGGGGCCGCGCCAGATCACCGGGCTTTCCTCGTCCTGGAGGAAACCCATCGACATGACCTTCATCCCGTATTTCTCGATCGGGATGACCTTGTCACCCTTCATCGCCGGGCGTTCGGTGATGTCGAGGAGCCGCGGGATCGAGGGGCCGTAGATGTCGCCGTCGAGCAGCCCGATCTTGAAGCCGAGCGCGGCGAGGGTGGCGGCGAGGTTGACCGCGGTGGTCGACTTGCCGACGCCGCCCTTGCCGGAGGCCACCGCGACGATGTGCTTGATGCCGGGGATCGCCGATTTCGCGGGCCGCATGTCGGGGCCGGGCACGCCGGGGTTCCTGCCCGCCACCTTGCGCAGTTTCGGCGGTTCCGCCGCGGGGGCGGTGGCCGGCGGAAGATCGGCGCCCTTTTCGCCGGTGAGCACGACGAGCAGGTTGGTGATCTGCGGGATGTTCTCGCCGACCCGTTTCTCGATCTCGCCCTTGAGGGCGCCAAGATCGCCCATGAAATCGCCCGGCACGTTGACCGAGACCACGACCTTGTGGTCGTTGATGGCGACGTCCTTTTCCGAGACCAGTCCGGCCTCGACGATGTTGCCCTTCACGCCGTCGGCCGTGACCTTGGCGAGATTGGCCATGATCCGTGTGATCATCATTGTTGCTGTTTCTCCCTGGGGTGCGGGGCGTTACCCCCGCTGGTAATAGAGCGACACCACGTGTTCGGCCTCGGCGAAGAACAGCCAGCGGGAGGCGAACAGCCCGACCATGTGGCTGACCAGCGCCAGGATGGCGACCGGCATGCTGGGCGGCAGCAGGAGCAGCATCAGCACCGGGATCACGCCGAGAAGATCGTCGCGATCACCCGCAGCTTCTGGCTGCGCTTGCGGCCGACGATATGAACCATCTCGTCGAGGATGTAGTTGCGCGCGGTGTGGGCGCTTTCGAAGGTCGTGACCTTGCCGATCCGGCCGAGCCCGGTGGCGGTGCCCTTGGTCGAGCCGGTGCCGGGCAGGCGGCCGTCGCCCATCAGCCAGCCCGCCCATTGCAGCGCGATGAGCAGCAGGATGAGGATGCCCGCGACCTTGGCCTGCATCGACAGAAGCGCGCCGCCGGAGATCGCATAGGCCAGGAACAGGACCGGGGTGATCGGCATGTTCCAGCGCGGGATCGCCTTGATCTGGGTGTAGATCATCGAGGTCGAGAACACCGTGGCGAGCGCCAGCGCGGTGCCGATCGGGCCGATCCAGTTGAGCGCGGTGGAGCCCAAGAAGATCTGGGCGATCGCCATCGGCGCGAAGAGGAACAGGGTCACGATCGAGAGGATGCCTTCGCGCGACAGCCACGAGGTCTCCCATTGCGAGAGCGCGTAGATCGCGTTCTTGACGTTGGCGAGGTGGAAGGTCGAGGCGAGAAGCCCGCCCACTGCCAGCGCATAGGCCACGAAATAGACCCCGAAGGCGGCCATGCCGGTGAAGTCGAAAGTGTCGGGGTAGCCGAGGCCGATCCAGGCCAGGAGGCCGAAGCCGAGGCCCGAAAGCGCGGTGAAGACGATGACGGAAGGTGCCGGATGCATCTGTTTTCTCCTTACTTCTCGCCGCCCGGCAGGGCTTCGAGGGCCTTGTCGAGCCAGCCGAGGAAGCCCTTGGCCTCCTTCGCGACGGTCTTGAGCGCCGGCGGCGGCATCTTGTCGAGCGTGTCCTTGGGCCGCGGCGGCAGGTACTGGTTGACGGGCTTGGTGCCCTGCTCGGGCATCAGGTCCATGCCACCGCGCTCGGCGACGAGCTTGGAGACGGCGCTGTCCGGGTCGCCGAGGTCGCCGAAGTGGCGGGCACCGGCGGGGCAGGTCCGCACGCAGGCGGGCTCGCGGTCTTCTTCCGGCAGGTTCTCGTTGTAGATCCGGTCGACGCAGAGGGTGCACTTCTTCATGATCCCCGCGTCGCGGTCGAGCTCGCGGGCGCCGTAGGGGCAGGACCAGGCACAAAGGCCGCAGCCGATGCAGCGGTCTTCGTTGACCAGCACGATCCCGTCCTCGGCGCGCTTGTAGCTCGCGCCCGTGGGGCAGACCGGCACGCAGGGCGCGTCTTCGCAGTGAAGGCACGATTTGGGGAAGTGGATCGTCTGCGCCAGCCCGCCGTCGTCGGGCTGCACGTTGTAGCTGAACACCCGGTTGAGGAACGTGCCCTCCGGATCGGCGCCATAGGCGTCGATGTCGGAGAGCGGCGCGCCGTAGTTCTGGGTGTTCCAGCCCTTGCAGGCTGTGACACAGCCGTGACAGCCGACGCAGGTGTCGAGGTCGATGACGAGGCCCAGCTTCTTCTGGGTCGTGGCAGGCATCTTGGTCATCAGATCTTCCTCGCGACTTTCTTCGGACCCTTGCCGACCGGCGACTTGATCGGCGGGAAGGCCGGCAGCGATTCAGCCGGTTTAGGGTCTGCTTTCTCCACTTTCACGCGCAGGTCGAACCAGGCGGCCTGGCCGGTGACCGGGTCGGAGTTGGTCCAGCGCCTGCCGTCGCCCTTGGGCGGCTGCAGCTCGTGGATGATGTGGTTGAGCAGGAAGCCTTCGGTGGCCTCCGGCGCGCCCTCGTCGAGCGCCCAGGCGCCCTTGCGCTTGCCGATGGCGTTCCAGGTCCAGATCGTATGCGGGTTGAGCGCCGGATGGTGCGCGACCGGCACGACGATGGAGCCATGCGCCGAGGTGATCCGGGCGTAGTCGCCTTCCTCGAAGCCGTGCTTCTCCCAGATCGCGGTCGGCAGGTACATGGCGTTCTTGCCGGTGATCTGCCGGAGCCAGGCGTTCTGGGTGCCCCAGGAGTGATACATGTGCATCGGCCGCTGGGTGAGCGCGTGGACGTTGAACTCGTCGATGTCGACGTTGGTGTCCTCGAAGGGCTCGTACCAGATCGGCAGCGGGTCCATCGTGCGCTTGACCCGCTCGCGCAGGTGCTCGGGCGGCTGCTGGTCGCCATGGCCCTCGGCGGCGAGCTGGAGCTTGCGCAGCGGCTCGACGTAGAGGTTGAAGGCGTAGAACTGCGGCGCGTCGTAGATGCCGATCTCGACCGCCCAATCCTGGTAGGCCTTGTTCCACGGCTTGTAGAACTGCGCCTCTTCCGGGATGTGGCCGACCCAGAAGCCGCCGTTCTCGATGTATTTCTGCAGCTGGTTCGGGTTGGCCTCGCCGCGGCCGTGCTTGTCGCCGTCCTTGCCGCGCCAACCGGCGAGCGGACCGACGCCGGGGCGGCGTTCGTGGTTCTGGATGTAGTCGCCGTAGCTGTCCCACTTCTGGGATTGCCGGCCTCGTCGACGAAGCCCGGGAACTTCATCATGTTGGCGAGCTGGATCAGCACCGTCTGGAAGTTGCGCACGTTGCGGTCGGGCTCGACCACCGGCCAGCGGATGGCGTCGGCGGCGGCCTCGGCCTCGCAGATCGGCCGGTCGAGCAGCGAGATGCAGTCGTGGCGCTCGAGATAGGTCGTGTCGGGCAGGATCAGGTCCGCATAGGCCACCGTCTCCGACGAATAGGCATCGGCGTAGATGATGTGCGGGATCACATACTCGCCGTTCTCGTCCTTGTCGGTGAGCATGCGGATGACTTCCGACGTGTTCATCGACGAGTTCCAGGCCATGTTGGCCATGAACATGAACAGCGTGTCGATCTTGTAGGGGTCGCCCGCATAAGCGTTGGAGATCACCATGTGCATCAGCCCGTGGGCCGAGAACGGGTTTTCCCAGGTATAGGCCTTGTCGATGCGCTTGGCGGTGCCGTCCTCGTTGATCAGCAGGTGCTCCGGCCCCATCGGGTAGCCGAGATGCGGGCCGTCGAGCGGCTTGCCCGGCGTGACGCCGGCATGCGGTTTCGGGTGCGCTTCCGGCGGCTTGGGATAGGGCGGCTTGAAGCGGAAGCCGCCGGGCACTTCGACCGAGCCGAGCAGGATCTGCAGCACGTGCAGGGCGCGGGCGGTCTGGAAGCCGTTGGAGTGCGCTGAAATGCCGCGCATGGCGTGGAAGCTGATCGGGCGCCCGATCATCTTGTCATGCTTCTCGCCCTTCCAGTCGGTCCAGGGCTGGTCGAGGGTGATTTCCTCCTCGAAGGCGACCCGGGCAAATTCGGCGGCGATATTGCGGATGCGCTCGGGCGTGAGACCGCAACGGTCGGCCACGGCCTCGGGGGCGTAGTCGTCGGTGAGGTACTTCTCGGCCATGAGCTGGAAGACGGTGCGCGCGCCCTTGTGGCTGGCGGCCAGGTTGGCCACGGTGCCGGGCTTGTCGAAGGCGACCGGCTTGCCGGTCTTCTGGTCGACGATCAGCGGTTTTCCGTCCTTGTCGCGCAGGAACAGACCCTTGTTCGGCCCCTCCGCCTCGTCCACCAGGAAGCCCGCGTTGGTGTAGCGGCGCAGGTAGTCGAGATCGACCTTGCCGGAACGGAACAGCTCGTGGATCAAGGACAGGATGAAGAGCCCGTCGGTGCCCGGCGTGATGCCGACCCATTCGTCGGCGACGGCGTTGTAGCCCGAACGGATCGGGTTCACGCCCATGACCTTGCCGCCATTGGCCTTGAGCTTGCCGATGCCGATCTTGATCGGGTTACTGTCGTGGTCTTCGGCCACGCCGAACAGCACAAAGAGCTTGGTGCGGTCCCAGTCGGGCTGGCCGAATTCCCAGAAGGCGCCGCCCATCGTGTAGATCCCGCCGGCGGCCATGTTGACCGAGCAGAAGCCGCCGTGGGCTGCGTAGTTGGGCGTGCCGAAGGCCTGGCCCCAGAACGAGGTGAAGCTCTGCGACTGGTCGCGGCCAGTGAAAAAGGCCAGCTTTTCCGGGGCGGTATCGCGGATCGGCTGGAGCCAGCCGACGGCGATCTCGAGCGCCTCGTCCCAGGAGATTTCTTCGAATTCACCCGACCCGCGCGGGCCGACCCGCTTGAGGGGCGCGCGCAGCCGCGAGGGGGCGGTGTGCTGCATGATCCCCGAAGAGCCCTTGCCGCAGAGCACGCCCTTGTTGACCGGGTGATTGCGGTTGCCCTCGATGTAGACGACCTGTTCGCCCTTCATGTGCACGTTGATGCCGCAGCGGCAGGCGCACATGTAGCAGGTGGTCTGGCGGATCTCGTCGGAGACCGGCGGCGAGGTCTCGATCTGGATGTTTTCGGGCCTGGTCATGACCTCCCCTCCTCCTGAACATATCCCTGTATTTGGATATTTGAATGAACATCGCACAATAATTGCGCGACGCAATGGTTTTCTGTTCGAGATGTTACGACGTCAGGGCCGCTTTCTTGAGCCTTCTTGAACTCTTCGGGTCGGGCGCGTAGAGGCTCTGGAGAGTCCTGATGATCGCGTACACCTCGCCCGATCTGAGGGAATAGTAGACCGATTGGGCCTCCCGGCGTGCTGCGACAAGTTTTTCACCGCGCATGATCGCGAGCTGTTGCGAGACGGTCGACCGGCTGAGCCCGGTGGCCACCCGGCTCGCTGCACCGGAGAGCTCGCCGTCGGACAGATAGCACAGAATCAGCAGCCGCTTGGGGCCGGGACAGCACCCGCAACAGCTCGCTCGCCGTTTCCGCGATTTCGTGCCGGATCTTTCGATGCATGCCTCTCTCCTGCTGTGGTCACTTTCGGGCCTCTCCCAGGCCCGAATCCCAGCCCACACACAGAGTCTACCACTGAACGCCATTTTATATTCAATAAATTTACACAAATAATTCCGAAAATGGGAGGGCTCATGTGCTGGATGCTGGCGATAACACCAAGAAGATGACGATCATCGTCACCAAGGGCACGCCTGATTGGGCCTACCCGCTCTTCATCCTCGGCACAACCGCCGCGGCGATGGATGTCAGAAGCCACCATGTTCTTCACCTTCTACGGGCTCGGTCTGCTCAAGAAGGACTCGACCTCAAGATCTCGACTCGGCAACCCGGCGATGCAGATGCCGATGGGCGGCATGCACATGGCGATGCCGAACATCGTGTCGATGATCCCTGGGGTCGACCGGATGGCGACCACGATGATGAAGAACCTCATCAAGAAGAAAGGCGTCGCCTCGATCGAAGACCTGCGCGAGAGGCCGCGGTCGAGATGGACGTCAAGATCATCGCCTGCCAGATGACGCTCGACCTGTTCGAGCCTCGACAAGAAGGACATGATCGACGGACCGAAATCGGCGGTGCAGCGCACCTGATGGAAGAAGCTGCAAAGTCCGATATCAATCTCTATATCTAACGCATATCCAAGAACGCCAAAGGGAGGACTACCAGATGGCAGATCAACGTTGGACGCGAAGGGGCTGAACCGCCCGCTTCCGATCCCGGAAACCAAGAAGATGATCAAGGGATGACCTCGGGCCAGACCCTCGCGGTGATGGCGACCGACCCTGGTCGACCGCCGACATGACCGCCTTCTGCAACCAGACCGGCAACGAGCTTGAGCCAGTCGAACGAAGGCGACGTCTACACCTTCGAGATCAAGGTCGCCTGAGCGCACACCTTTCTTAGAACGCGAAAGCCCCGCCTGTTTGGCGGGGCTTCTGTTTTGGGCCAGCGTTTGCGCCCGCCCTTGGGCCCTCCTCGCGAAGAGGGCCCGCGGGGTCAGGGTGAGCGGCGCTCGTCAGAGCGTGATCCGGAACCGTGCGAAGCCGTCCGGCCCGTCGCCCGCTTCCTCGATCGCCACGCCCTTCACGTCGGCGATGTAGCTCGACCGCCTTCCGGACCGGTGTCGAACAGCACGGTGGTGCCTTCCATCGGCGCGAAGGTCCAGTTGGCGTCGGCCGAGGGGTTGATCGTGCCCTGGTCGACGATGTAGCGCACGATCACGTCGTTGGTGTCGGGACCTTCGGAAGATGATCGGTCGAGCCGTCGGCGCCGGGGAGGCTCACCGCCGCCGGCGCGGTAGTTGTTGGTGGCGACGACGAATTCCATCTCGTCGGTCACCGGTTCGCCGTTGTAGGCGAGGCTGACGATTCGCTGCGCCCTCGTTGATCACCGCGCCGTCGCGGTCGAACATCATCGGCTGGTTGAGGTCGATCTGGTAGGTCACCCATCGATCACGTCGAAATTGTAGGACGGGAAATCGGGGTTGAGCAGCACCTGTCAGCTTCGCCCGGGGTGATCTGGCTGAACATGCCCGCCGACCGTTCGAGCCAGCCTTGAGCTGGGCGCCGTGATCTTCACCGCGCGCAACGGTGTTCCGGGTAGAGGTAGAGGTCGGAGACATGCTTGATCGCCACGTCGCCGGCCGGCACGTCGGTGTAGTACTCCGGCCCCCGCGTCCGCCGGCCTTGAAGGGTGCTTTCGCGGCCGAGAGCAGCGGCAGGCTCTCGTACTCGGTGCCCTTCATCATCTCGGCGATGTACCGAGCCTGCGCTCTGGCTCACGATCTGCACGCTCGGGTCGTCGGCGACCAGCGCGAAGTAGCTCTGCAGCGGCGCGAGGTCTTGCCGGACCGCGCGGCGGACGTATTCGAGCGTGGCGGCGTGGGCTTCTGGCGACCGAGGCTTCGACCTCCGGCACGCTTTCGACCAGCGCGGTGATCGAGCGGTCTTCGTTGCGCTGGTAGATCGGCCGCACTTCGGAAGTGGCGTTGACGACGCGGACCTCGTCACCGTCGAACTCCAGCATCAGGTCGATCACCCCGAGGTGCGAGCCCCAGAAGCCGCCCATCACCGCGGGCTTGCCGGATCGTGCCGTTGGCGGCGTCGAGCCCGTCCCAGCCCTCGTAATCGGGGCCGGGGAAGACGAGGTGGGAGTGCCCGGTCATCAGCGCGTCGATCCCGTCGACCTCGGCGAGCGGGACGGAGGCGTTTTCCATGCCCTTCATAGGTGGCCGGAGCTGATGCTGGAATGCGAGAGAGCGCGATGATGATCTGCGCCTTCTTTCCTTCATCTGCGGCACCCAGGCCTTGGCGGTCTCGACGATGCTGCGGGCGGTGACATTGCCTTCGAGATAAGGTGGCGGTCCCAGGTCATGATCTGCGGCGGCACGAAGCCGATGAGGCCGACTTTGACGGTATGCTGGCGCCGGCGCCGTCGACGACCGTCTTGTCGAGGATGACATAGGGCTTCACCAGGGTCTTGTCGGCGGTCGCCGAAGCGCCCGCCTTGTGGCGACGTTGGCGCTGACCACCGGGAAGGCCAGCCGGCGAGCGACTTCATCAGGAAGTCGAGCCCGTAGTTGAACTCGTGGTTGCCGAGGGTCGAGGCGTCGAAGCCCACAGTGTTCATCGCGGCGATGACCGGGTGGATATCGCCCTCGGCCATGCCCTTTTCATAGGCCATGTAGTCGCCCATCGGGTTGCCTTGCAGGAAGTCGCCGTTGTCGAGCAGCACGAGTTGGTGGCCTCTGGCGCGAACGTTGGCGATATGGGCGGCGGTGCGGGCGAGGCCCACCGTGTCGACCGCTTGTCGCCGTAATAAATGTAGGGCATGACGTGGACGTGCAGGTCGGTCGCTCCCCCATCAGCCGCAGATGCGTCTGGCCCGCGGCCGCCCGGGCCGAGAACGGATGCAACAGAACGAAACTGCCACCGGCAACGCCGGTCAGAAACCCGCGGCGGGTGGGGGGTAAGGATGGATGATGTCATTAGAAGCCCTCCATGGAAAGGAATGGGCAACGCTAACGCCCCTGCGTACCGCCGTCGCGACAAATTTCGACCGGATGGCTG
This sequence comes from Paracoccaceae bacterium, assembly GCA_041397205.1. Lineage (GTDB taxonomy): Bacteria > Pseudomonadota > Alphaproteobacteria > Rhodobacterales > Rhodobacteraceae > Sinisalibacter. Next base: position 290,210 of record JAWKXC010000004.1, read on the forward strand.
GAAATGGCAGCTTTCTGCTATCCGCCTGTCTTGTTCTGCCGGACGAAGGACAGTAAAACGGGCGACCCAGGGTCGGCGCTCGTGTTGCGCAGGTGGCAGAACCCGGCAAGCGTGTTGCGGGTGACGATCCCGTCATGGGCGCCGTCGACCCCGGTGGCCGCGCAGGACCTTGCGGGCGTAGCTCGGGCGCTCGAGCCGGCTCGGGCAGTGAAACTCATGCGCGGCGATGGCATGACTGGGGTGCCCCAGGGGTGGTCGGGCGTATCGCTCACCTTGATGTAGCCGCGTCCCTGGGGCGCGGATGCATGACCGCATCGGCCGCGACCACGCCGACCATCTGGCTGAAATCGGCGCCGTTGCGGATGGTGCGGGCGAGGCGGGCCAGCCCGCCGCATTCGGCATAGGCGGGCAGGCCCGCTCGATCTTCGCGCGGATGTCTTCCCTGAGCGTGGTGTTGGCGGCGAGCGCGTCGACGAACATCTCCGGGAAACCGCCGCCGAGGAACAGCCCGTCGCACTCCGGCAGGACAGGTTCTTTCATCGCGTCGAACGGCACGAAGCTGGGCGCCGGCTTCGGCGAAAGCTTCGAGGTCGTCGGGGTAGTAGAAGCCGAAGGCACGGTCGCGCGCGATGGCGATGGTGACATCCGCGGCGGGTTGCGAGCTGCGCGGCGGATCGGCGAGCGCCGGGGCGTGTGACGCGAGCGTCAGGAGCAGGTCGAGATCGACCGAGGTGCTGACGATCTGGGCGATCTCGCGGATGGTCTTCTGAAACTCGCCGGTCTCGCCCGGAGTGGTCAGGCCGAGGTGGCGTTCGCCGATCTCGGAGACCTCGTGTGCCGGTGCACGGCGCCGACGACGGAATGCGTCGCAGGTCCTGACCGCCGCGCGCAGTTTCGTCCTCGTGGCGGGGCCGCCCACCTTGTTGAGGATCACGCCGGCGATGTTCAATTTCCGGGTCGAAAGCCTTGTAGCCCAGGAGCAGGGCGCGATGCCGCGGGTCATGCCGCCGGTGTCGATCACCAGGGATGACGGGCAGCTTCTGTAGCTTGGCGAGGCCTGCGTTGGAATCGGTCCCGTCCATCGAGACGCCGTCGAACAGGCCTTGTTGGCCTCGACCAACGCGACGTCGCTGCCCTGGCCCGCTGGGCGAAAAACGTCTCTATTTCAGGGCGAGTTCCGGGTGTTGAAGTCGAGGTTGTAGCACAGATCGCCGGTCGCGGTCCTGATCCACATCGGGTCGATGTAGTCCGGGCCCTTTTCTTGAAACTCGCTACCCTGAGCCCGCGGTTCCAGAGCGCGGCGGCGAGGCCGGTGGTGACGACAGTCTTGCCGGAGGATTGCTGGCAACCGCCGCGATGAGGAATGCGAGGCCTGCATCACGTGACCGGGAGTTTCGACGTATCGCGGGCGGCCCAGATCTCGTCTGCGTAGGGCCTGCGCGGCCGCCATCGTCTCGGCCTGCCCATGGTTTTGAGCGTGACCGCCATGGTGCCGGTGATCGCCTCGCGGGCGTATTCGTCGTCAGTCGAGCCCCTGCCAGACCTTCATCAGCCGGGTCACGTCCATCTCCTGATCCGGAGGCGCGTGGCCCTCGTCGATCATCTGCGGCCGACCAGCGGCGCGTCGCCGCCATGGGTCGTCCAGACCGGGGTGGGGCTTGTTGGGCTGGCGCTCGATTCGCCGGGCCGCCGTCGCCACGGAAAACGGCCGCGTTTTCGATGCTGAGCTGTGCGGCGCCGGAATGGGATGTCCATGAAGCCGCGGTGGAAGATGCCCTGCATCACCGTCGGCGCGTTGAACGGGTTCAGCATCCGGTGGCTGTGGACGGACTCCGCGCAGCCTGAGCAGCGGGCGCGCAGGTTGATCATCTCCTGCAGCCGGGCTCAGCACTTCGAGCGGCACATAGGCGAAGCCCTGGCCTCGATCTCGCCCGCGGCCATCTGCAGCGAGTCGCAGACCGGCAGGCCGAGATGGGTGAGCACGTCGCGGGTGTAGACCCGGCCTGGCGTGTGGCCCTCGGTGCCATGCACTGTCCTGTAGTTGCGCCGACCAGCGCCATGACGCTGAGCAGTACCACGGCAGCTGCACCCGCTTGCCGGCATAGGACGACCAGTCGATACCCACGGCGGCAGGTTCGCGGGCGCCTGTCGGCGCCGCCGCCCATGGCGAAGCCAGCGGATCTCTTCGGGCGCCTCTTCCTTCATGGCGCAGCAGCATGAGGAAGGCACCGATCTGCTCGGGCTCGGCCTGCTCCGCGATCATCCGCCGCGCTGTCGCGGGGTTTCGTCGAGCGTGAGGTGGCGCTGCTTGCCTTGCCGCGCTCGAGGATCTGCGCGACGGCGCGAAAACGGGTGCGGGTTGTTGGGGTCGAGGACACGCGTCCGAGTTTTTGTGGCCTGGTCTTTCATGGGGTGCATCCTGTTGCATCAAGGGCCATGACGCCTTCGTTCACGCGGGCGCGATCAGGCCTTTTGCGGCGAGGTTGGCGTCGGACAGGTTCGTCGGCAGGACCTGCGCGCGATCGCCGCCCCGAGACTGGCCGGGCGAACAGCGCCAGCGCCACACCGCCAAGACCCAACATAAGCCCCAGATCGACGGCGTGGTGGGGGTTCACCACACCTTCGTGGAAGCCTTCGAGCACCTCGTAGCCGGGAATAGTTGCTGCCGATGGGTGGTTCGACCGCCGATGACGATCAGTACGGAGATCTGGGCGAAACCGCCGGTCACCACGAGGATCGAGGCGAGGACGGTCGAGCCTGCGACGGGTTGAGAACACCAGCGCGACTCCGACGATGCCTATGATCACCTGCACGCCCCAGAACAGGAGCGTGTAGATGCCGGAGCACATAAACCAGCGCCCAGTAGCTGCTGGTGTTCTTGGCGCCGTAGAGACGCCGAGAGGTGGATGACCTGCGCCGAAGTAGAAACCATGGCGGCGAAGACCCCGAGGAGCCGGCCGAGGCGCATCAGAAGCTGGTCGCCGATCGGGCGATCGTTGAGCCGCAGCAGTGTCATCAGCATCGACGAAGACGGCGAGGCCGAAGGAGAAGCTCATGATGATGAACATCGGCGCTACGATCGCGGCGTCGTAGCCCGGGCGGGCCACCAGCCGCCGAAGAACGGTCGCCCAGGCAAGAGCGCAAGCCGCCACAGGACGACGAGGCCGCCGAGCCTGACCCATTTGTAGTCGAGCCGGCGATACATCTGCAGCACGAGTAGACCTCGACCACGGCGATGAAGCCGTTATGGTTGCTACTGTTCCGCAGGCGAAGATCGATTTGAAGTTGTAGGTGGTCATCGCCACGATCAGCCGGTCGGCGCGACTGAGGTCGAGCACGACGATGGCGAGGCCGCCGACCAGCAGCGTGATCACGAGCAAGGACGAGAACCGGGCCATCGGCTTGTAGGCCTTGTTGCCGAAGACGGAGGCGGAAGCGGAGGCGAGATGAGCGCGCCCGAGGCGGCGACGATCAGGAAGATCGCGAAGACGTGGCAGGCCCCAGACGATCTGGTTGGTCATGCCGGCGACGGCGTGGCCATGGTGCTCCATGTAGAACTGTGGCGCCGCCGGCGGCGACGAGGAAGGCGGCGAGAAGGGCGGCCGCCTGCCAGACACCGGGGGTCGCTTTCGCTCGCGGCAGATGGTCTGTTCCATTGCCATGATGGCGTCCCCTGTCAGAGGTTCGTGTAGCGCACGCCCGCGTTGAGCCCGAGGTCGCTGCGGAGCGCTACCGACCGTGGTCTTTGAGTGCTTTTGAGATCGGGCTTTCGATCTTTCAGATCGCTGAACAGGATCGCCGAATGGCCGGCCTTTTCGCAGGCTTCGACACAGGCCGGGATCCGGCCGCTATCGATGCGCGGGGCGCAGAGGTTGCAGCTTTCCACGGTGCCCTGGCCGCGCGGCGCGTTGACGCTCTGCTCGTTCAGCGGCTCGTGGACGAAGCTGCGCGCCTTGAACGGGCAGGCCATCATGCAGTAGCGGCAGCCGATGCAGATGTGCTTGTCGACCTGTACGATGCCGTCGATGCGCTGCATCGAGGCGCCGGTCGGGCAGACGTCGACGCAGGGCGGATTTTCGCAGTGCTGGCACATCACCGGCGCCGAGACCTCGCGGCCGGTTTCCTTGTCGCGGAGCGTCACCTTGCGGATCCACTCCGGCGCCTGCTCGGGGTCGATATGGCCGTGCTCTTCGTCGTTGCCCCAGCCGTTTTCGACCTTGCAGGCGGTGACGCAGTCGGTGCAGTCGGCGGCGCATTTGCCGGCGTCGATCAGCAGGCCCCAGCGCTTGCCGGCGTCAGCCCGCGACGAGGCTTCCGCCGGCGTGCCGCCGAAGGCCATCAGGGTCACCCCCGGCGCGAGCGTGACGGTGGAAGCCGCCGCGCCCGATTTCAGGATGTCGCGGCGGGTCAGTTCGGCGCGGTTTGTCATTCGCTCGTCTCCTCCGACAGGCGGGCGAGATAGGCCTCGATCGAGGCCGGATCTTCCGCCGTCGCCATCGCGCGGTAAGCGGTGTTGTCGGCCGGCGTCGAACGGTGGCACATGAAGCAATCCACCTCGACGGCCGCGTAGTCGTGACACACCCGGCAGAAATGGCGGTCGTCCGCATAGGTGACCGGCTCGCCGGCCTCGTCCTTCACCGCATGGCAATCGAAGCATTCGGCAAGGGAGGCTTTGATTTCATGGTCTTCCGGCGCGAGATCGCGGATGCCTGCCCGCATGGTCAGGTCGCGGTCATGCAGCATGTAGACCATGTGGTTGGCGCGCCAGTTCTCGTCGACCGGATGGGGCTCGCCGGTGGCGGGCGGCACGACGGGGCCAGCCCCGTCGGCCGCCGCACCCCCGATGAGGCCAAATACGGCAAGGAAAGCGAGAACGAGCCGCATGGTCACTCCCCGAGACCCATCTTGATGTAGCCGGTCGGGCAGACGTCGGCGCAGATGTGACAGCCGACGCATTTGGTGTAGTCGGTGTCGACGTAGCGCCCGACGGTGCGGTCGCCCTTCGGCACGCGGAACACGGCGTCCTGCGGGCAGAAGATCACGCAGTTGTCGCATTCGAAGCAGAGGCCGCAGGACATGCAGCGCTCGCCTTCCTTCTGCGCCTGCTCTTCCGAGAAGCCGATGATCCGCTCCTCGAAGTTGCCGAGCACCGCGTCGCCCTGCAGATCGAGGTAGCTGCGCTCTTCGCGCGGCACGTAGTTGAAGTGCCCCTTGAACAGCTCGTCATGCGGGATGATCTGGCTGGCCGAGCGGTCCTCGAAGTTGTGGATCGCCCATTTCGCCGACGAGGTGCCGGCGACCTGCTTGTGCGAGTATTGCTCCGGATCCTTGCCGCGCTGGTGCAGCTCTTCCATCAGGTTCCAGTGGTGCACGTCGACCTTGGGCCGCTTGTGGATGTCGCCGTCGTCGAGGAAATCGGTGATCGTCTCCGCGGCGATGCGGCCGTGGCCGATGGCGGTGGTCAGCAGGTGCGGGCGGATGATGTCGCCGCCGACGAAATGCTTTTCCTTGCCCTCGACCTGGTAGGTCGCGGTGGCATTGATGAAGCCGCGGCCGTTGTCGAGATCTTCGAGCCCGTGGGTGAGGTCGCCCATCTGGCCGATGGCGGCGATGATGATGTCGGCTTCGAGCTCGTACTCGGTGCCTTCGATCGGCTGCGGCACGTTGCCCTTCATCTCGCATTTGCACATCTTGAGGCCGATCGCGACGCCCTTGTCGTTCTTGATCACCTCGAGCGGCATCACACCGCCCTGGATGTCGATGCCTTCGCGCTTGGCATCTTCACGCTCGTGCTCGGCGGCGGTCATCTGCTCGACCGGGAACAGCGAGGTCAGGGTCGCCTTGACGCCGGCGCGGGTCAGGAGCCCGGCCGAGTCATGCGCGGCCCAGTCGATCACGGTGCCGTCGGGATGCGCCGCCGGTTTCGCCTCGGTGATGTTGCCGAGACGGCGGGCGACCGAGGCGACGTCGATCGAGGTGTCGCCACCGCCGACCACGACGACCTTTTTCGCGGTGCCGACGACCCAGCCCTTGTTGAAGGCGTCGAGGAATTCGATGCCGTTGATGCAGTTGTCGGTGCCTTCCCAGCCCGGGATCGGCAGCGGCCGGCCCTGCTGTGCGCCGAGCGCCCAGAACACCGCGTCGAAGGCCTTGTCGAGCTCTTCCATCGACACGTCGGTGCCGACGCGGGTGTTGACGTGGACCTTGACGCCCATGTCGATGATCCGGCCGATTTCCTTGTCGAGCATGTCGCGCGGGGTCCGGTAGCCGGGGATGCCGTAGCGCATCATGCCGCCGAGCTCGGGATGGGCTTCGAAGACGGTCACGTCGTGGCCGTCGAGGCGCAGGAAGTAGGCCGCCGACAGACCGGCGGGGCCACCGCCGATGACGGCGATCTTGCGGCCGGTCTCGGTCTGAGGCCCTTCCATCTTGACGTTGTTCGCGTTGGCCCAGTCGCCCACGTACTGCTCGACGCCGTTGATGCCGACGTAATCGTCGACCTCGTTGCGGTTGCAGCCCGCTTCACAGGGCGCGGGGCAGACCCGGCCCATGGTGGCGGGGAAGGGGTTGGCCTCGACCATGGTGCGGAAGGCGTATTCCTGCCACGGCATGCCCTCGACCGGCGGCTTGTCCATGCCACGGGCGATGGCGAGCCAGCCGCGGATATTGTGACCCGACGGGCAGGAGCCCTGGCAGGGCGGCGTCTTGTGCACGTAGGTCGGGCACTTGTACGACTTGTCGGCCTGGAAGATCTTTTCGTTAAGCTCCCACTCCGTGTCGCCTTCTTCGAAGCGGCGGAATGTCGGCTTGGTGTTGGGGTCCATGTCGTTCATGTCGAATTCCTCCCTTGCGCCTACTCGGCGTCGTCGGTCTCTTGTCCGTCGAGAATGATCGCGTTCGACACCAGCTGGTGCACGGACACGATCGAGTCCATGTCGTAGCCGTACTTCGGCATGACTTTCGAAAACTGGGTTTTGCAGATCGCGCAGATCGCCGCCATGTGGGTCACCCCGTGGCTCTCAGTCACCTGCTGCACCGCGGTCATCCGCGGCGCCGCACCCTTGATGCGCAGATCCATGAGGTCGTCGGTCAAAAGACCGCCGCCACCGCCGCAGCACAGCGTGTTTTCGTGGATCGTGTCCTGGTCCATGTCGACGAAGTTGTTGCACACGGCCTTGATGACGTTGCGCGGGATCTCGAACTGGCCGCCGGGCTTGTCGCCCATCCGGCTGGCGCGGGCCACGTTGCAGCTGTCGTGATAGGTCAGCACCATGTGGTCGTTCTGCGACTTGTCGAATTTCAGGTTGCCCTGCTTGATCTCGTTCCAGGTAAATTCGAGAATGTGCTGCGGCACCGGGTATCTCGGATCGAGGAAATCCCAGGGTCCGGCCAGCGTGTTGAGGAAGCTGTACGCCACCCGCCAGGCATGGCCGCATTCGCCGAAGATGATGCGCTTGACGCCGAGGTCCTTGGCGGCCTTGCGGATCCGCTGCGAGACCAGGCGCATGTTGTCGTAGTTGCCGATGAACAGGCCGAAGTTGGCGGCCTCGGAGGCATAGGACGACAGGGTCCAGCTCACGCCGGCCTGGTGGAACACCTTGGCATAGCCGATGAGGCCGTCGATATGCGGCTCGGCGAAGAAGTCGGCGGACGGGGTCACCAGCAGGATGTCGGCGCCGTGCTCGTCGATCGGCAGGCGGACCGACACGCCGGTGTCGTCCTCGATATCCTCTTCGAGGTCCTCCAGCGTGGCTTTCAGCGCCTTGGGGTTGAGCCCGAGGTTGTTGCCGACGGTGTGGACCTTGCCGATGATCTCGTTCGAGTACTTCATCCCGTAGCCGACACTGTCGAGGATGTCGCGCGCGGCCATGGTGATCTCGGCGGTGTCGATGCCGTAGGGGCAATAGACCGAGCAGCGGCGGCACTCGGAGCACTGGTGGTAGTAGGAATACCACTCGTCGAGCACCTCTTTCGTGAGGTCGCGCGCGCCCACCAGCCAGGGGAAATACTTGCCGGCGAAGGTGAAATAGCGCCGGTAGACCGAGCGCAGCAGGTCCTGGCGCGCCACCGGCATGTTCTTGGGGTCGGCGGTGCCGAGGAAATAGTGGCACTTGTCGGTGCAGGCGCCGCATTTCACGCAGATGTCGAGATAGACCTGGAAGGCGCGGTTCTTTTCCGCGAGCTCGGCCATCTTGGCGAGCGCCTTTTCCTTCCAGTCCGGCACCAGCTCCTCGGGGAACCCGAGCGCCCTGTTGTGCTCGGGGCTGGCGAGGAAGGGCTGGAGCCCGTCCATCGAGCCCGGCTTGATGCAGGGAACCTGGAGCGGATCGTCCAGTTTCGGGATCTGGGTGTCGCCGTCAGCCATGGATCACTTCTCCAGTTCTGCCGCCCAGGGGCGAGGTGGCGCACTTCGCGCGGGTTGTCGACCATGTTGCGGCTCGGCGAGAAGAACACGCCCGGCGCATGCAGGAGCTTCGAGATCGGGAAGATGATCATCAGCACGATCACCAGGCCGAGATGCAGGAACACCAGCGGGCTCGACGGCAGGGTGTTGATCTGGAACGTCCAGAGCCCGGACATAAACGCCTTGACCATGACGATGTCGGGTTTGGCCACGAAGGTCATCGACAGGCCGGAGAGGCCGATGGCGATGAGCAGCGCCAGGATCAGGTGGTCCGACGGCGACGAGATGTAGCGCACGCGGTCGACCAGGAAACGCCGGGCCCAGAGGCCACCGAGGCCGATCACCATGGCAAAGCCCGCGTATTTGCCGAACGGCTGCAGGAAGTTGAGCAGCCAGGGCGTGTCGGTCGGGATCGTGTAGCGCAGATGCCGGATGATGACGAGCCAGAGCGCCATGTGGAACATCCAGCCGAACAGCCAGATCCACTTGTTGGACTTGAACAGGCTCTCGAAGAACAGAACCTCGCGCAGGACGCGCCAGACCACGCCGGACCGGGTGATCGGTGCGGGGGTCGTGGGGATGACCAGCGGGGTCGGAGCGGTCGCGTACTTCCGGATCCGTGCGCCGACGCCCACGATCAGCAGGATCGTGGCCGCGTAGAACAAGATGGCGTAGACGATGGACAGCACGCAGACTCCTCCCGTTGCTTGCCCTGTTGTTGTTTATTTTCAGGGCATTAGCGGAAATAGTTGGAAAACACCCCGGCGGCTCCTCCGTCCGCCGGGGCGCTTTTGGTTGGGCTCAGACGCAGCCGGTCGGCTTGGGCAGGCCGGCGATCTTGCACGCCTGCTTGGCGGGGCCGTAGGGGAACAGCTCGTACATGTACTTGTTGTTGCCCTTGTCCGGACCCATCGACTTCTTCGCGGCCTTGATGAGCACGCGGACGGCCGGGGCGATCTGGTACTCGTCGTAGTACTCACGCAGGAAGTTCACCACTTCCCAACGATCGGCGTCCATCTCCAGGTCTTCATTCTTGGCGATGACTTCGGCGAGCTCTTTGGTCCAATCGGAGAGATTGGTGATGTAGCCCTCTTCGTCGCATTCAACGGTCTGACCGTTCACTTCGTATGCCATTTTTCGCTTTCCTTCTTTCGTCTTGGGTTAGAGCCAGGATTGCGTCCGGTCGTGCTTGGCGACCAGTTCGACAAACCCGGTGTAGTCGACGCCCTCGACACCGTCGATGAGACGTTTCGTATCGATCCCGCGCGCGGCGGCATCGGGCGCCAATACGTAGAGCGAAACGGACTTGCCGAATTCGGTAACGATTTCGGTCATCTGGGTCCCGCTCAACCCGCCATAGACGCCGTCCTCGATCAGGAGGATCGCGTCGCCGGCCTTGGCGTGGTTCAGGCAGCTCAGGAGCGCCTGCGTGGCGAAGGGCGATTTGTTCACAGTGTGAAGCGTAGACATGTCTCCCCCCTTCTCAGAAGCTCAGAACGACATCGCTGTCGGCCATGATGTCAGCGATCTCGGCACGGCTCTTGACGTGGATGGCCGGCTTTTCCGCCCAGTCGTCATCCTCGTCCTCGTAGACGACCTCGATCAGGTCCTCTTCGCTCAGGCCGCGCTCTTCGAGGCTTTCGCGCTCGACGAAGAGCTTCTGCACATCGTAGTCACCCAGCGCCCGGAAGGTCGGCGAGAAGTTTTTCACGCCGATCCCGTCGGTGTTCTGGCCCTTGGTGAGCTGGAACACGCCGTCGTCGACGAAAGCCAGCGTCACGTCCTGCTCGAAGGCAGCACCGATCAGAACGACCTCGAGGCTTTCCAGGGCATAGATCGTGCCGTAGGGCGCCTTGCGGTTCACGTAGAGGAACTTTTTCACGTCGGACATTTCGTTCCCCCCTCAGTCGCCGAAGGTCACCAGACGGTCGGTCTGGATTCCCATTTCGATGAGCTGGCCGAGGCCGGAAATCCGGAACCCCTCGGCGATGTTGTTGGCGTCCTTGCTCCTGGCGCTCGGCTTCGTTCGCGTCGAGCATGCCGCGGCGCTGGGCCGCGGCGATGCAGACGACGAGATCGACACCGTGATCCTTAGCGAGCGCGGTCCAGTTCTGCTGGATGTTGCGCTCGTCCTGGGGCGGCACGCTGAGGCGCGTCGCGACGTTCACACCGTCATGGTAGAAGAACACCCGCGGGACCTCGTGGCCGGCCGCGAGAGCGGCCGTCACGAATTTGTAGGCCGAATCCGCAGCTTGGTGCGTGTACGGCCCCTCGGAAATCAGGACTCCGATTTTCACTTTGATATTCCTAGTCTGTCAGGCCGGGGCCCGTGCCTTTAGAAGTGCACGTGCGCCGACATGTTCATGGTCTTGCGCGCACCGGTCCACGTGTCGAGGTGGTGCTTGGTGAACGCGAGTCCAGTCTTCTCGAAAAACCGGTTCCAGCCAATGCGGTCGATCCACTCACCCATGCGTTCCCAGTGCTTGGCGTCCGTCTTGTAGGTCTGGACGATCCTGCGCACGATGTCGGCCACTTCCGGCCAGTGCGGCGGGTTGTTGGGCAGGTTCGCAACGGCGAGCTTGTGGAAGGTCGGCTTGGTCCGCGCGTTGGAGTGCTTGCCGCCCACCCAGATCGCGATCCGGGTCTCGTCCTTGCCGTTGATCTGCATCGGCGGGCAGGGCGGGTAGCAGGCGCCACAGGCGACGCATTTCTTCTCGTCGACTTCCAGCGAGGGCTTGCCGTTGACCATGGCGGGACGGATCGCCGCCACCGGGCAACGGGCCACGACGGCCGGGCGTTCGCAGACGTTGGCCACGAGGTCGTGGTTGATCCGCGGCGGCTTGGTGTACTGCACGTTCACGGCGATGTCGCCCTGGCCGCCACAGTTGATCTGGCAGCAGGAGGTGGTCACACGCACGCGGTTCGGCATCTTTTCCTGCACGAACTCGTCGTAGAGCACGTCCATGAGCGACTTGACCACGCCCGATGCGTCGGTGCCGGGGATGTCGCAGTGCAGCCAGCCCTGGGTGTGCGAGATCATCGACACCGAGGCGCCGGTGCCGCCCACCGGGAAGCCTTCGCTTTCCAGCTTGGCGATCAGCGGCGCGACCTTGGATTCGTCGGTCACCATGTACTCGATGTTCGAGCGGGTGGTGAAGCGGACGAAGCCGTCGGCGAACTCGTCACCGATGTCGGCGAGCTTGCGGATGGTGAAGACGTCCATCTGGCGCTGGGTGCCGGCACGCACGGTCCAGACCTCGTCGCCCGACTTGGAGACATGGTGCAGAACGCCCGGGCGCGGACGGTCGTGCCAGTCCCAGTTGCCGTAGTTGGCCTTCAGGGTCGGGTGCATGTACGGAAACGGATCCGGTACACCAACCTCATCGGGCATGCGGGGCTTCTCAGCTTGCTGATTCATGCTTTTCCTCCCAGACCGCGCCGCCCAGGGGCGGGCGCGGTTCATGTGTGACTGGATTGTGGGCGCCGATTACTCGGCGCTGATCTGAGCTTCGGCGGCCTTGCGCTCGAACCACTTGGCGGCTTCTTCGTCGAAGTCGTCGGTGCGGACGTAGGACGAGGTGCGCGGGTGCTGGACCATGTTCGGGTCCGGCTCGATGCCGACGGCCTCGATGAAGGCCGGCAGGCCGATCCGGTCGATGGTCTCGCCGATGCGCTCGTGCTCGAGGGCGTTGTCGGCGAAGAACTCGATCACGGTCGAGCCGAATTCTTCGAGCTTCTCGAAGTCTTCGTCCGATTCGAGCTTCATGAACGGCACGACCATGGTGCCCATGAGGTCGCCCACTTTGAGCGAACGCTTGCCGCCGATCAGGATCGAGACGCCGCGGTCGTCGCCGACGGAGAGCGCCTTGGTCATGACGTTGATGCAGTGCATGCAGCGGACGCAGGACTGGTTGTCGATCTCGAGCGTGTCGTCGTCGTTGAGCGAGATGGCGCGGGTCGGGCACATCGAAACGACGGTGTCGATCGTGTACTTGCGGCCGACCTTGGCGACGTGCTCCTTGACCTTCTCCTGATCGATCTTGATGTCGTCGCGCCAGGTGCCGATCACCGCGAAGTCGGCGCGGTGGATGGCGTTGACGCAGTCGTTGGCGCAGCCCGAGAACTTGAACTTGAACTTGTAGGGCAGCGACGGGCGGTGCATCTCGTCGAGGAAGGCGTTGATCATCGTGCGGTGGGCACGGACCTCGTCGTACATCGACTGTTCGCAGCGGGCGTGGCCGACGCAGGACATCGCGGTGCGGAGCGCCGGGCCGGCGCCGCCGAGGTCGAAGCCGAGCTCGTTGAGCGCGTCAAAGGCCGGCTGAACCTTGTCCGAGGCACAGCCCTGGAACATGATGTCGCCCGACTGGCCGTGGAAGGCGATCAGGCCGGAGCCGTGCTCTTCCCAGATGTCCGCCATCGAGCGCAGCAGGTCGGTGGTGTAGTGGTAGCCCGCGGGCGGCATCACCCGCAGGGTGTGGAATTCTTTCGAGGCCGGGTACTTGGCGGCCACTTCCGAGAAGCGGGGATGACGCCGCCGCCGTAGCCGAGGACCGAGATCGCGCCGCCCTTCCAGAAGCCGAGCTTTTCCTCGTAGGAATGCTCAAGCTGGCCGAGAAGATCGTTCATGATCGCCCGGTTGCTGTCGGTGCCCTCGTCGCGCAGGCGCTTGAGGCCCGTAACGAAGCTCGGCCACTTGCCGCCTTCGAGTTCGTCGAGCATCGGCGTTTCGTGCTTGGACGTGCCGGTCTGATCGTCTTTCATTTGATCCTCCCTGAGAGTGGTCGCGCGTGTTAATCGTTCGAATATGTCCGCCTCGGCCCCGAGCTTCTCACCTGCGCCCTCCTCAACTCCTGCGCATGCGATTCACCCGTCGACCGACGAAGCGTGTTGCCATTAATTTACACATCCGGATAATCGAATGTAAAAGAAAAAAGTTGCCGCAACTGCGAAACAAACGAACAAAGATTGCCGATTAAAAAGGTCAGGTTTTAGGCCGTGGGAGGAAGTGATCGTTAACATGCGCGAAACGAACGGGTTTTTCTGGCAGACGCCAAAGACCGATGATTTTTATCGGAAATGGCGCGCGGCGCGACTGTCTGCCGCGGAGGCCGCGAAGACGGCAGGATTTGTCGAGATTTCCGATCTCGCGAACCCGTCCGAAGCGGAAAAATCGGAGCTGATCCGGCGCTGCAAAGCAGCGAATCTGGCGCTCTACGCGACCGACGAATCTGCCGACCAGCGCGGCGCGATGCGGCCCTTCGCCGAGGCCTTCGGGCTCCGGATCGCCGAGAAGCACCGCTCGGCCGGCGGCGACGGGATCGTCGCCCTGCGCGAGTCGGACGCGCCGGCGCAGCGGGGCTACATCCCCTATTCCAAGCGCAAGATGAACTGGCACACCGACGGCTATTACAATGCGCCGGACGACCGGATATCCGCCATGGTGCTGCACACCGAGACGCCCGCCGACGACGGCGGCTCGAACCAGTTCCTCGACCATACCATCGCCTTCATCCGGCTGATGGACGAGAACCCGGACTACGTCGCCGCGCTGATGCATCCGGAGGCGATGGCGATCCCGGAAAACGAGGACGAGGGCGCACTCCGCCCCGCCTCGGTCGGCCCGGTGTTCTTCCCCGATGCGGAAACCGGCGAGATGCAGATGCGGTACACTGCGCGCACCCGGAGCATCGAATGGCGCGACGATTCGCTCACCCGCGAAGCCGTCGCGTTTCTCCAGCACGCCCTTGAAACGCCCGATCCCATGACGATCTCTCTGAGGTTCGGGGCCGGCCAGGGCGTGCTCTGCAACAACGTACTCCACGACCGGACCGGGTTCGACGCCGCGGCGCAGGCGCATTCGCCGCGCACCGTCTACCGCGTCCGGTTCCATAACCGTGTGAAAGGAAGCTGACATGACCGAGACCAACCACGCACGCCTCTCCGACCTCATCATCGGCCACCCCGAGGTGACCAGTTTCGAAGAACTGGAGCGCCTCGTGGCGCATGCCGCCGAAAGCGGGATCATGCATCTCGAGTTCGACCTAAAGCCGGACTACAAGGACACGCCGCGGAAATGGGAATGGCTGCTCGAGGCGTCGTTCACCCGGGGGCTGCGCTATGAGTGACGATTTCAGGGAAATCGCCCGCTACGAGCTGCCCTACAGCCGCAAGGCGGAACTGCGCGAGGTCACTTTCGACGGCGGCATGAAGATGCTGCGGCTGATCCTGCGCGAAGGCAAACGGATCACCCAGGTCGATCTCGACGCCGATGCGGCGATGGCGCTCTCGGACGCCATGGGCGACTGGGCGAAGGTGCAGAACTGATGGACTACCTGCCGATCTTTCTCGATGTCCGCGGCAAGAAGGTGATCGTCGACGGCGGCATCACCGTCGCCGCGCGGCGGATCGAACGGGCGCTGTCGGCGGGGGCCATCGTGCATTGCTTCGACCCCGATCCGGGCGAAGAGGTGCGCGCCTTCATAGGCCGCGACGGCGTGGTGTTTCACGACCGTGTGCCCGAGGAGGCGGATTTCGAGGGCGCGCTGGTGGCCTGGGGCGCCTCGGAAGAGGGCCCGCGCGACGATCTGTTGTTCGCCGCGTCGAAGATGCACGGGGTGCTCGCCAACGTGGCGGACGAAAAGGCGTATTGCGATTTCATCACGCCCAGCGTGGTCGAACGCGATCCGCTGACCATCGCCATCACCACCGGCGGCGCGGCGCCCGTCGTGGCGCGGATCCTGCGCGCGCGGGTCGAGGCGATGCTGCCGGCCGCCTATGGCCAGCTCGCCGCGTTCCTGTCTCCCTACCGCGACCGGATCGCGGAGAAGATCAAGGGCGGCACCGCGCGGCGGCGGTTTTGGGAAAACATGATCGAGGGCACGATCGGCGACGCCTTTCTCTCCGGCGACCGCGCGCTCGCGGAGCGGCTGGTGGAGCAGGAGCTGGCCGGCGACGACAAGAACCTGCGCCAGGGCGAGGTCTGGCTGGTGGGCGCGGGGCCAGGCGACCCCGACCTGCTCACCTTCAAGGCGCTCAGGATGATGCAGCATGCCGACGTGGTGCTCTACGACCGGCTGATCGGCCCCGGCATCCTCGACCTCTTGCGGCGCGATGCCCAGCGGATCGACGTCGGCAAGCAGGCCGGCAACCATGTGTTGACCCAGGAAGAGACCACCGCGCTCATCATCAAGCTCGCCAAGGCGGGCAAGCGGGTGCTGCGGCTCAAGGGGGGCGATCCGTTCATCTTCGGGCGCGGCGGCGAAGAGCTCGAAGACGTGGCCGCCCATGGCATCCCGGTGATCGTCGTGCCCGGCATCACCGCGGCCGCCGGCTGCGGCTCGTCGGCCGGCATCCCGCTCACCCACCGCGACCATGCCCAGAGCGTCGTCTTCGTGACCGCGCATGGCAAGGATGGGCTGCTGCTGCATGACTGGACCCGGCTTGCGCGGGCCGATCAGACCGTAGTGGTCTACATGGGGCTCCGCTTCGTCGGCGAGATCGCCGCCGCGGCGATGGCCCAGGGTGTGCCCGCCGACATGCCGATCGCCGTGGTCGACAACGGCACCCGCATAACGCAGCGCGTGGTCTCGGGCACGCTCGCCGACATCGGCGCCAAGGTGAAGGCGGCGAAGCTCAAGGGCCCCGCGCTGATCATGATCGGCTCGGTGGTGACGATGCGCGGCAAGCTCGGGGTCGAGGTGGCGCTCGGCGAGACCCACGAGATGGAACTGGTCGCGCGCGAGGGGTTGTGACGGGTTCCGCGTGCGGCTGTCATGAAACCGTTACGCGGATGACATAGGGGCTGGAGGACTCTCGGGAAGGGACCTGCCATGACCCGCATCGCGATCAACGGCCTCGGACGGATCGGCAAACTCGCGCTGCGGATCTCACCGACAACGGGATCGCGGGCGAGATCGTGCTCGTCAACGACGCCGTCGGCACGCCGGAAACCCACGCCCATCTCATCGAGTTCGACACGGTGCACGGTCGCTGGACGGGCTCGGTGGCGCATGATGCGACCTCGATCACACTGAACGGCCAGCGGATGGAGGTGCGGTCCGAACGGCGGATCGAAGACCTGCCGCTCGCCGAGATGGGCATCGACCTGGTGATCGACTGCACCGGCGTGTTCAAGACCGCGGACAAGGTCGCGCCCTATTACGCCGCCGGGGTCAAGAAGGTGGTGGTGTCGGCGCCGGTGAAAGACGCGGAGGCGGTCAACATCGTCTACGGCGTGAATCACGACATTTATGCGGATCAGAGACTGGTTACGGCGGCCTCTTGCACCACCAACTGCCTCGCGCCGGTGGTGAAGGTGATCCACGAGGGGATCGGTATCCGGCACGGCTCGATCACCACGATCCACGACGTGACCAACACCCAGACCATGGTCGACCGGCCGGCCGGCGATTTGCGCCGGGCGCGCTCGGCGCTCAATTCGCTCATTCCCACCACCACCGGCTCGGCCAAGGCGATCACCCAGATCTTTCCCGAGCTCGCTGGGCGGCTCAACGGCCATGCGGTGCGGATCCCGCTGCTCAACGCCTCACTCACCGATTGCGTCTTCGAGGTCGCGCGCGAGACTACGGCCGAGGAAGTGAACGCGCTGTTCAAGGTGGCGGCCGAGGGGCCGCTTGCCGGTATCCTCGGCTACGAGGAGCGGCCGCTGGTGTCGGCGGATTACGTCAACGACCCGCGCTCCGCGATCGTCGACGCCCCCTCGACCATGGTGGTGAACGGCACCCAGGTGAAAGTCTACGCCTGGTACGACAACGAATGGGGCTATGCCTGCCGCCTCGCCGACGTGGCGCGGATGGTCGCGCGGTCGCTGCAATCATGAGCCGTACCCGCCCCGACGGGTTCTCGGCCTATATCGCGGTGACGGAGGCCTACTGGGCGTTCATGCTCACCGACGGCGCGTTGCGCATGCTGGTGCTCTTGCATTTCCACGAGCTTGGCTTCTCTCCGATCACCCTCGCCTGGCTGTTCCTGCTCTACGAAATCGCTGGCATCGTCACCAACCTGTCCGCGGGCTGGCTGGCGGCGCGTTTCGGGCTGACCTCCACGCTCTATGCGGGTCTAACCCTGCAGATTGTCGCGCTCTTGGCGCTTTCGCGGCTCGAGCTGACTTGGGCGATGGCTCTGTCTGTGCCTTTCGTCATGGGGGTGCAGGGGCTCTCCGGCGTGGCGAAGGACCTCGCCAAGATGTCATCGAAATCCGCGGTGAAACTGCTCGCCCCCGAGGGCGACGATGCGCTCTTTCGCTGGGTCGCGGTGCTCACCGGGTCCAAGAACGCGGTGAAGGGCTTCGGCTTCTTCCTCGGCGCCGCCCTGCTCGGTCTCATCGGGTTCAAGGCCAGCGTGATCCTGATGGCGGTGATCCTCGCCGCAATCCTGCTTGCGGTCGTGCTGTTCATGCCCGCCGGGCTGCCGAAAGGCTCGAAGGCGGCCAAATTCGCCCATGTGTTCTCGACCGAACCGCGCGTGAACCGGCTGTCGCTGGCGCGGATGTTCCTGTTCGGCGCGCGCGACACCTGGTTCGTCGTCGGCATCCCGATCTATTTCAGCTCGGTTCTGTCGGACGGCACGCCGGAGGGCGCGCGGCAGGCGTTCTTCCTCGTGGGCGGCTTTATGGCGGCGTGGATCGTCGCCTACGGAGCGGTCCAGGCCTTCGCGCCGCGGTTGTTGCGGGCTTCTAACCGGTCCGTCGATGAGATCACGCGCCTCGCGATCCTCTGGGTCGGCTGGCTCACGGTGATCCCGGCGGTGCTGGCGCTGGCTGCGCTCCTGCCCGGCCCCTGGCTCACGCCGGCACTGGTGGCGGGGCTGATGGTCTTCGGCTTCGTCTTTGCCGTGAACTCCTCGGTCCATTCCTACCTGATCCTCGCCTTCAGCGGCGCGGAACGGGTGACGATGGACGTCGGGTTCTACTACATGTCGAACGCCGCCGGCCGGCTCCTGGGCACGCTCTTGTCGGGGATCAGCTACCAGATCGGCGGGCTTGCGCTCTGCCTCGCCACGGCCGCCGCGATGGCGGGGGCGAGCACCCTCGCTGCCCGGCGGCTGACGTAGCGCAGCCCGCGCCAAGCCTCGAAATCAGGCTCTAACCTACCTCGAACCGCCGTTAACCCGAATCCGGAAATCCGGATTTCCGGATTCCCTCCCACAGGAGACGCTGCGCCGGGGCCTGGCCGCCTGGCCCCGCTCGCGACGCGTCAGAAGTTCAGCGACACGTCGCGGTGATGCGCGGTGCAGGACGCCATGGCGAGCGCTTGGTCGCGGGTCAGCCGGTCCTGCACCCGGGCGCCGAGGTTGGGCCGGATCGTGTCGAGATAGGCGGTAAGTCCGGGCACCACGGCGTCGGCCTTCCTGCGCCAGTCGGCCTGGGCTTCGAACTCGGCCATCGTCTCGTCGTAGAGTGCGAGCGCCTCTTCGCGGTCGTCCTTGTCGAGTGCACGGCGGGCCTTGGAGAGCGCCGATTTGACATCGCCCGCGCCCTCGACATCGCCGAACATGTCTTCGACGGCCTTGATCTTGTCGATGGCTTCCTCGCCCGATCCGGTCGCAAAGACGCTGCCGAGCCTCGACCAGCGGCGTTTCCAGCGCGGTGAAGGCTGCGTTGCCCGAGAGCGCCGCCAGCACTTCGGCCGGGCCTTCATAGGCGTCGTCGGCGGCGCGCTGGTAGCTGTTGCGAGCCTTGTCCTCGGCCTGGGTGAGGGCGGCAAAGGCCTTGTGGACCTCTTCCCACTCGGCCGGAATGCGCCCTTCGAGCGCCTCGCGTTCAGCAGTGAGCCTTCGATCTGGATCGCCCGGACCTCGCGCGCGGCGCCGTCCTCCATGCGGCGCATCTGGGTCTGGAGCGTGTCTATCTCGGCCTGAATCGCGCGGATCTGCTTTTCCAGCGAGCGGACCGCATTGAGTTGCGGGCGGTAGTCCACCGCGGCAACCTCGACCGCGGTCTGGGCAGCATGCACCTCGTCGAGCGCCGCGAGCGCGGCTTCGGCGGAGGCGACGCCATCGGCGACATCGCCGGCAAGATCCTCCGGCAACACCGAGAGATCCAGAGCCTTGGCGGCGGCGACGGCATCGGGGATCGCGCTCGAGGCGGCGACCTGGTCGGAGACGTATTCCTCGAGGCAGATCTGGAGCTTCGGGCTGCGCGGCGGCGGGCTGGTCTCGGAGAGGAAGCTCACCCGGTTGGGCAGGTAGTTCACCAGCGGCGGGAAGGTGGCGACGATACCGAGCGCCGCGATCTGGAGCAGGATGAAGGGCACGACGCCCTTGTAGATCTGCACCGTCCGCACGATCGCCGGCGCCACGCCACGCAGATAGAACAGCGCGAAGCCGAAGGGCGGCGTGAGGAAGCTGGTCTGGATGTTGAGACCGATCATCACCCCGAGCCAGACGGCGGTCACGTTGGCACCCGGATCGGCCAGCAGGATCGGCGCCACGATGGGCACCACGACCACGGCGATTTCGATGAAGTCGAGGAAGAAGCCGAGGATGAAGATCACCAGCATGACGATGGCGAACTGGGTCCAGAAGCCGCCGGGCAGCGAGACGAGAAACTCACGCACAAGTTCCTCGCCGCCGAAGGCGCGGAACGCCGCCGTCAGCATCGCCGCGCCGAGCAGGATGATGAACACGAGCGAGGTGGTCTTGGCGGTTTCCAGCATCACGCCCTGGAGCGTGTGCTCGATCCGCAGCACCCGGATCCCCGACCAGATCAGCGACACCAGCAGCAGCACCGTACCGATCACCCCGAGGGTGATCCCAATGCGGTCGGCGGGGGTGTCCATCGCCTTGATGTTCATTTCGTAGGTCGCGAGCGCGAAGCCGATCACCGCGAAGGCGAGGAGCGCCAGAATGGCCGGCGCATAGGTGCCACGGACCTTCTCGCCGGGCAGCCGGTAGCCGGCCATGATGAGCGCACCGGCGGCACCGATGGCGCCGGCCTGGTTCACGGTGGCGATCCCGGCGATGATCGACCCGAGAACGAGGAAGATGAGCGCGAGCGGCGGCACCAGGGTAATGAAGACCTTGCGCCAGAAGGCCGCGTCGTAGTCGTCGTCGAAATGCACCGCCGGCGCCGCCTTGGGCCGCAGGATCGCATAGACGAGGATGTAGACCATGTAGAGGCCGACGAGGACGAGGCCGGGGATGAAGGCGCCGAGAAACATCTCGCCGGCGCTGGTCCCGGAAACGTCGAAGAGCGACGGCATCGACAGCTCGCCGGTCGCGTCCTTGTGCAGCGCCTTGCGCAGCGTCGAGGCCTGGTCGGCGGCGGAGGCAAGCTGGTCGGCGAGGATGATGAGCACGATCGAGGGCGGGATGATCTGCCCGAGCGTACCGGAGGCGGCAATGGTGCCGGTGGCGAGCGGCGTCGAGTAATTGTTGCGCAGCATCGCGGGCAGCGAGATCAGGCCCATGGCGACGACGGTCGCACCGACGATACCGGTGGTGGCCGCCAGCAGCGCTCCGACGAAGATGACGGAAATACCGAGGCCCCCCGGAACCGGGCCGAACAGCTGCGCCATGGTCACCAGCAGGTCTTCGGCGATCTTCGAGCGCTGGAGCATGATGCCCATGAAGATGAACAACGGGATGGCGATGAGCGTATCCCGCTCGACCTCCCAATAGACCCCTCGGAGGTTGGTGACCCCCGCCGAGAGCCATTGTTGCGGCCCGCCGGAGTGGAAATAGGCGTCGGTGTGGCCGGCGAACAGCCAGCCCGCACCGGCGGCGAGGCCGATGGTGATGATCGCGGCGCCCGGCAGCGCGAAGGCCACGGGGTACCCCGAGCCCAGCGCGCTGCCCATGATGACGATCAGGAGGAGAAGAAAGAAGAGCTCCATGGTGTCACCTCAATGCGCCGAAGAATGGCCGGGGGCCCGATGGCCCGGTTCGTCGTACCAGTCGGCCACCGCGTCGAAGAAGTAGCTCACGAACTGGATCAGCATGGTCACGGCGAACAGGCCGATGAAGGCGGCCATCTGGTATTTCACATACATGCCGAAGGGGCCGGCCTGGCTGATCTCGAAATTCTTGACCGGCGCGTTGACGATCGATTGCGGGCCGTTGAAGGCGATCCAGAGGATCACCCAGGCGGTGGTGAGGCCGAGCAGGATCGTGCCCTGCGCGTTGAGGTAGCCGCGGGTGGTGCGGCCGAGACCGGCATAGAGGATGTCGACCCGGACGTGGCCCTCTTCGTAGAGCGTATAGGCCGAGGCGAACAGGAATAGAGCCGCATACCAGTAGCGCACGAGGTCGCCCATCAGCGCCTGTTCGTAGGAGAAGACGAAGCGCGAGAGAACGATCAGCAGTTCGGCGGCGACGATCAGCAGGGCGAGCCAGGGAAAGCCCAAAGTGCGGGTGACGAGCGCGAGCAGGAAACCGATCACGATCAGCGGCACGTGGATCCAGGGGCCGATGAAGTTGGATCGGGTCAGGCTCTGGCCGAGCGCGTCGCCGAACAGCGTCACGGTCAGGCCCTCGGAGCGCAGGAAGGCGATGGAGGCGTCGAACAGCCCGACGAGGAAGATCGACCAGAACAGCGCCCGCACGAAATAGACGTTGAAGCGGTGGACGAGATGCGCGTCCCAGCGCAGCGAACGGTTCGGGCTGGTGAAGACGATGGCGACGGCGACGGCAAGGGCGATGGCGTAGAGCGCGAGGCTCGCCCAGCCGAGGAGCCCGCCCTCGGACCCGATGCCGCGCAGGCCCGGGAAGCCGAACCACACGACCAGGATGTTGTTGACGAGGAAGGCGACCAGGATGGTCAGCATGGCCCATCCAAAGGTGCGGGCGACAGGCGCGGGGCGTCCATGCCGCGGCAAGGCGTCGTGGTCTATCACGGTGTCCATGGTCTTCCCCCGCTTGTCAGGTCTTGTCCGGTTCTTGGGCGCCGCCGGCGGTGTCGTTCCTGCCATTTGCGCCAAAGACGGACGGGGCCCGCGCCCCGCCCGTCCTGTCATGTCGCCGTATCTGGGCTCAGAGGCCGAGGATCCGGTTGCGCTGGTTGACGAACTGACCTTCGAACAGCGAGATGCCACGGCCGATCTCGCGCATCTTGGCCTGAACCGCGTCGTTCACCTCGGCAGCGAGCGCGTCGTAGGCGGCGGTCTCCTCGAAGACCTCCGCGGCGGCTTCGCCCATGCCGTCCCAGACGTCGTCGTTGAACGAGCGGACCTCGACACCGTGCTCGTCTTCGAGCTTGGTGAGGTATTCGCCGTTCAGTGCCATCGCTTCATAATACGAATTGGCGTTCTCCTCCAGGGAAGCGGCGGTGATGATGTTGCGCTCCCAGTCGGTGAGGCCCGACCACCAGGACTTGTTCAAGGTGAGCGAGAGCTGGGCGCCCGGCTCGTGCATGCCGCCGGTGTAGTAGTACTTGGCGGCTTCGTAGAACTTCATGAAGTAGTCGTTGTACGGGCCGACCCACTCGGTGGCGTCGATGGTGCCCGAGACGAGGTTTTCGTAGATCTGGCCGCCCGGCAGCGAGACCGTCGAGGCGCCGAGCTTGGCGAGCACCTGGCCGCCGAGGCCCGGGATCCGCATCTTGAGGCCTTTGAAGTCGTCGACCGATTCGATTTCCTTGTTGAACCAGCCGCCGGCCTGGGTGCCGGTGTTGCCCGCGGGCAGGCCCTTGAGGCCGAACTGATCCTGGACCTTGTCCCACAGGTCCATGCCGCCGCCGTAGAGGCACCAGGCGTTGATCTCCGCGAAGGACATGCCGAAGGGCACGGCGGTGAAGTAGGCCAGCGCCGGGTGCTTGCCGGTCCAGTAGTAGTCGGCGCCGATATAGGCGTTGGAGTTGCCCGAGGCGACTTCGTCGAACACGTCGAGCGCGCCGACGCGCTCACCGGCGGCGAAATATTCGGTCTGGATCGCTCCCTCGGAGAGCCTCGGTGATGCGCGCGGCAAGGCGCTGGGCCGAAACGCCGAGGCCCGGGAAGTCCCGCGGCCAGGTCGACACGATGGTCATGGTTTTGGTGCCTTGGGCAACGGCGGGCGCGGCAAGCGCGGCTCCGGCGGTGCCGATTGCGGCTCCAGTCAGAAACTTACGACGTTCCATGTGATATTCCTCCCTGGGTCAGTGTCTTCCTTGGTTTTGCTTTTCCAGCGGCCGGTTCGGTCGCCGGACTGCCGCCAACACTACCCAGCAGGTCTCATAGTTCAAACGGATTCCGCCGGTTGCGTGTTTTTACGTACCGGCACGCGCGGAGCGAAGACCGATCTGAGTTATCTTGCAATCACCAATTGAATGCGCAAGTGGGAAGGCCACGGAATCGCGCGGTCAAGCCGCCTGTTCCTTGGGATTCTTGCCGAGGATGATCATGCCGAGGAGGTCGTCTTCGGTCACCTCGTCGACCTTCACGGTCCCTACGAGCCGGCCGTTCTTCATCACCGAAGCCCGGTCGCAGAGCGCCTTCACCTGGTGGATGTCGTGGTCGATGAGCAGGATGCCGATGCCCTGGCGCTTGAGCTCGTCGATGAGCTCGGCGACCATCTGGGTCTCGGCCACGCCCAGCGCCGCGGTGGGTTCGTCCATGATCAGGATCTTGGCGTCGAAATAGACCGCGCGCGCAATGGCGACCGACTGGCGCTGGCCGCCCGAGAGGCCGGCGACCGGCGTGTGGTAGCGCCGGAAGTTGGGGTTGAGCCGCGACATGATCTTGCGGGTCTCGGCCTCCATCAGCGGGTCGTTGACGAAGCCTGCAGGCGTGGTCAGTTCGCGCCCGAGGAACAGGTTCGACGCGGCGTCGAGGTTGTCGGCCAGCGCGAGGGTCTGGTAGATCGTCTCGATGTTGTAGCGTCTGGCGTCGCGCGGGGTCTCGATATGCGCCTCCTGGCCGTTGACCAGGATCTGGCCGCCGTCGCGGGTGTAGGCGCCCGACAGCATCTTCATCAGCACCGACTTGCCGGCGCCGTTGTGGCCGAGCACGCCGTGCACCTCGCCCGGGTAGAGGTCGATCGAGACGTGATCGACGGCGCGGATGCCGCCGAACGCCTTTTGCATGTCGCGCATTTCGAGGAGCGGGGTACCGCTGCGGTCTACAGTATCGGCCATGTCAGCCTCCCGTCCGTTTGCGATAGAAGGTGTCGATCAGAACCGCGATCACCAGCACGAGGCCGACGACGATGTTCTGGAACGGCGCGTCGACGCCGACCATCGCCATGCCCGATTGCAGCGACTGCATGATGAGCGCCACCGAGGATGGCGCCGTGGATGGTGCCGATACCGCCGGCGAAGGCGGTGCCGCCGATGACCGCCGCAGCGATCACGCGCAGCTCGTCCAGCGTGCCGATGTCGTTGGAGTGGAAGGTCTGGCGCGAGCTGGCCACCACCGCCGAGATCGCCGCCAGCGCGCCCATGATCATGAACAGCTTGACGGTGAGGAAGCGGATGTTGATGCCGGCGAGCGCCGCCGCTTCCGGGTTGCCGCCGGTGGCGAAGATGTAGCGGCCGAGACGGGTGCGCTTGGCCACGACCATCATGGTGACGGCGATGAGGATCAGCAGCAGCACCGAGATCGGACGCCGTAGCCGGTGGTGTAGCCTTCGGCATGGTCTCGCCGCGGTCGGCGAACATGCGGGCGAGACGGGCCTTGGGAATGTCGTAGGAATTGAGGATCCAGACGAAGCCGAGATCGCCGCAGCGCCGGATGGTGTTGAGCAGGGCTCGGCCCAGACCGGCTTGACCGGGAATTCATGCGCGATCTTGAGCCGGCGGGCGCGGATCATCGCCCAGATCGTCGCCGCCACGGCGAGTGCCCCGAAAACCCACCTCAGGTCTCGCCCAGCGTGCCGTTGATGCCGCCGAAGATCTGGAAGGTCTCGTCGAGCGGGCCGATGGTCTGGCCGTTGGTCAGGTACCAGGCGACGTTGCGCCAGATCAGGTAGCCGCCGAGGGTGACGATGAACGCCGGGATGGTCAGGTAGCCGATCAGCCAGCCGTGCAGGGCGCCGACGGCGACGCCGGTCAAAAGGCCTACAACGATGGCGACCGGGGCGATCAGCGGGCTGCCGAGCGACACGCCCAGCCACTGCGGCATGACCATGACCTGGGTCATCGCCATCATCGCCGAAGTAACCGCGAGCACCGCGCCGACCGACAGGTCGATGTGGCGCATGACGATGACGAAGACCATGCCGGTGGCCATGATCGCGACCGAGACGGTCTGGATCGTCAGGTTGAAGATGTTGCGCGGGGTCAGGAAACGGCCCTCGGTGAGCACGTTGAAGATCAGCGCAATGACGACGAAGGCGCCGATCATGCCGAGCAGGCGGGTGTCGAGTTCGAGGGTCTGGAAAAAATTCTTCTTCAGCCGGGTCGGTTCGTTGGCGTCAACCGGCGTCGCGGTCTGGTCGGTCATGGCAAGGTCCGTCCGAATGCGGGAAGAGGCCCCCACCTCGGGGTGGGGTGGGGGCCGGGTTTCAGGCGTTCAGGCGATCAGTTGCAGGGGGCCGGGCCGCCCGACACACCCTGGCACAGCGCTTCCTGGGTGATCCAGCCGGCGTCGACCACGACGGAGAGGTTCTCCTGGGTGACCGGAACCGGCGCGAGGAAGATCGAGGTCATCGTCGTGCCGGCCGGCGAGGTCCAGTCGCCGGCGCCCGGCAGATCGGCCATCGCGGTGCCGCCGGCCATCGCCGCAGCGGCTTCGCCGGCGGCCTTGCCGAGCTCGCGGGCGTCTTTCCAGACCGACACGGTCTGGGTGCCGAGGGCGACGCGGTTGAGCGCCGCATGGTCACCGTCCTGGCCGGAGACCGGGATCCCTTCCATGCCCTGGGCGGTGAGCGCCGCGACCACGCCACCGGCGGTGCCGTCGTTCGAGGCGACCACGGCGTCGACGTTGTTGTCGTTGGCCGTCAGGATCTGTTCCATGTTGCGCTGGGCGTTGGCCGGCAGCCAGCCGTCGGTATAGGCTTCACCGACGATGGTGATGTCGCCGGCGTCGATCGCGGCCTGCAGGATCTCCCTGCTGCCCGCCGCGCAGGAAGTCGGCGTTCGGGTCGGTCGGCGAGCCCTTGATCATCACGTAGTTGCCCTTGGGCGCGGCCGCGAACACGGCACGGGCCTGCATCCGGCCCACTTCGACGTTGTCGAAGGTGAGGTAGAGCGCGCGCGAGTCTTCGATCAGGCGGTCATAGGCGATAACCGGGATACCCTCGTCGGCCGCAGCCTGCACCGCGGGGATGATGGCCTGGGTGTCCTGCGCCAGGATGACGAGCACGTCGGCGCCCTGCGCGATCAGGCTTTCGACGTCGGAAAGCTGCTTCGAGGCGGAGCTCTGCGCGTCGGCCGAGATGTAGGTCGCACCGGCGGCATCGAGGGCGCCCTTGATCGCGGCTTCGTCGGTTTTCCAGCGCTCTTCCTGGAAGTTCGACCAGCTCACGCCGACCGTCTGGGCCAGCGCCGAGGTTGCCATGGTCGCGCCGAGAATCGCAGCGGCGAACACTGTTGTTTTCTTCATGATGTCCTCCCAAACATGCACCATTGGTCGACCCTTGCGACGCTCGTGTCGGAAGGATTCGACGGTGACGGACCGAATCTAGCACAATTAATTCAGGTGGCAAAAAAAATTTGCACGCGCTCGGAGCAATTATGCTATGACACGATCCACCAGGGAGGAGTCCAGCCGTGGCGAGGCCAGAAAAGCTGTCCGCCGGCAGCGACCTGCGGGACGCGAGCCGGCAGCAGGTCGTGTCGGTCATCCGCAGTGCCGGGCAAATCGCGCGCATCGACATCGCACAGGAAACCGGGGTCAGCCCCGCGACGGTCACGGCGATCACCGCCGAGCTGATCCAGGCCGGGCTGGTCGAAGAGGTGTCGCCCGATGCGCCTCCCCTGGCGCCCGCCGCGGGCGCCCGCGGGTCTCGCTCCGGGTGCGCGGTGCGGCCCATGTGCTCGCCGGCATAAAGGTCTCGTCCGGAACCATCAGCACGATCCTGATCGATTTCGACGGCAATACGCTGTCCGAGCACGAAGCGCCCCTGGCCGAAGCGCAGATGGTGCCCGAGGTGCTCGTGCGCCGGATCGTCGACACGCTCGACGCGGCTGCGGCCGAGACCGGGCGCGGGATCGGCGATCTCTCGGGGCTCGGCATCGGGCTCTCGGGGGTGATCGACGTGCCGCAGGGGCTGGTCCACTGGTCGCCGACGCTCACCCGGCGCAACGTGCCCTTGCGCGAAATGCTGGAAGCCGCATTGCCGATGCCGGTGTTTCTCGACAACGACGCGAACCTCGTCGCCAAGGCGGAACAGCTCTTCGGCGAAGGCCGGGGCGTGCGCGATTTCCTTGTCGTCACGATCGAGCACGGGTCGGGCTGGGCATCGTCATCGACGGCCAGATCTACCGCGGCACGCGCGGCTGCGGCGCGGAGTTCGGGCACATCAAGGTGCATCTCGGCGGGGCGCTCTGCCGCTGCGGCCAGCGCGGTTGCCTCGAAGCCTATGTGGCCGATTACGCGCTGCTGCGCGAGGCGACCGGCACGGTGCCGAACCTGGTCGGCCGGACGCCCGAGGACAAGCTCGACGCGCTCTTTGCCGCCGCGCGCGCCGGCGACCAGACCGCCGGGTCGATCCTGGAGCGGGCCAGCCGGATGTTCGCCATGGGGCTCGCCAACCTGATCAACGTCTTCGACCCGGCGCTGATCATCGTGTCGGGCGAGCGGATGAGCCACGATTTCCTCTATTCGGACGACGTGATCGCGCTGATGCGATCGCAGGTCGTGCAGGTCGACGCACCACCGCCGGAGGTGCGCATTCACAAATGGGGTGACATGATGTGGGCCAAGGGCGCTGCGGCTTACGCAATGGAGGGCGTGACCGAGCTGGCGGTCCGCCGGATGAGCGATGCTTAGGGCGCTGGTCTTTGCGATGGTGCCGGGGATCGCGCTCGCCGGCCCGGTGTTCACGCCGGTCGAGGTACCGGCCAGCGTCTATGACGGCGGCTGGGAGCATTTCGTCGGCGGCGGGGTCTCGGCCTTCGACTGCAACGGCGACCGGTTCCCCGAGCTGTTCGCGTCGGGCGGGTCCAACAAGGCGAAGCTCCTGCTCAACGAGACCGGCACGCCCGGAAACATGCCGGTGTTCCGCGACGCGACGCCGGAGGTTCTGGCGCGTACCGGGGTGACCGGCGCCTATCCGCTCGACATCGACGGCGACGGGGTCGTCGACCTCGCCATAATGCGGGTCGGCGAGAACCTCCCGCTCAAGGGCGGGCCCGATTGCAGTTTTGCCCCGTTCGATCGCGGCTTCGACAGCGGCGCGCACTGGACCACCTCGTTCACCGCTACCTGGGAGCCCGGACACAGCCTGCCGACACTGTTCTTCGGCAATTACGTTGACCGCGACAACCCCGACGGACCTTTTGAGGCCTGCGACGCAAACCAGCTCTACCGGGAGGAAAACGGTGTCTATTCCGCCCCCATTCCGCTGGAGCCGGGCTATTGCGCGCTGTCGGCGCTGTTTTCGGACTGGGACCGGACCGGCCGGGCCGACCTGCGGCTGTCGAACGACCGGCAATACTACGTGCGCGCCGGCCAGGAAGAGCTCTGGCAGATGGGGCCGCGCCCGCGGCTCTATTCCGAGGCCGAAGGCTGGCGACGGCAATCGCTCTGGGGCATGGGCATCGCCTCGCGCGATGTGAACGGTGACGGGCTGCCAGACGTCTACCTGTCGACCATGGGAGACCAGAAGCTGCAGCTGCGCGAACCGGGCGGGCCGGTGTGGAAGGATGTCGCCTTCGCCATGGGCACCGCCGCCCAGCGCCCGCATCTCGGTGACGACGGGCGGCC
The DNA here is from genome assembly GCA_041397205.1 of Paracoccaceae bacterium. Lineage (GTDB taxonomy): Bacteria > Pseudomonadota > Alphaproteobacteria > Rhodobacterales > Rhodobacteraceae > Sinisalibacter. Next base: position 319,418 of record JAWKXC010000004.1, read on the forward strand.
GTCGACAGGCTGGAGCATCGTCTTCGGCGATGTCGATCTCGACGGGCGCGACGACGTGTTCATAGCCAAGGGCAATGTCGAGCAGATGCCGTCGAACGCTATGGAAGACCCCAACAACCTGCTGATGCAGCAGCCCGACGGCAGCTTCCGCGAGGCCAGCGTCGAGGCCGGCGTGGCATCGCTTGCCCGGTCCCGTGGGGCCGTGCTGGCGGATCTGAACCTCGACGGGCGGCTCGACCTCGCGGTGGTGAACCGGCGGGTGCCGATGGAGGTCTATGCCAACACCACCGCGACCGACGGCCACTGGCTCGCGGTCGACCTGCGCCAGCCGGGGCCCAACACGCGCGCGGTGGGCGCCTGGCTCGACCTTCGGCTCGGCGACCGGGTGATCGCGCGCGAGGTGACCGTCGGCGGCACCCATGCCTCGGGCGTGGCGCTGCCGGAGCATTTCGGGCTCGGTGACGCGACTCGGGCCGAGCTGCGGGTCACCTGGCCTGACGGTGCGGCAACGGACTGGTTGCTGGTGGAGGCGGATTGCACGGTCCGGATCACCCGCGGCACGGAGGGCGTGACACAGGAAAGGCTCTAATCCAGCGGAAGCCCGCTTGGAACGCTGTCGGGAACGCCGAGCCGCCCGGTCCGGCTCGCCGGGTCGGTCAGGCTTTCGAGGAAAGCGACCAGAGCGGCCACCTCTGCATCGTCGAGCACCATCGGCGCAAGCTCGTTCGCGGCCGCGATCTCGGCCATCTCGTCGGCACTCGACAGCACGATCCGGTCCTTGTCCCCTGCCCCGGGCAGGTCGGGCAGGATCGCCTGGCCGATGTCGTAGGACATGAGCGAGGCGACCGGATCGAGGTGGTGGCGCACGACAGCCTCCAAAGTCGCATAGGCGCCGTCGTGGCCGTAGGGTGCTGTCAGCGCGATGTTGCGCAGGGACGGCGTGCGAAAACGGTAGGCATCGGCCGGATCGCCGGTCACCCGGAACCGGCCGATATCGCGGGTATCGCTCTCGAACCGCTCGACCTTGCCGGGGCCGATCTGCGGCATGGCGATGGCGTGGAAGGATTGGTCGGTGAGGAACTTGCCGGCATGGCAGCTGTCGCAGCCGGCCTTGCCGTAGAACAGGTCCATGCCCTCCGCCGCCAGCCCCGAAAGCGGCTCTATGCCACGCAGATGCCGGTCGAACGGGCTGTCGTCGGCGCGCCATTCAAACGCGATGAACTCGGCGATGACGTTGGAGATGTCGGTAAACAGGATCGGCCGCGGCCCGATCACGTCGTCGAACATGCTGCGATATTCCGGCACCGCCTCGACGCGCTTGGCGATGATATCCCAGGCGCCGCCGGGACCGGTGAGCTGGCCGGTGCGGACCGCCTTGGAGATGTCGCTCTCGCCGTAATGCCCCGCCATTTCGTCCTGGCTCAGGACCGGGAACATCGCCTGCGCCGAGAGCACGCCGGTGAAGCCCTCAGCCATGTCCTGGCCAAGCGGCGTGCGGATGCCGCCGGGCTTGGTCGGATCGGCCTCGAGCCTTCCGCCGTGGAACATGGAGGTGAACTCATGCGCCCCGAGGTTGAAGAGACCGGGCGCGTTGCGCGGGATGCGCTGCTCGGGAAGGTTGTCGTCGACGAGCTTCCGATCAGGCCCGAGGCCGACCCCGCCGTCGCCGATCCCGAGCGACAGCCCGTCGGAGGTACCGAGCGAGGGGTGATGGCAGGTGGAACAGGCGACGGTCTTGGACCCCGAGAGCAACGGGTCGAAGAACAGGAGCCGGCCGAGCGCCACCTGTTCAGGTGTCGTAGAGACGAAATCCGCATCGGTCACCGGGGCTGGCAGCGCGCCGCCCGTGCGGCCGTGGCCACCAGCAGGAGGGCGAAGGCCAGTTTCATCATGCCACCTCGATGGTCAGCTTCTGCCGGTAGGGCGCCTCGGGCGTGACGACCTGCGACGGGAAGTCCGGATGGTTGACCGCATCGGGAAACCCTTCGGGCTCCAGGCAGACCGCCGTGAAGGGCGCGAAGGGCGCGCCGAGCGTGTTGGAATTGTACACGTGCATGCCCGGCTGGTCGGTGAAGAAACTCAGCACCGGCCCGCCCGGCACCGAGAGCACCGCTCCCGGGGCGCCGCTCTCCAGGACGACGCAGCCGTCGATCCCCGTGCGGTCCGGATCGGCGGCGCCGATGCTGCGAGCCTCACGGAAATCGAAGCGGGTGCCGTCGACCGGCGCGATCTCGCCGGTCTGGATCAGGTCGTCCCCGGCCACGAGATAACGCTCGGCCGGGATGCTGAGGACATGATCCCAGATCTCGCCGCCGCCGTTGAGGTTGTAGTAATTGTGCTGCGCGAGGTTGATGGGCGTCGGCCGGTCGACCTCTGCGCGCATGTCGTAGATGAGCGCCGTTTCGGTGAGGGTGACGAGGTATTCGAAGGCCGCCCGACCCGGGAAACCGCTCTCGCCGTCCGGGCTCGTGTAGCTGAGCCGCACGGTGTTGGCCGCGGTGTCGGCCTCGATCTGCCAGTGCCGCGTGGTCAGCCGCTCGGGACCGCCGTGCAGGACATTGGGCCCGTGGTTCAGCGGCAGCTGCACCTCGCCGCCCGCGAAGGGAAACCGCCCGTGGCGGATCCGGTTGGCGACGCGGCCACAGATCGTGCCGTGGTAGTAGGGGTCGGTGGCGTAGTCGGTCGGATCGTCATAGCCGAGCACGATGTTGCGCTCGCCGACGATCCAACCGGTGGTCAGCGCACCGTAGCTCAGGAGCGTCACCTCCATGTCGCCCGCCCGCAGGTGGGCGGTATCGACCGACTGGCCGCCGATCCTGGTGATACCGCGCGTAATCATCGCTCAGACGAACCTGTTCACGAGGTTTTCGAGGTATTCCTGCTTGCCCGAGCGCGGCTCGGGTTCGAGGCCCTCTTCGACCACCTTCTGGGTCATCTCCTCGAGCGAGCCGTTGCCGGCGAGCACCCCCTGCCAATAGTCACTATCCCAGCCGGAATAGCGCTCTTTGACGAAGGCATCGAGACCGCCGTCCTCGATCAGCGCGGCCGCCGCCTTGAGACCCCTGGCGCAGGTGTCCATGCCGCCGATATGACCGATCAGCAGATCGTCGGCGACGATCGACTGGCGCCGCAGCTTGGAATCGAAGTTGGTGCCGCCGCCGCCCGCGAAGCCGCCATGCTTGAGGATGTGGTAATAGGCCAGAGCCACCTCGGGCACGTTGTTGGGGAACTGGTCGGTGTCCCAGCCCGACTGGTAATCGTTGCGGTTGGCGTCGATCGAGCCGAAGACACCCAGCGCCTGGGCAAGCGCGATCTCGTGCTCCCAGGTGTGGCCGGCGAGGATCGAGTGGCCTTGTTCGATGTTGAGCCGGATCTCGTTCTCGAGCCCGTGGCGCTTGAGGAATCCGTAGACCGTGGCGACGTCGAAATCGTATTGGTGCTTGGAAGGTTCCTGCGGCTTCGGCTCGACGAGGATCTGACCCTCGAAGCCGATCTTGTGCTTATACTCGACCACCATGTGCAGCATCCGGGCCATCTGCTGGTCTTCACGCTTGAGGTCGGTGTTGAGCAGGGTCTCGTAGCCCTCGCGCCCGCCCCAGAGCACGTAGTTGGCGCCGCCGAGCTTCTTGGTCGCGTCCATGCAGGATTTGATCGTCGCGGCGGAATAGGCAAACACCTCGGGGTCGGGGTTGGTCGAGGCGCCGGACATGAAGCGGCGATGGCTGAACAGGTTGGCGGTGCCCCAGAGCAGGCCGACGCCGGTCTGTTCCTGCTTTTCGCCGAAGATGTCGATGATCTCGTCGAAAGCGCGCTTGCTGGCGCTGAAATCGCCGAGATCGGGCCGGATGTCGGCATCGTGGAAGCAGTAGAAGGGCGCGCCGAGGGCCGTGAACATCTCGAAGGCGATGTCGGCCTTCACCTTGGCCTTGTCGACCGAGATCCTGCGGATACCAGGGCCGGTCGAAGGTGCGTCCGCCGAAGGGGTCGAGCCCCTCATAGGCCAGCGAATGCCAATAGGCGATCGCGAAGCGGAGCTGGTCTTCCATCCGCTTGCCGAGAACGATCTCGTCGGGGTTGTAGTAGCGGAAGGCCAGCGGGTTGCTGCTGTCGGGGCCCTCGAAGGGGATCTTGTCGATGGAGAAGAAACCGGAGCTCATAGGATATCCTTGATGGCAGGGTAGAGCGCGCGAAACTGCGCAAAGGCGTCGTCATAGGCATGCGCGAGATCGGCGCGCGGTTCGACGGTGCGGGCGACGGCGGGGCGGGACATGACCGCGGCCGGCTCGGCCCCGGTGTCGCCGACGATGGCGAGGCGGGCGGCGCCCAGCGCGGCGCCGAAATCGCCGGCCTCGGGCATGTCGATGGGCACGCCGAGCAGGGTGGCGATCAGCTCGACCCAGTAGTCGGACTTCGAGCCGCCACCGATGCCGAGCAGGCTTTTCAGCTCGGTCCCGGTGGCCTTCAGCGCCACGTGGTTGTCCTTGAGCGCGAAGGCGACGCCCTCGATCACCGCCTGCGTCAGTTCCTTGTGGCCGTCTCCGATACCGATGCCGGCAAAGGCACCGCGAATGGCGGCATCGTTGTGCGGCGTGCGTTCGCCGGAGAGGTAGGGCAGGAAGCGGATCTGGCCGGGGCCGTCGATGCGCGCACCGAGCAGAGCGCTGAGCGCCGCCGGTTTGGAGCCGGTCTGCGCCGCGAGCCAGTTGAGGCTGTCGGTGGCCGACAGGATCACGCCCATCTGGTACCAGGTGCCGGGTACCGAGTGGCAGAAGGTGTGGACCGCGGTCTCGGGGCTGGGGGCAAAACCCGCCTTGGCGGAGAGCAGCACGCCGGAGGTGCCGAGCGAAACGAAGCCATCGCCCTCACCGAAGCAGCCGACGCCGCAGGCCGAGGCCGAGTTGTCGCCGCCGCCGCCGACCAGCTTGACGGTGCCGGCGATGCCCCACCGTTGGGCCAGCTCGGGCCGCAGCGTGCCCGACACCTCGGTGCCTTCGACGAGGCGCGGCATCTGGTCGGCACGCATGCCGGATTTCGCGAGCAACTCGTCGGACCAGGCGCGCTTGCCGGTGTCCATCCAGGAGGTGCCGGCGCTGTCGGACATGTCGGAGACATGATCGCCGGAGAGCCAGAGCCGCAGGTAGTCCTTCGGCAGCAGCACCATCGCGACGCGGTCGAAGAGCGCAGGCTCATGGGCCTTCACCCAGGCGAGCTTCGGCGCCGTGAAGCCGGGGAACACGATGTTGCCGCTGATCGCGCGAAACGCCGGGTCGCCGTCCATCGCCGCGGCTTCCTTGGCCGAGCGGGTGTCGTTCCACAGGATCGCCGGGCGCAGCACCTCGTCCGCCTTGTCGAGCAGGGTCGCGCCGTGCATCTGGCCCGAAAACCCGATCGCTTTGAGGGCCGCGACTTCCGCAGGATGGCTCGCCCTCAGGGCGTCGAGGGCGCGTTCAGTGGCCGCGACCCAGTCGGCCGGGTCCTGTTCGCTCCAGCCGGAATGCGGGTGGGAAACCGGGTAGCCCTGGTCCGACGCGACGATGACCTTCCCGTCGACATCGGTAAGAATGGCACGCAGGCCTGACGTGCCGAGATCGAGTCCGAGATACATTTTTCCTCCCGCGGTGATTTAATTCAACCGCCAAAAAATATTGAACCGAGTTCGCCTCCGTGTCAATCGCCAACACCTGTCTTCCGCCGCTGACGGCGGTGAAACCCGGTGGATCCGCGCGTAGCATTCGGCCTGGCACGGGCTTGGCCCTCCGGGTCGAAAGCCCGCGCCTCGGGTCGCTCTCCACGGCCTCGGAAATGTGTCACATCGCTTCGCCGGCGCCGGTTGCACAGCTCTGTGCACAGTCTCTATTGCCGCCGTTACGCTCACTAATCGCCGTCGTTGCCGCCGATTGTTTCAAAGACATGCGCATATTGGCCCATATGCGGGTCAACCGCGGTGATCCCCGCCGACATCGGGTGTCTCTGTCTGAAATATGTGAGTCTATTCCTGGCATTTTCGCCGCTATCGCTCGCCCTGCGCGTCGTGACCGGCGACTTGGCAACAGGCTCATGGCGCGCGCCCTGTCAAACAGGTTTCTACCCTATTCCGCGTGTTTACTGCCGGCCGGTGTGGAGAATTGCCGCCGGTTAACCGTCGGTTGACCATTTCGCACGAAGCTGTGCCCATGACACGCCGCGAGTCGCATTTCTCCGATGCCGAACTGCCCCTGTTCGCAGCTGCAAAACCTGCGCCGGCAACCAGGTCGGGCGCCGACCGACCGTCCCGTGCGGTCGGGGACCATCGCCAGCGCCTGTCCGAGCGGTTCCGCGACCGGGGGGCTCCCGCGCTCGCCGACGACGAGCTGCTGGAGCTTCTGCTGTTCCGCGCCCTGCCCGACCGCGAGGTGGCCCCGCTCGTCCGGGGGCTTCTCGACCGGTTCGACGATTTCAACGGCGTCCTCTCCGCGCCGGCCCCCCTGCTCCTCGAACAGCCCGGGATCGATCCTGCGGCGGTGACGGCGCTCAAGCTCGTCGAGGCCGCCGCCCATCGGCTGGCCCGCGCTCGCGTGTTGCACCGTTGCGCAATCTCGTCCTGGGAGGCGCTGCTCGACTACTGCCGCACCACCATGGCGCATCTCGATACCGAGCATTTCCGGGTGCTGTTCCTCGACCGCCAGAACGTGTTGATCGCCGACGAAGAGCAGGGCCGCGGCACCGTCAACCACGTGCCGGTCTATCCGCGCGAGGTGGCGAAGCGGGCGCTCGAGCTCAACGCCTCGGCGCTGATCCTGGTGCACAACCACCCGTCCGGCGACCCGACGCCGTCCGACAGCGACGTCGCGATGACCGACAGGATCCGGGCCGCCGTCGAGGCGCTGGACATCACCTTGCACGATCATCTGGTGATCGGCCGCGGCCGCGAGGTCAGCTTCCGCGATGCCGGGCTATTGTAGCGGCTGGTCGACCCAGACCTCGACGCGCCGGTTCACCTGCCGCCCCCAGGGGGTGTCGTCGCAGGCCATCGGCAGGGCCTCGCCGAAACCCTCGGCTTCGATCTCGACGCTGGCGGGGTCGACGGCACGGGCCCAGGCAAGGACGGCGGCACGCACCGCCTCGGCGCGGCGCTGCGACAGGGTCAGATTGGCCGCGGCCGATCCGGCGCCGTCGCTGAACCCGGCGAACGCCAGCTTTCGCCCCGCGAAATCGCCAGCGTCCAGCGCCGCCGCAAGGGTGCGGACATTGGCAAGCGACGGGGCGTCGAGCTCGGTCGTGCCTTCGCGGAACCGGAAAGTCAGCGACAGCCGCTCCCGGCCGATGAACAGCGGCATCATCCGTTGCAGGTCCGCGAGGCTGACTTCCGGCCCCGCGGCGCGGATCGCATTGGCGAGACGCGCGCCCTGTTCGGCGAGCGGGATCTCGGCGAAGGCATGGTCGACAAACCCCGCGGCGCGCACGACCTCCTGCGCCTGCGCCGACCGCAGGTAGACCAGCAGCTCCCGCGCCACCGCCGGCAGGCGTCGCCCGGGCAGGTAGAGATAGAGCGGCAGGGTGAGCGGGTAGTCGCCGGCGGCCACCGTGACCGGGTCGGCCGCGCTGTCGAGGCCACAGTCGCCGGTGAGGGACAGGGTCCGCGCGGCGCCGGCGCGCGTGAGCGTGGTCACGCCGATGCCGGCCGGGTCGGTCGCCACCGCGTCGACGAGCGTGGTGGCATCGGGGTGCAGGACGAGATCCGTCGAGAGCGCCAAGTCGCTCGCCGCGACCACCTGCGCCGCAAAGACCGCGCCGATCCCGGTGCCGGGATCGGTGAGATGGCGGGTGATGGGTCCATCGCCGCCGCCGAGCGGCGACCAGGTGGCCAGATCGCCGGCATAGACCTCGGCCAGCTCGGGGATACGGATGTGCCGGACCGGGTTGGCGGCGTTGACGACCGGCACCAGCGCGTCCCGGGCCAGCACCCGGAACTGCCGCGGACCGGTGAGGTCGCCAAGACCGGCATCGCGCGCAATCGCGCGTTCCGTCGCATCGACCTCGCGCAGCGCGAGCGCCATGTCGGCCTGCTCGGTGATCATGTCGACGATGCCGTCTTCGGTACTGGAGGCGCGCAGGGTGATCTCGGCGACCAGGCTGCCGGCCCTGTCTGCGAGACGGTACAGCCGTTCGCCTGGCCCCGTCTCCGTCACGGCGATCCCGTAGCCCGCATCTCGCGCAAAGGTTTCGATGAGCGGCGGCATCAGGGCCCCCGCCATCTCCCCTGCCCCGGCCAGCGTGAACCGCGACACCTGCGGGCCGGGCACGGGACAGGCGGCGCCGGTGCAATCGACGCGGGCGGCATCGAGGGTCAGCACGCCGAAGGTCGTGTCGATCCGGTAGAAATCGCCGTCGTATCCGAGCAGGGTCCCGGCGAGCGCGATGGCGCCGTCAGGCGAGGCGAGCGTCACCTGCTGCGCCGCGGCTTGGGTCGTTTGGCCTGCACTAGAGACAAAAAGTGCGGCGAAGATCGCCGCACGCAGGTGTTTCATCACGGACCTCGAAACGTGCGCGTTACTTGCGCGCGAGTTTCAGGGCCACGGGCAGGTTTTTCAACACCAGATATTCGCCCACCGCCTCGCAGCCCGGGACGGTCATAGTGAGGGGTTCGACAAGCGGCGCGCTGCCGGGGTGGGAGCGCAGGATCCAACCCTTGATCTGACCGCCGCAGGTGTTTTCCATCACCTGCGCCTCGATCGACACCTCGGGTTCCACACCCGTCTGCATCAGCGCGGTCGGGTAGGTGTACACGTCGGCTGCATAGCCGCTGGAGGTGCTTCCGAGCATGGTCATGAACCCGCCGGTTCCCGCCACGGCCGCGTCGAGCGCCCCGGGGGTATCGGCCCAGATGTGACCCTTGTCTTGGTAATCCGCCCCGCCTTCGAAGGCGTGGAGCTGGAGGCCGGTGGCCCCCTGCCAGATCACCGCGATCCGATCGAAGGCCTCGAAATCGGGCACGCTGACCTCGACGTCCCTGTCGGTGCCGTCGGCAAAGCCGAGCGCGACCCGGGCGGTGCCGGTCATCGCCGGCACTTCCACGGTGAGCGATCCGTCGGGGCCAAGCTGCTCGCTGAACTTCAGCCCGGCATGTTCGAAGGAGACGGGCTCGCCGGAGTTGCAGGGCGCGGCGATGGCGATCTGCAGGATCGCACCCGGTTGCGCGGCGGCTGTCACGTCGATGGTGCAGCCGGCGAGCTCCGGTTCGGCCGGCGCAATCGAGGCGGCGGGCGGCATGTCGATTGTATCCGTCGCCGAGGCAACCACGGTGCCCTCCGCGCGTTCGGGCGACGGCTCGGTGATGGTGAACAGGGGATCGGAGGCGGCACGGGTCACCTCTTCAACGGGTTGTTCGGCCGTGGGCAAGGGTGCGGGGTCAGCCGCCGCCATGACCGTGCCGGCAACGCCGTCCGCGGCCGGGACCAACGCCGGCTTGCGGGGCGGGCGCGGCGCGGTGAGCGGGGCGGTCACGACGATCTGCGGCCCGGTGCTCTCGGGCGCAGCGGTGTCGGTCGCTTCCGGCGCGGCGGTCTCCGGCGCAGCGGCGGCCATGGTCTCGGCCGAACCGGTCGGCGCCGGCAGGATTTCCGGGGTCATCACCGCGGGTACCGAGGCGGTCATCACCGCGGGACCACCGGACCCGCCCGAGGTCTTCTGCATGAAATGCCCGGCGGCACCGGCGATCAAAAGCGCGGCCGCGGCCGTGTAGACCCGCTTGAGGTCAATACCGGAGGCCTTTTCTTTCAGATCGGCGAACATGGCGATCTCCAATAGAATCCGTCGGGCTTCACTTTTCCGCAGCAATACGCCGACGAAATGGACAGAAGGTGGCCATTTCCGGTTTTGTTTCCCAATCTGGACGTCTCTACAGGCTTGTTCTCTGGAGGTTTCGCGGCAAAACGCCGAGTCTGCGCCGAGATTGCGGCAGCGCCCCGCCCCGTCCTCCGGCTGCAGGGCGCTTCACCGCCGTATCTGCGTCAGAACGCTCCGTGGCAGTGCTTGAACTTCTTTCCCGACCCACAAGGGCAGGGATCGTTGCGCCCCGGGTTGCCCCAGGTCTGGGGATCGTTCTCGTCGAAACCGGCCTGCGGCACGCCTTTCGGCAGTTCCGCGCCCTGGCCCAGGATCTGCTCGGCGGCCTTGCGCTGCGCCTCCGCCATCGCCTGCTGCTGGGCGAGCATCTGCTGCATCATCTGCTCCTGCTCTTCGGCCGTCATCGGACGGACCTGGCCGAGCTTCTGGGTGACCTCGACGCGCAGCGAGTCGATCATGTTTTCGAACAGCTGGAAGCTTTCGGTCTTGTACTCGTTGAGCGGGTCGCGCTGGGCGTAGCCGCGGAAGCCGACGACCGAGCGCAGGTGTTCGAGGGTGAGCAGGTGTTCGCGCCACTTCGCGTCGATCGACTGCAACAGGATCTGTTTCTCGATCGAGTGCATCGTCTCGGCGCCGAAGGCCTCGGTCTTTTCCGCCATCTGCTTGTCGGTGGCTTCGTAGAGGCGCTCGCGGATGTGCTCGTCGTCCACGCCTTCTTCCTTGGCCCAGTCGATCACCGGCACGTCGATGTTGAGATGCTCGATGAGCGCCGCGTAGAGGCCCTGGGTATCCCATTGTTCGGCGTAGGTCCGCGGCGGCATGTACTGCGCGACCAGATCGTCGATCACCGTGTGGCGCATGTCCTGGGTGACGTCGGACAGGTCCTGGTCTTCCATGTATTCGCGGCGCTGGCTGAAGATCACCTTGCGCTGATCGTTCATCACGTCGTCGAACTTGAGGAGCTGCTTGCGAATGTCGAAGTTGCGGCCCTCGACCTTGGCCTGGGCGCGTTCGAGCGACTTGTTGACCCAGGGGTGAACGATCGCTTCGCCTTCCTGCATGCCGAGACCCGAGAGCACCTTGTCGAGCCGTTCGGACCCGAAGATCCGCATCAGGTCGTCTTCGAGCGACAGGAAGAACGACGACCGCCCCGGGTCGCCCTGGCGGCCGGAGCGGCCGCGCAGCTGGTTGTCGATCCGGCGGCTCTCGTGGCGTTCGGTGGCAAGCACGTAGAGCCCGCCCGCGTCCTTGACCTTCTGTTCCCAGTCCTTGTGCTCGGCCTCGATCCGCGCGCGCACCTCGTCGGGGTTGGCCTCCGGATCGGCGGCGAGCGCCTCCATCACCTTGAATTCGACGTTGCCGCCGAGTTTGATGTCGGTGCCGCGGCCGGCCATGTTGGTGGCGATGGTGATGGCACCGAGCTTGCCGGCGTCGGCGATGATCTGGGCCTCCTGCTCATGCTGGCGGGCGTTCAGCACGTTGTGCTTCAGCCCTTCCTTCTTGAGCATGTCGGAGAGCAGTTCAGATTTCTCGATCGAGGTGGTGCCGACCAGCACCGGCTGTCCCTTTTCATGGGCTTTCTTGATCTCTTCGACGATGGCGGCATATTTCTCCGCCGCGGACCGGTAGACCGCATCGTGCTCGTCGACCCGCGAAACGGGCAGGTTGGTGGGCACTTCGACCACGCCGAGCTTGTAGATGTCGTCGAATTCCTCGGCCTCGGTGAGCGCGGTGCCGGTCATGCCGGCGAGCTTGTCGTAGAGGCGGAAATAGTTCTGGAAGGTCACGCTGGCGAGGGTGACGTTCTCGGGCCGGATCGGACAGCCTTCCTTGGCCTCGATCGCCTGGTGCAAGCCGTCCGACAGACGGCGACCCGACATCATCCGGCCGGTGAACTCGTCGATCAGCACCACCTCGTCGTTGCGGACGATGTAGTCCTTGTCGCGGGTGAACAGCTTGTGGGCGCGGAGCCCCTGGTTGACGTGATGGACGAGCGTGGTGCTCTCGGGATCGTAGAGCGTCTGGTCCTCGGGCAGGAGGCCCGCGGCGTGCAGGCGCTGTTCGAGAAAGTCGTTGCCGTCTTCGGTATAGGTGACGTTGCGGCTCTTTTCGTCGAGCGTGTAGTGCTCTTCGAGCAGCTCGGGGATGATCTTGTCGATGGTGACGTAGAGCTCGGAGCGGTCCTGGCTGGGGCCGGAGATGATCAGCGGCGTCCGGGCTTCGTCGATCAGGATCGAGTCGACCTCGTCGACGATCGCGTAATAGTGGTCGCGCTGGTACATCTGGCTCAGCTCGGCCTTCATGTTGTCGCGCAGGTAGTCGAAGCCGAGCTCGTTGTTGGTGGCGTAGGTGATGTCGGCGGCGTAGGCGGCCTGTTTTTCCGCGTCGGGCTGCTGCGGATAGACCACGCCGGTGGTCATGCCCAGCGCCGCGTAGACCTTGCCCATCCAATCGGAGTCGCGCTTGGCCAGGTAGTCGTTGACCGTGACGATGTGCACGCCCTTGCCGGTCAGCGCGTTGAGATAGGCGGGGAAGGTGGCGACCAGCGTCTTGCCTTCGCCGGTCTTCATCTCGGCGATATTGCCCTGATGCAGGAAGATCCCGCCCATCAGCTGAACGTCGAAGGCCCTGAGGCCGAGCGCCCGCCTGGCGGCCTCGCGGCAGTTGGCGAAGGCTTCGGGCAGCAGCGCGTCGAGGTCTTCGCCCTCGGCGACGCGACCTTTGAATTCCGCGGTCTTTTCGATGATGCCCGCGTCGGACAGCGCCTTGAACTGGTCTTCCAGGGCGTTGATCTGCTCGATGACGGGGCGGGTGGCCTTGATCTTGCGGTCGTTCGGGGTGCCAAAGACTTTCTTGGCCAGTGTTCCGATACCCAGCATGTTTTCTCGCCCGACAATATTCGTTCACGTCTCCGCGCATGGTCCTTGCCGGCACCCGCACGGCCCCATATCAAGGGCGCGCATAGCGCCCTCCGCGGGACCCTTGCGATGTAAGGGCGGGGGCCTGAAGTGTCAACGACGCCGAAAACCGGCAGGACCCGAGGAAACCCAATGAAACTTATGGTCAAACCCACCGCCCTGATTGCCGGCGCCGCGATCGCCTTCGCCGCCGCGGGAGCGATCCGGGCGCAGGACGCCGCGCCGGCCACGGACGCCCCCGCAGAGACCCCGGCCGAAGCTCCGGCCGCAATGCAGGATGTGACCGCCGATACCGTCGTCGCGACGGTGAACGGCGAAGACATCACCATCGGCCACGTGGTGCTCGCGCGGTCCGCGCTGCCGCAGCAATACCAGGCGCTGCCCAACGAAGTGCTGTTCGAGGGGCTGATCGACCAGCTGATCCAGCAGACGGTGCTGGGCCAGGCGATGGGCGAGATGACGACCCGTGCGCAGATCCAGCTCGACAACGAGCGCCGCTCGATCGTGGCGGCCGAGCAGATCGGCAAGGTCGTGTCCGAGGCGGTGACCGAAGACGCCGTCGCCGCGGCCTACGAGGCGGAATATTCCAACGCCGAGCCGACCCAGGAATGGGACGCCTCGCATATCCTGGTCGAGACCGAGGAAGAGGCAGCCGCGCTGATCGAAGAGCTGAACGGTGGCGCCGATTTCGCAGAGCTGGCGCAGACCAAGTCGATCGGCCCCTCGGGCCCCAACGGTGGCGCGCTCGGCTGGTTCGGCCCCGGCATGATGGTGAAAGAGTTCGAAGACGCGGTCACGGGCATGGAAGTGGGCGCGGTCGCCGGCCCGATCCAGACCCAGTTCGGCTGGCACGTGGTCAAGCTCAACGACGCCCGCCTGAAAGGCGCCCCGCCGCTCGACGAGGTGCGCGAAGAGATCGTCTCCAAGCTCGAAAACGACGCGGTCGAGCAGGCCCTGGCCACGCTCCTGGACGCCGCCACGATCGAGCGGGCCGACGTTACGGGGATCGACCCGAACGTGCTCAGCGACCCGACCATTCTCGAGTAAGGGAGAGGCACGATGGCGGAACCGGAGACGCTCGAATCCCTCGAAGCGCGGCTCGACGCGCTACGGGCGGAGCAGAAGGACACCGAGCGCAAGATCAAGAAGCTGCGCGGCCCCAAGGTCTCGCCGCTTGCGCCCACCGGCGGCTTTCCGCCGTTGCCGGAGATCGGCGGCGTGCGCTTCGCCGCCGCCGAGGCCGGGGTGCGCTATCCCGGCCGGCTCGACGTGATGCTGGCGGTCTGCGATCCCGGCACCTCGGTTTCCGGCGTCTTCACCCGGTCGTCCACCCGGTCCGCCAACGTGCTCGACTGCCAGGCCAAGATCGGCTCCGACGCCACCGGCGGGGCCGCCTTCATCGTCAACTCGGGCAATTCCAACGCCTTCACCGGCAAGCATGGCGAAGGCTCGGTGCAGGCGGTCTGCGCGGCGGTCGCCGCCGAGACGGGCGTGGCCGAAAACAGGGTCTATTCCGCCTCGACCGGCGTGATCGGCGAGCGTTTGCCGCATGAACGGATCACCGCCAAGGTCGCCGAACTCAACGGCGCGCTCGACGCCGGCGGCATCGGCCTCGCTGCGCGCGCGATCATGACCACCGACACCTATCCCAAGGGGGCCATGGCCGAGGCGGAGATCGCCGGCGCGCGCGTGAAGATCGCCGGCATCGCCAAGGGCTCCGGCATGATCGCGCCCGACATGGCGACGATGCTGGTCTACATCTTCACCGACATGAAGATCGGCCAGGAAGCGCTACAGCGGATCACTTCCGACATGACCGCGGCGACCTTCAACCGGATCACCGTCGACAGCGATACCTCGACCTCCGACTCGCTGCTGCTGGCGGCGACGGGCGCCTCAGGCGTCGATTACGACGCGCTCGATACCGCCGGCAAGGCGGCCTTCGTGCGGATGGTGCACGAGGTCATGCAGGACCTCGCCTTCCAGGTGGTGCGCGACGGCGAGGGGGCGACCAAGTTCGTCGCCGTCACCGTCTCGGGCGCGAAGACCGTCGAAGACGCCGACAAGGTGGCCCGCGCCATCGCCGACTCGCCGTTGATCAAGACCGCGATCGCCGGCGAGGACCCGAACTGGGGGCGCGTGGTCATGGCGGTCGGCAAGTCCGGCGCCGAGGCCGACCGCGACAAGCTCTCGATCCGGTTCGGCGAGATTCTCGTTGCCGAGAACGGATGGGTCGCGCCGGGGTATCGCGAAGAGGACGGGGCGGCGTACATGAAACGCCAGGAGATCGCGATCTCGGTCGACCTCGGGCTCGGCGACATGGGCGCACAGATCTGGACCTGCGATCTCACCCACGGCTACATCAGCATCAACGCCGATTACCGGTCGTAAAACGCGGATGAAGATCGTCCTCGTCTCTGCTGTCGCGCTGATCGACATCGACGGCCGGGTGCTGCTGGCGCAGCGCCCGGAGGGCAAGTCGATGGCCGGTCTGTGGGAGTTTCCCGGAGGCAAGGTCGAATCGGGCGAAACGCCGGAAGCGGCCCTCATCCGGGAGTTGCGCGAGGAATTGGGGATCGACACCAGCGCTTCCTGCCTCGCGCCGCTCGCCTTTGCCAGCCACAGCTACGACGACTTCCACCTGCTGATGCCGCTCTTCGCCTGCCGCCGTTGGACGGGGAGCGTAATTCCCTTGGAAGGTCAGACACTTGCCTGGGTCCGGGCCGGCGATCTCAAGTCCTATCCGATGCCGCCCGCCGACATCCCCCTGATCCCGATCCTGCGCGACTGGCTGTAACGCGCACGCGCGTAACGCTGGGTATTTGTTTACAAAATGCCTGCAATCTGAGCAGAATTGTCGGATCTTAGGGGGGATGAGAACATGGTAACGACTATCACCGTCGGCGACTATCAATCCGTTCAGGGCCTGCTGGTCCGCGAGCTCGGAGATGGCCGTGTGGTCGTCCGGGTTGGCCAGAAGGAATTCGTCGGCCGGCCCGTGGCGAAGGTTCCGGCGCAGGCCTGACCACCACGTCACACGCAAACGAAAAGGGGCGCCGCAGGGCGCCCCTTCTTTTTTCCGGACTGTACCTCGGTCACTCGAGCGTGCGTTCGACCTCTTCGCGTTCGAAGATCTCGATCACGTCGCCGTCGCGGATGTCGTCGTAATTCTCGAACGCCATGCCGCATTCCTGGCCGGAATGCACTTCCTTGACCTCGTCCTTGAAGCGCTTGAGCGTCTTCAGCGTGCCTTCGTGGATCACCACGTTGTCGCGCAGCAGGCGCACGCCGGCGGAGCGCCGGGCAACGCCTTCGGTCACGAGACAGCCCGCCACCTTGCCGACGCCGGAGACCTTGAAGACTTCCTTGATCTCGGCGTAACCGATGAAGTTTTCGCGCACCTCGGCGGAGAGCAGGCCGGAGGCCGCCGCTTTCACGTCGTCCACGAGGTCGTAGATCACCGAGTAGTAGCGGATCTCGACGCCCTTCTGGTTGGCGCTGGCGCGGGCCGTCGCGTTGGCCCGGACGTTGAAGCCGATGACCGGCGCGCCGGAGGCTTCGGCAAGGCCGATATCGGTCTCGGTGATCGCGCCGACACCGTAGTGCAGCACGCGCACGCGCACCTCTTCGTTGCCGATCTTTTCCATCGCCTGGACGATCGCCTCGGCCGAGCCCTGCACGTCGGCTTTGACCAGGATCGGCAGTTCCTTGACGTTCTCGTCGGCCTTGGCCTGGGCGAGGAGCTGTTCGAGCGAGGTGCCGGACCCGGCAGCAGCGCGTTTGTCCTTCGCGGCCTGCTCGCGGTACTCGGCGATCTCGCGCGCCTGCGCCTCGGTCTCGACCACGTTGAGCACGTCGCCCGCTTCGGGCGTGCCGTTGAGACCGAGCACCTCGACCGGCACCGACGGTCCGGCTTCGCTCACCCGCTCGCCCTTGTCGTCGACCAGCGCACGCACCTTGCCCCATTGCTCGCCGACGACGAAGATGTCGCCCTGGCGCAGGGTGCCGTTCTGGACGAGCACCGTCGCGACCGGGCCGCGGCCGACGTCGAGCTGGGCTTCGATCACGGCGCCCTGGGCAGCGCGATCGGGGTTGGCCTTGAGTTCGAGGATCTCGGCCTGCAGCGCGATGGCTTCGAGCAGGGTATCGAGACCTTTGCCGGTCTTGGCCGACACCTCGACGTCCTGCACGTCGCCGCCCATCGCTTCGACCACGACCTCGTGCTGGAGCAGGTCGGTCCGCACCTTGTCGGGGCGGGCGGCGGGCAGGTCGATCTTGTTGATCGCGACGATCATCGGCACGCCGGCAACCTTGGCGTGGTTGAGCGCCTCGACGGTCTGCGGCATCACCGCGTCGTCGGCGGCCACTACCAGCACGACGATGTCGGTCACCTGGGCGCCACGGGCGCGCATCGAGGTGAAGGCGGCATGGCCCGGCGTGTCGAGGAAGGTCAGGAGCTGGCCCGAATCCGTGGTCACCTGGTAGGCGCCGATATGCTGAGTGATCCCGCCGGCTTCACCCGCGGTCACCTTGGAATGGCGGATCGCGTCGAGCACCGAGGTCTTGCCGTGGTCGACATGGCCCATCACGGTGATGACCGGCGGCCGCGCGACCAGATCCTCGGGCGCATCGTCTTCCGTCTGGATCACGTCTTCGACGTCGGCATCCGACACCCGGGTGATCCGGTGGCCGAACTCCTCGATGATCAGCTCGGCGGTGTCCTGGTCGACCGACTGGTTCTGGGTCACCATCATGCCCATCTTCATGAGCGATTTGACCACGTCGGCGACGCGTTCGGACATCCGGTTGGCGAGCTCCGAGACCATGATCGTCTCGGGCACCTTGACGTCGCGCACGACTTTTTCATGCGCGGCACCGCCGCCCATCGCCTTCTGGCGCAGACGTTCCTGCTTGCGCTTCATCGCGGCGACCGAGCGCTGCCGCCCGCCTTCGCCGCCCGCAAGCGCCTGGTTCAGGGTGAGCTTGCCGGCGCGGCGGTTGCCGTCCTCGGCCTTGCTGCGGCCGCGGGTATCGCGGTCATCCACGACCCGGCCACGCTCCGGTTTGCCGCGCGGCGCGGCGGTCTTCGCGGTCCGGGCCTCTGCGGCCTGGGCACCGGCAGGATCGGGCTCCGGCGCGGCAGCGGCCTTCTCGGCCGCTTCCTTGCGCTTGCGCTCTTCCTTCTCGGCCTCTTCGGCCTTGCGCTTGGCGGCTTCGGCGCGCTCCTGTTCTTCCCGCTCCTTCTCTTCCGCCTCGCGACGGCGGCGTTCGCGCTCTTCCTCGCGCGCCTTTTCCTCTTCGGCCCGGATCCGGGCTTCCTCGGCCTTGTTGGCCTCATGGGCGGCAAGCGCCTTCATCCGGCGCTCGAGCTCGGCATCGGAAATGCCCGCGGGGCGCTTCGACGGATCCTGGGCAGTCGCCTGGCCGGCGCCCACGCCGCCCGTGGCCGCAGCACCGGGCTTGGGGACGACAACGCGCTTGCGCTTCGTCTCCACAACCACGTTCTTGGTCCGTCCGTGGCTGAAGCTCTGCTTCACCTGGCCAGGCCGGCTGCCACGCAGACCAAGGGGCTTTTTGCCGTCGCTTTCGCTCATATCGTCTTCGTACCTTTCCGGCGGGCGGTCCCGCCGTCCACAGTTGTGCGCATTCCGGACAGTTTCGCGGCTTCCTCTACAACACGTGAAGTGAGTCCGCCACCCGCGAGCGCGCTATGTATCACATTTTCCCGACCGAATGCCAAACCCAATTCAGAGGCGGTCAAACAGCCGATAAAGCGCCCACCATAGGGGGTGCTCAGTTTCGATTTTCCCCGTTCCGACCCGTCGGAGGCCTGGATCAGCACCCGGGCCTCTTCCTTGCCGAGCCAGTCTTTCACCTTCTCGTAGCCGGCCACCGCCTGGCCCGCCTTGCGGGCGAGCGAGATCAGGTGCACCACCCGGTCCGCCAGCGCCGCCTCGACATGGTCGACGAGGCCGTCGGGCACCGTCACCGGCTGGCGGGCGGCGCGGGCGAAGAGGTTTTTCGCCACCGCCTTTTCCAGAGCCGCGCGGTCGGCCGCGACTCAGATGCCCCGGCCCGGCAGCTTCTCGAGCAGGTCGGGCACGATGGTCCCGTCCGGTCCGACCACGAAACGGATCAGCCCCGATTTCGGCTGCACTTCGCCAGTGGCGATGCAGCGCCGGTCGGGCTCGCCCGTCCGGTCCTTGTCTCGGCCGCCGCGGCTCATCTGCCGGTCCTCCGGGGCCCTGGGATCAGGCCCCGGCCTCCTCGGTTTCGGCATCCTCGCCGTCGGTCTCGTCCGCGCTCACGAGGTCGGCCGGATCGACCCAGCCGAGCAGGATGCGGGCGGTCATCACCATGTTCTGCGCCTCTTCGAGGTTCACGTCGAACTTCTCCAGAATGCCGTCATCCTTCTTGCGCTCGCCGCCTTCCGTGGTCCAGCCGCCGGCCAGTTCCCAGTCGGCGCAGGTGGCGAAATCCTCGAGCGACAGCACGCCGTCTTCCGCCAGCGCTTCGATCATCTGCGGCGTGAGCCCTTCGAAATTGACCAGGCTGTCCTGGACGCCCAGTTCGCGCGCGTGCTCCATGGCCTTCTTCGCCTGCGCGTCGAGATAGTCGCGGGCCCGGGCCTGCAGCTCGTTGGCGGTGTCTTCGTCGACGCCGTCGATCACGAGCAGTTCGTCGAGTTCGACATAGGCCACCTCTTCGAGCGAGGTGAAGCCTTCGGCCACAAGCAATTGGGCAAAGAACTCGTCCAGATCAAGGGTGTCCATGAAGAGTTTCGTGCGTTCGGCGAACTCGGCCTGGCGACGCCGGCTCTCTTCTTCCTCGGTGAGGATGTCGATGTCGAGCCCGGTGAGCTGGCTCGCGAGGCGCACGTTCTGGCCGCGGCGGCCGATGGCGAGCGACAGCTGCTCGTCGGGCACGACCACCTCGATCTTGCCGGCGTCTTCGTCGAGCACGACCTTCGAAACCTCGGCCGGTTGCAGCGCGTTGACGAGGAAGGTCGGCATGTCCTCGTTCCACGGGATGATGTCGATCTTTTCGCCCTGGAGCTCGTTGACCACGGCCTGCACGCGCGAGCCGCGCATGCCGACGCAGGCACCGACCGGGTCGATCGAACCATCATAGCTCACCACCGCGATCTTGGCGCGCGAGCCCGGGTCACGGGCGACGGCCTTGATCTCGATGATGCCGTCGTAGATCTCCGGCACTTCCATCTTGAACAGCTCGGCCATGAACTGCGGATCGGTGCGGCTGAGGAAGATCTGGGGCCCCCGGGTCTCGCGGCGGACATCCTTGACATAGCAGCGGATGCGGTCGTTGGGGCGGTAGCTCTCGCGGCCGATCTTCTCGTTGCGGCGCAGGATCGCTTCGCCGGCGCCCACGTCGACGATGACGTTGCCGTATTCCTCACGCTTGACGACGCCGTTGATGATCGTGCCGGCGCGGTCCTTGAATTCTTCGTACTGACGGTCGCGCTCGGCCTCGCGCACCTTCTGCAGGATGACCTGCTTGGCGCTCTGGGCGGCGATCCGGCCCATTTCCACCGGCGGCACCTCGTCGACGATGGTGTCGCCCACCTTGGGGTCGTCGAGGTACTGCTTGGCCTGCGCCACGGTCAGCTCGGCCTGGTAGTTCTCCAGCTCCTCGTCCTCGACCACGGTGCGCACCCGGGTGAAGGTCGCCCGGCCGGTCTTGCGGTCGATCGACACGCGGATGTCCATCTCGGCGCCGTAGCGGCTCTTGGCGGCGCGGGCGAGGCTTTCTTCCATCGCCTCGATCACGAGGCCCGTGTCGATCATCTTCTCGCGCGCCACCGCTTCGGCGGTCTGCAGAAGTTCAAGCTGGTTGGCAGAGGTGATTGCCATGGGTCAGTCCTCCTCTAGACCGTCGTCGGTCTCGATTTCATCGTACTTGGTTTCGTCGATCTCGCCCGCATGTTTGCGCGCGCGCAATGTCTCGGTGATGAGCTCGTCGGTCAGCACGAGCTTGGCGTCGGCGAGCAGGTCGAAGGTGAGCCCGATGGTCACCGGTTCGCCCTGGTCCTCGATCTCGATCAGCACCTCGTCGCCCTCGGTGCCCTGCAGCACGCCCTTGAAGCGCTTGCGGCCGTCGATCAGCTCTTCGGTCTCGATCTTGGCGACATAGCCGTCCCAGGTGTCGAAATCCTTCAGCCGGGTCAGCGGCCGGTCGATTCCGGGGGACGAGACCTCGAGCGTGTAATTCTCGGTGATCGGATCCTCGACGTCGAGCACCGCGCCGACCGCGGTGTTGATCGCGGCCAGGTCGTCCACCTCGATCCCGCCCTCGGGCTTTTCCGCCATGATCTGCAGCGTCGGCGTATTGCCGCCCATGAGGCGCAGGCGTACCAGCTCGTAGCCCATGCCCTCGATCACGGGGCGGGTGAGCGCGGCAAGGCGCTGGTCGATGGAGGTCTTGGCGACGAGGTCGGTCATGGGGTCTGCTTGCCTTGAGGCACAAAAAAACGGGCCAGCGGCCCGTCAGCGTTTCCGGTGGTGCCTCGGGGGTGGAAGCCGAGGCGCCGCTGTTGAGGGCGATATAGGGCGAATGGGCCGAGTCTGCAAGAAAAACCGTCAGCCCGGCTTTTTCGCGATCAGGAAGAGCGCGGCCCCTTTCTTGGGCTGCCAGTCCTCTTCGATCTCGAACCCCGCCCTGCGCATCTTGTCGCGCAGGGCGTCGGCGGAGAAGAAGCACAGATGCGGCAGCCGGCCGAGGGCCTTGCCGAGCGGCACCAGCAGCTTGAGCGGCCACATGTGCCCGAGACAGGCGGTCGAGGTCACGAAATACCCGCCGGGCCGGAGCACCCGGAAGGCCTTGGCGATGGTGGCATCGGGGTCGGGCACGAGATGCAGGATCGAGAGGCCGAGCACCATGTCGAGGCTGTCCGCGTCGAGCGGCATGTCGTCGAAACAGGCCACTTCGCAGGTGAGGTTGTCCGGCACCGGCCCCTTGCCCTTGGCGATCTCGATCATCGCGGGCGAGAAATCCGTCGCGCGGTAGGACCGGACATGCGGCGCGTGGAGGCGCGCGGTGCCGCCGGTGCCGCAGCCGAATTCCAGCGCTTCCGTCTCCGGCGTCATCCGCGCCTGGGTCAGCGCGAGTTTCCGCTGGTAGGCGACCTCGTCGGAGATCGGCGAGGCCGCGTATTTCTCGGCGATCCGGTTCCAGAAGGCCGCGCGGTCCGCCATTGCTCAGAACCCCAGCGCCGGGCCCTGCTCGGCCAGCCGGTCCATCGTGCGCACCAGTTCCGCGGCGATCCCCGGTTCCGAGACCGCGTGGCCGGCCCGCGGCACCATCCGCAGCTCGCTCAGGGGCCAGGCCTGGTGCAGGTCCCAGGCCGAACCCGGCGGGCAGATCATGTCGTGGCGGCCCTGCACGATGGTGCCGGGCACCTCGGCGAGCCGGTCCATGTTGGCGAGGATCTGGTGGCCCTCGCCGAGGAAGGCACGGTTGATGAAGTAGTGGTTTTCGAGCTTGGAAAAGGCGAGCGCGTAGTCGGCGGGGCTTTCGGCGACCGCGCCGTCATTGTCGATCGAGGCGAGCGCGTTTTCCCAGGCTGCCCATTTGCGGGCATGGACCACCTCTTCGGCGCGGTTCCCGGAAAACAGCCGCTTGTGATAGGCGGCGATGATGTCGTGGCGTTCTTCGGGCGGAATAGGCTCCAGGAGCCGTGCCCAGAGATCGGGCCAGAACCGGCCCGCGCCGCCGCCGTAGAACCAGTCGAGCTCGGGCTGGGTCGCGAGGAAGACGCCGCGCAGCACCAGCCAGGCCGCCCGCGACGGATGCGCCTGGGCATAGACCAGCGCCAGCGTCGCGCCCCAGCTGCCGCCGAACACGATCCAGCGTTCGAGCCCGAGGATCGTGCGGATGTGCTCGATGTCGCGCACCAGGTGCCAGGTGGTGTTGTCGGAGACGCTGGCATGGGGCCGCGACCGGCCGCAGCCGCGCTGGTCGAACAGGATCGCGCGGTAATGGTCCGGGTCGAAGAACCGGCGCATCGCCGGCGAACAGCCGCCGCCCGGTCCCCCGTGCAGCACCACCACCGGGATCCCGGTCGGGTTGCCCACCTCTTCGACATAGAGCGTGTGGCCTTCCCCGACTTCGAGCATATGGCGTCGGAAGGGTTCGCGTCCGGGGTAGAGTTTTCCGCCAGTCGTATTATGTCGAGAGGAACGGTCCATGATTTCCCTATATCGCGCGGGCCGAATGTTCGCCACGAGAAAGACGCCAGCATGACCATTGCCCAGACCCGCCCGCAATCCACCGTCGACCCGAGCGAGGTCGCCAAGTTCGAGGCGATGTCGGCCGAATGGTGGGACCCGACCGGCAAGTTCAAACCGCTGCACATGATGAACCCGGTGCGGCTCGACTACATCACCGGGCAGATCGCGGCGCGCTACGGGCGCGACCTGAACGGGCCGCAGCCGTTCGCCGGGTTGCGGCTGCTCGACATCGGCTGCGGCGGCGGGCTTTTGTCGGAGCCGATGGCCCGGCTCGGGGCCGAGGTCGTCGGCGCCGACGCGGCAGAGCGCAACATCCCCGTGGCGCGGATCCATGCCGAGCAATCGGGCCTGGAGATCGACTACCGCTTCACCACCGCCGAAGCTCTGGCGGAGGCCGGCGAGCGTTTCGACGTGGTGCTCAACATGGAGGTGGTCGAGCACGTGGCGAGCCCGATCGACTACCTCACCGCCTGTCGCGATCTGCTCAAGCCGGGCGGGCTGATGCTGACCTCGACGATCAACCGCAACCCCAAGAGCTACGCGATGGCGATCTTCGGGGCCGAGCGGGTGATGCGCTGGCTGCCGGTGGGGACGCATGAATGGTCGAAATTCATCACCCCCGGCGAGCTCGTGGAGCTGCTCATCCGTGCCGGGCTGGAGGTGACCGACAAGTCCGGCTACGTCTTCAACCCGCTCACCTGGAGCTGGTCGATCTCGGAGCGCGACCTGAGCGTCAACTACGTCACTGCCGCGATCCGGCCGGAATAGAGACTGGTTTACCGGAAGGAGCCCGCGCGCGGCTACTCGACTTCGCCGAACTGCGCCCGGATCGCCCGCAGCACCGGCAGCGCGGCGCGGACCTTGTCCGGGCCGACCTGGCTGACCACATCGGCGAGGACCGGGGCGATCGAGGCGACGGCCGCATCGCGCGCCTTGCGCCCGGCCGGGCTGATCGTCACGAGCTTGCGCCTTGCGTCGTCCCAGTCGGGATGGATATGCACATGCCCCGCCCATTCGAGCTTGCCGAGCGTGTTGGTCATCGCCCCGCGGGTGACGTGAAAGGTGCGCGCGAGCCCGGCCGGCGTGCGCGCTTCGCCGGCATTGGCGAGGTGGTTGAGCACCGAAAAATGGCTCAGCTCCATGCCCTTGGGAAGGGCCTTGGACAGCGCCGCCCGGGCCAGTTGATCGGCCATGAAGATCTCGCTGAACAGCGCGACGGACAGGTTTTCGGAGCTATCGGGCATCAAGGGCCTTGGAAGTCGCGATCATGGGTGAGCGAGGGAAGACGTGCGCGCGCATGGTCTACCGAAGCGAGATCGAAATCAACCAGCGTGAGTCCCGGCTCATCTCCGCCGTCGGCCAGCACCTCGCCCCAGGGGTCTATCGCCAGGCTGTGGCCATGGGTCGCGCGGCCGGGGGCGTTCTGCCCGGTCTGCGCCGGCGCGAGCACGAAAGCCCCGTTCTCGATCGCCCGGGCCCGGAGCAGGCTCTCCCAATGGGCCTTGCCGGTGGGCCGGGTGAAGGCGGCCGGCACGGTCAGGATCTGCGCGCCCGCCTGGGCGAGCCGCCGGTAGAGCGCCGGGAACCGCAGGTCGTAGCAGATGCTGAGCCCGAGCCTCGCGGCCGGCGTGTCGGCCACCACGGCGCGAGTCCCGGGGCGGAACGCGGCGCTTTCGCGGTAGCGCTCGGTCTCGGAGACCTCGACGTCGAACATGTGGATCTTGTCGTAGCGCGCCACGATCTCGCCCCCGGGCGAGACCAGGAAAGACCGGTTCGCGAAGCGGCCGTCGGGGTCGTCGGTCCTGAGCGCCAGCGACCCGATCAGCAGCCAGATGCCCAGCGTTCGAGCCTCATCCCGGAGCGCGGCCAGCGTCGGGTCGTCGCCCTCGGGCTGGACCGTCGCCGCCAGGTGCGCGCGGTCGGCGGTGACGATGTTGGTGACCTCGGGCGTCAGTGCCAGATCGACCCCCGCCGCCGCGGCCTCGCGCAGGAAACCCAGCGTGACGGCAAGATTGGCCGCCGGGTCGGGCCCGGAGCTCAGCTGGATCAGGCCGGCGCGCATTCAGCCCTCCAGGAGGATGTCGAGCCGCCCCCGCCCTTCCAGATCGTCGATGTCGTCGAACCCGCCGACATGGGTCTCGCCGATCCAGATCTGCGGCACGGTCGAACGGCCGCCCGCCTTCTGGATCATCTCGCGCCGGAGCGCCGGGTCGCCGGAAATGTCGATCTCGGTGAAATCGACCCCCTTGTGTGCGAGCAGCCGTTTCGCGGCATGGCAATAGCCGCAATACGGTTTGGTGTAGATGGTGACCGGTTGCATCTTTCGTCCTTCCCCTGGCGCGGCCCTGCGCGCCGTTTCGGGAAGAACTTAGTCTCCTTGACCGCGCGTGCCAGTGCCAGCACGAAGACCTCGCGCGCCCCGGCGGTAAGACAAGCCTCCGCCGCGGCACCCAGCGTCGCGCCGGAAGTGAACACGTCGTCCACCAGCAGGACACTGCGGTCTTTCAGCGCGCCGCCCCATTTCGGATGCGGCACGATCCGGCCCGCGAGGTTGGCGAATCGCTCCTCGCGGCTTTTGCGGTCTTGCTTCGGGGTGCGGGTCGGGCGCAGGAGCGCGGTGGGTGCGACATCGAGGCCGGTTTCCCTGGCGAGCGCGCGGGCCAGTTCGGCGGCCTGGTTGTAGCGGCGCTTGAACACCCGGGTCCAATGCGCCGGCACGGGCACCACGAGCAGATCGGCGGTCAGGAAGGGGCGCGCGGCCCTGGCCATCCAGCTGGCCGCCGGCGGCACCAGATCGAGCCGGTCGTAATACTTGATGCCCATCACGAAGCGGCGGCCCTGCCCGTCATAGATCAGCGCCGCCCGTCCCCGCGACCAGGGCCGCGCGATCTCCATGCAATCGTCGCAGAGATCGGTCGCCCCGTCGCCGTCCCCCGGCAGCGGGCAGCCGCATTTGTCGCAGACATGGCCGGTGACGAAGGGCGTCTCGGCCCAGCATTTGCCGCAGAGCCCGTGCGTCTCCTGCACCGGTTCGCCGCAGCCCACGCATTGCGCGGGGTAGAGCATCGCGAGCGCCGATTGCATTTCGTTCCTCTCCGCCTTACCTCGGCCGCATGACCGATCTCGTCGACCGCACCCGCCTTGCCCGGATCCGTGCCCGGGCCCGTGACGACGGCATGTTCCTGCAACACGCCGCAGCCGACGAGGCGAAGGATCGGCTGGAAATGGTTAACAGGCGGTTTACGCAGCCCGCCGTGGTGACCGGTTTTCCCGATCTGTGGCGCGGCTATTTCCCCGACGCCGTGATCGTGCCCGATGACGAGATCCTCGCGCTGGAGCCGGGCGCGCATGATCTGGTCATTCACGGGCTGTCGCTGCATTGGGCCAACGATCCCGTCACCCAGCTCTTTCAATGCGGCCAGGCGCTGATGCCCGACGGGATGTTTCTTGGCGTAAGTTTCGCGGGCCAGACGCTCGCCGAGCTGCGCGCGGTTCTGGCCGATACGGAAAGCGCGCTGACCGGCGGGCTCAGCCCGCGGGTGCTGCCGATGGCCGAGATCCGCGATCTCGGGTCGATGTTGCAGATGGCCGGGCTCGCCCTGCCGGTGGCCGACAGCGCGCTGCGCAAGGTGACCTATCGCGATCTCTTCGCGCTGATGCGCGATCTGAGGGCGATGGGCGAGGGCAATGCGCTCAACCGGCGCGCCGGGCACACCACGCGCGGGCTGTTCACCGCCGCGGCCCGGAAATACGCCGAGGCCTTCGGGGAAAACGGGCGGATTCCGGCAACGTTCGAGATGGTTTTTCTCACCGGATGGGCGCCGCACGAGAGCCAGCAGAAACCGCTCAAGCCCGGCTCCGCCGCTGCCCGTCTGGCGGATGTGTTGAGCCAGGCCAGATCCGACATGCCGGATTGACCGTATCCGGGAGCAGGTTACACCCATTCGACCCGACGAAGTGAGGAGCCGATGCGCGACACGACCCATATGCCCGCCGACCACCCCAAGGTGCCGCCTGCGAAAGTGGGCGTGCTGATCGCCAATCTCGGCACGCCGGACGGGACCGATTACTGGTCGATGCGGCGGTATCTCAATGAGTTTCTCTCCGACAAGCGGGTGATCGACTACCCGGCCTGGAAATGGCAGCCGATCCTGCAGGGACCGATCCTGACCATCCGGCCGTTTCGCTCGGGCGCCAATTACAAGAAGGTCTGGAACAATGAACGCGACGAAGGTCCGCTGATGACCATCACCCGCGCCCAGGCCGACGCGCTGCGGGCGCGGCTCGAAGCCCGGTTCGGCGCGGGCGTGATGGTCGATTTCGCGATGCGTTACGGCAATCCCTCGACCAGCGCCAAGCTCGACGAGATGGTCAAGGCGGGTTGCGACCGGATCGTGTTCTTCCCGCTCTACCCACAATATTCCGCGCCGACGACAGCGACGGCCAACGACCAGTTCTTCCGTGCTTTGATGGCGCAGACCTGGCAGCCCGCGGTGCGCACCGTGCCGGCTTATTACGACCGTGCGAGCTACATCGAAGCGCTGGCGCAATCGGTCGAACGGGTCTACCCGACCGAAGCCGAGGCGCCCGACCGGCTGGTCTGTTCCTACCACGGCATGCCCGAGCGCTACCTGACCCAGGGCGATCCGTACCACTGCCAGTGCCAGAAGACGACGCGGCTCTTGCGCGAGCGGCTTGGCTGGTCCGAGGAGCGCGTGGTGACGACCTTCCAGTCGGTGTTCGGCCCCGAGGAATGGCTCAAGCCCTACACGGTCGACGAGGTCGCGCGGCTTGCGGAAGCCGGGCACAAAAAGATCGCGGTGATGGCGCCGGCGTTTTCGGCCGATTGCCTCGAAACCCTCGAAGAGATCAACGAAGAGATTCGCGAGAGCTTCGAAGAGGCCGGCGGCCAGAGCTTCACCTACATCCCCTGCCTCAACGACGACGCAAGCCACGTCGACATGATGGTGGATGTCGTACTGGAGAACCTGGGCGGCTGGCTGGGCTGAGGTATTCGATTTCCGTCCGTCCGGGCAACAATCGGGCGATATCTTGCGGTACAAGCCGGTAATCCGCATCAGGGCGGCGCGTCACGCCGTGTCACCTGTCGAAGGGGACCCAACGGGACGCACTTCCCGGACCAGACTGTTCGAATACTGTCTCTAACCTTGCCGAACTCGACCGTCTCGGCGGTCCTTCGGCAAGCGCCCCTCCGGCAATACGCGAAAACCGCGCGCCCCCCTATGCCGGTCAAACCGGAAACGGTCCCGCACCGGCAGGCGTACCGGTTCCCGATCTGGCCCCGATCCGGCCGGTTTGTGTTACATCGCGCCGTGCCCCCTCCCCCGGAGCCCGGGCCATCGTCCTCCGGCGCGCGGCCTCACCGGTTGTCGTTTCCCGGGACCGCCGCCATATAGGGCGCAAGCGAAGGAGGCGTCATGAGCAAACAGGATTTCCCCGGCTGGCACGGCACCACGATCATCGGGGTCAAGAAGGGCGGCGAGGTGGTCATCGCGGGCGACGGCCAGGTGAGCCTGGGCCAGACCGTCATCAAAGGCACCGCCCGCAAGGTGCGGCGCCTCAGCCCCGGCGGGCACGACATCGTCGCCGGGTTCGCGGGCTCGACCGCCGATGCCTTCACCCTGCTCGAACGGCTCGAAGCCAAGCTCGAACAGAGCCCCGGCCAGCTCGCGCGCGCCTGCGTCGAGCTCGCCAAGGACTGGCGCACCGACAAGTACCTGCAGAAGCTCGAAGCGATGCTGATCGTCACCGATGGCGACGGGCTGTTCGTGGTCACCGGCGCGGGAGACGTGCTGGAGCCGGAGCATGACGTGACCGCCATCGGCTCGGGCGGCAACTACGCGCTCGCCGCCGCGCGCTCGATCATGGACAGCGACAAATCGGCCGAGGAAATCGCCCGCATCGCGATGGCGATCGCCGCCGACATCTGCGTCTACACCAACGGCAATCTCACCGTGGAGATGATCCGCAAATGACCGACCTCACGCCCCGCGAGATCGTCTCCGAACTCGACCGTTTCATCATCGGCCAGAACGATGCCAAGCGCGCCGTGGCCGTCGCCCTGCGCAACCGCTGGCGGCGCAAGCAGCTCGACCCGGCCCTGCGCGATGAGGTCTACCCGAAAAACATCCTGATGATCGGGCCCACCGGCGTGGGCAAGACCGAGATCAGCCGCCGGCTCGCCAAGCTCGCCAAGGCGCCCTTCATCAAGGTCGAGGCCACCAAGTTCACCGAGGTCGGCTATGTCGGGCGCGATGTCGAGCAGATCGTGCGCGATCTCGTCGATGCGGCGATCATCCAGACCCGCGCCGAGATGCGCGAGGACGTGAAGGCCAATGCCGAGGCCAACGCGGAAAACCGGGTGATCGAGGCCATCGCCGGCAAGGACGCGCGCGAGCAGACCCGCGAGATGTTTCGCAAGAAACTGCGCGCGGGCGAGCTCGACGACCGCGAGATCACGCTCGACGTGCAGGATACCGGTGGCGGCGGCATGCCGATGTTCGAGATCCCCGGCCAGCCCG
This sequence comes from Paracoccaceae bacterium, assembly GCA_041397205.1. Taxonomy (GTDB): domain Bacteria; phylum Pseudomonadota; class Alphaproteobacteria; order Rhodobacterales; family Rhodobacteraceae; genus Sinisalibacter. Next base: position 348,950 of record JAWKXC010000004.1, read on the forward strand.
GGATGGGCATGGGCGGCATGAACCTCGGCGATATCTTCGGCAAGGCCTTTGGCGGGCGCACGGTGCGGCGCACGATGTCGGTTGCCGACAGCTACGAGGTGCTGGTCGCCGAAGAGGCCGACAAGCTGCTCGACGACGAGACCGTCACCCGCACCGCGCTGCAGGCAGTCGAACAGAACGGCATCGTCTTCCTCGACGAGATCGACAAGGTCTGCGCCCGCGCCGAGGTGCGTGGCGGCGATGTCAGCCGCGAAGGCGTGCAGCGCGACCTGCTGCCGCTGATCGAGGGCACCACCGTTTCGACCAAGCACGGGCCGGTCAAGACCGACCACATCCTGTTCATCGCCTCGGGCGCCTTTCACATCGCCAAACCCTCGGACCTGCTGCCCGAGCTTCAGGGCCGGTTGCCGATCCGGGTGGAACTGCGCGCGCTGACCGAAGCGGATTTCGTCCGCATCCTGACCGAGACCGACAATGCGCTCACCCTGCAATACACCGCCCTCATGGCCACCGAAGAGGTGGAGGTGAGTTTCACCGAGGACGGGATCGCGGCCATGGCGCGGATCGCGGCCGAGGTGAACCGCAGCGTCGAGAACATCGGCGCGCGGCGGCTCTACACGGTGATCGAACGGGTGTTCGAAGAGCTCGGCTTCACCGCCCCGGATCATCCGGGCAAAAACATCGTTGTCGATGCGGCCTATGTCGACGCCAATCTCGGCGAGCTGATGTCTGGCACGGATGTGAGCCGCTACATGTTGTAAGGCGTGCTATCGTGGCGGGATGAAGCGCCTGTTCGACATCACCCGCTATCCCGCCCTGCTCATCTTCGTGTTCGCCGGGGTGGCGCTGGTGGTCGTCGCCTATGCCAGCTTCAACCTGCTGAGCATGAGCATGGCCAATCTCGACTTCCTGCGCCGGGACGGTCTGGTGGCGGTGACCTCGGGCGGTCTCGTCCAGTTTCTCGAGATCCTGGTCACCGCGACCGTCGCGCTGGCCTTCTTCCTGATCTACAAGATCTGCGAGTCCGAACTGGTCATCCGCTACCGCCGTTGGCTGCAGCGCTGATCCGCCCTTTTCATTCCCCGGAAAACAGGATTGAGAGTGGCCATGCGCTTCGCCTCCTTCCTCCGGGACAACGCTGCCTGGCTCGCCGCCGGTTTCCTGCTCACGTTCTCGTCGAGCTACGGGCAGACGTTCTTCATCTCGCTGTTCGCGGGTGAGCTGCGCGCGACCTTCGGGCTCTCCAACGGGCAATGGGGCGGGCTCTACACGCTCGCCACCACCGCCTCGGCCATCGTGATGGTCTGGGCCGGCACGCTGACCGACCGCTACCGGGTGCGCGCGCTCGGGCAATGGGTGCTCATCGGTCTGGCGCTCGCCTGTGTCGCGATGGCGGCGGTGCCTTCCATCTTTGCCCTCGGCCTCGTCATCTTTGCGCTGCGGTTCACCGGCCAGGGCATGACCAGCCATATCGCCGTCGTCGCCATGGCGCGCTGGTTCTCCGC
>JAWKXC010000005.1:0-297001 GCA_041397205.1 Paracoccaceae bacterium
CAACGGCTGTGCGAACCTGGCCGTCAAAAGGCCACGATCCGGCCCCGAACAGGTCTGGAACAAAATATGATCAAACCCTTTAAGATTCGGTGTAAATGAGAACAAAAAGAGACCCCCGGCACGAGGCCGGGGGTCTTTTCTCCTCCCGAAGCGGGTTCAGTGCCCGGCCTCGAGCACTTCGGCCAGCGTCTTCAGCCCGGTCTTGGGCGCCTGCACCAGCACCGCCATGTTGCCGGGCTTGTGCTCGTTGCGCAGCATCTTCATGTGCGCCGCGGGGATCTCGTTCCAGGGATGCACTTCCGACAGCGTCGGGTCGATCCGCTCCTCGACCACCAGCCGGTTGGCGGCGGCGGCCTGCTTCAGATGCGCGAAATGCGAGCCCTGGATGCGCTTCTGGTGCATCCAGACATAGCGCGCGTCCATCGTCAGGTTGAAGCCGGAGGTCCCGGCACAGATCACCACCATTCCGCCCTTCTTGACCACGAAGGTCGAGACCGGGAAGGTCGCCTCGCCCGGGTGCTCGAACACCATGTCGACGTTCACACCCTTGCCGGTGATGTCCCAGATCGCCTTGCCGAACTTGCGCACCTCGGCGAACCATTCCTTGTATTCCGGCGAGTTCACCTTGGGCAGCTGGCCCCAGCAGTTGAAGTCCTTGCGGTTGATGACGCCCTTGGCGCCGAGGCTCATCACGTAGTCGCGCTTGTCCTCGCCCGAGATCACGCCGATGGCGTTGGCGCCGGCGGTCTTGGCGAGCTGGATCGCGAAGGAGCCGAGCCCGCCCGAGGCGCCCCAGACCAGCACGTTCTGGCCGGGCTTCAGCTCATGCGGGTGGTGGCCGAACAGCATCCGGTAGGCGGTGGCGAGGGTCAGCGTGTAGCACGCACTTTCCTCCCAGGTCAGGTGCTGCGGCCGCGGCAGCAGCTGCTGCGCCTGAACATTGGTGAACTGGGCAAACGAGCCGTCCGGCGTCTCGTAGCCCCAGATCCGCTGCGAGGGCGAATACATCGGGTCGCCGCCGTTGCATTCCTCGTCGTCGCCGTCGTCCTGGTTGCAGTGCACGACCACCTCGTCACCGACCTTCCACGCCTTGACCTTGTCGCCCACCGCCCAGACGATGCCCGAGGCATCGGAGCCGGCGATATGGTACTCGGCCTTGTGCACGTCGAAGGGCGAGATCGGCTGACCGAGGCCGGCCCAGATGCCGTTGTAGTTCACGCCCGCGGCCATCACCAGCACCAGCACCTCGTGGCTGTCGAGCTCGGGCACGTCGACCACCTCGACCTTGAAGCTCTTGTCGGGCTCGCCGTGGCGCTCGCGGCGGATCGCCCAGGCATACATCTGCTTCGGCACATGGCCGAGCGGGGGCATTTCGCCGATCTCGTAGAGGTCTTTCTTCGGTGCGTCGTAATCGAGGGCCATGTTGATCTCCTGGTCCTGTGATTCTGGTCGTATCTATCCTGTTGCCGCGATGCAGAATCACGGCTGCTGTTGCAGCATTACGAATGAGACCGCAAGAATGCAACAGGTGACGTTAGGTTTTTGAAATTTTATGTCGCACCGGATTTGTCGGAATGCCCACCGGTCAGCGCCGGCTCTGGTGCGATATGGGCTTCCGGCTCGGGATCTCGTCCGACAGATGCGCGATGGTATTGGCGTAATACCTGAGCAACGGCCGGTCCTCGGGTTGACGCTGTACTGCGCGCCCGTGCGCCGGATCACCTTGCGCAGTTCCAGATGCCTGAGCGCCGCATCGACCACCTCATCGCGCCCCGCCCGCGGCATGTGCACATGCGCCCCGCGCGCCTCCATGCCGTTGACCAGTTCGGCGAAACGTTGGGCCACCGCGTCGCGGGTCACCCCATCCGCCCCGGCGCCTTCCGACAGCACCGCCGCCACCACCGGCACCGGCAACACCGGCACCACGGCGCGGATCCGCGCCATCAGTTTGCGCGCGAGCAGCCCGGTCGGGCGCTCGGCGATGCCCGGGTTCTCCTCGATGAACCGGGTGAGCGACAGCGGCTGGCCGAAGCTCACGGAGGCATATCCGAAGCGGTGAAACCGGCCGGTGACCCGCTGGAACACATGCGTCGCGACGTGTTTGACCACATCGATGAAGCGCAGCTTGAACCGGCGGGTGCCGGCGCGGTCGGCGGCCACCAGCACCCGGTCCTCGATCACCCGGTCATAATTCAGCGCGACGGGGATGAAGACCACGTCGCGGCTCTCGCCCGGCACGAAGGCCTCGACGATGTAGTTCAACAGCCCCATCCGCGGCACCCCCACCGCGCCGTTGAGGCTCAAGCCCCCCTCCGGGAACATCGCCTGGGTGGTGCCGCCCGCGGTCGAGATCTGCACGTAGCGGGACAACACCTTGCGATAGAGCGCGTCCTGGCTCTTGCGCCGGATGAAATAGGCGCCCATCGCCCGGATCAGCGCCGAGAGCGGCCAGGTCCGCGCCCATTCGCCGACCGCGTAGGACAGGTGCGAGCGCTCGGCGGCGAGCCAGGTGACGAGCACGTAATCCATGTTGGAGCGGTGGTTCATCACGAAGACGACCGTGGCGTCCGGGTTGACATGTTCCAGTCCGGCCTCGTCGAAAGCGCCCACCCGCACCCGGTAGAAGCCGCGGCTCAACACCTTGGCGAGCCAGATCGCGAAGCCGAAATAGACGAAGGCCGAGAACCGCGGCACGATCTCGCGGGCGTAGCGGCGGGCCATTTCGAACGCCACCTCCTCGGGCACGCGTTCGGTCCGCGCATGCTCCTGGATCGCTTTCGAGACCTCGGGGTCGTAGATCAGCCGCTGGATCATGTCGTGCCGGCGGGCGAGCTTGAACGGCTCGATGGGCCGGGTCAGCCGCGTGTTGAGCTCGGCCACGGCGCGCTCAAGCCGCTTGCGGAAGAACCAGCGCACCGAGGGGAACAGGAAATGCGAGGCGAAGGTGATCGTGGCAAAGGCCAGGATCAGCAACAGGAGCCAGAGCGGAAGTTCGACCGTACGGAACATGTCGTTTGGTGACAGGGTTCCGCCCGTCCGTAAAGCCCTGCGGGCGTCGCAGCCGGCGGCCGGTGCAGGGCTTCAGCCGAGGGCCGGACCGGCAGCGGAGATGCCCGCATCTGCACGGTGATCGGGACATGGAGGTTGCCGATCCTCTCCGGCCCCCGTCCTTTGGCGCCTGGAAACGGGTGCAACCCGACGCTTGGCGCGGAAAATGCCGAACGCGTTTCGGCGAGCGCGGCGGAAGACCGGGCGCGGTCCGAGGGGCGAAAGTGGCGCAGGTGGGTCGCTCATCCCCCTGCTCGGTCCCTGGGCACCGGGCGTGTCGCCGGCGCAACGGCTTTCCATTTTCGAACATCTTTTTCCGCCAGATACAGTCTGTCATGCTAGAGTGACCCACAGGATGTAGTCGGGACACACTCCGGCCCATCCGCTCATGGAGGTTGTCATGCTGGTCTCGACCGTTCGCATCTTCGCCCTGTCCGCGGCGCTTGCGATGCTGGTGATGCTGACCCTGACCACCGCGGTCTGACCCGGCCCGGCGGCACGGGTCGTCGCGCAAGGATATTCTCCCGGCTTTAGGGCTTGAGTAATTATGTTGCTTGCGGCAGAAATGCTGCACTGCAACATGAGAGCGAGTCCGTCCGATGTCCGACATGCCCCAAAAAGACCGCCGGGTTGAAAAGGCCGATCGTCAAGCCGATCGGCCGTGGCTCTTCCGTACCTACGCCGGCCATTCCAATGCCCAGGCGTCGAACGCGCTCTATCGCACCAACCTCGCCAAGGGGCAGACCGGGCTGTCGATCGCCTTCGACCTGCCGACCCAGACCGGCTACGACAGCGACCACACCCTCGCCCGCGGCGAAGTGGGCAAGGTCGGGGTGCCGGTCGCGCATCTGGGCGACATGCGGATGCTGTTCGACGAGATCCCGCTCGAACAGATGAATACCTCGATGACGATCAACGCGACCGCGCCCTGGCTGCTCGCGCTCTATATCGCGGTGGCCGAGGAACAGGGGGCCGACGTTTCCAAGCTCCAGGGCACGGTGCAGAACGACCTGATCAAGGAATATCTCTCGCGCGGCACCTATGTCTGCCCGCCGAAGCCGTCGCTGCGGATGATTACCGACGTCGCCGCCTATACCCGCGAGCACCTGCCGAAATGGAACCCGATGAATATCTGTTCCTATCACCTGCAGGAGGCGGGGCGACGCCGGAGGAGGAGCCTGGCCTTTGCGCTGGCGACCGCCACCACCGTGCTCGACGATCTGCGGAAAAAGGTCCCGGCGGAGCATTTCCCCGAGATGGTCGGGCGGATCTCTTTCTTCGTGAACGCCGGCATCCGCTTCATCACCGAGATGTCGAAGATGCGCGCCTTCGTCGATCTCTGGGACGAGATCACCGCCGAGCGCTATGGGGTGACCGAGGAGAAATACCGCCGGTTCCGCTACGGCGTGCAGGTCAATTCGCTCGGCCTCACCGAGCAGCAGCCGGAAAACAACGTCTACCGGATTCTGCTCGAAATGCTGGCGGTGACGCTGTCGAAAAAGGCCCGGGCCCGCGCGGTGCAGCTGCCCGCCTGGAACGAGGCGCTCGGCCTGCCGCGGCCCTGGGACCAGCAATGGTCGCTGCGGATGCAACAGATCCTCGCCTACGAGACCGACCTTCTGGAATTCGGCGACATTTTCGACGGCAACCCGGCGATCGAGGCCAAGGTCGAGGCGCTCAAAGTGGGCGCCCGCGCCGAGCTCGCCCAGATCGACGCGATGGGCGGAGCGATGGAAGCGATCGAATACATGAAATCGCGCCTGGTCGAATCCAACGCCGAGCGGATCGCCCGGATCGAGGCGGGGCAAACCACCGTCGTCGGCGTCAACAAGTGGACCGAGCACGCGCCCTCACCGCTCACCTCCGGCCCCGAGGCGATCATGGTCGCCGACCCGGAGGCCGAGGCCGAACAGATCGCCCGGTTGCAGGCCTGGCGCGCCCAGCGCGACGAAGCGGCGGTGAAACCGCGCTCGCAGAGCTCGCCCGGGTCGCCCAATCGGGCGAAAACATCATGCCCGCCTCCATCGCCGCGGCGAAGGCGGGCGCCACGACCGGCGAATGGGGCGACGCTGTCCGAAAAACCTTCGGCCAGTACCGGGGCCCGACCGGCGTCTCCAAGGCGCCGTCGAACCGCACCGAGGGGCTCGACGAGATCCGCGCCCGGGTCGATGCCGTCTCCGACGCGCTCGGCCGCCGGCTCAAGTTCGTAGTCGGCAAGCCCGGGCTCGACGGCCACTCGAACGGCGCCGAGCAGATCGCCGCACGCGCCCGCGACTGCGGCATGGACATCACCTACGAGGGCATCCGGCTGACCCCCGAGGAGATCGTCGAAAGCGCGAAACGCGACGGCGCCCATGTCGTCGGCCTGTCGATCCTGTCGGGCAGCCATATCCCGCTGATCGAGGAACTCATGGACCGGATGCGGGCGGCGGGCCTCGGCGAAGTGCCGGTCGTCGCCGGCGGGATCATCCCCGAGGACGATGCCGCCCGGCTGCGTGCTATGGGGGTCGCCCGGGTCTACACGCCCAAGGATTTCGAGCTCAACGTCATCATGGACGACATCGTGACGCTGGCCGATCCGCGCGCCCGGGCCGCCGAGTGACCATCGTCCCCCGTGCCGTCCGGGTCCGGGTTTCCGGCCGGGTCCAGGGCGTGAGTTTCCGCGCCTGGACCCAGGGCCGCGCGCGGGCGCTGGGGCTCGACGGCTGGGTGCGCAACGAGGCCGACGGATCGGTTTCTGCGCTGTTCGGCGGAGAATCATCCGCGGTCGACGAAATGCTCGAAGCGCTGCATATCGGCCCGCGCTGGGCCAATGTCACCGGAGTAGAGTGCGGCAGCGGACATGGCGGAGGTTCCGCCGGGGTTTCGAATAATCGGTTGAAACCCGAGAGTTTCAAGGAAATCCACGGGATAACCGGAAACGTTCGCGTTTTATTCCTTTATATTCCGTGGCCCGATTTACACATTTCCCACATTTTCCCTTTTAAACGGTTTCCCCGCCTGTTATCAGGCGGTGAATACCCGGTCTGTCCAGACCCGAAGAATGACGGAGCCTCCCATGAAAACCGAATTGAAGCAGATGTCGCGCAAGCAACTCGAAAAACTGCGCGCCGATGTCGACACTGCGCTCAAGGCCCTCGAAACCAAGGACAAGAAAGCCGCGCTGAAAGCTGCCCAGGCGGCGGCCAAGGCCCATGGGTTCTCGCTCGACGAATTGTCCATTGCGGCACCGGTCGAAAAACCCGCCCCGCGCGCTCGCAAACCCAAGGCCAACGGCGATGGCCGGGCGAAAGTTGCGCCGAAATACCGCAATCCCAACGACCCCGAACAGACCTGGTCGGGCCGCGGCCGGGCGCCGGGCTGGATGGCCGCACATCTGGACGCCGGCGGTCAGAAGGACGATCTCGCGATCTGACGCGCGGAACCGTTCCGGAATATGCGACATAGGGGCCGCCATCGCGGCCCTTATTCGTTTTCGGAAACAATTCCCGAGCGAAGTCGCGGTGTCGGTCAAATTATTGACCGATATCCACTTGGCGCCCCTTTTCAACAACCGGAGGTCGTGGTCCAATCATTGCGCGCGCCGATTGCGCGCACCCGGTACCTTCCTCCTCTGGCCCGGCACCTGAAGTCCATTTTCAAAAGGCGACCCGATGGCAAAGATTAAATATTCGGCACTCAATTTCGGTATCTGGCGGCTTTGGGACTTCGACAGCTACGCCTCTGAGATCACCGAAAATCAGGTTGAATACACATTCGGCGCGACCGCGGAAGCTGCATTCGGCACCTATGATCCTAGGGACGAGCCCTATCGCGCGGTGTTCCTGTTCGAAGATGCGGTCTTTACGTCGCCGACCCTGGAAGCGGCCACCAGCGGCAGGATCACCGGTTTTACCCTCTACGACGAGGCCGACAACATCCTGGTGACCGGCACCGAACTCGACGGCGATCTCGCCGATTTCCTATCGTTGATGTCCGCGGGCGACGGCCGGGCGGCGATGCAGGCGCTGTATACCAGGGGGATCGCCATTTCCGGGAGCGCCACCAACGGGCGCGACCCGGGCGACTGGCAGGGCGAGGTCATCCAGACCGGGGTGTTCCGCGACCGGGTCAACGCCAAGGACGGCGACGACATCATTTTCGACTATGGCGGGCGCGACAGGTATAACGGCGGCGACGGCTTCGACACCGTGTCCTATCAGCATTACCTCGACAATCCGGACCTGGCGGAGCGCGGCATCAATGCCCGGCTGACCTCCGGGACCATCATGGGACCGGACGGCCAGCTGGACGAGGCCTACGGGATCGAATCCGTCCTGGGCACGATGGCAGAGGACAGGTTCAGCGTGGCAGGGAACCAGACCTACTATTTCGTCGGATACGGCGGCCGGGACCGGTTCAGCGGCGGCTGGGGCAAGAACGACTGGGTGTCCTATTCCGAGGAAGCGGCGGCCGGTGGCAGCTCCGGGATCAATGTCAAACTCGATCGAAACACCATCGCCGACAGCTTCGGCGACAGAGATTACATCAGGTTCGTCGAGAACATCGTCGGCACCGATTTCGACGACCGGTTCCGCGACGACGACAGCGGGATATTCCACGCGAATTTCATCGGCAATGCCGGCAACGACCGGTTCAGTTTCCAGGGCGGGAACGACCGGGCCGAGGGCGGTACCGGCGCCGACACTTTCGTCTACCTGGGGACCGATTTCGACCATGACGTGATCGCCGATTTCGAGACCGGCATCGACCGGATCCAGATCAAGAGCGCCGCGGCGTTCTCGGAACTGACCATCACCGACAGCGGCGCCGACAAGGTAATCACATGGGGCGACAATTCGGTGACCCTCGAAGGGCTGGCCGGCACCGAGATCGCCGAGGCCGATTTCATCTTCTGACGCCGATCGGCGCTACCCTTCCCCGGTCGGGACGTTATGATCCGGACGGAACACGAGGTCCGTCAGACCAGAAGGGACACGCCATGACCATTCACATCGGGGCCCAGCCGGGCCAGATCGCCGGGACCGTGCTGATGCCGGGCGACCCCTACCGCGCCCGCTGGGCGGCGGAGACCTTTCTCGACGGCGCCGAGCTGGTGAACGAGACCCGCGGCATGCTCGGTTTCACCGGCAAGTGGCGCGGCAACCCGGTGACGATCCAGGGCTCCGGCATGGGCATGCCCTCGCTCTCGATCTATGCCAACGAGCTCATTCGCGACTATGGCGCCCGCACGCTGATCCGGATCGGCTCCTGCGGCGGGATGCAGGAAAACGTCAAGGTCCGCGACATCGTGCTGGCGATGACCTCGTCAACGCTCGCGACGCCCTCCTCGGGCATGTTCCGCGAGCTCAACTTCGCGCCCTGCGCCGACTACGGTCTGCTGCGGGCCGCGCAGGCAGCGGCGGAAGCCCGGCACCTGCCCACCCATGTCGGCGGGATCTATTCGTCGGACGTGTTCTACGACGAGCGCCCCGACCTCACCGAGCAGATGACCCGCCACGGCGTGCTCGCGGTCGAGATGGAAGCGGCCGAGCTCTACATTCTCGCCGCCCGCTACGGCGTGCGGGCGCTGGCCGTGCTCACCGTGTCCGACAGCCTCGTCACCGGCGAGGCGCTGCCGTCCGAACAGCGCGAAAAGAGCTTCGGCGACATGGTCGAGATCGCCCTCGAAGCCGCCTTTTCCTGAGGAACACAGATGACACATCAAGACAGTCTTGACCGCCTCGCGCGGCTCGCCGTCGGTTTCGGCCTCGGCCTGAAACCCGGACAGCAGCTCATCATGACCGCCGATATCGGCGCGCGCGATCTGGCCAACCGGATCACCCGCGAGGCCTACGAGGCCGGCGCCACCAACGTGGTCACGCTCTACAGCGACGACGCGGCGGTGCTGGCCAAATTCGCCCATGGCTCCGACGCCGCAATCGATACGGCGCCCGGCTGGCTCTACGAGGCGATGGCCGGCGCCTTCACCGCCGGCGCCGCCCGGCTGGCGATCGCCGGCGACACGCCCGGCCTGCTCGCGGGCCAGGATCCGGACCGCGTCGCGCGGGCCAACGTCGCCCGCGCCAAGGCCTACAAGCCGGCGCTCGATGCGATCGTTTCGGGCAAGGTCAACTGGAACATCGTCCCCTTCGTCACCGAGGGCTGGGCGCACCAGGTCTTCCCCGGGCTCACCCGCGGCGTCGCGGTCGAACGGCTCTGGGAACATGTCTTCGAGGCGCTCCGGCTCACCGGACCCGGCGACCCGGTGGCGGCCTGGGAGGCGCATTTCGCCGAGCTCGCACGCCGGCGCGACATTCTCAACACCGCCCGCTACGACGCGCTGCATTTCGAGGGCGGCGGCACCGACCTGATTGTCGGGCTCGCCAAGGGTCACCGCTGGGTCGGCGGCGGCAACGCCCTGCCGGACGGCACCGCCTATGCCCCGAACCTGCCGACCGAGGAGGTCTTCACCCTGCCCGACCGCGCCCGCACCCAAGGCCGCGCGGTCTTTACCAAGCCCTCGGTGATCGCCGGCAGCATCGTCGAAGGGCTGGTGGTGGAATTCGAGGACGGCAAGGCGGTGCGCATCGAGGCCGACACGAATGTCGAGGTCGCGCGCAACCATTTCACCACCGACGAGGGCGCGAGCCGGCTCGGCGAGGTGGCGCTGGTGGCCGAAAGCTCGCCCATCGCGCAATCGGGCGTGCTCTATTTCAACACCCTGTTCGACGAGAACGCGGCCTGCCACATCGCCTTCGGCAACGGCTATGCGATGAACCTGGAACCGGGCGCCGACCCCACGGACGCGGGCATGAACCTGAGCCAGATCCACCATGACTGCATGATCGGGGGCCCCGAGATCCGGGTCACCGGGATCGCCGCCGACGGCAGCCGGCACCCGGTCATGGACGAGGGCGAATTCGTCATCTGAGGCCAAAATCTGAGGGACAGAACATGAAAATGCGTAAGCTGGGCCGGCACGGCCCCGAGGTCTCGGCCATTTCCTTCGGCGCCATGAGTTTCGGCGGCTTCTTCGGGCCCACCACCCGCGACGAGAGCTTCGCCACGCTCGACGCGGTGATGGAGATGGGGATCAATTTCCTCGACACCTCCAACATCTACGGCCCCTATACCTCGGAAGAGGTGATCGGCGCCTGGCAGGCGGACCGCGGCAAGCGGTTCAAGATCGCGACCAAAGCGGGCATCGTCATCGGCGCGCCGCGGGGCACGGTCGACAATTCCGAACCCTACCTGCGCGAACAGCTCGAAGGCTCGTTCAAACGGCTCGGCGTCGACCATGTCGAGCTCTACTACATGCACCGGCGCGACTGGTCGATCGCGATCGAACAGGTCATGGAGACGCTCCTGAAATTCAAGGAAGAAGGGCTGATCGGCGGCATCGGCTTTTCCGAGATCGCGCCGGCCTCGCTCCGGCGCGCCGCCACCGTCGGCCATGTCGACGCGGTCCAGTCGGAATACTCGCTCTGGACCCGGCAGCCGGAACTCGGGATGATCCAGGCCTGCGCCGAGCTCGGCACCGCCTTCGTGCCCTTCTCGCCGGTGGCGCGCGGGGTGTTCACCGACACCGACCTCGACCCGACGAGCTTCGCCGAGAAGGATTTCCGCCGCGCCATCCCGCGGTTCGAGCCGGAGACCTTTGCCCGCAACATGGGGCCGGTCCGTGCGCTGCGCGCCCTTGCCGCGTCGAAGGGCTGGACCACCTCGGCGCTGGCGCTCGCCTGGGTGCTCGACCAGGGCGCGCATCTGATCCCGATCCCGGGCACGCGGAGCGCGAAACACCTCGCCGAATGGAAAGGTGCCGACGAGATCGTGCTCACCGACGCGGACCGGGCCGAGATCGACCGGATCATGCCGGTCGGCTGGGCGCTCGGAGACCGGTATTCCTACGAGCAGCTGGTCGGGATCGAGCGCTACTGCTGAGCGGACCGGGGCGCGTCGGGGCCGGCGTCGACCGGGGGCCAGCCCCCCGGACCCCCCGAGGTATTTGAGGACCAAAGAAGGGCGGGGTCAGGCCGGCGCGCGTCGGGTGTCCGGGAATCGGGCGAACTCGGACGGGGTGTCAAGAGGTTGATCTTGTTACTGTTATCGGCAGTTTTCCGTATCCGCGCAGGACATGTCACGCGGGCTTCTCTCTCCCCCGGCGGGCTGGTTTCTCGGCTACGGATGATGCCCTGATCGCGGCGAATACTGGGACACCGGACCGACGGCGGGTCCCCTGCCGCCAGCCCCCGCCTGTGGGCCGCGCAAACGGGTCCGCCCTGCCGGGGGCAGCGCCCCTGCCCCCCATGCGCCTGCGGCGGGCGGGGGGCGCGGGGCTGACGCCCCGCGGGGCCCGGGCCTGGCGGTCTAGCCCTGCCCCTCGCCGGGGGGCGGCTGCGGCTTGCGCCGCGCCAGCAGGACCGGGCTGCCGGCCGGGGCGTACCATTCCTCGTTGCGGGTGACGATCATCGTCGCGGCGAGCGCGAGGAAGGCGAGCGTCGCGCCGGCGAGCAGGGCGTAATCGGTGGATTCGAGGATCAGCCAGAGCACCGCGTAGAGCACCGCGAGCAGCACCCCCAGCACCAGGGTCCGGCGCCCGAGCCCGAGGCCGATCCAGCCGAACAGGGTGAGGAGCCCGACGGTGGCGCCGGCGGCCAGCAGGTAGGCCGGGCCGAAGCCGATGTGTTCGGCATAGGCGACCATGAGCAGCACGAAGATCGCCTGCGCCAGCCCGATCAGGATATATTGCACCGGGTGCACCGGGCGGGCGCGCTGTCCCTCGATCAGCAGCACCGTGAGGAAGGTGAGCGCGATGGTGAGCAGCCCGTAGCGGGCCGCGCGCCAGGCCTTCTGGTAGAAATCGTTCGGCTGGTAGAAGCGCACCCCGAAAGCGATCGCTTCGCCGGCGCCGTCGCCGATCCCGGCGCTCATCCCGTCACCCATGCCGTCGAGCACGCCCGAGCGCGCCACCTGCGGCACCGCGCGGGCGAGATGCGGGATCGTCCACAGCGCCTCGTAGCCCGCATCAGTGACGGTGCGGCTGTCGGGCAGGAAGGCGCCGGTGAAGGCGGGGTCGGGCCAGTCGCCGGCCATCGTCACCCGGCTGGTGCGCCCGACCGGCGCGATCATCAGCCGCTCGGCGCCGTTCAGCCCGAGCCGGAGGTCGATCTCCTGCGCTCCCCGGATATCGCCGAGCTGCGCGACGATCCCGCTGCGCCCGGAGAAGGGTTCGAGCGCGACTTCTTTGCCGTCGACCGCCAGCGCCGCCTCGCCGCGGAGCGCGCGGTTGCCGGAGAGGAACATCTCGAGCCGGGTCTGGTCCCACAGGGCCTCCTCACCGGCCTCCAGCGCAGCTTCAGCCGCGTCGAACGGGACGTCGAAGGCGAGCGTCACCTGGGCGGTGTAGACCGGCACTTCGAAGATGCCGCGATAGCGCAGCTCGGTCTCGGTGGCGATGTCCGCATCGAACCGGCCCGGCAGCAGCACCAGCGGCGCGCGGTCCTCGATCCGGACCTCTTCGACGCTTTCGAGGATCGGCTGGCCGCTTTCGGGGTGCAGCTCGACCCGGCCCGTCGCCGGGTCGATCACCTCGCGGGTGCGGGTCTCGGTCACCGCGCGGCGCACCGGGATCACCAGCTGCGGCCCCGCGAGCACCTGCGCCCCGCCCCATTCCTCGCCGACCTCGCGGATCGTGACGTCGGAATAGGCGCGCCGCGCATCGACGATCGAGGAGACCATCTGCACCGGGATGGCCATGAGCAACGCCAGGATGGCGACGATGAAGAACCGGACCCCGGCGGAACGCAGCATGGGATCTCCTCCCGTTTTGCCCGGAGGCTAGCCCGGGTCCTTGGTCGGCGCAACGCCGTGGCTGCGGTCGTAGCCGTTCGGCGCCGGGCTCCGCCAGCCGTCGAGCGCGCCGGGGGGCGGGGCGAGGACCTCGACCTTGAGCGGGTAGCAGGCGGCTGCGTCGGAGGAATGGCCGGTCGAGCAGTCGCCGCCCGGGCAGGCCGACAGTGCACCCAGAAGATCGATCTCGGCGAAGAACTCGAGGTAGTCGCCGGGGCGGACCGGGCTCGCCTTCATGAAATACTGCCCCGTCTCGCGGGTGAAGCCGGTGCACATGAAGACGTTGAGCACGTCGTGGACATGCGGCTCGGCCTGCGTCGGGGCGACGCCCAGGTGGTCGGCGAGCGCCCGGGTGAGGTTGGAGTGGCAGCAGTGGTGGTAGGGATCGCCGGTAAGCAGGCAGTTGGTGTAGGGATCGCAGCGGGTGCCGATCACGTCGTGCACCGAGCCGCCGAACGGGTCGATCCCGTACCAGTCGAGCGTATCGTCGGTGATCGTCGCCATCGGGCGCAGCGCCGGGAAAGACGACCACAGCCGGTCGCCGGTGGAGAGGTGCGTGCCGTGGAGCGCGCGGGTCTTGCCGGAGTAGAAGCGCTCGGCGAGGTCGTGAGCGTTCCACAGGTTGAGATCGCCCACTTGAGGCCCGTCGACGGAGGTGATGCGAAAGAATTGCCCTGCGCCGACAGGGAAAGCGCGCGCCTCGCGCGGGGGCACGAGGTATTCGGCGATCTTCTCGGCCTTGACGCGGGCGCGGCGGTAGAGCGCGAGGTCGGGCACCGGCAGGGTCTCGGGCGGGTAGACGATCACCGGCGCGCGCGTCCAGGCGGTGTCGGCATGGGCGGGCGCGGCATGTTCGGGGCTGTGCGGTTTCATCTTGGGTCCTCCGGCCTCCCCGCCACCCTCACCGGCCCGGCCGGCCCTGTCGAGCCAATTCGCGATTGCACCCGCCCGGACGCTCTGCTGAGATGCCGGGCAACGAGAGGTGCCGCCATGCCTGCCCTGCTGCCCCGCGACTGGGTGCCCCAAGCCGCCGAGACCCGTGTCCAATCCATCGCCGCGATGACCGCAAGCGCCGGGTCGCAGGCGCTCGACGAGCGGGTCGCGGCGCTGATCGCGCGGAACCGCGAGATCCACGAGCGCGACTGTTTCAACCTCAACCCGGCGACCAACGTGATGAACCCGCGCGCCGAGGCGGCGATGGCCGCGGGGCTGGGAACGCGACCGTCGCTGGGCTACCCGGGAGAGAAATACGAGACCGGGCTGGAAGCGATGGAAGAGATCGAGGTGATCGCCCAGGAGCTGGCGGCGGAAACCTTTGCCGCGCGCTTCGCCGAGATCCGGGTGGCCTCGGGCGCGATGGCCAATCTCTACACCTTCATGGCGCTCACCGAGCCCGGCGATCGGATCATCGCCCCGCCCGCCGAGATCGGCGGCCATGTCACCCACCATGGCGCCGGCGCGGCCGGGCTCTACGGGCTGGAGATCCACCCGGCCCCGGTCAATGCGGCCGGCTACACGGTGGATATCGACGCGCTGGCGGCGCAGGCCCGCGAGCTCCGGCCGAAGCTCATCACGCTCGGCGGCAGCCTCAACCTGTTCGAGCACCCCGTCGCGCAGGTCGCCGAGATCGCGCGCGAATGCGGCGCGCGGCTGATGTTCGACGCCGCCCACCAATGCGGGATCATCGCCAGTGGCCAATGGCGCAACCCGCTCGCCGAAGGCGCCGACGTGATGACCATGTCGACCTACAAGAGCCTCGGCGGGCCGCCCTCCGGGCTGATCGTGACCAATGACGCCGGGATCGCGCAGCGGCTCGACGCCATCGCCTTTCCCGGGATGACGGCGAATTTCGACGCCGGAAAATCGGCGGCGCTGGCGATCTCGCTGCTCGACTGGCGCGATTTCGGCGCCGACTACGCCCGCCACATGATCTCGCTGGCCGAGGTGCTGGCCGAAGCGCTGGCGGGCGAAGGCATGCCGGTCTTCGCCGGCGCCGACGGCTACACCCGCTCGCACCAGTTCGCGCTCGAAGCCGCGCGCTTCGGCGGCGGACAAGCGGCCGCGCGACGGCTGCGGGAGGCGGGTTTCTCGCCTGCGGCATCGGCCTGCCCGGCCCCGGGGTGGCCGGCGACATGAACGGTCTCAGGCTCGGGACGCCCGAGATCGTACGATGGGGTGGGCGAGGAAGACGCGCCGCGCCTCGCCCGTCTGATCGCCCGCGCCCTGACCTCGAACGACCCCGCCGCGCTCGCGCCCGAGGTGGCCGAATGGCGCAAAAGCTTCTGTCGGTTGCACTACATGCGTACCGACTGAGCCACCCGGACGACCTTTCCCGTTCTCAGGTCTGCCCGCACCGCCTCCGGTCGGTGTGAACGGAAACACTTTGTGTCGCAGGAACAGGTCCGCGGGGAAGGTTCGATATGTTACATTATTCCTGCGGTGCTGGTTACCTGGGGGGGGGTTCAGTGACATATTTTGTAAAGAGATTCATTTTTCTCCTGGCGCTCCTGGCTCTCTCCGCCTGTGCCCACACGGAGGTCACGCGCGGGTTTACCGACGAGATCGCCAGGGTCGCGCCCGCCGGTTTCACCTGCTGTTCCGAGCCCGAGAAATTTTACCCGGAGCCGGTGATCAAGACGGCCAAGGCGCTGGCCGACCGGATCGGTCCGCAGGTGACCGAACAGATGTACGGCGGCTACCGGGAAGAGGGGTTTCCCGGCAAGCTCTCGGGCAAGACAGCGGCGGGAGCCGCGCTGATGGAGCAACTGCAGCCGCTCGACCTCGTGTTCACCGGCAACAAGAGCTACATCTGGGGAAAGATCATCCCCGGGCGGTTCTCCCATGGCGTCGTCTATCTCGGCACCGAAGCGCAGCTCAGGCGCGCCGGGTTGTGGGACCTCGCGGCACTGGCGCCGCTGCGCGACGATATCCGCGCCGGTCGGGTGTTCATCGAAGCCGTCACCCCTGTGGTCGGCACCCTCAGCCTGGACCAGCTGATCCAGAACGATGCCGCCGCGATCCTTCGCCCGCAGCTCGGCGACGCGGCCCGGCGTCAGGCCTTTGCGGCGCTCGCGAACAACCTCGGCGTGCCCTATGACTTCTCGTTCGAAGTCGCCACCACCGACCGGCTCGCCTGCACCGAGCTCATCAACCTCGCCATGCCGGGCCTGCGCTTCGCGACGCAGGAGGCCTATGGCGGCCGGGTGATCCTGCCCGACACGGTGGTCGCCCAGGCGATCCGGGGCGAGCGGATGCGGGTCGTCGGTTACATGGTCGGGACCGGGAGCGGCTTTGCCTGGCGCAACACGCATTCGCTGATGGCCGACATCGCCGCCTATTGGGGCATCCCGGGGTAGATCCCGTTTCGCGGGCCCGCCGGGCGGACCCGCCGCGTGTCACCGGTGCGTTTTGTGCTACAGCGCGATCCGCGGGGGCGCGCCCCTCGGGTCAGAAGAACGCCTGCAACCCGGTCTGCGCCCGGCCGAGGATCAGCGCGTGGACATCATGGGTGCCCTCGTAGGTGTTGACGGTTTCGAGGTTGATCATGTGCCGGATCACCCCAAAGGCGCCCGAGATGCCGTTGCCGCCATGCATGTCGCGCGCGGCCCGGGCGATGTCGAGCGCCTTGCCGGTGTTGTTGCGTTTGATCAGCGAAATCATCTCTGGCGCCGCCCTGCCCTCGTCCATCAGCCGGCCGACCCGGAGCGCGGCCTGCAGCCCGAGAGCGATCTCGGTCTGCATGTCGGCGAGCTTCTTCTGAAAGAGCTGGGTGCCGGCGAGCGGTTTGCCGAACTGCTTGCGGTCGAGCCCGTAGCCGCGCGCCGCGTGCCAGCAATACTCGGCCGCGCCGAGCACCCCCCAGGAGATCCCATAACGCGCCCGGTTGAGACAGCCGAACGGGCCCTTGAGCCCTTCGACATGGGGCAGCAGCGCGTCTTCGCCGACCTCGACCCCCTGCATCACGATTTCGCCGGTTATGGACGCGCGCAGCGACAGCTTGCCCTCGATCTTCGGCGCGGACAGGCCCGTCATGCCCTTCTCCAGCACGAAGCCCCGGATCTTGCCGCCATGGGCCGCGGACTTGGCCCAGACGACGAAGACATCGGCGATCGGCGCGTTCGAGATCCACATCTTGGTGCCGGTGAGCCGGTAGCCGGTGGCGGTCTTTTCGGCCCGGGTGGTCATGGCGCCGGGATCGGACCCGGCGTCGGGCTCGGTGAGGCCGAAGCAGCCGATGAGGTCGCCGGAGGCGAGACCGGGGAGGTACTTGCGGCGCTGGCCCTCGGAGCCGTAGGCGTAGATCGGGTACATCACCAGCGAGGACTGGACCGACATCATCGAGCGGTAACCCGAGTCGACCCGCTCGACCTCGCGCGCCACCAGCCCGTAGCTCACGTAGGAGCCGCCGAGCCCGCCGTATTCTTCCGGCACGGTCACGCCAAGGAGCCCCATCGCGCCCATCTCGCGGAAGATCTCCGGGTCGGTCTCCTCGCGCTCGAAGGCCGCCCCGACCCGGGGGCAAGCGCGTCCTGGGCATAGGCGCGCGCGGCGTCGCGGATCATCCGCTCGTCTTCGGCGAGCTGGTCGTCGAGCCGGAACGGGTCTTCCCAGTCGAACGCCCCGAGGCTCCGGGCGGCTCTTGGCAGGCAGGTCGTGCGGCATGTCTCGTCTCCTCGGATCGCGTGTCGCCCCGGTATTGCGCAATATTTTGAGCAATGCTAGGAGAAAGTTGCGCAGGGCAGACGGGACGGCAACATGGACGACGAGTTCGACACCGGCGGGCGGCCGAAGGCGCTGCGCCAGGCGGCGGGGCTGAGCCAGCGCCAGCTCGCCGAGCGCGCGGGCGTGCCGCATGGCCAGATCTCGATGATCGAGACCGGGCGGTCGAGGCCTCGGTCGCCTCGCTCCGGCGCATCCTCGGCGGGCTCGGCACCACCATGTCGGCGTTCTTCGAGCCCGACGCGGCGCCGTCGCAGAAGGTGTTCTTCCGCGCCGGCGAGCTCACCGACCTGACCGGACGGCTCGGCACCGGGGTCGCGATCGCCCAGGTCGGCGACGCCCAGGCGCACGGGCTGCAACTGCTGGCCGAAACCTATGCGCCGGGCGCCGATACCGGCGAGGCGATGCTCGACCACGAGGCCCACGAGGGCGGCGTGGTGATCGCGGGCGAGATCGAGGTGACCGTGGGCGACCAGCGCGCGGTGCTCGGGCCCGGCGACGCCTATCTCTTCGCCTCGCGCGCGCCGCACCGGTTCCGCAACCGCGGCCGCGAACCGGCCCGCATCGTCTCGGCCTGCATCCCGCCCTATCTGTGACCTCCTGAGGAAGGACCGCCCATGAAACCGCTCGAAGGTCTGAAGGTCGTCGAACTCGCCCGCGTGCTGGCCGGTCTCTGGGCCGGCCAGGCGCTGGCCGATCTCGGTGCGGAGGTGGTGAAGGTCGAGAGCCCCGCGGGCGACGAAACCCGCGGCTGGGGGCCGCCTTTCATCGAGCGCGACGGCGACCGGACCGCGGCGTACTTCTACGCCGCAAACCGGGGAAATCCTCCGTCCTCGCCGATTTTTCCACGCCGGCGGGGCAGGAGCGCGTGCGCGCGCTGGTGGCCGAAGCGGATATCGTGATCGAGAACTTCAAGGTCGGCGGCCTCGCGAAATACGGGATCGACTACCCGAGCCTCGCGGCTCTGAACCCGCGGCTGATCTACTGCTCGACCACCGGTTTCGGCCAGGACGGGCCGCGCGCGACCGAGCCGGGGTACGATTTCATGATCCAGGGGCTCTCGGGGCTGATGTCGATCACCGGCATGGCCGACGGGCCGCCGGTCAAGGTCGGCGTGGCGGTCACCGACGTGGTCGCCGGGCTGAACGCGACGATCGGCATTCTAGCGGCGGTCGAACAGCGCCACCGGACCGGGCGCGGCCAGCACGTGGACCTGTCGCTGTTCGACAGCGCCGTGGCCCTGCTCGCCAACCAGGCAATGAACTACCTGGCCACCGGGGTATCGCCGGGGCGGCTCGGCAATGCCCATCCCAACCTCGTGCCCTACGAAGCGCTGCCGGTCGAGGACGGGCACGTGATCGTCGCGGTCGGGAACGACCGGCAGTTCCGCGCCTTTGCGGCGCAACTCGGGCTGGAGGCGCTCGCCGACAATCCGATGTTTGCCACCAATGCAGCCCGGGTGGAGAACCGCGATCTGCTGATCGGCATCCTCGGCGAGGCCACCGCCGCCTGGGAGGCTGCCCCCCTGCTCGCCGCCTTGCGGGGCGCGGGCGTGCCGGCGGGCCCGATCAACGACATCGCCGAGGCCTTCCGCGACCCCCAGGCGGTGGCGCGCGGGCTCAGGATCGCGCCCGACGGCGTGCCGGGCGTGCGCGGGCCCTGGCGCTTTTCTGACGCGGAGCTGGCGCTCGAAAAGAGCGCGCCGATGCTTCCGCGCGAAGGTTGAGATTTAGTTAACGGTGCGGGCGTGCCGCGGGCGAGGCGGAGGTTAATAACGCGATATCAATGTCTTGATAAGACTCCAGGAATCCGGATATCCGGATTCCTGGAGTCCGGTTTCTCTGCAATGCCCGGGTTTTCTTCGATCCCGACCCAGACCCACGGCGAGCTCCGCCCTAAACCCGGAACCGAGGCACCAGACGCCCTCGCGCGGCCCCGCGAGATTCCAGCCCTTGCAACTAACTGACCGGTCAGTTAGTTTCACGGCATGACCACACCCGACTCGCCCGAACCCAAATTCCGCCGCCGCGCCGAGGCCCGGCCCGACGAGGTGCTCGACGCCGCGCTCGCGCTGTTCGTCGACCAGGGCTATGCCCATACCTCTGTCGCCGCCATCGCCAAGGCCGCCGGCATCTCCAAGGGGGCGGTCTACCTCTACTTCCCTTCGAAACAGGCGATCCTCGAAGCGCTGGTCCGCCGCGCGGTCACCCCGGTCGCCACACGCGCCTTCGCCCGCGCCGATCTTGCCGGCGGCGACATGCGCCAGATCCTGTCCATGGTGCTGCACAGCATCGCCGAGGGCCTCGCCCAACCCGACACCTTCGCGGTACCCAAGATCGTCATGCGCGAGGCCGTCGTCGCGCCGGAGATCGCCGAAATGTACCGCCGTGCCGTGCTGGACACCGTCCTGCCCGCCGCGATCCGCTTGATCGAGGCCGCCATCGCCAGCGGCCAGATGCGCGCCGTCGACCCCGAGCTGACCCTGCGCACGGTCATGGGACCGGTGGTCCTGCACATCCTCCTGTCGGAAGTGTTCGGCATCCGCCCGGCCGGCGGTCTCGCGATCGACCGGCTGGTCGACAACCACCTCGACATCCTTCTCAACGGCCTGTTCACGCCGGAGGCTCCCCGACATGTTTGAAAGCGCCCTCGCCTGGCTGACCGCCACCTTCGCCGCGATCCTGACGGCAATCGTTCCCGGCTACGGCGACGATCCGACCCCCGTCTACAACGGCTATGTCGAGGCCGACTACGTCTACGTCGCGCCGTCGGTCACCGGCCGCATCCGCATGCTCCCGGTGGCGGAGGGCGACGAGATCACGGTCAGCGAATTCCTGTTCGACATGGATGCGAGCCAGCAGCGTGCGTCGCTCCGGGCCGCGAATGCCCGGGTGGCCCAGGCCGAGGCCAATCTGCGCAATCTCGAAACCGGCTCGCGCGAGGCCGAGATCGCGGTGATCCGCGCCTCGCTCGAAGAGGCCCGCGCCGCCCGCACCCTGGCCGAAACCACCCTCGCGCGTACCGAAAACCTCTCCGCAAGCGGCATCGTCACCCAGGCCAAGGTCGACGCCGACCGCAGTGCCCTCGACCAGGCCAACGCCCATGTCGCCCAGCTCGAAGCCCAGCTCCAGGTCGCCGAGCTGCCAGCGCGGTCGGAGCAGGTGATCGCCGCACGGGCCACGCTGGACGCGGCCCGGGCCGATGCCGAGGTCGCCGCGGCCCTGCTCGACGACATGCGCACCACCGCCCCGATCTCGGGACGGATCGAAAAGACCTATTACACCGTCGGCGAAGTCGCTTCCGCCGGCACGCCTGTGGTCTCGATCCTGCCGCCCGACGCGCTCAAGGTGCTGTTCTACCTGCCCGAGAGCGCCCGCGCCGGTTTCCGCATCGGCGACCGGCTGGCGCTCAGCTGCGACGGCTGCGCCGAGGGCATCGAGGCCACCATCACCCGCATGGCCTCCGACCCGCAATACACGCCCCCGATCATCTATTCGCGCGACGAACGCCACCGGATGGTGTTCCGCGCCGAGGCGCGCCTTGCCGCCGGCACCGGACTCCTGCCCGGCCAGCCGGTCACGCTGGAGCGCCCGCAGTGACCGACGCCCCGGCCATATCGGTGAAAGGCCTCACCAAGGTCTTCGGCAAGACCACCGTGGTCGACCATGTCGACATGGAAGTGCCCAAGGGGGCGATCTACGGCTTTCTCGGCCCCAACGGCTCGGGCAAGACCACCACGATCCGGCTGATGTGCGGGCTGCTCACGCCCGACGCGGGCGAGGGAACGACGCTCGGCTACGACATCCGCAAGGAAACCCGCAAGATCAAGGAAAACGTCGGCTACATGACGCAGAAGTTCTCGCTCTACGGCGATCTCACGATCCGCGAGAACCTCGATTTCATGGCCCGGATGTACCGGCTGCCGAAACGCCGCCAGGTGGTGGACGAGACCCTCGAAAACCTCGGCCTCGCCTCGCGCTCGGGCCAGCTCGCCGGCACGCTGTCGGGCGGCTGGAAACAGCGCCTGGCGCTGGCCGCCTGCATGCAGCACAAGCCACGGCTGTTGCTGCTCGACGAACCCACCGCCGGCGTCGACCCCAAGGCGCGGCGCGATTTCTGGGACGAGATCCGCAGGCTGTCGAAGCAGGGCGTCACCGTGCTGGTGTCGACCCATTACATGGACGAGGCGATCCAGTGCGACGCGCTCGCCTATATCGCCTATGGCAAGAAGCTGATCGACGGGCCCGCGGCCGAGATCCCGGCCCGCGTCGGGCTGACCACCTGGCGGGTCTCGGGACCCGACCTCACCCAGCTCGAAGACGCGCTGTTGGCCGACCCGCGGGTCGAACAGGTGGCCCGGTTCGGCGCCCAGCTCCACGTCTCCTCGACCGATGCCGAGGCCCTCGACGCGGTGATCGCCGAACGCTCGGCGGTCAACGGGCTGCACAAGTGGGAGAAGAAGGACGCCGAACTCGAGGAGGCCTTCATCTACCTGATGGCCACCGCGGCCGACAACTTCGCCGAAGTCGCGAAGAACGGGCCAAGGGGGGGACACGCATGAGCCTGTTCTCGCTTGCCCGCTTCCGCGCCGTGCTGATCAAGGAATTCGTCCAGATGCGGCGCGACCGGATGACCTTTGCGATGATGATCGGCATCCCGATCATCCAGCTCGTCATCTTCGGCTACGCGATCAATGCCGATCCCCACAACCTGC
Organism: Paracoccaceae bacterium; assembly: GCA_041397205.1. Classification (GTDB taxonomy): domain Bacteria; phylum Pseudomonadota; class Alphaproteobacteria; order Rhodobacterales; family Rhodobacteraceae; genus Sinisalibacter. The sequence continues at coordinate 22,313 of JAWKXC010000005.1, forward strand.
CGACGATGATCGAGATGAACGACGCGAGCCCGATGGCCCGCGCGGTGGTCTCGGCGATGGACGCCTCGGAATATTTCGACTTCCTCGGCTACACCACCGGCGCCGCCGAGGAGACCGGGCCCTGCGCGACGGCACCGCCAATTTCATCGTGGTGATCCCCCGATTTCGAACGCGACGTGATCCGCGGGCTCTCGCCCAGATCCTGCTCGCGGCCGACGCCTCCGACCCGACCGCGGTCGCCACCGCGATCGGCGCGCTGAACGGCGTGGTCAACATCGCGATCACCGAAACCCTCGACGGCCCGCTCGCCGCGGTCGCCGGCGCCCCTGCCCTGTTCTCGGTGGTGACGCACCGGCAGTTCAACCCCGAGGGACGCACCTCGACCAACATCGTGCCGGGCCTGCTCGCGGTGATCCTGGCGCTGACCATGGTCATGATCACCGCCGTCGCCATCGTCCGCGAAATGGAGCGCGGCACGATGGAAACGCTGATCGCCACCCCGGTCCGGGCGCTGGAAGTGATGTTCGGCAAGATCCTTCCCTATGTCTTCGTCGGCTACATCCAGACGGCGGTGTTCCTCGCGGCCGGCGAGCTCCTGTTCGACGTGCCCTTCCTTGGCAGCCCGCTCGCCTTCTTCATCGGCTTCAACATCTACATCGTCGTCAACCTCGCCCTCGGCTTCCTGATCTCGACGCTGGTCAAGACCCAGATGCAGGCGATGCAGATGTCGTTCCTGATGATCCTGCCGACCATCCTCTTGTCTGGCTTCATGTTCCCCTTCGCCGGCATGCCCGGCTGGGCCCAGACCATCGGCACCGCGATCCCGGCCACGCATTTCCTGCGCATCGTGCGCAAGGTGATGCTGAAGGGCGCCGAGCTCTCCGACATCGTGTCCGACCTGCGCGCGATCGCGATCATCGGCACGGTGATCGTGCTGATCGCAATGCTGCGCTACCGCCAGACGCTCGATTGAGCGGGACCCGGTAGGTTTGCGGCCCGGGTTAACCTCGCTTTCAACTCTTGGCCCTACAACGGCCCGGTAAACACCGCCGTAGGGAGCCATGTTGCGCGCCATCGCCCTTTTCATGTCACCGGTTTTCGCGCTCCTCGCCGGGCCGGCGATCGTCGTCGCCTCGGCGCCGGTCCGCCCGGACGGCCCGCTCCTGGTAATCTCGGGCTGGGGCGACCGCGCCGAGCGGATCGTCGACAAGGCAGGGGGACAGGTCTACGGGCCGGTACGCGCCTCCCTGGGCATCCTCGCCACATCCAGCAATCCCGCCTTCGCCGACAACCTCCGGGCCGCCGGTGCATGGGCCGTCCTCGACGGCAGCCGCATCGCCGCCCTTTGTGGAGCAGACCAATGACCGACCGACCGCCACCGATGCCCAGACCGGCGCCGTGACCGGCATCCTGATCTCGACCTTCATCATGGTGCCCCTGAACCTGCTCGCCGCCTACATCGTCGGATCGAGCCTGCCGGCCGTCGGCGGTGCCGCGCTCGCCGTGGCCCTGATGGGGTCGGCCGCCCTGTGGCTCGATCCGAAGAACCGCAACGTCGGCGTGGTCTTCGCCCTGGTCGGCGAAGTGATCGTGGCCAACGCGGCCTTTGCCGGGCATCCCTGGCAGATCGACATGCACATGGCCTACTTCGCGGTGCTCGCGGCGGTCATGGTGCTGTCCGACGCGCGCGCGGTGATTGCCGGCGCAGCGCTGATCGCCGTGCACCACCTCTCGCTCACCTTCCTGATGCCGACCCTCGTCTACCCCTCGACCAATCTCGTCGAGAACCTCGAGCGGACGACCCTGCATGGCCTCCTCGTGGTCTGGGAGGCCGCGGGCCTCGTCTATGCGATTGTGCTGCGCAACCGGTTGACGGCCCAGGCCGTCGACCAGGCCGCCGCGCTCGAGGTTGCGGTGGCGGAGGCGCATGCGGCCCGCGACCGTGCGGAAGCCGCCCTGGACGAGGCCCGCGCCGCGACCGGCGCCGCCCAGAACGCCCGCGCCGAGGCCGAAGCCGCGCTGGCCCGGGCCGCGGCGGAATCGAGCAAGGCGCAGGAGGCCGATGCCCGCGCGCAGGAAGTCGACGCCCGCGAGGCCGCCAAGCGCGAGGCGTTTCTCGAGCAGCAGAACACCGTCGTGGAGGCGCTGCGCAAGGGGCTGCGCCGGCTTCGCAACGCTGACCTGCGCGCGGCGATCTCCGACGAACTCGCGGCCGAGTACCGCGACCTTCAGGACGACTTCAACACCGCGCTCAAGACGCTGCGCGAGATGATCGCGAAGGTGCAGAGTAACGCCACGGTCATCGGGACCGAGACCGAAAGCGTCGTCACCGCGGCCGCAGACATGTCGACCCGCACCGAGGCGCAGGCCCAGCGCCTGGCCGAGATCGCCAGCACCGTGTCGCAGATCAACGAAACCGTGACCGCGACCGCGGAAAACGCCCGCAACGCCAAGGTCCAGGCCGATCACACCCGGTCGGAGGTCGAGAACAGCGCCGATCTCGTCACCCGCGCCGTCGCGGCCATGGGCGCCATCGAGTCTTCGTCGGCGCAGATCCAGAAGATCGTCGGCGTGATCGACGACATTTCCTTCCAAACCAACCTGCTCGCCCTCAACGCGGGGGTCGAGGCGGCGCGGGCGGGCGAATCGGGCCGCGGCTTCGCGGTCGTCGCCTCCGAGGTCCGCGCCCTCGCCCAGCGCTCGTCCGAGGCGGCGCAGGAGATCAAGTCCCTGATCGGCGAGAGCGACACCCGGGTCGGCGAAGGCGTCGCGCTGGTGCGCAAGACCGGCGAGGCCAATTCCGAGGTCATGACCGCGGTCCACGACATCGTCGCCCGGATCGTCGAGATCGCCGGCGGCGCCGAAGACCAGGCCGCGAGCCTCGGCGAGCTCGACCGCGCGCTGGCGGAGCTCGACCGGGCGACGCAGCACAACGCGGCGATGTTCGAGGAAACCGCCGCCGCGGGCCAGGCGCTCAACAGCGGCACCCACGACCTGATCGCGGCGATCGCGCGTTTCCGCACCGCCGAAGACGGCTTTACGGACGAAGACGACGGCTGGGGGGACGCGCACGACAGCGGCCGGCGCGGCGTCGCCTGACACGCGCGCTCAGCTCGGCGTCGAGCCCGCGATCGACAGCCGGGGGCCGTAGGGCGGTCGGGAGCCGTAGGGCGGCATCGCCGGGCTGGCACCGGCCAGCACCCCGCATCACGTGCCTGCACCCTGAATCACAAGCCCGCACACCGCATCGCCGAACCGTGCCTCGCGTCACAAGCCAGCGCCCCGCGTCCGCACGCCGCATCGTCGACCCGCGCCCAGAGTCACCGGGCTGCGTCCGGCCCCCGGGTGTGTCCCGTTCACCTCAGATGGCAGGCCACCTGGTGATCGCCGCCCTTGTGCGCGAGGACCGGCTTGGTCTCGGCGCAGCGCGGCTCGGCGATCGGACAGCGGGTGCGGAAGACGCAGCCCGAGGGCGGGTTGAGCGGCGATGGCAGGTCCTGGTCGAGCAGCATGACCGCCTTGGCCTTTTCGAGCTTCGGGTCCGGGATCGGCACCGCCGAGATCAGCGCCTCGGTATAGGGATGCGTCGGGTTGGCGTAGAGCCGGTCGGAGGGCGCGATTTCCATCACGTTGCCGAGATACAGCACCATCACCCGGTCGGAGATATGCTTCACCACGCTGAGGTCGTGGGCGATGAAGATCAGCGCGACCCCAGTTTCCTTCTGCAGCTTCATCAACAGGTTGATGACCTGGGCCTGGATCGAGACGTCGAGCGCCGAGACCGGTTCGTCGCAGATGATGAGCTTGGGGTCGACCACCAGCGCCCGCGCGATGCCGATCCGCTGGCACTGGCCGCCGGAAAACTCGTGCGGGTAACGGTTCACCAGGTTTGGCAGGATGCCGACGGTGTCCAGCACCTCGCGGACCCGCGCCTTCATCTGCGCGCCCGTCAGGTTGGGATGATGGGTCTTGAGCGGTTCGGCGACGATCTGGCCGATGGTCATGCGCGGGTTGAGCGAGGCCAGAGGATCCTGAAAGATCATCTGCATTTCCTTGCGGTGCCGGCGCATCTGCCCGGTGTCGAGCCCGACCAGCTCGTCGCCGAGCCAGACCACGTGGCCGGCCTCGACCGGCACCATCTGCATGACCGCACGCGCGAGCGTGGATTTGCCGCAGCCGGACTCGCCGACGATCCCGAGCGTCTCGCCGGGCGCGAGCTCGAAGCTCACCCCGTCGACCGCCTTGAGCTTGCGCGGGCGGGTCCAGGGCCAGGCACCGGGCGCCTTGATGTCGAACCAGACCTTGATGTCGTCGACCTTGAGGATCGGCGCGGCGGCCGGTCCGGTTTCGGCAGCGGGGGTGGGCACGTCTTTCATGCGAGCTCCTCCAGGGACCGGTGGCAGGCGCGGGTGCGGGTCTCGAACCCTTCGGCCAGCTGCAGGACCGGCCGGTTCACCCAGCAGCCCTCGTCGGCAAAATCGCAACGCGGCACGAAGGGACAGCCCGCGGGCATGTTCATCATGTTGGGCGGGTTGCCCGGGATCGTCTCGAGCGCCTCGGTCTCCTTGTCGAGCCGCGGCACGGCCTTGAGGAGGCCCATCGTGTAGGGATGGGTCGGCCGCTCGAAGATCGCCTCGGTGGTGCCGTGCTCCATCACCTGGCCGCCGTACATCACCAGGGTCTCGACGCAGCTCCCGGCGACCACGCCGAGGTCATGGGTGATGAGCACGATGGCCATGCCGAACTCGGCCTGGAGATCGGCAAGCAGCCGCATGATCTGCGCCTGCACGGTCACGTCGAGTGCTGTCGTGGGCTCGTCGGCGATCAGGATGTCGGGCTGGCAGAGCAGCGACATGGCGATCATCACCCGCTGGCGCATGCCGCCAGAAAACTCGTGCGGATACATCGTCACCCGCGCCCGCGCCTCGGGGATGCGCACCGCGTCGAGCAGGCGCACGCTTTCGGCGATGGCGGCCTTCTTCGACAGCCCGCGGTGGTGCACCAGCACCTCGGCCATCTGGTCCGACACCCTGAGGTAGGGGTTCAGCGAGGTCATCGGATCCTGGAAGATCATCGCGATCTTCTCCATCCGGATGCGGTTCAGTTTCGACGGCGGGATGTTCAGGATCTCCATGCCTTCGAGCTTGGCCGAGCCCGTGGCCCGGCCGTTCTGGGCAAGGAGCCCGGTGATGCCGAAGACCAGCTGCGACTTGCCCGAGCCGCTCTCGCCGACGATCCCGAGGGTCTCGCCGCGGCGCAGGTCGAACGAGATCCCGTCGACCGCGGTGACGGTCCCGTCGGGGGTGTCGAAGGTGACCTTGAGGTCGCGGACTTCCAGAAGTTCTGACATGGCGCGATCCTCCTAGCGGTCTTTCGGGTCGAACGCGTCGCGCAACCCGTCGCCGATGAAGAAGAAGGCGAAGATCGAGATCACGAAGAAGCCGAGCGGGAAGAAAAGCTGCCACAGGGTGCCGTAGCTCATCGTCGAGGTGCCCTCGGAAATCAGCGCGCCCCAGGAGGTCAGCGGCTCCTGCACGCCGAGGCCGAGGAAGGAGATGAAGCTCTCGGTGAGGATCATCTGCGGCACCAGCAGGGTCGCGTAGACCACCACCACGCCAAGCAGGTTGGGCACCACGTGGCGGTGGATGATGATGAACCAGGGCACGCCGGTGGCGACGGCGGCCTCGATGAATTCCTTGTTCTTGATCGACAGGGTCTGGCCGCGGACGATCCGGCTCATGTCGAGCCAGGCGGTGAGCCCGATGCCGACGAACAGCATCCCGATCGAGCGGCCGAAGACCACGAGCAGCAGGATCAGCACGAACATGTAGGGGATCGACATGGCGATATCGACGAAGCGCATCATCGCGCTGTCGACCCGGCCGCCGACGAAGCCCGCGACGGCGCCGTAGGTGGTGCCCACGAAGACCGCGATCAGCGCGCCGACGACGCCCACCATCAGGCTCACCCGGGTCCCCTGCACCACGCGGGTATAGAGGTCGCGCCCGCTTTCGTCGTAGCCGAAGTAATGGCCGTTCTCGAGCGAGGGGCGGCCCATCTCCTTGACATTGCCGAGCACGTCCCAGTCGATCGTCTCGTTGTCCCAGGGGCTGAGGTGCTGGCCGAAGAAGGCGAAGGCGACGACGAAGGCGAGCACCACCAGCGACACCATCGCCGCCTTGTTGCGCAGGAAACGGGTGCGGGCGTCGGCCCAGAGCGAGCGGCCTTTGACCTCGGCCATGCGTTCGGCCATCTCGGCGGTGCGGGGCTGCTGCGGGGAAAGGGTTGCGTTGGTCATCTGGTTGCCGCCCTCACAGCCGGATCTTCGGGTCGATCCAGGCGTAGAGGATATCGACCACCATGTTGAACAGGATCGTCATCGACCCGAGCAGGAAGGTGAGCCCCATCATCACCGCGTAGTCGCGGTTGAAGGCGGCGTTGACGTAGAAATACCCGATCCCGCCGGTGGAAAAGATCGAATCGATGATGAACGAGCCGGTCACCATCGCCACGAAGGCGGGCCCGAGATAGGAGACCACCGGCAGGATCGCCGGTTTCAGCGCGTGGCGCCAGATGATCACGTTGTCGGGCAGGCCCTTGGCCCGCGCCGTGCGGATGAAGTTGGACCGCAGCACTTCCAGCATCGACGACCGGGTGAGGCGCGCGACCGAGGCCATGTAGGAGGTCGACAGCGCGATCACTGGCATGATGATGTGGTTCCACTGGCCGCCGTTCCAGCCGCCGCCGGGCAGCCAGCCGAGCCAGAGGGTGAAGATCAGGATCAGGATCGGCGCCATCACGAAGTTGGGGAGCACCTGCGCGCCGATGGTGAAGCCCACCGCGAAATAGTCGAGCCAGGTGTTCTGGCGGATCGCGGCCGCAATCCCCAGCGCGCCGCCGATGACGATCGCCAGCGCGAAGGCGATGGTGCCGTAGGTGAGCGTGACCGGGAAGCCCTGGGCGATGATGTCGTTCACGGAGCGGTCCTTGTACTTGTAGGACGGCCCGAAATCGAACTCGGTGACGACGCCGGTGATGTAGTTCACCAGCTGCTTCCAGGTCGGCTGGTCGAGCCCGTACTTGGCCTCGATGTTGTCGAGCACCTGTTGCGGCAGGGGGCGTTCGGAGGTGAACGGCCCGCCGGGGGCGAATTGCATCAGGTAGAACGACGCGACCAGAAGCACGAGCAAGGTCGGGATGGCGACTGCAAGCCGCCTGAGAATGAAGCTGAACATGTTGGGAGCCCCCGGGCGCAAGCCGGACGCCGCGGGGCTTCGCCCGCGACGTCCGCCGATTTCAGAGCGGGTTTACTCGGTGGCGACCTTGTAGAGGTCTTTCGAGTACCAGTTCTGTTCCACGTTCTGCACCGGCCAGGAGCCGGAGATCGCCGGGTTCATCATGTACACGTTGGTGTAGTGATAGATCGGGATGATCGGCATCTCGTCGGCGATGATCTCCTCGACCCGGGTGTAGTTGGGCTGCGGATCGTCCATCGACTTGGCGGCGGCGAGCAGTTCGTCGACCTCGGCGTTGGAATAGGCCGCGTCGTTGTAGCCCGAGTTGGTCTGCACCAGATCGAGGAAGGTCGAGGCCTCGTTGTAGTCGCCGCACCAGGCGCCGCGGGCGACCTGGAAGTCATGGTTGCCACGGGTCTCGAGGAAGGTCTTCCATTCCTGGTTCTCGAGGGTGACGTTCACGCCGAGGGTCTGTTTCCACATCTGCGCCACCGCGATGCCGATCTTCTTGTGGGCTTCGTCGGTGTTGTAGAGGTAGGTCAGATCGAGCGGGTTGTCGGGGCCGTAGCCGGCGGCGGCCATCAGCTCGACGGCCTTGGCGTTGCGCTCGTCCTGGGTCCAGGTCGAATAGTCGACCACCGGAACCTCGAAGTTCGCGGTCGCGCCCGGGGTGAAGGTGTAGGCCGGGAACTGGCCGCCCTGGAGCACCTTCTCGACGATCACGTCACGGTCGACCGCGTAGGACAGCGCCTGGCGCACGGTCTTGTCCATGGTCGCCTCGGGGCCGGTCTCGGACAGGTTGAAGTTGAAGTAGTACGAGCACAGGCGCGGGAAGCTCAGCGCCTGGTCCGGATACTGCTCCTTGAGCGACGGATACTGGCCGGCCGGCACTTCGGTGCGGTCGAGCTCGCCGGCGAGGAAGCGGGTCAGCGCCACGTTCTCGTCGTTGATGACCAGGGCCACGACCTTTTCGACGATGGTGTTCTCGGCGTCCCAGTATGTCGACGACTTCTCGCGCACGGAGCGTTCCTGCGGCACGTGCTCGGTGAGGATGTAGGCGCCGTTGGTGACGATGTTCTCGGGCTTGATCCAGTCGGCACCGAATTCGTCGATCACCCATTTCGGCGACGGGAAGGTCGAGGCATGGGTGGTGGTCAGCGGGAAGTAGGGCAGCGGGCTCGCCAGCGTCACCTCGAGGGTGGCATCGTCGATCGCCTTCACGCCGAGATCTTCGAGCGGCGCTTCACCGGCCATCACGGGGCCGGCATTGGCGAGACCCATGACCTCGACGAACCACTGGTAGGGCGAGGCAAGTTCCGGGTCGGCCAGGCGGCGCCAGGCGTAGACGAAATCGCCCGCGGTCACCGGCTTGCCGTCGGACCAGACGGCTTCGGGACGCAGGTGGAAGGTGTAGGTGAGGCGGTCTTCGGAGACGTCGTGCGACAGCGCCACGCCGGGCACGAGATTGCCGTCGGCGTCCTGGTTGTAGAGGCCTTCGAACAGGTCGCGGACGATCTCGGAGCCCGACACATCCTCGACGATCTGCGGATCGACCGAGCTGTGCTCGTCGAGCACCCGGTAGGTGAAGGTCTGGTCGTCGGCCAGCGGCGAACCGTCCGGCGCGGTGCCCGCGGCGAGCGCCGGGCTCGCGAAGGCGAGGGCCGAGGCGAACAGGGCCGATTTCAACGAAATGGTCATGGGGGTGAGACTCCTCTCTGTTGTTCTGTCGTATTGTGCCACACGCGACGGGCGGACGGCCCGGTGAAAGGACTCACCTCCCGGCGCGCGCATGGCCGGCAGTCTATCGCCAAGCCCGCGACGGGGACAACTCTTTCACCGCCGCCCGACATCGTCCCCGGCGCTTTGCCGAAATCGCGGGTTTCTCAACGGCTTGCCGACCGCGCCGCATCGTGGCCCCGGCGCGCCTTACGCAACGTCATCGCCGGGACGCCGGCCCCTGGTTTGACCCTTCGGTAAATCTTGCCATTCCCGGGCCTGCGTGCGACCCTCGATTGCACCCCGGATCGGGGAGAACGACAGGGGAGGAGACATGCAGACCGATACCGCGACGTCGGGCCGGATAACGACCCAGCTTCCCCAGGCGGTCGAGACCCGCAACCCGGGGCTGCCACTCGACATGGACTGGGTGATGTCGGCCCAGGCCAACCGCTCCGCCATCGAACGCCGCGCCGCGACCATCGGCGCCCGCCGCTCGGTCAAGAAGGACTACCAGGCGGCCTGGCTGCTGAAGGCGATCAGCATGATCGACCTCACGACGCTGGCCGGTGACGACACGCCGGGCCGGGTGCGCCGGCTCTGCGCCAAGGCCCGCGCCCCGGTGCGCCAGGACCTGCTCGACGCGATGGGAATGGGGCGGATCACCACCGGCGCGGTCTGCGTCTACCACGAGATGGTGCCGACTGCCGTCGAGGCGCTGCGCGGCTCCGGCATCCCCGTCGCCGCCGTCTCCACCGGCTTTCCCGCCGGGCTCAGCCCGTACCGGCTGCGCATCGCCGAGATCGGCGAAAGCGTCGCGGCCGGGGCCAGGGAGATCGACATCGTCATCTCGCGCCGCCACGTGCTCACCGGCGACTGGCAGGCGCTCTACGACGAGGTCCGCGAGATGCGCAGCCATTGCGGCGAGGCGCATCTCAAGACCATCCTCGCGACCGGCGAGCTCGGCAGCTTGCGCAACGTCGCCCGCGCCTCCTACGTCTGCATGATGGCCGGGGCGGATTTCATCAAGACTTCGACCGGTAAGGAGAGCGTCAACGCCACCCTGCCCGTTTCGCTGGTAATGATGCGCGCGATCCGCGACTACCAGGAGCGCACCGGCATCAAGATCGGCTACAAGCCGGCGGGCGGCATCTCCAAGGCCAAGGACGCGCTCACCTACCTGGCGCTGGTCAAGGAAGAGCTGGGCGACGACTGGCTCACCCCGCACCTCTTCCGCTTCGGCGCCTCGTCGCTGCTCCTCGACATCGAACGCCAGCTCGAACACCACGTGACGGGGCATTACTCGGCAGGGTACCGCCATGCGATGGGGTGAGCCGCGCGCCGAAATCTTCACAAGATTTCGGGACGATTTCTTTACAAGAAATCGGTGCCACCCCGCTCCCGAAGTCCCGCCAACAGAAAAGGTCGGACCATGACCATCAAGGATATCTTCGAAACCATGGACTGGGGCACCGCACCCGAAAGCGCCGACGTGGCGCTCGACTGGATCGAGAGCCGCGGCGGCATCGCCGGTAATTTCGTCGCCGGCAAGTGGGGCCCGCTGCGGGCCGACATCGACGTGCTCAACCCCGCCACCGGCGAGCGGCTCGCGGGGCTCACCCGTTCGACCCCCGACGAGGTCAACGCCGCCGTCGCCGCCGCGCGCAAGGCGCAGCCCGGTTGGGCGAAGCTCTCCGGCCACGCCCGGGCGAAATACCTCTACGCCATCGCCCGGCTCGTGCAGAAGCATTCCCGCCTGCTCGCGGTGATCGAAACGCTGGACAACGGCAAGCCGATCCGCGAGACCCGCGACATCGACATCCCGCTGGTCGCCCGTCATTTCTACTACCACGCCGGCATGGCCCAGCTGATGGCGAGCGAACTGCCCGACCGCGAAGCGCTCGGCGTCGCCGGCCAGATCATCCCGTGGAATTTCCCGCTGCTGATGCTGGCCTGGAAGATCGCCCCGGCCATCGCCATGGGCAACACGGTGGTGCTGAAACCGGCCGAGTTCACCTCGCTCTCGGCCATGGTCTTTGCCGAGATCTGCGTCGAAGCCGGCCTGCCGGCGGGTGTCGTCAACATCGTCACCGGCGACGGCGAGACCGGCGCGGCGCTCACCGCCGCCGAGGTCGACAAGATCGCTTTCACCGGCTCCACGGAAGTCGGCCGGATCATCCGCCGCGCCACCGCCGGCACGGGCAAGAGCCTGACCCTCGAGCTCGGCGGCAAGTCGCCCTACATCGTCTTCGACGACGCCGATATAGACAGCGCCATCGAGGGGCTGGTCGACGCGATCTGGTTCAACCAGGGCCAGGTGTGCTGCGCCGGCTCGCGGCTGATCGTCCAGGAGGGCATCGCCGACCGCTTCCATACCAAGCTGAAAAAGCGGATGGACAAGCTGCGCCTCGGCGACCCGCTCGACAAGTCGATCGACGTGGGCGCCATCGTCGACCAGGTCCAGCTCGACCGGATCGCGGCGATGGTCGCGGACGGCGCGAAGGACGGCGAGCTCTACCAGCCCGACTGCACGCTCCCCAACCGCGGCTGCTACTACCCGCCGACGCTGATCACCGGCCTCTCCACCTCGGCGCGGCTGATGCAGGAAGAGATCTTCGGCCCGGTCCTCGTGTCCACCACTTTCCGCACGCCCGCGGAAGCCGTCGAACTGGCCAACAACACCCGCTACGGGCTGGCGGCGACGGTGTGGTCCGAGAACATGAACCTCGCGCTCGACATCGCACCCAAGCTCGCGGCCGGCGTGGTCTGGCTCAACACCACCAACGCCTTCGATGCCGCGGCCGGCTTCGGAGGCGTGCGCGAAAGCGGCTTCGGGCGCGAAGGCGGCTGGGAAGGGCTCCTCGCCTACACCAAGCCCAAGGTGAAAACCAAGGCCCTGAAGCCGCTCGTCGCCTTCCCGGCGCCGAAGACCGCGCAGGTCGATGCCCTCGACCGCACGGCCAAGTTCTACATCGGCGGCAAGCAGGCCCGGCCCGACGGCGGCTATTCCCGCGCGATCTGGTCGAAGAGCGGCACGCTCCTCGGCCATGCCGGGCTCGCCAACCGCAAGGACCTGCGCAATGCCGTCGAGGCGGCGCGCGGGGCCTCCGGCTGGGCGACGGCCACGGCGCATCTGCGGGCGCAGATCCTGTTCTACATCGGTGAAAACCTCTCGGCGCGCGCCGACGAATTCGCCGCCCGGATCAACGCGCTCACCGGGGCGCGCAACGGTGCGCGCGAGGTCGAGCTGTCGGTCGAGCGGCTCTTCACCTGGGCCGCCTGGGCCGACAAGTACGATGGCAGCATCAAGCCCGTACCGATGCGCGGCGCGGCGCTGGCGACGCATGAACCGGTGGGTGTGATCGGCATCTTCTGCCCGGACGAGGCGCCGCTCCTTGGGCTCATTTCGCTGATGGCGCCCGCCATCGCCATGGGCAACCGGGTGGTGCTCGCCGCCTCCCAGCCCTACCCGCTCGCCGCGACCGATTTCTACCAGGTGCTGGACACTTCCGATCTGCCCGCCGGCGTGGTCAATATCCTCACCGGCTTCCACGACGATTTCGCCTCGGCGCTGGCCGGCCATCTCGACGTCGACGCGGTCTGGGCGCAGTCCGGCGCCGACCTCTCGTCGCTCGTCGAGTTCGAGGCAGCCGGGAACCTGAAGCGCACCTGGGTCAACAACGCCCAGAGCCGCGACTGGTTCGGGCCGGACGGCGAGGGCCGCGAGTTCCTCCACCATGCGACCGAGGTCAAGACAACCTGGATCCCCTGGGGCGAATAGGGCCGGCTCGAAACCGGCTCGTTCCCCTTCATCTTGGCCCAAATACTCCCGGGGGTCCGGGGGCGGAGCCCCCTCCGGTCGTCCAGGCGTAGCCCGGGCGAAACCCTTCAGAGCAGCTCCGCCAGCACCAGCGCCATCACCCCGCAGATCCACCATGTCGTCGATCCCGATGCATTCGTCCGGCTGGTGGGCGAGGTCGAGCACGCCTGGCCCGTAGGCGATGCAGTTCTTGAGCCGCCCGATCCGGTCGATGTGCTTCTGGTCGTAGGTCCCTGGGCTGACCACGTAGTCGGGCCGTGCGCCCAGCACCTTCTCGATGGCGGCGGCGGTGGAGCGGACGATCGGCGCCTCGGGGTCGGTCATCGACGGCACCACCTGGTGCATGTCGCGGATCTCGTAGGAAAACCCGGGCCGGTTCGCCTTGACCCGCTCCATCAGCGCCCGGACCTCGTCCTTCACGTCCGATATGTCTTCCTCGATCAGGAAGCGGCGGTCGATGACGATGGTGCAGCGGTCGGCGACGCAGGGCGCGGGGTAGCCGGTGAAGCCGGGCTCGGGCACCGGCTCGCCGCCGTGGATCGAGTTGACGTTGAGGGTCGACTGTTTCGCCCCTTCGGGCACCACCGGCATGTCGGTGCGCTTGTTCGCGAGCAGCGGATAGAGCGTGCGCTCCATCTCGTCGAGCACGGCCGACATGTGGCGGATCGCGCTGTCACCGAGGAAGGGCATCGAGCCGTGGGCGATACGGCCGTGGGTCTCGATCTCGGCCCACCAGACGCCGCGGTGGCCGAGGCAGATCCGGTCCTTGTTGAGCGGCTCGGGAATGATCACGTGCTGCACCCGGGCCGGGTCGAAATACCCTTTTTCGGCGAGGTAGGCGACGCCGCCATAGCCGCCCGATTCCTCGTCCGCCGTGGCGCTCACCTCGATCGCCCCGGCGAAATCCGGCCGCGCCGCGATGAAAGCCTCGGCGGCGATGATCGCGGTGGCGATGCCGCCCTTCATGTCGCAGGTGCCACGGCCGTAGATCCGCCCGTCGGCCACCTCGCCGCCGAAGGGGTCGCGGGTCCAGCCCTGCCCCACCTCGACCACGTCGTGGTGGCCGTTGAAATGCACGCAGTCGCCAGGCCGCGCCCCTTCGTAGCGCGCGACCATATTCCAGCGCGGGTAGCGCTCGCTGTCGCCGATGGCGCCCTCGGCGCGGATCAGCTCGACCTGCCAGCCCTGCGCCTCCATCCGCGCACCGAGCCAGCCGCAGAGCTCGAAATAATTGCGCCCGGGCGGGTTCAGCGTGGGGATGCGGACGAGGTCCTGCGTGAGCGCCACGAGGGCGTCGCGCCGGGCGGCGACCTTGGCGAGAAGTCTGGCGGTATGTTCGGTCATGGCGCGAGGCTAGGCCCGGAGGCGGGCCGCCGCAATGGGGGCAGGACGGAAACCTTCCGTGGTGGGCACGGAACCCGGAACCGATGCGGCTTGCGCGGCGCCCACACCCCGCGCGGCGGGGAGAAATCGACCCGGATTACCCGAGACGCCCGTATTGCCGCCCGCTACAAGACCCAGGTACACCCCCCGGCGCATGCCCTGAAAACGGGCCCAGAAAACGAGCAGTTCCGACATGTTCACAATCGACAGGCTTTCGCGGGTCCTGGCCTGCCTTGGGCTACTCGCGGCAACCGCCGGGCAGGCGCAACCGGTGGACAAGCCCGACACGGGCATCCTGACCGCCAAGCTCTACACGCCGGATTGGGACGGCATCTGCGCCGAGGGCGCGCAGCTTGGCGAGGGCTGCGACACGATCAGGGCGCGCGAGATCGTCGACGCCGCGGCGCCGCCGTGGCGCGCGATCGGCCGCGTCAACTATGCCAGCACCCGGATCCGGGGCCATTGCACCGGCACGCTGGTCGGCGAGCGAGTGGTCGCGACCGCCGCCCATTGCCTCTACAACGCGGCGCGCAAATCCTGGGTGCCGGCGCAGAGCCTGCTGTTCGCCGCCGGCTACCAGCGCGGCGGGTTCGAGGCGATGTCGCGGGTCGACCGCTACGTGCTCGACCAGGGTCAGGACCCGACGGGACCGGATTTCTCGGACGATCCGACCGCGGACTGGGCGCTCCTGATCCTCGCCGAGCCGCTCGGGCGGGATCTGGGCACCCTCGCACCCCGGGGGATCGACAGCACGGACCTCTGGCATACGGACCTGGCCTTCGCCGGCTACCCGGCGCTGCGCGAACATGTGCTGTCGGTCGAAGAGGATTGCGGCGGCGCCGATCTGGTGCTCGGCGGGCGGTTCCTGTTGCAGCAATGCCCGGTGATGCGGGGCGATTCCGGCGGGCCGGTCCTGGCCGTCGAGGAGGGCCGGTTGTCGCTCGTCGCGGTGCTCTCGGGCGTGATCCGTGATGGAACGGCGCTGGTGAGCGGCAGCGTGCCGGTCGCGGTCTTTGCCGACGCGCTGCGCCGCGAACTGGACCCCGGGGCCCTGCCCGACGAGATCGTGCCCCTGCCCCCGGCCGCGGAACCCCTGCCCGCCGGGGACGCGGCCGTACCGCCCGCGCCACCCACCGCGCAGGGCCGCTGACGGCAACGCGGGCGCCCCCCCCGGTCAGTAGACCAGCATCATCACACTCTGGCTCACCACCAGGAAGATCACCGTCATGATCCCGCCCGAGCGCAGGAAGTCGGCCACCCGGTAGCCGGCGGGCGACATCAGCAGCGCGTTGACCTGGTGGGTCGGGATCAGGAACGAGTTCGACGTCGAAACCGCCACCGTGAGCGCGAAAATCGCCGGATCGCCGCCGGCTTCGAGCGCAATCGAGATCGCGAGCGGCACCAACAGCACCGTCGCGCCGACGTTGGACATGATGAGCGTGAAGGCGGTGGCGAGGATCGCGACACCGACCTGCAGCGACCAGACCGGCCAGCCGTGCAACAGCGTCAGCACCTTGTGGGCGATCCAGTCGGCGGTGCCGGTGTTCTGCACTGCCATGCCGAGAGGGATCAGCGAGGCGAGCAGGAAGACCGTGTTCCAGCTCACCGCCCGGTAGGCCTCGTCGACCGAGACCACCCGGGTGACGATCATCCCCGTCGCGCCGACCAGCAGCGCGAGCGACAGCCGCAGATCGGTGAACAGCACCAGCGACAGGGCGATCGCGAAGAAGGTCAGCGACCAGCCCATCTTGCGCGGCCTGGTTTCTTCCTCCTCGGGGAAATCGGAGGTGACGATGACGAAATCGCTGTTGCGCTTGAGGTGCGAGAGCATGTCCCACGGCGTGTGCACCACCAGCGTGTCGCCCGCGAGCAGCGGCACGCCGCCCAGCGGCACCGCCTCGTGCTCGGGCGTCTGAACATGGCTCATGGTGTCTTCGCCGCGGTGAATTGCGAGAAGGCTCATGCCGTAGCTCGAGCGGAAGCGCAGCTCTTGCGGGCTCTTGCCGACGATGCCTGCCCCGGGGCGCACCACGATCTCGGCGACGCCCGCCCGGTTCGCCGAAAAGTCCTCGCCGAACTCTGTCAGCCCCGGCTCGACGCTGAGACCGTAGGTGTCGCAGAACTCGGCGATCACCTTGCGGCGGCCGAGGATCGCGAGCCGGCAGGGCGCGAGGATGGTGGTCGAGACCCGCGGGTTGATCACCTTCTGGCCGGCGTAGTCGGTGCCGATGATGTAGAGATGGTGCGCGTTCATGATGTCGTCGATGGTATGGCCGACGAGGATATTACCCTCCGGCACCACCACCTCGACGAGGTCGGATTTGAGCCCGTAGGTCCGCTTGAGGTAGTCGGCGACCGTCCGGCCGGTGGTCGCGGCGTCGTCCTGCGCGCGCGAGGGCAGCACCCAGCGGCCGAGCAGCACGAAATAGAGGATCCCCGAGACGATCAGCGCGAGCCCGATCGGCGCCGGCGCGAACAGGCTGAACAACGCGATGTGCCGTTCGGGCGGGTGATCGGCGTTGACCGCCGCGATCAGGTCGTTGAGCAGGATCATCGGCGAGGAGCCGACCATGGTCATCGTGCCGCCGAGGATCGCGGTGAAGCCCATCGGCATGAGCAGTTGCGACAGCGGGATGCCGGTGCGGGCGGAAATCCGGCTGACCACCGGCAGGAACAGCGCCGCGGCGCCGACATTCTGCATGAAGGAAGAGATGAAGCCGACGGTGGAGGAGATGATCGGGATGATCCGCGCCTCGCTGCTGCCGCCGATACGCAGGATCCAGGCCGCCACCTTGTTCATGATCCCGGTCCGGTCGAGCCCCGCCCCGATGATCATCACTGCGATGATCGAGATCACCGCGTTGGAGCTGAACCCCGCGAACAGGTGCTCGATGTCAGCGAGCCCGCCGAGCCCCGGCAGGGTGCTCAACAGCCCGATCAGCACCATCACGATCAGCGCCGCGAGGTCGACCCGGACCAGCTCGCTCACGAACAACGTCACGGTGAAGGCCAGGAGCCCGAGCACCACCGTCATCTCGACTGTCAGCGTGACGGCGTCCAAGCCGCAATCCTCCCTGTCCCCCGCGCCCCGCACCGGGTCGCAGAAGTCTAGGCGAAATTCGCCGGGCACAAAGCGAAACCTGCGATATCGGGACGTGACACGGATTTTCCCCGGTTTCGACGGTTTTGCGCCTCCCCCTGCAATTGAAATCGCGCTAACCTCTTCCCAACTCGATGTTACACCCCTTTACTTTTGCGAGGAAAACATGGCCGCCAATCTCGACGCCCAGATCAAGGAAAGCCAGGCCCAGGTGGCAGAGGCGCAGGCGAAGATCTCGGAACTGACGTCCCGGATCGAGACCGCGCGGGCCAAGGCGATGTCAGGCGACGACATCTCGATCGACATCGAGAACGCGACGCTGGACGACGTCCACGCGCATACCGACCTGATGAACGCCAACATCGCCGAGCTGATCATGGGGCTCGACGACGTCACCGCCGGGTTTTCCAAGGATTTCGACGAGATGCGCTCGAAGACCGGCTGGGAGAGCTTCGTCGGCGTGTTTTCCAAGCACCGCGCCGATGCGCTGCGCCAGGAACGGATGCGTACGGCCAATATCGACGACAAGCTGCAGGACCTGATCGGCAAGTCCGACACCATCGTGGCGCTGCTGCAGAACCAGCTCGACGTGCTCAACGAGCAGAAGACCAAGGTGGAGACCAACCTGTCGGCCACCCTCGACGACCGCGAGCTCACCGTGGGCGAGCTCGAGGCCGTGCGGGTCGAGATCCAGGGCATGGACCCCGCGATCATCAAGCTCGAAAACGAGATCGCCTCGACCACCGACGCCGCCGCACGCACCAAGCTGGAGACCCAGCTCGCCGAGCTGAACGCGAAGTACAACGAACTGGTGCAGTCCGAGCAGGTGAAGCTCGCCCGGTCGCAGACGCTGGAGCGCTATATCGAGAAGGGCAAGACCTGGGTGGATTCGCTGCAGAACCAGGCCGCGACCCAGATGGTGCTGATCAACAAGCTGCAGACCGACACCAAGCAGCGGGTGGTGCTCTACGACGCGCTGTCGAAGTCTCTGAAGACCGCCCAGCAGCAGGACGTCGCCCACCGGATCAACGAGATCGGGGTGCAAACCGACAAGGAAGCGCAGGCCGCGATGGCCGCCATCGGCACCGCCACCAACCAGCGGATGGCCGACATGATGGAGGCGCACGAGGACCACATGGTGTTTGCCCGCGAGGTGCTGGAAGCCAAGGCCCGCGCCGACGAGCGCTTTGCCCGGCGCTTCGCGGCGATCGTCGAGAAGCACGACAAGAACCTCTACGGGGAGTGAGCGATGCGCCGCGCAGCCCTTGCGGTCGGGGCCACCGCCCTGGCCGTTCTCTCCCACGGGGCCGCGGCGCAGACCGCCGAGGTCGGCGCCGCCTGGGAAAAGAACGACCGGACCTCGGCCGAGCTGGCGCTCGCCGGTCTCGAGCTCCTGTCCAGTTCCGTCGTCCAGGGGAGCCCGTACTCCATCCTCATCAGCTTCTGGCGCGATCCGGCAGCGGGCGACGGGGCCGGGATGTACCGGTGTTTCGACCTGCTCGACCGCGCCTATTCCCATGCCCATTGCGAGGTTGCCGTCCGCGATGAATAGCGCCGTTCCGAAACGCCGCCCCGCGTCCGGCAGGGCGTCCCATCCGTCCGCGACACTCAGGGCCGATCATGCCTGAAACCGACGCCCTCACCCGCGACCATGTCGAGCTGGAAGACACCCGGGTCACCCGGCGCTACTTCCAGAAGTTCGAGGCGATCACCGGGCACCTCGCCCGGGTGGCGGCGCAGTTCGAGGCGGAAGGCGCGCTGAGCCGCCAGGAGGTCGAGCTGCTGGCGCGCTACGTGATTGCGCTCGGCTACACGTTCCGGGCCATGTCGAACAAGTACCACATGACCGGCCGGGTCGACGGCACCGGGCCGGGCAAGCTCACCTTCGACCGCGAGGAATCGGGCTTCCCGGTGCATCGGGAACTGATGCAGATGGCCTCCGACGCCGCCCAGGCGGGACGGCACCTCAAGACCCTGCCCACGGCCGAGCAGCTCAAGCGCCAGATGGTCGAGGAGATCGTCGGCAAGCTCACCGTGCCGACGAAGCTGCAATACGCGATGAGCCAGCGGCTCTATTACGAGGAACTGGCGCGTGGCGCGCTGTTCTGGCCGCAGATGGACCCCGACGTGGTCTGGCTCGGCAACGACGGCGACGGCCGCGAGACCCGCCGGCGCTACCTCGTCCACTGGGCGGTCTACGACAGCAGTGTCAACATCCCGACGGTCTACCTCATGGACCTCGAAGACAGCGGCCGCACCGCGCTGCCGATGGACGAGTACCGCTGGCCGCAGGCCCAGGCGCATCTGATCGCCCAGGCCATGGCAGGGCTGAAGCTCGTGACCATCGCCGGCGGCTTCGACCGCGATTTCGACGATCTGCACCCGAAGCGGCTTAGGCGCTTCCATCTCGGGCCGATGTACAGCTCCGCCTTCACCCGCCAGACCGGGCCGCTCAAGGCGGTGCTGGAAGAGGCGCATGCGCCGCCGGGCGAGGACTGGGCGCTGGCCTGGACGATGGAGGATCTGGTGAGCGAGCGGGTCGAACGGGAGAAATCGGGCTGGTTCGGCTCGGTCGAGCGCGAGATCTTCGCCCTCGACCCGTTCGACGCCACCGCGGACAGCGGCCGCACCCGGATGGAGCGTGCGATCATCCTGCCGCAGCGGCCGTTCCAGGTGCTGGCCGAGAAGAACCCGCCGGGGTTTCGGGATGTGCGCAAGTTCGTCGTCAGCCCGGGAGGGCGGGTGTTGTCGTACAGGTAAGGTTTTTCGCCCGCTTGCGCGGGCGACACGCCGGGGGGCGCTGCCCCCCGGACCCCCCGAGGTATTTTGAGACCAAAGAAGAGGTGAGGGAATGTCATTGCCGGCCGATCAGATGGAGCTTCGCGAAGACGAGATCAGGGCGCATTACGAACCCGCGGCGGCGATGCTCACGGGCTTCGACCACACGCCGCGGATCGCCAGGGCGAAGGTCGAGCCCGGCCCGGCGCCGGAGCGATCGCCCGGGATCGGTGCGGCCGGGCGGCGGTTCCGCTCGACCACGCCCGGTCTGGTGACCCGCTCGACGGCGCGCCCCGAAGGCGTGCGGCTGATCGAGCGGATCGAGGCGACCGATGGCGGCGACCCGATCCTGTCGCCGGGCCAGGCGACGGTGCTGCACGTGCTTCGGCGCGCGCTGGCGATCGCGCTGGCGATGTCGGAGAATTACGCCGAGCAGACCGGCCTCTGGGAGTTGAAGAAGCAGAACCTCGAAGCGGCTTTGCCGAAGGACAAACAGGCGGCGTTTGCCGAGCTGCTGGCGGGCGAAGCGCTGGTGGCGCTCTCGGTCTTCGCCAATGCGACCGCATTCCTCTTGAGCCCGCATGCGAGCGAGGTGAGCGTCGAGATCGGCGCCGTCGAGGAGATCCTGACCGACAATGCCGGCATGGCGCTGCACGGCGCGCTGTGGGAGGCTCGACCAGGAGATCGCGCTCTTTGCCGAGGACGAGCCGCGGCTTGTGGCGACGGTGATGGCCTTTGCCGAGCAGCTGATGGAACGGGTGGCGCTGCGCGCGCAAACCGCGGGCCGGCTCGAGGCCTTCACGAGCGCCAATTACCGGGTCGAGGCGGACGAGTTCACCATCTCGGGCTTCGCGCCGAGCCGCAAGGCGCGCGGGTCGAAGCTGACGATGGAATTCGTGAAGCCGCACCAGGTCGTCGGCAACCACATCGCCAAGTACCAGGCGATGAAGCTCGCCAAGATGCTGATGGCCTATGATTTCGAGCGCAAGCTCAACCCGTTTGCCGAACTGGGCGGCTTCATCTTCACCTTCATGGGCGACGGCAAGCCGGGCACCGGCAAGACCACGCTCATCAAGATGATGGCGGGGATGATCTCGGGTTATTGCGAGGTGGCGGGCTACCCGTTCCGCTACCAGAACCTCTCGACCGAGAGCATCGACAGCTACCAGGGCAAGTCGGCGCAGAACGCCAAGGCCTTCATCAACAACGTGCTCGACCCGGCGGTGATCGGCTTCGGCACCATCGACGACATCGACCAGCTCGCCGGCAAACGCGGCGACCGGCAGTCCTCGGCGGGGCAGCTGGAAATCACCGCGGTGCTGATGGAGAGCTTTGCCGGGGCGAACACGGTGGTGCGGGGGAACTGTACGTTCGGGATGTTTAGCAACTACCCCGAAAATGTCGACGACGCGCTGCGCCAGCGGGCGGGGGCGCGGTTCCTGGTGGATGGGCCGCAGACGCGCGACGATTACATCGACATCCTCGCCCTGCTCATGGGCAAGAACCACAAGATCCCGATGGGCGACCACGAGCTCTACGCGGCGCAGGAGATCAAGAAGGCCGTCGCCGACAGTTTCGAGCGGCATTCGCGGCCGCAGGAAGACGGGCTGGAGCGGGTGTTCGACCGGGTGTCGAAGGACATCGGCAAGCTGGACACGATTGCCAAGCTCGGCACCTATCTCAAGGGCATCCAGGAGGCCGACGAGCGCTTCACCGGCCGGGCGATCAAGAACATCACCGACGCGATCAAGGTCCGCGCGATGGATTTCGAACTGCCGGACGAATGGATGGAGGAGCCCGAGCTGTTCCTGTTCAAGTCGTACGACGAGAAGAAGGGGATGATCGAGGAGCTGCGCCAGCCGATCACGGTCGAGATGGTGATCCAGGAGATCAACCGCTACGCCGACAGCGAGTTCCGCTATGCCGACAAGTCGGACAAGGCCGCCATCGAGCGGATGGTGCGCGATTACGGGCTCACCGAGGAGGCGAAGCGGCGGTACCTGGCGGGCAAGGGCTGATGCCGACGCCGGCACTGGGGCTTGCGGTTCTGGCGGTCGGCCTGCCCGCGGCCTTGCTCGCTGGCGGGCTGGGCTGGGTTGGCGCGCGGCCCGTCTGGCTTCTGGTCAATTCGTTCTGGCCCGTGCTCGGGCTCGCGCTCGCCCTCGCGGCCACGAACAGCGACGACCCCGCGCTGCGCCTCGATGCGCCGGTGGCGAGCGGCGCGCTGCTCGGCGGTGGGCTTTCGATCCTCGGCGCACCGCTCTGGCTGGGCGGGTTCTGGGTCAGGCGCCGGGCGCGGCGGGCGCAGGAGCAGCGGGCGTGAATTTCGCGGGCATCGGGTTCTGGGACACCTATGTCCCGCTCCTCGCCCTGGTCGCCCTCGCCGTGGCGCTGCCGGCGGTGGCGGTGCCGCAGGGCGTGCTGCAGCAGGGGCGGCTGGCCCTCGGCGTGGGGCTCGTCGCGGTCGCGCTCTTCGCCCTTGCCGCGGCGTGGTTCTGGATCGAACACGCACGCGCCGGCGACGCGTTTCGTTGGGCCGCGGTCGCGGGGCCGGCCGCGCTTTCCGCGCTGGCCTGGGGGCCGGTGCTGGCGCTGGTCTGGCTCATCCGCGCGCAGGGGGTCGAACGCCGCAAGGGCGAGGCTGCGGCACGGGCGGGGCTGGACCTGCGCGACGGAGGCTGAGAGGATGCGGCCGAGTTTGGAGGTTTCGTGATGGACGTTGCGATATTGCTCGGTGTGACGCTGGTAGCCGCAGGGGTGGTGGCGCTGGTCGCCTGGCTCATCGCCCGCTGGATGGCGGCGGCCGGCGAGCTGACCGCGGGCCCGATCGTGCTGGCGATCCTCGCGTCTTTGGCGGTCTTGCAGGGCGCGGCCAAGCTCGCGGTGATCGTGGACGGGCTCTACACCCGGATGGGCGTGGACCCGGCGACGGCGCTGGGGGGGCAATTCCGGGTCGTGGTCTTTGCCGCGAGCTTCCTGCCGATTGCGGCCTATGTGGTGACGTTCTTGCTGGTGTTTCGGCGGGTGAAGGGGGCGGCGTGAGCGAGGCTGAGATAGTTGAGGAAAAGCCATTCTGGCGACGAACTAACCCAGTGATGTGGGGACTACTCGCATCTTTAGTGCTGACATTTATTGTGGTGCTTGCCGCATTTCATCGCGGGGAGGATGGCGTAGCAGGCGCTGCGGGTTTCTTGGACCTTCAACCCAACGAAATTGGAGACACGTTGGCCGGGTTGTTTTCATCTTTGGCATTCATATGGATCGTCGTGACGGTATTCCTTCAAAGCCAAGAACTCGCTGCTCAAAGAGACGAATTAGTATTGGCTCGCGCTGAAGCGAAACGGACTGCGGACGCTCTCGCCGATCAGGTCGAACTTCTGCAAGTGCAAGGTGAAATTTTCAAGGACGAGCAGAGGCAGCGTGCGGAACAACGGGCAGATGGCGCGCTGAACGAAACAGTGGAGTTCCTAGCGGAACGCATTAGAAGGCGTGGAGAATTCAATACGGAGTTTCGAAGCAGAAGAGGGTACTATTTTTGGATCTGGATGGGGCACCTCGACACGGACTTCGAAGACGTAGATCCGTTTGAACTAGGTCGGCAGTTTGACGCGATTTCCAGCTTGCCCAGCGAAGAACTAATCAGAACCTTCAGTGAACGCCTCGATCTCTTCACCAACGAGGACTACGGACTACGTTATCCAGGGCTGGATTCGAAGAACGAGATTTTTTTTGACAATTCATTCACTCTTTTGGATCAACCCATTCAAACTTTCGCCGAAATATTGCCAGAACTGTCAAACGCGCAGAGAATTCGTCTTCGACGGTTGGGCATCGACACACTCCAGAATGATTTGGAGCGGTTCAAAGGACTTCTGACATGAAACGCCTCATCGAACGCGGCCTGATGTTCGGCAACCTGATCCGGATCGACAGCCCGGCCCTCGTCGAGCGGTATAACCGCGCGCTGTTCCGGCTCACCAAGCAGCGCACGAGCCTCGAAGACTTCCACATCGACATCTCGGGCTATTCCTACGAGATCGGCGAGGAGCTGGGCGATCACCTCTACCTCAACCCGGGCGGGGTGAACCGGATGTTCATCATCCTCACCGTCGACCAGAAGAAGGCACCGCTGCTCAACGCGCAGTTCTCGACCTCGCGCGGGATCCTCAGGCAGTTCATCGAGGAGAACGAGGCCAAGCTCTTTGCGCTCACGGCGCAGGACGCGGTCGCGGGCGAGCTCGACAATTCGGTGTTCGAGGTGACGACGCCGGCGAAGCTCTTCGACATCCGCAAGATCACCGTGGTCGCCGACACCACCCAGAGCCATGTCGCCAATGCCAGGCTGCTGGCCGACAAGATCGAGACCTTCCAGACCCAGCCCGACGCCTGGTTCGACGACGTGCTCATCGCCGAGATGATCGAGCTTGCCCGGACCACCGGCGACGTGACCCGGCAGCCGATCGACCTTGCCCGACCCACCTACGAGCAGGGCAATTTCTGGACCGCGCATTTCGGCGGCATGTACATATTCCGCGACACCCCCTACCCGGCCGCGATCACCGTGCGGCCGCGGTCCGAGATCGGGCCGATGCCGGTCGAGACCTTCGACCTCACCATGCGCAACGGGATCGCCTCCTTCCTCGAGGTGAACGACCTGGTCGAGCCGGTCATCAGGGCCCGCGGCGTCGACGGCGCCTCGATCCTGCGCCAGAAGATGGATTTCATCCTGGTCGATGCCGCCGCCGGCGCCGGCGTGGAAATCGACGGCTTCGACCCGCGCGCGCTGCACCGGCTCGCCCAGCGCATGGGATCGCGGCTGCCGGAGGAATTCGTCAAGCTCGGCGAGCTGGTCCGCTGGGCGCTCAACGGCGGCCGCTGGCCGCGGATCGCCTCGGACGACCCGGCCTATTTCTACACCCTCAGGGCGCGCGCCGATCACCCCGACCGCGACCTCGTCAACCAGCTCCTCTCCGAGCTCACGCCGCTCGACGTGCGCCAGCTCTTCATCACCCACAAGCCCGCCTTCTACGCCGCCTACCGCGACTGGCCCGAGGCCAAGAAGGAGTTTGTCGCCGAGTTCCTCCACCGCGACTACGCCGCCAACAAGGCCGGCGCCCGCGACGCGCTGTTCGGCGGGGCCGAACCGGAGGTCAAACCGGTCGAGACGCCCCCGGTCAAATCGCCCTGGCCGGGTGGTAAGACGGCGCCGGAGCGTGATATCATCGATCTCGTCGGGCCCTGGGGTTCGGTGCTCAGGAGGTAAGTGACATGATCGGGGCCATCCGTCTGATCGTCTTCGGTTTTCTGGCGTTGAGCGTCGTCTATCTGGCGGTGTCGTTCTACTCCCGCTCGATCCGGCGCGAGAAGCTCGAAGACCGCTGGGCGGAAGATCATCCGGGCGATACTGACAGCCCCGAGCGCGATGCCTATATCGAGGAGGGCATGATCGCCTATCAGAACGGGCTCCGGCGCAAGCTGATCCTGCTCGTCTACATCATTCCGGCCATCGCCGTGGCGGTGACCATGTTCATCGTCAACGCCAGTTGAGCCGCGGGGGAACCCAGAATGCGCATCATCAAGAACACCATCCTCGCCGTCGTCGCGCTCATCCTGCTGGTGATCGCCCATTATACCCTGCCGCAGCACGACGTGGTGCGGGTGGTGAACACCTACCAGGAGCGCCAGGACCTCGCCGACTGGACCCGCATCTTCTGGTCGAACCCGGACGACCAGTCGGGCACGCTGGTCAACCGCGACGTCCAGTTCATCCAGACCGTGCGCAAGAAGAGCTACCTGTTCGGTTTCATCCCCCGCGACAAGGAAGGGGTGATGGTCTACCGCAACGAGGATACCGGCTGGCGCTGGCCGCCCTACTTCAAGTTCGACACGGCCAGCCTGCAGACCGAGGCCGACGACCTGCGCTCGACGCCGGAGAACCCGAAATGGGCGGTCATCACCCATTACGGCTGGCGGATCGAGCTGTTCTCGGCCTTCCCCAACGCGGTGGCGATCAAGCCGGTCGACGGGCCGCGGCCGACGGTGATCCCGTGGTTCAACATCCTGTTCTTCGTGGTCGTCATCACGCTTCTGCTGTTCATCCGCGCGATGTGGCGCCAGTTCCGCGAACGCACCATCGACCCGGCGCTGGAAGACACCCGCGACGCCTGGGAAAAGGTCGACGATTACGCCGACGCCCAGCGCGGCAAGGCGCGCAGCTGGTGGCGGAGCTGGACCGGGCGCTGACCGGCGACAAACTCGCTCATGTCCGGCATACCGGATCGACGGGCTGCGTGGCGCGCGTGCGGCGCGCGCCATGTCGTTCGGCACCTAGCCCGGTCAGGGGGACAGAAGGCCGGTGGACGCGGTCAGCGGGCCCGGCAGCGCGGCGCGAAAAACCCGAAGGCCGCGTGAAAGTCGGGATGCCAGTCGCGGTCCAGCGGGGACGCCAACGGATGCCAGAAGAACGCGAAGGTATGGCCGAAATCGTCCTCGGTGCGATGCGACCAGGTCTCCGGCAGCCCCGAGGATCGGTACAGGAAGAAGTGCCACACCGTGCGCGCCGGGCCGATGTCCAGGCGGCCGAGCGGGGTCAGGGGTCCGGTCGCGCGGAGCCCGCTCTCTTCCCGAAGTTCCCGGACGGCAGCGTCATGCGGGCGTTCGCCGGCCGCGACGGTGCCCTTGACGAACTGCTTGCCCGCGGTCGGATGCACGAACGCCAGGACCTCGAGGTTCCCGTTTCGCCCGCGCAGGACGACGGGACAGGCTTTGCAGGCCGGTTTCATGCCGCCAGATAGCTCGCGGGACGGGCGGGATCAATCGGACGGTGCGGTGGGTTGCGACCGATCGGCCGGGCCCGGCCGGTCCGCGTGGCCCGGGCTACGGCGGGAATGTCGCACCGCTCAGCGCGCCGTGTACCCGCCGTCGACGGGATAGACCCCGCCGGTCGCGAAACCGGCCGCCTCCGACAGCAGGAAGGCGACCAGCGCCGCCACCTCATCGGGACGGGCCATGCGGCCGAGCGGATGCAGCGCGGCGATCTCGCCCCGGACGTCTTCCGGCAGGGCCTGCAGAGCCGCTGTGTCGACGAAGCCGGGGGCGACGGCGTTGATCCGGATCCCCGATCCCGCGCAATCGAGCGCCGCCTCGCGGGTGAGGCCGATCACCCCGTGCTTGGCCGCGGTGTAATCCGCCATCCCGCCGTACCCGACCAGCCCGTTCGCCGAGGCGAGGTTGACGATCGCGCCGCCGCCAGAACGCTCGAGCGCGGGGATCTCGTGCTTGAGGCAGAGGAAGGTGCCGGTGAGGTTGGTCGCGATCGCCGCGTTCCAGATCTCGAGCCGTTTCGCCTGTATCGGCACTGGCGCCTCGCCCGGACCGCCGGCGGAGTTCACCGCGAGATGCAGCGCGCCGAAACGGTCGAGGATGCCGGCAATCATCCGCGCGACCGCGGCCTCGTCGGTCACGTCGCAGCCGATCCCGAGCGCGCGCTGGCCGGTGGGGTCGAGCGCCGCGGCGGTCGCGCGCGCTGCGCCGGCGTCGCGGCTGCACAGCGCAAGCGCCGCTCCGTGGGCAAACAGGGTCTCGGCAATCGCCCGACCGATCCCCCTCGTGCCGCCGGTGACCAGCGCGATCCGTCCTGACAGGTCCATTCTCGCCTCCCTTGAGACTCCAACCGCGGCGATACGCGCGGCCGCAATCGTCGTACCCCGCGCAACCGGGACCGCGAAGGGGCCCGCGGCAAGGTACCTGCCAGCGTGCTGTCAGGAGGCTTTCGGTGCGCCGGCCGATCCGGGCGCCCGGCGCGGGCGCAGCCCGCGCCCCCGCCCGCGGCACGCGGGGCCCCGCAGGGGCCCGAAAACCCTTGCCCCGCCGCCGGAACCCGCGTTCATATGGGGCGCACCCCGAAGCCCATCGGGGAAGACAGGAAGGACGCCCATGAAACACCTCTCCCTCGCCGCTGCGCTGGCGGTGATCTCCGCGCCGGCCTTTGCGCAACAGGACAGTATCACCCTCGGCATGGTGCTCGAGCCGCCCAACCTCGACCCCACCGGCGGCGCCGCCGCGGCGATCGACGAGGTGGTCTATGCCAACCTTTTCGAAGGCCTCACCCGGTTCGGCCCCGACGGGTCGGTGCTGCCGGCGTTGGCGACCTCCTGGGAGGTGAGCGAGGACGGCACCGTCTATACCTTCCATCTCGCCGAAGGCGTGACCTTCCACGACGGCACGACGTTCGACGCCGAAGACGTTGTCTTCAGCCTCGACCGGGCGCGGGCCGAGGATTCGACCAACGCGCAGAAGGCGCTCTTTGCCGGCATCGCCAGCGTCGAGGCCACCGACCCGGCGACCGTCACGGTCACCCTCAGCGAGCCCAATGGCAATTTCCCGTTCAACATGGCCTGGGGCGACGCGGTGATCGTGGCGCCGGAATCGGTCGACGCCGCCGCCACCGCGCCGGTCGGCACCGGCCCGTTCATGTTCGGCGAATGGGTCCAGGGCGACCATGTCACCCTCACCCGCTACGACGGCTACTGGGGCCCCGCCCCCGCGCTGGCCAGCGCCACCTTCAAGTTCATCTCCGACCCCAACGCCGCCTTCGCGGCGATGATGGCGGGCGATGTCGACGCCTTCCCCAACTTCCCGGCCCCCGAGACGCTCGGCCAGTTCGAGGGCGACCCGCGGTTCAGCGTCATCGTCGGCTCGACCGAAGGCGAGACCATCCTCGCGATGAACAACAAGCAGCCGCCGCTCGACGACATCCGGGTGCGCGAGGCGATTACCCACGCGATCAACCGGCAGGACATCATCGACGGGGCGATGTTCGGCTACGGCACCCCGATCGGCACCCATTTCGCGCCGCACAACCCCGATTACGTCGACCTCACCGCGCTCTCGGCCTACGACCCCGAAAAGTCGAAAGCGCTGATTGCCGAAGTCGGGCCGGTCGGGCCGCTGCGGCTGATGTTGCCGCCCCCCACCTACGCGCGGCGCGGCGGCGAGATCATCGCGGCGCAGCTGCGCGAGGTGGGCATCGAGACCGAGATCACCAACCTCGAATGGGCGCAGTGGCTCGAGCAGGTGTTCAAGGGCAAGGATTTCGATTTGACCATCGTCAGCCACACCGAGCCCGCCGACATCAACATCTATGCCAACCCGGACTACTACTTCCAGTACGACAACCCGGAGTTCCAGGCGCTGATCGCCGATCTCGCGGTGACCTCGGACCCGGCGATGCGCAGCGAGCTCAACCACAAGGCCGAGACGATGATCGCCGAGGATTTCGTCAACGCCTATCTGTTCCAGCTCGCCAAGACCGGCGTCGCGAATGCCAAGATCCAGGGGCTGTGGGAGAACTCTCCGACCCAGGCCAACGACCTCACGGGCGTGTCCTGGAGCGAGTGAGCTTCCGGACTTGAAGAGGAAGGGCGTCGGAGAAACCCGGCGCCCTTTTCGTTTGCGGCGACGGCCTTTGCGCGCGGCCCTTCCCCACATGCGGGGCGCGCCGCGGCGTTTTGTCCGGGAACCGGGGCGGTGCGGGCTTCGTTATCAATGCATAGCTCAAGGACTGCAGATACCGCCAAGGAGGACACCATGACCCTGACCGTCAAGGACACACAGCTCGAGACCGACGAAAACGGGTTCCTGCGCGATCCGGCAGCCTGGAACGAGGACGTGATGCAGGCCCTGGTGGCCCAGCACGAAGCCGAGGGGCACAAGCCGCTGTCGGAAACCGCCAAGGGGCTCGTCGGCTACATGCGCGAGCACTACGAAGAGACCGAAACCGTGCCGGGCATGCACAAGATCATCGAGGAACTCGGCCGCGCCCACGGCGAGAGCTTCGCCGAGGGCGAGGACTACAAGGCGTTTCTCTACGAGATGTTCCCGCATGGCCCGGTGCAGATGCTGGCCAAGCTCGCCGGGCTCCCGAACCCGGGGGTCGAGAACGAGAGCTGACCCGCGGCGAAAGGCGCCTTGGTCGCGCCCCCGCGCCCGCGTCGGCGGGCATCGGGCCGGGGGCGACCCCGGGCCTGACACCGCGGGCCGGGCGCGGTTCGGTGCGCCCCGGCGCTGCGCGGGCCCGGTGACCGCAGGACGGAGCGCGCGGGCGCATTCCGCTCTTTCCCCCGCCCGGCCCGCGCCCTAACCTGCCGGCGATGCTGCGTTTCGCCCTCACCCGTGCCCTGTCGCTCGCCCTCAGCCTGGCCGTGGCCTCGCTGGTGATCTTCGCCGTGGTCGAGGTCGTGCCCGGCGACCCGGCGAGCTACATGTTGGGGCTCAACGCCACTCCCGAAGCGGTCGACGCGCTGCGCGACCAGCTCGGGCTGAACGGCTCGCTGATCGCCCGATACCTGGGCTGGGTGGGCGGCATGCTGACGGGGGATTTCGGCACCTCCTACACCTACAAGGTACCGGTGGCGGAGCTCGTCACCCAGCGGCTCTGGGTGTCGCTGCCGCTCGCCCTCTTCGCCCTGACGCTGTCGACGCTCATCGCTTTCCCGGTCGGGCTGATCGCGGCCGCGCGACGGGGCAGTGCCACCGACTACGGGATCATTGGCGCGACCCAACTCGGGATCGCGGTGCCGAACTTCTGGTTCGCGATGCTGCTGGTGCTGGTCTTCGCGGTGAACCTGCGCTGGTTCTCGGCGGGGGGCTTTCCCGGCTGGGCGGGCGGTGCCTGGCCGGCGGTGAAGGCGCTCACCCTCCCCGCCATCGCGCTTGCCCTGCCGCAGGCATCCATTCTGGCCCGCGTCATGCGCTCGGCGCTGATCGAGACGCTGGGGCAGGACTACATCCGCACCGCACGAGCCAAGGGCCTCACCCGCCGGCAGGCGACCACGCGCCACGCGCTGAGGAATGCGCTGATCCCGGTGCTGACCATCATCGGGCTGCAGTTCTCCTTCCTGCTCGCCGGCGCGATCATCATCGAGAACGTGTTCTACCTGCCCGGGCTCGGAAGGCTGATCTTCCAGGCGATCACCCAGCGCGACCTGATCGTGGTGGAATCCCTCGTCATGCTGCTGGTCTTCGCGGTGATCCTCGTCACCTTCCTCGTCGACCTCGCCTATGCCGCCGTCGATCCCCGCCTGAGGCGCCAGGTATGAACCGCTGGGGGGTACAGCTCTGGGTCGGATCGGCGCTCACGCTGGTGTTTCTCGGCGCGGCCATCCTGAGCTTCGCCTGGACCCCGCATGACGTCGCCGCGCTGTCGATCGCCGACAAGCTCAAGCCGGCCTCCGCGGAGTACCTGCTCGGCACCGACCATTTCGGACGCGACATCCTGTCGATGCTGATGGTCGGTGCGCGCACCTCGATCGCGGTGGCGCTGGTGGCGGTGGGGATCGGCATGGCGCTCGGCGTGCCGCTGGGACTGCTCGCCGCCGCCAACCGGGGAAGCCTGGTCGACGAGGTGGTGATGCGCGGCAACGACCTGATCTTCGCCTTCCCCTCGCTGGTGATCGCGATCCTGATCACCGCCGTCTTCGGGCCCTCGGCGCTGAACGCGATCCTCGCCATCGGCATCTTCAACATCCCCGTCTTCGCCCGCGTCACCCGCGGCGGCGCGCTCTCGCTCTGGACCCTCGACTGGATTCTTGCCGCACGGGTCGCGGGCAAGGGACGGGTCAGGATCTCGGCCGAACACATCCTGCCCAACATCCTCAACCTGCTGATCGTGCAGGGGACGATCCAGTTCTCATTGGGCATCCTCGCCGAAGCAGCGCTGTCCTATGTCGGGCTCGGTGCCCAGCCGCCGACACCGTCCTGGGGCCGGATGCTCGCCGACGCCCAGACGATGATCTACACCAACCCCGCGCTGGCGATCCTGCCTGGCCTTGCCATCGTCGCCATGGTGCTGGGGCTCAACCTGATGGGCGACGGCCTGCGCGACCTGCTCGACCCGCGGGTGAGGCGGCAGCGATGATCCGGCTCGAAAATCTCTCGCTCGACATCCACGGGAGACCGATCCTGCGCGAGGTCTCCCTCGACATCGCGCCGGGTCAGGTGACGGGGCTTGTGGGCGAAAGCGGCTCCGGCAAGTCGATGACCGCGCTCGCGATGATGGGGCTGCTACCGCGCGGCAGCACGGTCTCCGGCCACGCCTGGCTCGACGGGGCGGATGTGCTGGCGAAGTCGGAGCGCGAGATGTGCAGCTTGCGCGGCAACCGGATGGGGATGATCTTCCAGGAGCCGATGACCGCGCTCAACCCGGTCAAGACCATCGGCGACCAGGTGGCGGAGACGCTGGTGGTCCATGGCAAGGCGTCGCGCCGCGAGGCCCGCGAGGTGGCACGGCAGAGGCTCGCCCGTGTCGGCCTGCCCGAAGACCGGTTTCCGCTCAGCCGCTACCCGCACGAGCTTTCGGGCGGCCAGCGCCAGCGGGTCTGCATCGCCATGGCGGTAGCACTGAACCCGGAGCTGCTGATCGCCGACGAGCCGACCACGGCGCTCGACGTGACCACGCAGGCGCAGATCCTCGATCTCCTGAAAGGGCTGGTCGAGGAGGAAGGCATGAGCCTCCTGCTCATCACCCACGACCTCGCGGTGGTGGCGCAGATGGCCGACACGATCAAGGTACTCCTGCGCGGCGAAGAAGTCGAACAGGCCCCCACCGCCGAGATGCTGGAAAACCCGCAGGAGGACTACACCAAGTCGCTCTGGGCGGTGCGCAGCTTCCAGGTCGACCAGCGCGCGCGCCCGACCGACGGCACCAGGCCGATCATCTCGGTGCAGGGGATCGACGCCTCCTATACCGGCGGCGCCAAGGTGCTCGACGATGTGTCCTTCGACATCTACCCCGGCATGACCGTCGCGGTGGTGGGCGAAAGCGGCTCGGGCAAGTCGACCACCGCGCGCTGCATCACCGGTCTGCTGCCGCCGTCGAAGGGCGAGATCCTCTACAACGGCGAGGTGCTGCCGGCGAAATATTCCGACCGCACCCGCGACCAGCTCCGTCAGGCGCAGATGATCTACCAGATGGCCGACACCGCGCTGAACCCCAAGGTGCGGATCAGCGAGATCATCGGCCGGCCGGCGCAGTTCTATTCTGGCCTCAAGGGCACCGCCCTCAAGCAGCGGGTCGACGAACTGCTCAACCTGATCGAGCTCGAACCGTCGAAGTTCTACAACCGCTACCCGCCGGAGCTCTCGGGCGGGCAGAAACAGCGCATCGGCATCGCCCGCGCGCTCATCACCAACCCCGAGGCTGATCGTGCTCGACGAGGCGGTCTCGGCGCTGGACGTGCGGGTGCGCGCCCAGATCCTCGACCTGCTCGCGCGCTTGCAGGCCGAGCACGGGCTCGCCTATCTGTTCATCAGCCACGATCTCAGCGTCGTGCGCGCCAGCACCGACCGGGTGCTGGTGATGCAGGCGGGCAGGATCGTCGAACAGGGGCCGACGGAGCGGGTCTTTTCCGCGCCCGACCACCCCTATACCCGTTCCTCATCGCGGCGACGCCGCAGATACCCGCCGCATGGCAAGGAGGCCACGATGCTTGAGAACCTCTGGTACGACCAGACGAAAATCTACGTGAACGGCGCATGGATCTGGCCGGTGCACTACCGCCAGCTGCCGCTCGAAGACCCCTCGACCGGCACCCAGATCGGCACCATCGCCCGGGGCGAGGCGGCGGACATCGACGCAGCCGTCGCCGCGGCCCGGGGCGCGCTCGACACCGGCGCCTGGGGCCGGATGACCGCGGTCGAGCGCGGCCGGATCCTCACCCGGATCGGCAAACTCGTGGAGGCGCGGATCGAGGACCTCGCGCTGATCGAGGCGACGGACGTCGGCAAGCCGCTGACGCAAGCCCGCAACGACGCCATCGCGCTCGCGCGCTACATGGAGTTCTACGGCGGCGCGGCAGACAAGGTGATGGGCGAGACCATCCCCTATCTCGACGGCTATACCGTCTACACCCTGCGCGAACCGCACGGCGTGACCGGGCATATCATCCCCTGGAACTACCCGATGCAGATCATCGGCCGGTCAGTGGGCGCGGCGCTGGCGATGGGCAATGCCTGCGTGCTGAAACCGGCGGAAGAAGCCTGCCTGACCGCGCTCGCCTTCGCCGCACTGGCCGAGGAGGCCGGGCTGCCGCCGGGCGCGCTGAACGTGGTGCCGGGGCTCGGCGAGGAGGCCGGCGCGCCGCTCGCCGCGCATCCGGGGATCGACCACATCTCGTTCACGGGCTCGGTGCCAGTCGGCCGCCTCGTGCAGAAGGCGGCCGCCGACAACGTCGTGCCGGTGACGCTGGATGCTCGGCGGCAAGAGCCCGCAGGTGGTGTTCGACGACGCCGATCTCGACGCCGCCCTGCTCCTTCCTCGTCGGCGCCTGCATCCAGAATGCCGGCCAGACCTGCTCGGCCGCGTCGCGCGTGCTGATCCAGCGCGGGATCTACGACGACCTCGTCGCGCGCATGGCCGACAGCTACAACGGCATGATGTCGGCACCGGCGCTCGCCGATGCCACCCTCGGCCCGCTGATCTCGGCCAAGCAGAAGGCGATCGTCGAAAGCTTCCTCGCCAAGGGCGCGGATCTGCGCGTCGCCGGCCGCGGCACGGTGCTCGACGACGTGCCCGCGGAAGGCCATTACCTGCCCGCGACGCTGTTTGCCGACGTGCCCCCCGACCATCCGCTGGCGCAGGAAGAGATCTTCGGACCCGTGCAGGTGGCGATCCCCTTCGAGACCGAGGACGAGGCCGTCGCCATCGCCAACGGCACCGGCTTCGGTCTTGTCGCCAGTGTCTGGACCGAAAACGGCGCGCGGCAGATGCGGATGGCGAAGCGGCTGCGCGCGGGCCAGGTCTTCGTCAACAATTACGGCGCCGGCGGCGGGTGGAGCTGCCCTTCGGCGGCACCGGTCTCTCGGGCCATGGCCGCGAGAAAGGCTTCGAGGCGCTCTACGGGTTCTCGTCGCTGAAGACGGTGGCGACGAAATACGGCTGAGCCCCGGGGCCGGGGCGCCCCTTTTTTCCTGGCCGAAATACTCCGGGGTCCGGGGCAGAGCCCCGGTCCTGTCCTCTCGAACCCGCACCGGACCATGACGCTCCAGATCTCCAACCGCGACGCACGACGCCTCTGGCTCGCCCAATGCCTGCTCACCACCGGCCCGCGCGAGCCGCTCGCGATCCTGCGCGGGCTCGGTTTTCTGCAGATCGACACGATCCGCAACGTGGTGCGGGCGCAGGACCATATCCTGTGGAGCCGGGCCGGCGCGCGCTACCGCGAGGAGGGCGTCTGGCGGCACCTGAAGGCGCGGGCGCTGTTCGAGCATTTCACCCATGACGCCTCGCTGATCCCCGCCGAGGTCCTGCCCGACTGGGCGCGCCGCTTCCGGGTGCTGGGAGAGAAGACCGCGCGGTCCGACTGGTACCGCTCGGGGCTGGGCCAGGCCGAGATCAGGGCGATCCGCGACCGGATCGAAGCCGAGGGGCCGCTCTCGACCCATGCTTTCGACACCAAACACGAGGGCCCGAAGGAGATGTGGGCACGCCCCCCGCACAAGAAGGCACTCGACCAGATGTGGTATGCGGGCGAGCTCGCCACCGCGCACCGCGAAAAGTTCGTGAAATTCTACGACCTCGGCGCGCGGGTCTTCCCCGGCGGCTGCGACAGCGGCAAGCCGGAGCGCGACCAGACCGACGCTCTGCACGCCCGCGCGATGCACCACCTCGGCTTTGGCACACCGTCGGAACTGATGAAGTTCTGGGGCGCGACCAGCCCGGCCGAGGTCAAGGACTGGCTCGGCCGGACAGACCTGCGCCCGGTCGAGATCGAGGCAGCGGACGGGCGCAGCTACGCCGCCGTCGCCGCCCCCGACATCGCCGAGAGGCTCGCCGAGGCGCCGGATCCCGGAACTCGGGTACGGCTCGTCAACCCGTTCGACCCGGCGGTGCGCGAGCGCGACCGGCTGGAGCGGCTGTTCGGCTTCGCCTATCGCAACGAGATGTTCGTGCCGAAAGCCCAGCGGCTCTACGGCTATTACGTCTACCCGCTGCTCGAAGGGCTGCGCTTCATCGGCCGGATCGAATTGAAGGCGGACCGGGGGGCCGGCGTACTGCAGGTCACCGGATACTGGCCGGAACCGGGGCTGCGCCCGTCGCGGGCGCGCGCCGAGCGGACCTTGGCGGAGCTCGACCGGTTTCGCCGTTTCGCGGGCCTCGAAACGCTCGCGTGGGACGAGGCTTGCACCCGGCCCTGACAGGGCGCAGGTTGGCCGAAAAGGAGGGCTCCGATGAGACTGGACGGCAAGACCGCGATCGTGACCGGCGGCGGCTCCGGCTTCGGCGCCGGGATCGCGCGCAAGTTCGCCGCCGAAGGCGCGCGGGTGATGGTGGTCGATCGGAACGGGGACGCGGCGCGGGCGGTGGCGCAGGAGATCGGCGGGCTGGAACTGCCGGTCGACATCGCCGACAGCGCCCAGGTGCGCTCGATGGCCCATGCGGCGCAGGAAGCCTTCGGCCGGATCGACATTCTCGTCAACAACGCCGGCGTCACCCACCTGCCCGGGCCGATGGAAAGCATCCCGGAGGAGGATTTCGACCGCGTGCTGGCGGTCAACGTCAAGGCCGTCTACCTCGCCGCCCGCGAGATCGTGCCGCTGATGAAGGCGGCCGGGACCGGCGCGATCCTCAACGTCGCCTCGACGGCGGCGATCTCGCCCCGCGCGGGCCTCAGCTGGTACAACGCCTCGAAAGGCTGGCTGCTCACCGCCACCAAGTCGATGGCGGTGGAACTGGCGCCCGCGGGCGTTCGGGTGAACGCGATCCTGCCGGTCGCGGGCGAGACTCCGCTGCTCCAGAGCTTCATGGGGCAGGACACGCCCGAGATCCGGGCGAAGTTTCTCTCGACCATCCCGCTCGGCCGGTTTTCGACACCGGAGGACATGGGCAACGCCGCCTGCTTCCTGTGCTCTGACGAGGCGAGCATGATCACCGGGGTCGGGCTGGAAGTGGATGGCGGGCGCTGCATCTGAGGGGTTTCGCCCGCTGCCGGGGGCGCCCCGCCGGGGGGCTCCGCCCCCCGGACCCTGGACGATCCGGGGACCGGATCGGCAACCCGGCAGGCGATTTCATCGCCGAGAGGGCCTGAGTATTTTCGGACCAAAGAAGGACAAGCGATGCAACCGGGACCGTTGAACCTGATTACCGATGTCGCGGGTCTGCGGGTGGGCAATGCCGCGGACGCGACCGTGAAGACCGGCGCGACGGTGCTCATCGGCGACGCCCCCTTCGTCGCCGCGGTGCACGTGATGGGCGGCGCGCCGGGCACCCGCGAGACCGACCTGCTGGCGCCGGACAAGCTGGTGCAGGAGGTCGATGCGCTGGTGCTGGCGGGCGGCTCGGCCTTCGGTCTCGATGCCGCGGCGGGCGTCGCCGAGGCCTTACGGCGCGAGGGCCGCGGCTTCGACGTCGGCGGGCAGAAAGTGCCGATCGTGCCGGGCGCGATCGTGTTCGATCTGCTCAACGGCGGCGACAAGGATTGGGACGAGAGCCCCTACCGGCGGCTCGGCCGCGAGGCGCTGGCTGCGGCGGCAGGCGGCGCCTTCGCGCTCGGATCGGCCGGCGCCGGCCTCGGCGCCACGACCGCCGCGCTCAAGGGCGGGCTCGGCTCGGCCTCGCTGGTGCTCGACAGCGGTCATACCGTGGGCGCCCTCGTGGTGGTGAACGCGGTGGGCGGCGTGACCGGACCGGAGGGACAATTCTGGGCCGCGCCCTGGGAGATGGGCGGCGAATTCGGCGGGCGCGGGACCGTCACCGGGTTCGATCCGGGCGCGTTGCCCGTGACCAAGCTCGGCGCGCGGCAGTCGACCACGGTCGCCATCGTGGCAACCGACGCGGCGCTGACCCAGGCACAGGCCACCCGGCTCGCCATCGCCGCCCATGACGGCATGGCCCGCGCCATTGTCCCGAGCCACACGCCTTTCGACGGCGACCTCGTCTTCGCCGCCGCGACCGGAGCGATGCCGCTCGACGACCCGGAGCGCGACCCCCTGCTGCTCGGCCATGCCGCCGCCACCTGCCTCGCCCGCGCCATCGCCCGCGGGGTCCATGCCGCAACCCCGGTGCCGGGTGACCTCCTGCCCACATGGCGGGAGCGTTTCGGCGTCACTTGACGCGGATCAAGGTCCGGGTCCTGCGCTGCCCCTAGGCTGTGCGAATTGGAGAGAAAACCCGGAGCAGGTTCATGTTTCGCGCGACCATGTTTACGCTGACCCTGATCGCAGCCGCCAATCCGGGCCTTGCCGACGAGGTGACCGACACCTTGTCCTCGGCACTGCAGGCCTATGAGGACGGCGACATCGAATACGCCATCGAAGAGCTCGACTACGCCCGCCAGCTTCTGCAGGACTTGTCCTCGCAGGCGCTGACCGGCTACCTGCCGGAGCCGCCCGCGGGCTGGACCCGCGAGATCTCGGACGAGGGGATGAATGCCGGGCTGGCCTTTCTCGGCGGCGGCGTCGCGGCCGAAGCGGAATACACCGACGGCAGTACCCGGTTCAAGGTAACCATCATGGCCGACAACCCGATGGTCGCGGGCTTTGCCCCGATGATCGCCAATGCCGGGCTGATGGGAATGAAGATGCACCGGGTCGGGCGCGAGAAATTCTACGAGAACGACGACCAGGCTCATCGCGCTGATCGACAACCGCATCCTGATCCAGACCGAGGGCGCGGCCCCCGAGGTGATGATCGGGGTGCTGGAAGGGATCGACTTCGCGGCGCTGGAAGAGTTCGGCGGCTGAGCCGCGTCGGGCCGGCCCGTCCGGTTGCAGGCGGCAATAGCCGCAGGTGTGCCCGGTGTCACTTGTGTCACATGGGGCCGCGACCGCGGTGCCTGGCCCCGGCCCGGGCGCGGGAAAGCTGCGGGTCTCGCCGTTATTGGGCTTGCGTCGCGACCGTGGCCGGCGTGAACCGGAAGGTATAGGGCGCGCCCGGGCGGGTAACGTCGACCACCGCGCCCTCGGCCCATGGGGCGGGGTCGGCCTTGGCCCCGTTCATCAGCATCACCTGGCCGTCGGCGGTGTCGAGGGTAACGTTGGTGCCGTTCTCGAAGACATAGGTGACGGTGCAGATCGGGTCGTCGCAGGCGACGGTCTCGGTGCAGGACCAGCTCGACACCTCGACCTCGTCGCGCAGGAAGCTGCAGCGGTTGCCGGTCTGGGCGGGCGCGGTCTCAGTCTCCGCTGTGTCCGCAGGGGCCACCGCGGCGGTGATCGGCTCGGGCTCCGGCGCCGGCGGCAGGGCGAGCGCCGGATAGGCGGCGGCGGTCATCGCGGTTTCCGAGAAACAGAAATGCAGCCCCGCGCCGGTGTCGGTCAGGCAGCCGGTCTCGTCCGGTTCCGCGACCGCGCCGTCGAGCGTGTAGACCCCGTCGCGGCGGGTGATGACGGTCTCGCTGCCGCTCTCCCAGATGAGGTCGATCAGGCAGCTCATGCCGCCCTCGCCCTCGACCTCGGCGCAATCGGTGCGGCGGATGCAGGCGCCTGTCTCGATCAGCCCCTCGCGGGCACCGTCGGCCACCCAGGCGAGGCAATGGCCCGGTTCGCCGCCGCCGAGCGGGCCGCCGGAGAGCACCGTATCCTCGGTGGTATCGGGAAGCGGGTCGACCGGTTCGGGCGCGGCTGCAACGGTCGCCGCGGCCGTGTCGCCGTGGATGCAGATGGTCTCTTCGTCCTCGACGGTGAGGAAACAGCGCGAGGCACCGTCCCCGAGCCGGGTCGCGGCGTGACCGTTGACGACGAACCGCAGCGCGCCGCCGGCGTTTTCCTCGACGATGGTGAGGGTCGAGCCGTTGTCGACATCGGCCGTGGTGGTCGTCGTGCCGCCGTTCTCGACCCGGCGCACGCTGCAGCCGCGCAGGTAATTCCAGCCCGGATGGTCGGGATTGCGGTATTCGCATTCCGCCCGGGTCTGGGCCTGGGCGGCAACCGGCAGGGCCGCGCCGAGCACCAGCAGCGGTGCGAAGACGAAAAGGAACGGACGCACGGGGAGACCTCCAGTTTTGCTGTTACATTTGTGCGGGTTAGACCCCGCTTGTCAAAGGCCGCGGGGCGAGAGGGGCGGCTTCTGTGGCAGAGAAGACTCCCCGCGCCGGGGTCATGACCGGCTCGATCAGCTCCGGGTTGAGCGACCGGATCGGCACGCAACCGAGCCCGCTCAGGCGCAGATCTCGACGAGGAAGTCGATGAAGGCGCGCAAGCGGGGCGAGATCAGCCAGCGGTGCGGGTAGACCAGGGTGAGCTTCGAGGCGGCGATGTCGAAGGTGACATGGCCGCAGATCTCGACCAGCTCGCCCTGGTCCAGCGGCGCACCGCAATAGTGCCGCGGCAGCAGCGTCACGCCGGCACCGTTGACCACCGCGCGCCGCACCACCAGCGGGTCGTTCACATGGGTGATGCCCTGGGCGAGGTCGATATGTGCGGCCCTGCCGTCGACATGCACCGGCATCCGCGCCTGGCCGTAGCGGGTTTCGCAGATCTGGACATGGCCGCGGATGTCGTCGATCGCCAGGCCGATCTCATGCGCCGCGAGGTAGGCCGGGCTCGCGACCCAGACCAGCGTGCCGGCGATCAGGGTCCGCGAGATCACATCGCTGTCCTGGAGGGGCCCGACCACCACGGCCAGGTCGACCCGGTCGCGCAGGAGCTCGAACCCGTGCCCGGTCACGATCAGATCGAGCTCGATCAGCGGGTAGCGGGCGCGGAACTCGGCGAGCCGCGGCGCGAGGATCTCTTCGGTGAAGGCGGGCGGCAGCGCGGCGGCGAGCCGGCCCGCCGGACTGGCGCTGAGACCGGCGACGGTGGCATCGGCCTCGCGCACCTGCTCCATGATGAGCAGGGATTGCCGGTAGAAGGTCTCGCCCTCGGGCGTGACCCGCAGATTGCGCGAGTCGCGGTCGATCAGGCGCAACCCGAGCGCCTGTTCCAGCCGCGCGACGGTTGTGCTCACGGTCGACTTGGGGCTGCCCAGCGCCGCCGCAGCTGCGGTCATGCCCCCGTTTTCCACGACGGCGATGAAGACCGGCACATCGTCGATCCGCCACTTCATGGGCGCGCCTTTCGTTCAGTTTTCTGAACGCAGCTTACAGGAGGCCCTCGTTGTTCAAAACAGCAAACGGCGTAGGATGAACCGCACCGGGGGGATGAGACAAGCGGACCGCGGGCGACGCCACGCCCCGCGCCGGCCTTTCTCCCGCACGAATCTCTGACGGGAGTACCGACATGGCACGTATCATCGGCGGCATCGGCGCCTCGCATTCGCCCACCATCGGCTTTGCCAAGGACACCAACAAGCACAACGATCCGGCCTGGAAGCCGATCTTCGACGGCTTCGACGTGGTGCGCAAATGGGTGCAGGACAAGGAGATCGACGTGATCTTCCTGATCTACAACGATCATGTCACCTCGTTCTACTTCGACCAGTACCCGTTCTTTTCGCTGGGGATCGACGACACCTACCTTCCCGCCGACGAGGGCGGCGGCCCGCGGGACGTGCCGCCCGCGAAAGGGCATCTGGGGCTCTCGCAGCACATCGCAATGGCTCTGACCGCGGACGAATTCGACATGTCATTCTTCCAGGGCAAACCGGTCGACCACGGGCTGCTCTCGCCGCTCAGCATGCTGGGCGATGCCGACGGGCCCTGGCCGGGCAAGGTCGTGCCGCTGCATTGCGGACTCTTGCAGCTGCCGATCCCGACGCCGAAGCGGATGTGGAAGCTCGGGCAGTCGCTCCGGAAGGCGATCGAGAGCTATCCCGAAGACCTCAACGTCGCGGTGATGGCGACCGGCGGGCTCTCCCACCAGGTCCACGGCGAGCGCGCGGGCTTCCTCAACGAAGCCTGGGACGACGAATTCCTCGAACTGATCGAGAAGAACCCCGCGAAGCTCGTCGACATGCGCCTCGCCGAATACGTGGTGAACGGCGGCATGGAAGGCGCCGAGGTCATTATGTGGCTGATCATGCGCGGCGCGCTGTCGGACGACGTCACGCTCGTCCACAAGCAGACTTACGCGCCCTCGGTGACCAACATCGCGACGATGATCCTCGAGGACGAGGGCACCACCCCGGACGCGGACGCGCTCGCCGCCTACCGCGATCACATCGGCTACCACTACGCCGGCGCCGACCAGCTCGAAGGCACCCATCCCTTCACCCATGCCCGCTCGCACGCCGCGTTCCGTATCAATTCCTTCCTGCACGACCTGATCGTGCCCGCACACCGCAAGCGTTTCGTCGACGATTTCGACGCGCTGGCCGCCGAACGCGGCCTGACCGACGAGGAAATCGCCCTCATCAAGGGCCGCAAATGGATCGAGATGATCCATTATGGCGTGAGCTTCTTTATGCTGGAGAAGATGGCGGCGGTGATCGGGGTGTCGAACCCGGAAGTCTACGCCGCCTTCCGCGGCGAGACATTGCAAGAATTCATGGCCACGCGCAAAGTTCCAATAACCTATTCGGTCGCGGGCGGTGATGAGGCAAAGGCAATGGACGGGGCCTGACAGAGGGTCCATACCTGACTGGAATCCACGGAGGAACGAGACATGGGTATCTTCACCAAACTCGCCGGCGCGACCCTCGCGCTCGGCATGGCGACGCAAACGGCTGGCGCCACGGAGCTGAAACTGGCCGACTTTCAGCCGCCCACCCACTTCGTGGTCGAAAAGGTCTACACCCCCTTTGCCGCCGCCGTCTCGGAAGCGACCGGCGGTGACGTGACGGTCGAGGTCTACATGGGCGGAGAGCTCGGCCCGGGCCCGGCGGAACAATACAACCGCGTCGTCGACGGCGTCGCCGACATCGCCTTCAGCCTGCCCGGCTACACCGCGTCGAACTTCCCCAAGACGCTGCTCACCGAACTGCCCGGCTCGATCGACGCGGCGACCGGCACCGACCGGATCCTGGCCAATATCGACATGCTGTCCGACGAATACCGCCGGGTCGTGCTGGTGGCGCTGTGGAACAACG
The DNA here is from genome assembly GCA_041397205.1 of Paracoccaceae bacterium. Lineage (GTDB taxonomy): Bacteria > Pseudomonadota > Alphaproteobacteria > Rhodobacterales > Rhodobacteraceae > Sinisalibacter. The sequence goes on from JAWKXC010000005.1 coordinate 65,308, forward strand.
CGCCCAACCTCTTGCTGATGGCCGAAAAGCCGGTCAACACGCTCGAAGACCTCGCCGGGCTCAACATCCGCGTGCCCTCGCGCAACGCCGGGATCGTGGTCCAGGCCTGGGGCGCCAACCCGGTGTCGATGCCGGCGCCCGAGATCTACAACGCGATGCAGACCGGCGTGCTCGACGGCGCGATGATCGACGCCACCGCGCTCGGCGCCTTCAAACTGGCCGAGGTTACCACCTCGGTCACCATGGGCATGGACACGACGATCTCGGACTTCTTCCTGGTGATGAACCGTGACGTCTTCGACGGCCTCGACGAGACCGCGCAGGCGGCCATTCTCGAGGCCGGCAAGACCGCGGCGATCAACGGCCACGACGCCTGGGCCGGTGTCGCCGAAGGCGCGCTCGCGGGCTTCGCCGCGACCGAGGGCAAGGCGATCGTCACCCTGTCCGAGGACGAGGCGGCCAAGTTCAACGCGGCCTCCGCCGCGGCCGTGGAACAGATCCTGGCGGATGCAGAGGCCGAGGGGATCGAGGCCCACGCCTTCGTGGATGCGCTGCGGGCCGAGTAAGCGCCGATGCGTGCCCTGAAGATTGACGCCTGGTCGGCCCGGTTCGGCCAGGCGACCCGCCTGCTCGCGGCGCTGTCGGCGGTGATCCTGCTGTTCATGGTCGGGCTCATCGGCTTCGGCGTCGTGATGCGCTACGTCGTCGGTCAGCCGATCCTCGGGATCAACGAGATCGTGCAGCTTGGTGCCGTGGCGCTGGTGATGATGGCCCTGCCCTACACCACCCATGTCCGCGGCCATGTGCGCGCCGATATCTTCGACCGGCCGCTGGGGCCCAAGGGCCGGCTTGCGGGCGATCTCCTGACCCGGGCGCTGTCGATCGTCACCCTCTGGGTGCTGGTGGGCCGGGCCTGGGACAAGACGACCGACGCCTTCGAGTTCGGCGACGAGACCAACATGCTCGGGCTGCCGATCTGGCCGGTCTACGGCTTCATCGCGCTCGCCGTCGCCCTCACGCTGGTGGTGCTGGCGCTGCAATTCCTTTCGATCCTGTTCAGCGGGAAGGCGATGGATGACTGATCTTGCTTACGGCATCCTCGGCTTTGCCGGGCTGTTCCTGTTGATGATCCTGCGCACGCCGGTGGCCTTCGCGATGCTGATGACCGGCTTCTTCGGCATCTGGATGCTCGACGGGCTGCGCCGCGCAGGGGCGGTGCTGATCACCGAGACCTATTCCTCGGTCGCCAACTACTCGCTCGTCGTGGTGCCGATGTTCGTGCTGCTCGGCAACATCGCCTCCGAGGCCGGGTTCTCGCGCGGGCTCTACGACGCCGCGCATGCCTGGGTCGGGCGGCTGCGCGGCGGCCTCGCCACCGCTTCGGTGATCGGCTGCGCCGCTTTCTCGGCGGTCTCGGGCTCCTCGGTCGCCACCGCCGTCACCATCGGCCGGGTGGCGCTGCCGGAGATGAAACGGCTGGGCTACGGCCCGGCGCTCTCGACCGGCTCGATCGCCGCGGGCGGCACGCTCGGCTTCCTGATCCCGCCCTCGACCGGCTTCGTGATCTACGCGATCCTGACCGAGGAATCGATCGGGCGGCTGTTCATGGCGGGCATCCTGCCGGGGCTCCTGATGCTGTTCCTGTTCGCGGTCGCGATCTGGGTGGTCACCCTGATCGACCCCGCCGCCGGACCGCGCGGCGAGCCGGTGCCCTTCGCCCAGCGCTTTCGCAGGCTCGCCCGCGCCCTGCCCCTGATCTCGGTGATCGTGGTCTCCATCGGCGGCATCTACCTCGGCGTGTTCACCCCCGTCGAAGCCTCGGGCGTCGGCGCCGGGATGACGCTGCTGATCGCCCTCGCCAGCCGCGCCATCGACCTCAAGGGCCTGCGCCAGGCGGTGGTCGACACCGTGCGGACCTCGACCATGCTCTACATGATCGTGATCGGCGCCAACGTGCTGAACCCGTTCCTTGCGCTCACCGGGGTGCCCGACGGGCTCGGCGTCGGTCTCGCCGCTCTCGGGCTCGGCGCCTACGGCACCCTCGCGGTGATCCTGCTCAGCTACGTGGTGCTCGGCATGTTCCTCGACGGGCTGGCGATGCTGGTCATCACCATCCCGATCTACTTCCCGGTCGTCACCGCGCTCGGCTTCGACCCGATCTGGTTCGGCGTCGTCGCCGTAATCGTGATCGAGATGGGGATGATCACCCCGCCGGTCGGGCTCAACGTCTTCGTCGTGCGCAACGTCGCCCAGGACGTGGCGCTGGCCACGGTGTTCCGCGGTGTCACCCCGTTCCTCGTCGCGATGATCGTCTGCCTGGCCCTGATCGTTGCCTTTCCGCAGATAGCGCTCATAATTCCGAACTCGATGTTCGGCCAATAAGCGGCCCAAGCCGCGCAAGCGGGCCCGATAAGCCCGTGCACAAGGGGGAGACCGGTGGACACCGATCGCGACAGCGAAGCGGGCGGCGACGCCTCATTCCGCGACGCGCTGGTGGCGGTGCTGGCGACGGCAATGGTCGTCGCCTGTATCCTGTGGAACCTCGACGCCCCCATCCGGCTCGGCGTCGCGATCCTGACCCAGCAATACATGGCTTTCCAGCTCGGCCTCGCGCTGGCGCTGGCCTTCGTCCGGTTCGGCTGGCGCGGCGGCGACAAGCCCGGCATCGGCCTCGTCGACGGGCTGATCGCGCTCACCGCCTTTGCGACGCTGATGTACACGGCCTGGGATTTCGCCTGGCTCCTGAGCGAGCAGGCCTACCGCCCCTGGCAGATCACCGTGATCGGCGCGGTGGTGGTCGTCACGGTGATGGAAGGTGTGCGCCGGCGCGCGGGCTGGATGCTGTTCGGCATCGTCGCGGCCTTTCTCGTCTACGCGCTGTTTGCCGACAAGGTGCCGGGCCAGTTGATCGGCAAGGCGCTCACACCCGAGCGCCTCGTGCAATATGTGGGCTTCGACCCCAACGCGGTGTTCTCGACCCCGCTCGCCGTCGGCACGATCATCGTGCTGCTCTTCGTCTTCTTCGGCCAGCTCCTGTTCGCGGCCGGCGGCGGCAATTTCTTCACCGATCTCGCGATGGCGCTCACCGGACGCGCCCGCGGCGGCGCGGCGAAGATCTCGGTCGTCGGCTCGGCTCTGTTCGGCTCGATCTCGGGCAGCGCCGTCTCCAATGTCGTCACCACCGGCGTGGTCACCATCCCGCTAATGCAGCGCGGCGGCTACACCAAGCGTGACGCGGGCGCGATCGAGGCGGTGGCCTCGACCGGCGGCCAGCTCACGCCCCCGATCATGGGCGCCGCCGCCTTCCTGATGGCCGAGTTCCTCGACATCTCCTATTTCACCGTCGCCGGCGCCGCGGTCCTGCCGGCGGCGCTCTACTACCTCTCCGGTCTTCACCCAGGTCGACCTGATCGCCGGCCGCGACCGGGTAACCTCGGCCGAGACCGAGATCCTCACCCCGGCGCGGTGCTGCGCGAAGGCTGGCACTTCGCCGTGCCCTTCGGCCTCTTGCTCGCCGGGCTGTTCTGGTGGCGGCTCGACCCGGAGCAATCGGCCCTGCTCGCCTCGGTCGCCATCGTCGCCGTGGGCTCCTGCGCCCCTACCGCGGCAAGCGGCTGAGCCTCGCCACGCTGGGCCGGGTCTTCGTCACCACCGGCGAGAGCATGGTCAACCTGATCCTCGTCGTCGCCGCCGCGGGCTTCGTCATCGGGGTGCTCAACATCACCGGGCTCGGCTTCGCCCTCACCTCGTGCTGGTCGATACCGTCGGCGCCAACGTGGTTGCCCTGCTCCTGGTCTCGGCGCTGATCTGCATCGTGCTCGGCATGGGCATGCCGACCTCGGGCGTCTACGTGCTGCTCGCGGCGCTGGTCGCGCCCTCGCTGGTGCAGTCGGGTATCACCCCGCTCGCCGCCAACCTGTTCATCCTCTATTTCGGGATGATGTCGATGATCACGCCGCCGGTGGCGCTCGCCGCCTTCGCCGCCGCGACGATCACCGAGGACGACCCGCTCAAGACCGGAATCGCGGCGATGCGGGTGGGCTGGGCCGCCTTCATCATCCCGTTCCTCTTCGTCGCCACGCCCGAGCTCTTGATGGACGGCACATGGCCCGCCATCGCGCTGGCTTTCGGGCTCGCAAGCGTCGGGATCATGGCCGTCACCGCCGGGATCGTCGGCTTCTGGGGCCGCCGTCTCGGCCCGGCACTGCGCCTCGCCTTCCTCGCGAGCGGTGCGCTCGCCCTGCCGCTCGGCTTTCTCGGCGAGGCCCGGTTCGTCAACATCCTCGCAGCCCTCGCCGCCACCGCGCTGGCGCTCGTGCTGCGCGGCGCCGCAACCAGAACCAGAACCGAAGCAACAGGGAGAACAGGACCATGACCAAGTTTACAGCGACACTGACCGGCCTCGCGCTTGCGACCGGGCTCGCCACCGGCGCCGCCGCGCAGGTGGTCACCGTCGCCTCCGGCGCCCAGGGCACGCTCGCCTACAACACCGGCCAGGCGGTCGCCAAGGTGGCGAACGAGGCCGGCATCACCGCCCGCACCCAGCCGCTGGTGGGCTACCTGCCGCTGATCAACTCGGGCGAGGTCGACGTCGGCTTCGCCTCCGGTGTCGAGGCCGGTTATGCGGTGGAGGGTTCGGGCAACTACGACCGGGCGCATCCGAACATCCAGCTCGTCGGCACCATGTTCCACCTCACCACCGGGATCATGGCGCCCTGCGATCTCGGCCTCACCGACGTCGCCGCGCTCAAGGCAAAGGCGGGCGAACTCCGCCTCGCCTCGGAATACACCTCGTCGACCATCATCCCCTTCTACATCATGGGCGCGCTCGCCAATGGCGGGATGACCTACGACGATTTCCAGCAGGTGCCGGTCGCGAGCTTTGCCGCCGGCATGGACGCGCTCGGGGAAGGCCTGGTCGACGTCGCGCTGGTCTCGCTCAACGCCGGCGCCGGCCAGCAGGCCGCGGTCAAGCTGCAGGACCGGGGCGGATTGTGCTACATCTCGCTCGACGACAGCGACGAAGGCGTGGCCGGGCTCAAGAGCTTCATGCCGTCGGCCAGCATCAGCGCCCGCGACCAGAACGACAATCTCAACGGGCTGCAGACCCGTGGTGCCAACCTGATCTCGATCCCCTGGGTGCTGATGACCAATGGCGACGTGTCGGAAGATCTCGTCTACGACCTCACCAAGGCGCTGGCCGAGAACAAGCCGGCGCTCGCCGAAAGCTTCGGCTCGTTCAACGGGTTCGACCCAGAGACCATGGCCCCCGCTTCGGTCGTGTCCTACCACGCCGGCGCGGTGCGCTACTTCGAGGAAGCCGGGATCGCGCACGGCGAATGAACGGACAGCCCCGGTCGGCACCGTCGGCCGGGGCACACATATCAGGGAGACAGGCGCGATGATGACCAAATGCACGGCCGCCGACGGCCATAGCTTCGACTGCTGGATCGAGCCCGCGCAGGGCCCGCGCAAGGGCGGGGTCGTGATCCTGCAGGAAATCTTCGGGGTCACCGACCAGCTCAAGGGCGTAGCGGCCCGCTACGCCGCACTCGGCTACGAGGTCGCCATCCCGGCGCTGTTCGACCGGCAGAAGCCGGGGAGCGTGATCGCCTTCGACAAGGCCGAGGATGGCCGCGCCCTCATGCAGGGGGCCGCGCTCGACCAGACGATGATGGATATCGACGCCGCGGTGCAGGCGCTCGCGGCCAGGGGCGGCAAGGTCGGCGTGATCGGCTTCTGCTGGGGCGGCGGGCTCGCGGTGCGGGCGGCGCAGCTGTTCGACGTCGCCTGCGCGGTCTCGTTCTACGGCACGCAGCTGGGGAAATACCTCGACCGGCCGCTGAAAGCGCCCGTCCAGGGCCATTTCGGGTCCCGGGACGACCACACCCCGCCCGACCTGGTGGCCGAGACCCGGGCCTACCTCGGCAAGGACTTCGAGGTGTTCAGCTACGAGGCCGGCCACGCCTTTGCCAACGATGTCCGTCCGGCCTACGTGCCGGACGCGGCGAGCGCCGCACACGCGCGCACGGAGGCGTTTCTCGCCGAGCACATCGGCTAAGGCGTCCGGTCGCAGCGCAGGTCGACCCGATCAAAAAACCGGGCGCAGGTTCCCCCGCGCCCGGTCGGGTTGTCTGTTGATCCGGTTGGCCCGGATCAGGCCTCGATCGCCTTGGCTGCGATGTCCTTCGACGACGTAAATTGGGCGCGGCGCCGGCGCCGGCGCCGAGGCGATACCACCGGCGCGGCTTGCCGAGGGCCTCAATCGATAGATCAGGCAGGTGCGGGCCGTTCATGGGGCCGGACACGGACCCCCACCCCATCCCTATCTTCGGCCGCATTCACTTTTTTGAATGACAGAACGGGCTTTTCGCAGTATGCACAAAAAATGAGCAGACGGACGCAACATAGCCATTCTTCGCGGCCGTCCCTCGGTTTTGCGCTCACCACCCTGGCGGGCGGTTTTCTCGGCATGGCCGCGATCGGGTTGGTTGACAGCTACCTGTTGAGCGACGCCGACCTCGGCTATATGATCGGCGCTTTCGGCGCCACCTGCGTGCTGGTCTTCGGCGCGCCGGGCAGCCCGCTCGCGCAACCGTTCAACGTCCTGGTGGGCCACGTCGTCTCGGCCGCAATCGGGGTCGCCGCGTTCAAGCTGCTGGGCGCGGGATGGCTCGCAGCCGCCGCTGCCGTATCGCTGTCGATCTTCGCGATGCAGATGACGCGCAGCGTGCATCCGCCGGGCGGTGCATCCGCATTGATTGCGGTGGCAGGATCGCCGCAGATCCACGATCTCGGGTTTCTCTACCCGTTGTTCCCCGTCGCGGCCGGGGCCATGCTGCTGGTGGCCATTGCCCTGGTGGTCAACAACCTGCACGCCGGGCCCCAGCGCTGGCCGGTGTTCTGGTACTGACGCAAAAGGCGCGGGACTCCCCGCGCCTCGATGCCTTCATGGTCTGGCGGGATCAGGCCTCGATCGCCTTGGCCTCGATGTCGTTCGCCGAAGCGATCTCGATCCGGCGCGGTTTCAGCGCCTCGGGCACTTCGCGCACGAGATCGATATGCAAGAGGCCGGTCTCATGGACAGCGCCGGTCACCTTCACATGCTCGGCGAGCTGGAACCGGCGTTCGAAGGCGCGGGTGGCGATGCCGCGGTGCAGGTACTTGCGGTTCGATTCCTCGGGGGCCTTGCGGGCGGTGATCACGAGGGCGTTTTCCTTGACCTCGACGCCGAGCTCTTCGTCGGTGAAGCCCGCGACGGCGACGGTGATCCGCCAGGCGTCGTCACCGGTCTTTTCGATGTTGTAGGGCGGGTAGGTCTCGCGGCTCACGTCTTTTTCGAGAACCCGGTCCATCATCTCGGCAAGCTGGTCGAAGCCGACGGTGGCACGGTAGAGCGGCGAAAGGTCGAAATTGCGCATGGGTCATCCTCCATTGAGCGACAACTGGTTGAGCCCTCCCACAGGGACGGGCGGATTTCCGGACCCGACACTCGGCGTCCGTAGCTGTCAATTAGGAGCGTTTTTTCCGCCGTCAAGACCCGGGGGCCGCGGCGGACCGGCCGGTGGTCTCGCGGGTCTCTCAGGGTCGGACGAACTTCGCCCCGCTCGCGGAGACCGGCTGGGTCTCACCGAAGGTCTTCACCGGTGTCATCGCCGGCTTGAACACGCCGTCATCGGCATCGAGCAGGGCCCGCAGATCGGCGAGCGGCTGTTCGAGCGCGGTGCCGAGCGAGACCTTCTGGTCGCCCACCTCGCCCTTGGCCGAGACCACCGAAACGATCCGCGGAACCCCGTCTTCGGAGATCTCGAAGACCGGCGCGCCGGAGGAGCCGAAGTCGACGTCGCAGTCGAGCACGAGGGTGCCCTGGACCCGGCCGAGCACATGGCAGGTGTCCTGGATCGAGGCCATCTCGGCGCGGTCATGGGCATAGGAGACCACGCCGACGTCGCGCTCCAGGAAGGTGCGCTTGCCCGTCTCGTAGGGGCGGATCGAGGTCGAGCGGATCGGCCGGTCGAGCTCGATCAGCGCCAGGTCCACGGACCGCTGGCCGGTGTCCGCCATGTAGCCCGGATGCACCACGAGACGCCGCGCACCGCGATAGGCCGCCGCCCGCCCGCCGCGCCAGCCGGCGAGAAACTCGATCTCGTCCGGGCGCGCGAGCTGGCCGGTCGCCGGGTCGTAAAGGCAATGGCCCGCGGTCAGAACGAGGTTTTCGGCGATCAGCGAGCCGGTGCAGAAGCTGCGGGTGCCGATGTTGAGCCGGCCGACGCCTTCCCAGCCGCGGCTCTCGTCGGCGGTGACGAGGCGCTTGAGGTCCGTTCCCTCGCCCAATACCGGCGCGGCAACGGCGAGAAGCGCTGCGAAAACTGCGATTGTCCTGATCATGCCCGACCCTGCACTCTGACGCTCCGGGCCTAGCAGGGACTTGGGGCGAGATTGTGGCAAGCGGGCGTGCCCCCGCGCAGATCTGGCGGCCGGGGCCGGTGCGCCCCTGCCACGCCGCTCAACCCAGTTTCGCAGGTTTCGGCCCACCCGTGGCCCAATCGAGCAACTCGACCGTGTGCACCACCGGCAGCGCCGTTCCGGACCCGATCTGGACCATGCAGCCGATGTTGCCCGCGGCGATCAGGTCCGGCCCCCGCGCCTCCAGCGTCGCCACCTTGCGCGCCTTGAGCTCGGCCGAGATCTCCGGCTGCATCAGGTTGTAGGTCCCCGCCGAACCGCAGCACAGGTGCGGGTCGGAAGGCTCGACGACCTCGAACCCGGCCCGCCTGAGCAGCGCCTTCGGCGCGTCCTTGATCTTCTGCCCGTGCTGTAGCGAACAGGCGGCGTGATAGGCCACCTTGAGCCCCATGTCGGCTTCCGGCAGGCCGAACGCGTCGAGAAACTCGGTCACGTCCCGCGCCAGCCCGGAGACGGCGGCCGCGTCGGGTCCGAGCGGGTCGTTGCGGAACATGTGCCCGTAATCCTTCACCGTCGTGCCGCAGCCCGAGGTGTTGATGATGATCGCGTCAAGCCCGGCGCCCCGCACTTCCCGCATGAAGGCCCGGATATTGGCCGCGGCACTCGCATGCGCCTCCGCCTCGCGCCCCATGTGATGGGTGAGCGCGCCGCAGCAGCCCATGCCCTCGGGCACGACCACTTCGACGCCGAGCCGCGTGAGCAGCCGGATGGTGGCGTCGTTGATGTCGGTGTCCAGCGCCTTCTGCGCACAGCCCGTCATCAGCGCGACGCGCTTCTTCCGGTCGGCGACGGCAAAGACCTGCGGCCGGTCGTTGGGGCTGGGTTTCGGCAGGGCAGCCGGCGCCATGTCGAGCATCGCCCTCAGCCGCGCGTCGGGCATCAATGCCTTAAGCGGCCGACCGAGCCGGGCGAGCCGCAGCGACAGCCGGAACCGGCCGGGATAGGGGATGACCATTGCCAGCACCCGACGCAGGAAACGGTCCATGAAGGGCCGCCGGTAGGTCTTCTCGATATGCGCCCGGGCGTGGTCGACGAGATGCATGTAATGCACCCCCGAGGGACAGGTGGTCATGCAGGCGAGGCAGGACAGACAGCGGTCGACATGGGTCACGGTCCGCTCGTCCGCCGGCCGCCCGCTTTCGAGCATCTCCTTGATCAGGTAGATCCGGCCGCGCGGGCTGTCGAGTTCGTCGCCAAGCACCTGGTAGGTCGGACAGGTGGCGGTGCACATGCCACAATGCACGCAGGACCGCAGGATCTCGTTCGCGCGCTCGATGCCGGGATCTTCGAGCTGTTCGGGAGTGAAGAAGGTCTGCATGTCAGAACCCCATGAGGCCGGGGTTCAGAATGCCCCTGGGATCGAATTTCTGCTTCAAACCGCGGGAAATCGCGGCCAAAGGCGCCGGTTGAGGTTGGAAAACTTCAACTTGGGCCCGCGCGCGCGCCCCCGCCCGGATCAGCGTGGCATGGCCGCCGAGCGGCGCGAGGGCCGCGCGGATGGCCCTAGCCGCCTCTCCCGTGTCGACCCCTTCCGCGGTGGCCAGCCAGATAAGCCCGCCGCCCCAGTCGAGCACCCAGTCGCTCCCGAGCGCGCCGATGCCCGCGAGCAGACCAGGAGCGTCGCCCGGGCGCAGGCTGATCCGCCAAAGATCGCCCCGGGTGGCCGCGAAGGGGGCCAGCGCGGCGATCCCGGCCCAGGCATCCGGGGCACCCGGGTTCGACAGGACCGCCTCGAACCCGGCGAGCGGCCCGTCGATCAGCGCCTGCGCCCGGTACCGCACCGAGGCCTCGTGGCCTTCGAGCCGGATCCGCACCGCGCCATCCTTCCGGGCCGCCGCCCCGGTCACGTCGAAGGGGGAGCCCAGCGCCGCCGACATCAGCGCCACCGCCTGCGCGGCATCACCGGCCCGGCCGGAGAGCGTGATCACCGCTTCGGGGGCCGGCTGGACCTTGAGGCTCACCTCGGAGATCACCCCGAGCGTCCCCCAGCTGCCCGCCATCAGCTTCACGAGGTCATAGCCGGTGACGTTCTTCATCACCCGGCCGCCGTTTCGGATCACGCGGCCCGCGCCGTCGACGAAGCGCATCCCCAGCGCGTGGTCACGCACCGCGCCTGCCTGGATACGCCGCGGACCCGAAGCATTGGCCGCCACCGCGCCGCCGATCGTCGGCACACCGGAGGTGCCGAGCACGGCGCGAAAGTCGAGCGGTTCGAAGGCCAGCCGCTGGCCTTCCGTCGCCAGCAGCGCCTCGATCTCCGCAAGCGGCGTGCCCGCGCCCACCACAAGCGTCAGCGCGCCCGGCTCGTAGAGCACGACACCGGAGATCGCGACCTCCAGCACCTCGCCCGCCACAGGCCGGCCGACATCGCGCGTGCCGCCGCCCTGCACCCGCAGGGGGCCGTTTGCGCCGCGGATCGCCTCGGCCAGTTCCTGTTCCGATGTGACTTTCATCTTGGCTCAAATACTCCGGGAGCGCGAGGGTGGAACCCCTCGCCTGTCTCAACCGCGCCGTCCCGCGCTCGCGTCGAGCGGAAAGACCTTGGCCGGGTTCAGCACCCATGTGGGGTCAAACACGTCCTTGACCTGCATCTGGATCTCGAGATCGTCCGCAGAATACTGCGCCGGCATGATGTCGCGTTTCTCCACCCCCACCCCGTGCTCGCCGGTCAGGCAGCCGCCGACCTCGACGCAGAGCTTAAGAATGTCGGCGCCGAGCGCCTCGCATTTCTCCAGATCGCCCGGCTTGTTGGCGTCGTAGAGAATGAGCGGGTGCATGTTGCCGTCGCCGGCGTGAAAGACGTTGCCCACCTGCAGGCCCACCGCGTCGCCCATCTCGCCGATCCGCCGCAGCACCTCCGGCAGCCGGTTCACCGGGATCGTGCCGTCGAGACACATGTAATCGTTGATCCGGCCGACCGCGCCGAAGGCGGTCTTGCGGCCTTGCCAGATCTTCGGCCTCCGCCGGCGAGCCGCTCTCGCGGATCTCGACCGGGTCGTGCCGCCGGGCGATCTCGATGATCCGGGCGAGCTGGTCGTCGATCTCGGCCTCGGACCCTTCGACCTCGACGATCAGCAGCGCATCGCAGTCGGGGTAATTGGCGCCGACATGGGCATCCGCCGCCTTTATGATCAGCCGGTCCATGTACTCGATCGCTACCGGCAGGATGCCGGACTTGATGATGTCGGAGACGCAGGCGCCGGCCACTTCGGCCGAGTTGTAGCCGATCAGCACCGGCCGCGCGCCTTCGGGCTTGGCGAGGATCCGGAGCGTCGCTTCGGTGACCACGCCGAGCCTGGCCCTCGGAGCCGCAGATGAGGCCGAGCAGGTCGAGCCCGCCGGCATCGAGATGGGCGCCGCCGATCTCGACCACCTCGCCGTCGGCCAGGACCATGGTCACGCCCATCAGGTTGTTGGTGGTCACGCCGTATTTGAGGCAATGCGCGCCGCCCGAGTTCATCGCGATGTTGCCGGCGATGGCGCAGGCGAGCTGCGACGAGGGATCGGGCGCGTAGAAGAACCCGTCCTGTTCGACCGCGCCGGTGACCGAGAGGTTTGTGCGCCCCGCCTCGACCCGGATCGTGCGGTTGGCGTAGTCGGTCTCCAGCACCCGGTTCATCCGGGCGATGCCGAGCAGCACCGCGTCCGCCGTCGGCAGCGCCCCGCCGGCAAGCGAGGTGCCCGCCCCGCGCGGCACCACCGGCACGCCCTCGTCGTGACAGATCCTCATCACCGCCGAGACCTCCGCCGTCGAGCGCGGCAGCACCGCGCAGAGCGGCGGGCAGCGGTAGGCGGACAGCCCGTCGCATTCGTAGGCGACGAGTTCGATCGCGTCGTCGATCACCCCGTCCGGCCCCAGCGCGGCGCGCAGGCGGGCGGTGATCCGGTCCTTGGCCGCAAGGATCGCCCCGTCCGGCTCTGGCATCTGCATCGGTGGTCCTCCCTTGAGGCGCCATTTGAGCCTGTCGGGGCCAAGGGCGCAAGAGGGGCCAGCCGCGCCGGACACACGAACCCCGCGAAACCGGTGGCTCCGCGGGGTACTCTCGGGTCACGATGCTGTCAGGACGGAGCGCGCAGGCCCCGGCCGGATCCCTCCGGTCGGATCAGCTGGTCGGGATGATGATGATCTCGACACGGCGGTTCTGCGCCCGGCCCTCTGGGGTGAGGTTGGAGGCGATCGGCTGATCTTCGCCGCGGCCGATCGAGGTCACCCGCTGCGGCGCGACCCCCTGGTTCATCAGCACCTGGGTCACCGCGGCGGCCCGCTGGCGCGAGAGGTTGAGGTTGTAGCTGGCCGCGCCCTGGTTGTCGGTGTGGCCGATCACCTGGACGTTGCTGGACGGGTACTTGTTGAGGTGCTGCGCCAGCACCCGCAGGTTCTTGCGGATCGACGCGGTGAGCTCGGCGCTGTCGGTCGCGAACAGGATCGCTTCCGGCATGGTCACGACCAGCGAAGTGCCGGTGTTGACCACGCTGATGCGGCCATCGTCGAAGCCTGCGCGCAATTCGCCGGCCTGGATGTCGAGCTGCTGGCCGATGGCACCGCCGGCAATCGCCCCGATCCCGGCACCGACCGCCGCCCCGGCCGGACGGCCGGTGATGATCCCGCCGAGGATGCCGCCGGCAACCGCGCCGGCCGCCGTGCCGGTGTTCTGGCGTGGGCCGGTCTCGGTACAGGCGGTCAGAAAGAGCACCGCGGCGAGCGGCAGGACGAAGACGGGTTTTGCGATGGGCATGGATCCCTCCGAATTGCATGGGGTGCAGGTCCAACGTCTGATAGCGCGGATTTGTTCCGGAGCGAAGCGAAAGCGCCCGTCGCGGGGGATTTTTGCGCGGCTTCCCGCCGGACCGGCCGCACCCTGCGCCGCGGCACTATGCCCCCTCGCGCGCCGCCTCCCAGGCGAGCAGGGCCCGCTTCACCGGCAGACCCCAGTGATAGCCGCCGAGCCCGCCCGACTTGCGCAAGGCCCTGTGGCAGGGGATCAGCCAGCTCACCGGGTTGCGGCCCACCGCGGTACCGACCGCGCGCACGGCCCTCGGTCGACCGATGGCACCGGCGATCTCGGAATAGGTGGTGACATGCCCGGTCGGGATCGAGATCAGCGCCTCCCAGACCTTGATCTGGAACGGCGCGCCGATCATGTGCAGCCGCGCCTCGCCCGACTGGCCGAACACCGCCTCGACCTCGGGTTTCAGCGACAGCGGGTCTTCGACGAACTCCGCCCTGGGCCAGCGTGAGATCATGTCCTCCATCGCCGCCGGCGCGCCCACCTCGGCGGCGAAGGCGAGGCCGCAGATGCCGCGGTCGGTCGCCATCACCAGGGCGAGGTCGAAGGGGCTGTCGAACCAGCCCCAGCGGATCGTGACCCCTCCCCCGCCCGGGCGTATTCGCCGGGGCTCATCGCCTCCCAGCGCAGGAACAGATCGTGCAGCCGGCCGCTGCCCGAGAGCCCGACCGCGTCGGCGGTCTCGAGCGTCGTGAACTTGCGGGCGAGCAGGTCCTTGGCGTGGTCGAGGGCGAGGAACTGCTGGTAGCGCTTGGGGCTCACGCCGACCCAGTTCGAGAACAGCCGCTGGAAATGCGCCGGGCTCATCCGGACGGTGGCGGCGATTTCCTCGAGCGAGGCGCCGGGGCCGGCCGCGTCGATCGCCTCGATGGCGCGGCGGATCACCTGGTAGTGGTACTGGCCTTCCGGCGTGGTCGGGTGCTGCACGCTCATGGCGGTCTCCTTCGCCCGGGTCTATGCCGGAGAGACTAGGCCGGGCGCCGCGAACCGGCGACCCGAATCCTGCGGGTTGATCCCGGAGCAAGCCGCTTCGAAGCGGCTTTCAAAGCGGCTTCGAAACCGCTTTCACCGCCTCGCCTCGATGGCCGCGATCGCCGCCGCAACCGCCTCTTCGATGGTGAGCGCGGAGGTGTCGATCACCACCGCGTCCACGGCAGGCCTCAAGGGCGCGGTCGCTCGCTCGCTGTCGCGTTCGTCCCGGGCCTCGACGTCCGCGAGCACGGTTTCGAGGTCGGTCGCATGGCCACGGGCGACGAGCTCGCGAAACCGCCGCTCGGCCCGCACCTGTGCGCTCGCGGTCACGTAGAGCTTGGCCTGGGCCTCGGGGCAGATCACCGTGCCGATGTCGCGCCCGTCGAGCACCGCGCCCCCAGTCCGCGTCGCGAAGGCGCGCTGGAAATCGACCAGCGCCGCCCGCACCTCGGGCTCGACCGCCACCTCGCTTGCCGCCTGGGCCACCTCGGGGCGCCGCAGCCCTTCGGCCTTGAGGTCCTCCGCCCTCAACCCGCGGGCTGCCGCCACCGGGTCCTCGCCCGCCAGCACCTTGGCACCAACCGCGCGGTAGAGCAGGCCGGTGTCGAGATGGGCGAAGCCGAAATGCTCGGCCACCGCCTTCGAGACCGTCCCCTTGCCCGCCGCCGCCGGGCCGTCGATTGCCACCGTGAAGCTCATGCCGTGAAACTCATGCTGTGACGCTCATCCTTTGTTTCCGGTCCCGTTTCCGGTCCTGTCCCGGGCCTTCCCGCCAGACTTGCCCGCCGGGCCGAACGCCGCCTCGAAAGCCCGTGCCGAGACCACGAACAGAACCGCGGTGATCGCGAAGCGCAGGGCTTGGGCCTTGGATACGGAAAACCGGCTCGCCGCCTCGGCCGCCTCGACCGACACGACCCGATGATAGAGGATCGCCGCGATTTGTGCATTCTCCAACATGTCGAAGGCGAAATAGAACAGCGGGATGAGCCCAAGGGCAAGGGCCAGCACCAGGCTCCAGCGTTGCGCGAGCAGGAAGGCCGCGACCGAAAGCGTGCCGGTCAGCGAGACGGCAAAGATCGTATCGAGCGCCCTGTGGGCCCCGAGATAGAGCCCGCGCGCCTCGTCGGAGAGCACGTCGTTGTAGAGCGCGACATAGTCGTGGGAATAGCCCGAAATGAGCACGTCGAACACGTCGAGCCCGCCGGTCGCGGCTTTGAGCGCCGGGATCGTCCAGCTGCGCAGGGCCACGAGCGAAGCGACCGTGGCGGCGAGCAGGACGAGGAACAGGAGGCGCCCGGGGTTCAGCATGGACCGCTGCCTTCGGGAGCGCCCCGCACCCAGGCGCCCGGCGCACCGCCCGGACCTGCGCTCGCGCGGCACCCCGGGCAGGCCATCACGCCGTCCCGAGCGCCGCGCGGCGTTCGGCGAACGCGGCGGCGACCAGCGCTTCCAGCGGCGCCGGGTCGAACCCCGGGTCTGGCAGCTTGACGTGGCGCAGCGCGGCGCCGCTGCCTTCGAGCCGCCCGGCCGGATCGTCGAGCGCCGCGTCGTGGGCGAAGCCGAGGTTGATCCGGCGGACCTGGGCGGCAATGCAGACCGCGCCTTCGGTGGTCTTGCGCAGCCCCACACCGTCGCCCCTGCTGCGGTAGCCGGGATAGGCGGCCGCCACGGCCCCGGGGGCGACCCGCCCGACGAGGTCGTCGAGCGCGCCCGCGGTCGCGCCGAGCGCCTCGGGGAGGGCGCCGAAAATCTCCGCCCAGCCCGCGGGCCGGGTCACCGGTTGGCCCTTTCGATCCGGGCGCCGAGCCCGGCCATGAGCGGTTCGAACCCGGGGAAGCTGGTGGCGATCGGCGACCCGTCGTCGACGCTGACCGGCATTCGCGCGGCCAGGCCGGCGACGAGGAAGCTCATCGCGATCCGGTGGTCGAGCCGGGCGGCCGCGGTGCCGCCGCCGGGCATCCCGCCGGGCCCCATGCCGTGGACGATGAAGAAGTCCGGCCCCTCCTCGAGGGTGACCCCGTTGGCTTCGAGCCCGCGGGCCATCGCGTCGATCCGGTCGCTCTCCTTGACCCGCAATTCCTTGACCCCGACCATCTCGGTCTTACCGGTGGCGAAAGCGGCGACCACCGACAGCACCGGGTATTCGTCGATCATCGAGGCGGCGCGCTCGGGCGGCACGCGGATGCCCTTCATCTTAGGCGAATACCGCGCGCGCAGATCGGCGACCGGCTCGCCGCCCTCTTCGCGCGGGTTCTCATAGGTGAGGTCCGCCCCCATCTCGCGCAGGGTCTCGAACAGCCCGGCGCGGGTCGGGTTGAGGCCGATGTTGGGCACCAGCACGTCGGACCCTTCGATGATCAGCGCGGCACAGACCGGGAAGGCGGCGGACGACGGGTCGCGCGGCACCGCGATGCTCTGGGGTTTCAGCTCCGGCTGGCCGGTCAGGGTGATGACCCGGCCCTCGTCCGTCTCCTCGACGGTGATCTCGGCGCCGAAGCCCGCGAGCATCCGCTCGGTATGGTCGCGGGTGGCTTCCTTCTCGATCACCACGGTCTGGCCGGGCGCGTTGAGCCCGGCGAGCAGCACCGCGGATTTCACCTGCGCAGACGGCACCGGCGTGGTGTAGCGCACCGGCACCGGGTCCTGGGCACCGACGACGGTCATCGGCAGCCGCCCGCCCGTCCGGCCGTAGGCGGCGGCGCCGAACAGCGCGATCGGATCGGTGATCCGGGCCATCGGCCGCGAGCGCAGGCTCGCGTCGCCGGTGAAGGTCGCGGTGATCGGGCAAGTCGCCATCATCCCCATGATGAGCCGCACGCCGGTGCCGGAATTGCCGCAGTCGATCACCGCCTCGGGCTCGGCGAGCCCGCCGACGCCGACGCCGTGGATCCGCCATTCGCCGTCACCCAGCCGCTCGACCCCGGCACCGAAGGCGCGCATCGCCTCCGCCGTGGCCAGCACGTCCTCGCCCTCGAGCAACCCGGTGACATGGGTCTCGCCGACGCTGAGCGCGCCGAGGATCAGGGCGCGGTGGCTGATCGACTTGTCGCCCGGCACCGCGGCGGTGCCGGTGAGCGGACCCGCGCGGCGCGACGTCATCGGGATGGGGTTGCCGTGGCCGGACATGGCACTCTCCTCGGGAGCATTCCTCTACGCCCCCGCGCTGATAGCGCAGCCCGCGGGCGCGGTCCATGGGCCTGAGTGCAGTCCACGAAAAAGGCCGGGCCCCAGGGGAGCCCGGCCGATATCGCGGTCCGTCGCAGTCTGTCAGCCGAAGATGTCGGCTGTGATCCCGGCGTACCAGCCCACGGCTTCCTCGGCGGTCGCCTTGCGCATGTCGGCGCTCTCGCCGACCTCGGAGATGAAGCTCGAAACCGAGGCGATCTTTTCGCCGTTCGACTCGTAGGAAGCGCCGACCTTGACCCCGTCATCGGCATTCAGGAGCGACCAGCAGGTGTTGGAGTATTTCGCCGGGAACACCCGGCTGCCGGTGAGCGCGCCCCGGATCGCCATCGCAGCCACCTTGGCCTGCGAATTGGCCGAGAAGCCCGACTTGGGCATGTCGCCCTGGTTCGAGGCATCGCCGAGCACGTAGACGTTCTCGTCGACCTTCGATTTCATGTCGTCGGGCAGGACCGGGGCCCAGTTGCCGTCGTTGACCCCGGCGATGCCGGCGATCTTGCCCGCCATCTGGCCGGGGATCACGTTGACCACGTCGGCCTTGATCATCTCGCCGTCGAGATCGATCTCCATGCTGTCGGGGTGGACGGTGATGTTGCCGGTGCCGAAATCGGGCCCGACCCATTCGATCATGCCGCCGTAGTGGCGATTCCAGCCGTCGCGGAACAGGCCCTCTTTCGAGAACTTGTCCTTCGGGTCCAGCACCAGGATCTTGGCGGTCGGATTGATGTTGGTGAACAGATGCGCGATCATCGAGATCCGCTCGTAGGGCCCCGGCGGGCAGCGGTAGGGGTTGGGCGGCGCGATCATCACGAAGGTGCCGCCTTCCGGCATGCCTTCGAGCTGCGCCTTCAACAGCTCGGTCTGCGGGCCTGCCTTGTAGGCATGCGGCATGATCTGGTCGTGCTCGGCCTCGACCCAGCCATTGACCGAGCCTTCGACGAAGTCGATTCCGGGCGCGAGCACGAGCTTGTCGTAGGAGAGCGTATCGCCGGAGGCGAGGGTCACCGTCTTGGCCTCGCGGTCGACGCCCGTCGCCATGTCGTTGATCACGTTGATGCCGGTCTGGGCGAGGGTTTCGTAGCCGAACTGCAGGCTGTCGAGCGTGCGGAAGTCGCCGAGGTAGAGGTTGGAGAAATAGCAGGTGGTATATACCGGGTTGGCCTCGACCAGGGTGACGTCGATTGCGCCTTCGCTGTCCTTGGCGAGGTAGCGGGCGCAGGTCGCGCCACCGGAACCGCCACCGATCACGACAACCTTGGGCTTGGCCTGCGCGAGCGCCGGGGCCGCGAGCGCGGCACCGGTGGCGAGACTGGTACCGATGAAGGTCCGTCTGTTGAGTTTCATACGTGTTTTCCTCCCTTTGAACGTCACTGGTATCTCAGGCCTGCGGCCCGGGCAGGGTCGGCGCGGCAACGGCTGCGGCCGCGCACCGTCCTGCCTGTCGTCAGGCTCACTGCAGCGTGGCGTAATAGGCCGCGAGCGCCGCGATCTCTTCGTCGTTGAGGCGCTTGGCCATCATCTGCATCACCGGATGCGGGCGCAGTTCCTGCTTGTAGGCGTGCATGGCGGCGACGAAGTCTTCCTCGGGCCAGGACACGATCGAGGGAATGCCCTCGTCCTCGCCGTCCTTCTGGTGGCAGGTCGAGCATTCGTTCGACAGGTACTGGCCGAATTCCACGTCGCCGACGATCGCCAGCACCTCGGGCGGCACATGCG
Source organism: Paracoccaceae bacterium (assembly GCA_041397205.1). Taxonomy (GTDB): domain Bacteria; phylum Pseudomonadota; class Alphaproteobacteria; order Rhodobacterales; family Rhodobacteraceae; genus Sinisalibacter. The sequence continues at coordinate 84,432 of JAWKXC010000005.1, forward strand.
ACGCACCGGAGAGCGCGGTCGGCTCGGCTTCGGGAATGTTCTGGGGCTTGTCGGAGAAGGTCCGCAGATAGGCGAGCACGCCATGGCGTTCCTCGTCGTCCTTGAGCCCGGCGAAACTCATCCGCGTTCCCGACACCAGCGCCCGCGGGTTGGTGAGGTAGGCGTCGAGCGTCTCGAGGTCCCAGACCAGGCCGTCGGATCCCATCCGCTGCATGCCCTTGGAGTATTTGAAGTCGTCATGGTGCCCGGCGGAAGCGCCGAAGATGCCGTTCAGGATCGGCCCGATCCGGTGTTTGGCATCCTCGCCGACCTGGTGGCACTTGGAGCATTCCTTCTTGAACACCGCGGCACCGATTTCCTGGTCGCCGATCGCGGCAGCCTGAGCGTGCAGCGCGGCCGGCAGCGCGACAAGGGCGGCAGACAGGAGCGTGGCAAAAAGCGTCGAACGGGGCATCGGCATCACCTTTTTTCTCTCGTGCGGATCAAGGTAACAAATGCGGTGGGCTGCGGCTGGGCATAGCTTTTCTGCCCCGGCGCGCACCGATCTCGCATCTTCGTCCTCCCTGACATTTTCTTTTTATTTCAAATGAAAGGATAATCGCGATATTTCCTTACGAGCAAGTCAAAGATGCGAATTCTTGAATATTCTCTTATTCGAATATGTATACTTTCCCTATTCCTGTTGCTCCCAGAGGGACTTGCCGCAGCGCAGAGTCGATGTTGCCGTTGCAGCGACCGACCCGTCCGGGCGGACCGCCTGGCGCCACGGCCGAATCTTTGCCGGGGGCAACGTCTTCGCGCGGCTTGCGTGGTCGGCCCGGGCGCGTCCCGCCAGCGGGCAACTGGCTCAGCGCCTGCGGAAAGTGAGGTAATGGGCGCCCCTGCCCTCGCGGATCGCCTTCTGTTCGTAGCGCGTCGAGATCCAGTCGGCCCAGGGCTCACGCCAGTCGGAAGCCGTTTCCGCCTGCCACTCGAACCCGGCCCGCGGCACCTCTTCGAGGGCCTGGCGCACGTAGTCGCGAATGTCGGTGGCGATGCGCAGTTCCGCCCGCGGCTTCATCGCCCGCGCGAGCGCGCCGAGGTAGTCGGGGGTGACGAAACGGCGCCGGTGGTGGCGTTTCTTCGGCCAGGGATCGGGATAGAGCACGAAAGCCTTGTCGAGGCTCTCCGCAGGCAGCACGTCGAACAGATCGCGCACGTCGCCCGGATGGATGCGGACGTTGTCGACCCCGGCCGCGCGCAGCTTGCCGAGCAGCATGGCGACACCGTTGATATAGGGCTCGCAACCGATGATCCCGACCTCAGGGTGCAGCCCGGCCTGGTGCACCATGTGCTCGCCGCCGCCGAACCCCACTTCGAGCCAGACCGGCCGCCCGCCGAACAGCGCGGCAAGATCCAGCGGCGTGCGCGTCGGGTTGGCGGTCCAGTCGACGGGTCCGGGGCTGTAACCCGCAAGGTCCTCGTCGAGATAGCCCTTCTGGCTCTCGCGTAGGTGCTTGCCCTTGAGACGGCCGTAGAAATTGCGCCTCGGGGCGTCGGGGGGACGGTGCTTGTCGGTCATGGCGGCGCTTCTCGCCCCGGCATCGGCGGAGGTCAAGCCTCTCGCCGGGCGGGTAGCGCCGGCAGCAAGGTTTGCGCCGGTCCGGGCCGGCCGGGCGCGGTCAGGCGACCGCGACCATGTCGAATTCGTTGCGGACGATCTCGCGGAAGTGCTCGAACCTGGTGCCGGTGACGGCCTTGCGCACGATGGCCTCGGCGGCGTCGAAATCGTCGACGGCGAAGCCGAAACTCACCTCGCGGCGGCTGATCCCTGCGCCTTCCCACTCGCCGGCATGGGCGCCGACGAGCGCATCCTCGATCAACTCGATGGCGTCGGCACGAAATTCGAGCGCCCGGTCGGCCTCGTCCCAGCGGGGCAGGTCGGATGTCGCTACACCGGCGGAGACCTCCGGAATCGTGTCGATGTCGTAGTAGATCTCGATGCTCTTGAACCCCATGGTTCGCCTCCTGAGAACGCCGCTCCGGGCGCCTGCACGGCACCCGATCTCCGTTCTCGGGGAGCAATCGGCCGGATTTTCGGCGATTGTACGGCCCTTGGGCGGCGTTTCATCCGGCCCTGGTTCGCGAGGTGGACACCGGCCCCTGCAGATCGGCAAGGAAAGCCCGCACAGCCCGCGGGCTTTCGAGATGCGCGACCGGGACCTTGTCGCGCCATCGCTCGAGGAACGCCAGCGTACGGCGTCTCCCGTCCCGCCCATAGCCGAGAACGAAGCGCAGAAACGCCCGGTCGGGCCATTGTTCGGGGCAGCCCTCCGCCATGTCCGGGCGGGTTTCGCCCCGAAACCGCCAGCTCCGCAACAGAATCCGAAACAGCCGGATGTGCAGGGGCAGGTCGAGAAAGACGATCAGGTCCGCCCGAGCGGCGCGATGATCGGCGCTGCGCAGGTGATTGCCGTCGAACACCCAGGCCTCGGCTTCGGCCGCCGCCCGGGCGAGCCGGTCGGTCTCGTCGCGCGGACGCTCGGTCCAGCCCGGGGCCCAGTACATGTGGTCGACATGGACCACAGGAAGTCCGAACCGGTCGCCGAGCCGGCGGGCGGTCGTGCTCTTGCCCGACCCGGCCCCGCCCAGCACCATGATCCGTTTCACACCGCGTTCTTGAGCTTGTCGGCGAGGTCGGTCCGCTCCCAGGAGAACCCGCCCTCTTCATCCGGCGCGCGGCCGAAATGGCCGTAGGCCGCGGTGCGCTGGTAGATCGGCCGGTTGAGGCCGAGATGGGTGCGGATGCCGTGCGGGGTGAGGTCCATGTTCTGGCCCACCGCCTTCTGGATCGCCGCCTCGGGCACCGCGCCGGTGCCGTGGGTGTCGACGTAGATCGACAACGGACGCGCCACGCCGATGGCATAGGACAGCTGCAGGGTGCAGCGGCGCGCAAGCCCGGCGGCGACCACGTTCTTGGCGAGATAGCGCGCGGCATAGGCGGCCGAGCGGTCGACCTTGGTCGGGTCCTTTCCCGAGAAAGCGCCGCCGCCATGGGGCGCGGCACCGCCGTAGGTGTCGACGATGATCTTGCGGCCGGTGAGCCCGGCGTCGCCGTCGGGCCCGCCGATCACGAAGGCCCCGGTCGGGTTCACGTGCCAGACGGTCTCGGGCGTGAGCCAGCCCTCGGGCAGGATCTCTTCGATATAGGGGGCGACGATGGCGCGCACGTCTGCCGAGGTCAGCGCCGGGTCGAGATGCTGGGTCGAGAGCACGATCTGGGTCACCGCCACCGGCTTGCCGTCGACATAGCGCAGCGACAGCTGGCTTTTCGCGTCGGGTCCGAGCGCCGGCTCGGCGCCCGATTTGCGCACCGCGGCGAGGCGGCGCAGGATCGCATGGGCATATTGGATCGGCGCCGGCATCAGCTCCGGAGTTTCATCGACCGCATAGCCGAACATGATCCCCTGGTCGCCGGCGCCCTCTTCCTTGCCCTCTGCCGCATCCACGCCCTGGGCGATATGGGCGGACTGGCCGTGCAGGAGGTTGGTGATCTCGACATTGCGCCAGTCGAACCCCGCCTGCTCGTAGCCGATGTCCCGGACGCACTCGCGCACGATACCGTAGACGCGATCCTTCATCGCGATGACCTTGTCCTCGGTCGCCATCTTGACCTCGCCGGCGACCACCACCCGATTGGTGGTGGCCAGGGTCTCGCAGGCCACGCGCGCCTCGGGTTCCTCGGCCAGAAACGCATCGAGAACCGCATCCGAGATCCGGTCGCAGACCTTGTCGGGGTGCCCCTCGGAAACCGATTCCGAAGTGAAGATGTAATTCTGTCGGGACATGGGAAGTGCTCCATTGGATCAGGGCCGTCACGCCAGGAAGCCGTTGTGACGGTGAACGACCCTCGGGTTATCCGCCGGTTTTGCGCGGGTCAACCGGTTTTGCGCGGGCGCATTGCCGCAAGCAGACCCAGCGCCGCGAAGATCGCCAGGCCGAGCGGCAGATCGCCGAGCCGCGCGTAAACGGTGGGCGGGCGGGCACCGGGCAGGTCGGCGTCGAGATGGCCGTCGGTGTTGAGCGGCAGGCTCGCCACCACCACGCCGCGCGCGTCGATCACCGCGCTGACCCCGGTATTGGCCGCCCGCACCAGCGGCAGGCCGAACTCGATCGCCCGGAACCGGGCCTGGACGAGATGCTGGTAGGGGCCGGAAAAGGCGCCGAACCAGGCGTCGTTGGTGATCTGCAGGATCCAGTCGGCGCGTTCCGGAGCGGCGCGCAGGTCGCGCGGGAAAATCGCCTCGTAGCAGATCAGCGGCAGCGCGGTGCCGAGCCCGCCGGGCAGCGCCATCACCTGCGCCCCCGGCCCGCGCGAATAGCCGTAGCCGTCGCGTGCGGCGATGCCGTTGATCCCGAACCGGCCGAACAGATCGCCGAGCGGGATGTACTCGCCGAAGGGCACGATGTGGTGCTTGTCATAGACCGCTTCCGGCACCCCGCCGGGGCCGAACAGGACGAGCGAATTGTAACCCCGCGTCCCCTCGACCCGCCGGATCCCGGCGATGACCGGCGCCGGCGCCGCCGCCCCGGCGATCTCGGCCTGCACCTCCGGGTAGTCGCCGAGCAGGGTCGGCACCGCGGTCTCGGGCCAGATCACCAGCGCCGGCGGCGCGCCTTCGGACGGCGCAGCGGTGAGGTCGAGCGCGCGCTGGTAGTAGACGGCGACCCAGTCGGGGTCCCATTTGAGATGTTGCGCGGCATTGGGCTGGACGAGGCGCAGCCGGACCGGGTCCGGGAGCGGCGGGGTCTCGTCGCGGAGCAGCACCCAGCCGAGGCCGAAAGCCGCGGCAAGGACCGCCGCGACGGCGACCGCCGAGGCGGCAAGACGACCGGCCCCCCGGACGCCCTGCAGGCGGGCGAGAGCCGCGCCGCCGGCGAAGCTCCCGACGGAGAGGCCGAAGGCCCCGACGAGGGTGGCGAGCCCGGCCACCGGCGTGTCGATCCAGGCGAGCCCCGGCCCGGCCCAGGGAAAGCCGGTCCACAGATGCGCGCGCAGAAGCTCCATCGCGCCCATCGCGGCGGCGAAGGCGAGCCAGCGGACCCGCGCCCGGCCCGGCGGCGCCAGCCAATGGGCAAGCGCGAACCCCGCGCCCCAGAACAGGGCCATGCCCCCGGCCATGAAGAACCAGGCGAAGGGCGCCATCCAGCCATGGGTACCGATGTCGACGAGGAAAGGCTGGATGATCCAGACCAGGGTGAAGCCGAAATAGCCGAGCCCGACCGCCCAGCCGGTGAGCGCCGCGCGCCGGAACGACGGCGCCGCAGCGAGCAGCGCGGCGGCGAAGCCGAGCCCCACCAGCAGAAGCGGCCAGAGGTTGAACGGCGCCTGTCCGAGCCCAGCGATCAGCCCGGCGAGCACCCCGGCCGCCAGCGCCCGGCGCGGGCGGGTTTCGGCCCAGGCGGACAGCGGGAGGGCAGACGCCCCCCGGCGTACCGGGCCGCCCGGGACCTGTTCAGCCGGCATGCGCCGCGGTCGCGGGCAGCCGCACGCGCAGGCGCTTGATCCGCCGCGGGTCGGCGTCGACCACTTCGAACTCGCAGCCCGAGGGATGGTCGATCACCTCGCCGCGGGCCGGCACATGGCCGGAATAGAGGAAGACGACGCCGCCCAGCGTGTCGATCTCCTCGTCGTCCTCGTCGTAGCCGCGAAGCCGCACCCCGGCCTCGGCCTCGAATTCCTCGAGCGGCGCGCGCGCCTCGGCGAGATAGCTGCCGGGCTTTTCCAGCGCCCAGAGCGCCCCCTCCTCGAGGTCGTGCTCGTCTTCGATCTCGCCGATCACCTGTTCGATCAGGTCCTCGATGGTCACGAGGCCGTCGACCCCTGCCATATTCGTCGATCACCAGCGCCATGTGGATACGGTCGGTCTGCATCTTCTGCAGCAGCACCCCGATCGGCATCGACGGCGGCGCGAACAGGAGCGGACGCAACAGGCTGACCAGGTCGAACTCCTTGGACCTGTCGCCGTTGAACCCGTGCTGCAGGGCACAGTCCTTGAGGTGCACGAGGCCAATGGGGCTGTCGAGCGTGCCGCGGAACACCGGCAGTCGGGTCAGCCCGGAGCTGCGGAAGATCTCGACCAGGTCGTCCTTGGAGATGTCCTCGGAGACCGAGACGATCTCGGCCTTCGGCAGCATCACGTCCTCGACGCGCATCCGGCGCAGGTTCAGCATGCCCGGGGCCGGGATCGCAACCGGATCGCCCGACAGCGCCGGGATCTCGACCTCCGCGTCTTCGCCTTCTGCGGGGCTCAGCGCCCCGATCAATCGGCCGAACAATCCGGCCGGCCTACTCTCACTTTCGTCCTGCGCGCCCAGCGCCGCCGCAGACGAACCTTCGCTCGTGTCTCCCATCTGTCCTTCCAGCGGTGTCTCTCCAGGGCCGGCGCCTCACGCGCCCGCCCCTCCATATGGGTCTGCAATGCCCAGCTTGCCAAGTATTTCCACCTCGAGCGCCTCCATAAGGCCTGCATCTTTGTCCTCGATGTGGTCATAACCCAACAAATGTAAGGTTCCGTGCACCAGGAGATGGGTCACATGGTCGGCAAAAGGCTTGTCCGCCGCCGCCGCCTCGCGGGCGCAGGTCTCGAAGGCGATGGCGATATCGCCGAGCTCAAGGTCCTCCGGCGGCAGCGGCTCGCCGCCCGGCACCTCGGCGCCGCGCTCCTCCGACGGCCAGGACAGCACGTTGGTCGGCGCGGGCTTGCCGCGGAAATCGGCGTTGAGCGCGGCGATACGGGTGTCGTCGCAGGCGAGCAGGCTGATCTCGGCGCCGTCGATGCCGAGATGGTCGAGCGCCGCCGCGCAGGCGCGTTCGGCGAGCGGTTCGAGCCCGGCCTCGGCCCAGCGTTCGTCCTCGATGATGGTCTCCACGATCATGGCGCGCCTCTTACCGCGGCGCGTGCCCGGCGCCTAGCCCCCCGCTGCCTGCGCGCCCGTGCGCGCCCCCTTGCACGGCCGAAACCCGCTGGTATGCTCGCCATGCCCATCCATGTGAGCGGCTAGGGTTCCGTTGCCGGAGATCACCGGCAGGTCTGGACCGAGCGCCGCGCAAAGCCAAATGGCCGACACCTGTCAGAGGAAAATGCTCGGGGGGATGGAGGGCATGCTTCGTCATGCCTGATCCCTGAGAGGAAATATGTCTGCACTCGGTTTCGCCCTGGTCCTCGCCGCCGCCTTCTGCCACGCCACCTGGAACTATTTCGTCAAGCGCCTCAATGCCGGGCCGGAACTGATCTGGCTGTTCTCGGCAGTGACGGTGGTGCTCTATGCGCCCCTCGCGGTCTGGTTCGCCCGCGGCTGGGACGCACCGCTCACCGGCATCGCGGTGATCGCCGTGAGCGCGGTCCTGCACCTCGCCTATTTCGTCCTGCTGCAACGCGCCTACCGGGCCGGCGATCTCTCGGTGATCTACCCGACCGCGCGGGCGACCGGTCCGTTGCTCTCGACCAGTTTCGCCGTCGCCTTTCTCGGCGCCCCGATGAACCTCCAGATGGCGGCGGGCGGGCTGATCGTGGTGTTCGGCGTGCTGATGCTCACCGGCGGGCGCGGACAGGGCGGCGGCCGGGCCGGCGTCTCGCTCGGCTTCGGCCTCGCGGTCGGCACGCTGATCGGCGCCTACACCGTCTGGGACGCCCGCGCGGTCGCAATCATGGCGATCCCGCCGCTGCTGCTCGACTATGTCTCCAGCGTCGGGCGCACGCTGGTCCTCGCCCCGGTCGCCCGCAGCCGCTGGCCAAAGGTCAGAGCATTGTGGCGCGACCACCGGGTCGAGGTGATCGTGATCGCGGTGTTCAACCCGCTCGCCTATATCCTGGTGCTGGTCGCCCTCACCTTCACCCCGGTGAGCTACGTGGCGCCGATCCGCGAAATCTCGGTGCTGATCACGGTGCTGATGGGCAGCTTCCTGCTCGGCGAAGGCCAGATCGCCCGCCGCCTCGGCTGGGCCGCGGTGATCCTGACCGGGGTCGCCGTACTGGCAACGGGGTAAGCCCCTACTTCGCCGGATCCGCCTGGTCGTAGGCGTCGATGATCTTCGCCACCAGCGGATGGCGCACCACGTCTTTCGAGGTGAAGTAGTTGAACGAGATGGCGTCGATATGCTTGAGCAGCTTCTCGGCGTCATGCAGCCCCGACATCACCCCGCGCGGCAGGTCCACCTGGCTGCGATCGCCGGTGATGACCATCCGGCTGCCCTCGCCAAGGCGGGTGAGGAACATCTTCATCTGCATCGTCGTCGCGTTCTGCGCCTCGTCGAGCACCACGAAAGCCCGGCTGAGCGTGCGCCCGCGCATGAAGGCGAGCGGCGCGATCTCGATCCGCTTTTCCTCGATCAGCTTGGCCACCTGCTTGCCCGGCAGGAAATCGTTCAGCGCGTCGTAGAGCGGCTGCATGTAGGGGTCGACCTTGTCCTTCATGTCGCCCGGCAGGTAGCCGAGCTTTTCGCCGGCCTCGACCGCGGGCCGCGACAGGATGATCCGGTCGACATGGCCGCCGATGAACATGTTCACGCCGACCGCGACCGCGAGGTAGGTCTTGCCGGTGCCGGCGGGCCCGATGCCGAAGGCCAGTTCCTTGTCGAACAGGCTGCGCACATAGGCCGATTGCGCCTCGGTGCGCGGCTCGACCAGCTTCTTGCGGGTCTTGATCTCGATCTTGCCGGCCTTGAACAGTTCCATCTGGTCGCCGGCGAGGGTCTGGTCGTCGATGCCGCCCAGCCGGATCTCGGCGTCGATGTCGCCCGCTTCGACCGAGCGGCCGGTTTCGAGCCGCTCGTAGAGCGCCTGCAGCACATGCGCGGACTGGGCGCGCGCCAACGGGTCGCCGTGGATCGCGATCTGGTTGCCGCGGCGCAGGATCTGGACGTCGAGCTGGTGTTCGATCTGGGCGAGATTTCGGTCGAACTGTCCACAGAGGTCGATCAACAGGCGATTATCCGGGAACTCCATGAGAGTTTCGCTGCTGTCTTCGATTGTCGGCGGGGTGCTCAACGCATCTATGCCCAAGTTTGTCTCCGTAACGTGACTGACCGTGCTTCGATGGTGCACAGGGGCGCCCCGGCAGGCAAGCCGGACAGCACATATTTCATGCAACTGACACAAAAATGGCCGCCGGATCGGCGCCTGTGGCGATTTTTGACGCGATTTCGGGCAGGTGAGGTCGACGCGGAAGCCTTGCCGGGCGTGTGGACGTCCGACCACCTCCCCGACGAATGCGGTTCGGCGTGATCGCGCAGGGCGGCCGATCCCTTCATCGAATATCAAGGATCAACGCTCTATGCCCGCTGCAATCTGCCGGCTGCCGGGGCGGCGGGAACCGTCAAGAAGAGACCGCGGTTTCGCCCGGATGCCGACGCGGTTTCACAGTATCCACCGGTCCGCCCCACCGGTTTTCCGGCCGCGGGGGCAGGCCCGGCCGTGCTTCGGCAGGGGCCGGGACATGAAGAAGGGATAACGGATGAGACTGGCAATTCTGGCGCTGTCGGCCGCGGCCGCGGTGTCGTTTTCGGTGCAGGGCGTTTCGGCACAGGGCGCGACCGCCGCTTCGGGACCGCAGATCAAGGTGGACTGCTACCGCGGCCCGTGGGAGGACGTGATCTGGGATCGCCCGGAACGGCCGTTCATCGAGAGCCTGATGGCGGCGGGCTACGACCTGGTCACCGCCGAGGCGATCGGCGAATGGGTCTGCCGCGACCCGGCCGGCGTCAACGACCCGGCCGCGCTGGTGGCCATTGCCCGCCGGGTGATCGCGGAAAACCCGCCCAAGCGCCGCTGAAACGGGGCGAGAACCGTGCCCTGTCACTCGGGTTCTGCCGGCGGACCGGGCGGGCCCGGCGTCAGACCAACTCGCCGCTGAGCGAGTTCGGCCCCGCGGCGGTGAGCCTGACCCGCGCGAGATCGCCGGGGGCGAGACCCTCGGCGACCACGTGGACCGCATGCAGGTAGTCCGACTTGCCCGCCATCTGCCCCGGCATCCGCCCGGGTTTCTCGAACAACACGCCCACCTCGCGCCCGACCATCCCGGCCATGACCTCGGCCGCCTGGGCGGTGATCAGCGCCTGGAGCCGGGCCAGACGGTCGGCCGCGGCATCCGCGTCGACCTGCGCCCGCTCCGCCGCCGGCGTGCCCGGGCGGGGCGAATACTTGAAAGAAAACGCCTGGCCGTAGCGGACGGCGCGGATCAGCTCCATCGTGGCCTCGAAATCCGCCTCGGTTTCCTCCGGGAAGCCGGTGATGAAATCGCCCGAGATCAGGATGTCGGGCCGGGCCGCGCGGATGCGCTCGATCAGGCGCAGGTAATCGTCCGCCGTATGCCCCCGGTTCATCCGTTTCAGGATCCGGTCCGAGCCCGACTGAACCGGCAGGTGCAGATAGGGCATGAGCTTATCGACCTCGCCGTGGGCGGCGATCAGGTCGTCGGACATGTCATTCGGATGCGAGGTGGTGAAGCGGATGCGGGCGAGACCGTCGATCTTCGCCAGGTCCCGGATCAGCCGGGCGAGTGACCAGTCGCCGCCGTCTTCGCCCATTCCGTGATAGGCGTTGACGTTCTGGCCGAGCAGGGTGATCTCGCGCACCCCGCGATCGACGAGGTCGCGGGCCTCGGCGAGGATCCGGGCCGCCGGCCGCGACACCTCTGCGCCGCGGGTATAGGGGACAACGCAGAAGGCGCAGAACTTGTCGCAGCCCTCCTGCACGGTGAGAAAGGCGGTCGGGCCGTGGCTCACCTTCGGCCGGGACTTGAGCGCGTCGAACTTGTCTTCGGCCGGAAACTCGGTGTCGACCACCTTTTCCCCCTGCCCCGCCCGGGCCACCATCTCGGGCAGCCGGTGGTAGGTCTGGGGGCCGACCACGAGGTCGACCATCGGCTGGCGGGCGATGATCTCCTCGCCCTCGGCCTGGGCGACGCAGCCGGCGACGCCGATCTTGAGCTCCGGCTTCGATGCCTTGAGCGCCTTGTATCGGCCGAGCTCGGAATAGACCTTTTCCGCCGCTTTCTCGCGGATATGGCAGGTGTTGAGCAGGATCATGTCGGCGTCTTCGGGCGTGTCGGTCTCGACATAGCCCGTCGCCCCCAGCGCCTCGGCCATGCGTTCGCTGTCGTAGACGTTCATCTGGCAGCCATAGGTGCGGATGAAGAGTTTCTTCGCATCGGCCATCGGTCGCGCTCCCGGGAGATCAGGGCCCGGGTCTAGCCGATTGCCCCCTTGGCTGCAACGCCCCCGGCCCGGCCCCGACCCGGCCCCGCAACGGTTGCATTGCCCCGCCGGATCGGGGAATCTGCATCCCGGAGGACAGAAGCAGACATGCGTTACGGATCACTGCAGGAGTTCCTCGCCGAAGGCCGCGCTTCATTGGCCCGGGGGCCGGTCGCGCTCATTTTCGTCGAGGATCTCGTCGAGGTCGACAGCACGATCCGCTACCACCGCGACCTCGGCTTCGCCCACCTCGTGGTCTTCGCCCCGGCCGAGCTCGTCCTCGCGGACGAGACCGACCCCCGCCTGCACCGGGTCGACTACGACGTGACCGCCGCGGGCGGCCTGGAGCGCGCGGTGAACGCGGTGATCGAGGCGGCGCCGGGGGTCTGGCTCTATTATTGCTACAACGCCGAATACCTGTTCTTTCCGTTCTGCGAGAGCCGGACCATCGGCGAGATGCTGGCCTTCCACGAAGGCGAACGCCGCGCGGCGATGCTCGCATACGTGGTCGACGCCTATGCCGGCGATCTCGACCGGTTTCCGAACGCGGTCGCGCTCGACGCCGCCTGGCTGGACCGCTCGGGCTACTACGCCCTCGGGCGGCCCGATCCCGCGACCGGGCAGCCGCGCGAACGCCAGCTCGACTTCTTCGGCGGGCTCAGGTGGCGGTTCGAGGAGCACGTGCCGGCCAACCGGCGGCGGATCGACCGGATCGCTTTGTTCCAGGCCCGGCCGGAGCTGCGGCTGAGGGGCGACCACACCTTCAACGAGCAGGAATACAACACCGATGCCTGCCCCTGGCACAACAACCTGACGGCGGCCATCGTGAGCTTCCGCACCGCGAAGGCGCTCAAGACCAACCCCGGCTCGACCTACGATATCCGAACCTTCCGCTGGCACAATTCGGTGCCGCTGGACTGGACCTCGCAGCAGCTGCTCGACCTCGGACTGATGGAGCCCGGGCAGTGGTTCTGAGGGCCTCCGGCCGGGATTTCGGCGGGGCGGGCGAAGGGTGGGCGAGCTCGCACAGGGGATCAAGATCCTGATATCATTGATGTTATCGCTAGCTTATTTTTCCGGGCGAACCGGCACGCAGATGACCCACGCGGGCGGCGCGGTGACGGCCGGTGAAGGCCCTGGCGGCGAAACCGGCGACCCCCGACAGGGTGAAGGAAACCGCGTCGTCCCGCCCCGGAGCGGCGCGGGGCGGGCATCCCGTGGCAGGCGCGGGCGGGGGCTAGCCGACGATCACCCCGAGCCCGAGGATCGCCGTGACCACACCGGTCGCGCGGGCGAGGCGCAGGCTGCCGCCGCCCAGCCGCAGGGCGGCGAGGCCGAGGCCGATCCCGGCGAGGTGCAGGAGCGCGGTGTTGACCGCGAAACCCGCGCCGAAGGCAAGCGCGCCCGCCTGCCCGAGTTCGGCGCCATGGGCATGGCCATGGAACAGCGCAAAGACCGCCACCAGCCCGGCGGCGACTTCCGCCCTTGTGCGCAGCGCCAGCGCGACGACGAGGCCGAAGACGACGGTCGAGGCGAGGATCATCGGTTCGACGAAGGGCAGGCCGATGCCGGCAAGCGCCAGCGAGAAGCCCACCACCATGCCGGAGACGAAGCCGAGCGGCAGCGCCCAGAGCGCGCGCCCGCCGATGATCGCGGCCCAGAGCCCGACCGCGACCATCGCCAGCACGTGGTCGAGACCGAACAGCGGGTGGGTGAAGCCCGAGGCGAAGGAGCCGTATTCGCCCGGCGCGAGATGCGCCTGCGCCGGCGCGGTGCCGGCGACGACGAGGAGAGCAAGAGGGAGAGCGGTGAGGGGAGTTGTGCGGTGCATGTGGTTCCTGTCTTTGGTCAACCCGATACCCCGGAATGGGTCGTATCGTGGCCGCAGAATGCGCCGCCGCGGTCGCGGCCGCAACAGCGCAAACGCGGCAAACCGCCGCCCCGGTTTACTTCCCGCGCCCCCGCCCCCACATTGGGGCAAACCCCGCAAGCACCCGCCAGGCAGATCAACGCGCGGCCTTGCCCCATTCACCTTCCCCGAAAAAAGAGAGATCCATGACCCAGGCAAAAGACGGCGACACCGTCCGCATCACCTATACCGGCACGCTCACCGACGGCACCGTGTTCGACAGCTCCGAAGGCCGCGGCCCGCTCGAGTTTACCATCGGGTCCGGTCAGATCATCCCCGGGCTCGACAAGGCGATGCCCGGCATGGCGGTCGGCGAGAAGAAGCGCGTCGAGATCGGGGTGATGCAGGCCTATGGCCCGATCCATGCCGACCGGGTGCTCGACGTGCCGCTCGAAGAACTGCCCGCCGATATTCCGCGCGAAGTGGGCATCACCCTGGCGATGCAGGGCGAGGACGGCCAGCAGATGCCGGTGCGGGTGACCGCGGTGACCGAGACCCACATGAGGCTCGACGCCAACCACGCGCTGGCCGGCAAGGACCTGGTGTTCGATATCGAACTGGTGTCGATCGGCTGAGGTTCGCGGAATATCCTGTTGAAGGATCTTGGCAAGGGTTTTTCTGAAAACCCTTGCACCCCGACCGGCCCCTCCCCCGGACCGGCCCTGTGCGCGGCGGTCCGGCGGGCGGTCAGCGCCGCTTGAGGCGGATCACCACGTCGATCTTGGAGATCTCGGCGCCCTCGGGCGGCGCCGGCAGGTTCGACACGAGGACCTCGTGCTCGGGGCTGTCGTGGCCCGCGTCGAAAAGCTCGCCGCTGTCTTCCCAGTAGAAATGGGCGTGGTTCGAAGTGTCGGTGTCGAAATAGCTGCGTGCACCGTTGACGGTGATCTCGCGCAGGAGCCCGGCCTCGGAGAAGGTCTTGAGCGTATTGTAGACCGTCGCCAGCGCCACCCGTTCGCCGCAGTCGCGGACCGCGTCGTAGAGGCTTTCGGCGGTGACATGGCGGTGCTGACCGTCGCCGACGAGGAGATTGGCGAGCAATATCCGCTGCCGGGTCGGCCGCACGTCGGCGCCGGCGAGCCAGTCGGCACCGGGGTGTCTGTCTGCGGTCATTGCCATCTCGGCTTCGGTGCTGTCGGTCACGGTCCTGTCGGTCTCGGTCATATCGGTTTCGGTCATCACGGGCCCGGGTCAACCGGCCCCGGCTGGCGTGGGCCCGATCGTCGGCGGGTCTGGATCGTCGGCGGGCCGGGGCGGGACCGATCCGGTTGATCGGCTGCCTTGGCGACAGCCCAACATAGCTGCGACCGGCCTTGTTTTCAAATATTTTCCCCTGGGGAACCGGCGCCCGTTACCCTTGTCTCCCGGCCTGCCGCGGTGATAACGTCGCGCGAACCCCGGTAACGAAAGGCTGAAGCGGCGCAGATGGCGGATTATCCCACGAGTTTCACCAAGGAAGACCTGCTCAAATGCGCAGCCGGCGAGCTGTTCGGGCCGGGCAATGCCCAGCTCCCGGCACCGCCGATGCTGATGATGGACCGGATCACCGAGATCTCCGGCGACGGCGGCAAGCACGGCAAGGGCCATGTGGTGGCCGAGTTCGACATCCAGCCCGATCTGTGGTTCTTCGAGTGCCATTTCCCCGGCAACCCGATCATGCCGGGCTGCCTCGGGCTCGACGGGCTGTGGCAGCTCACCGGGTTCAACCTCGGCTGGCGCGGCTGGCAGGGGCGTGGCTATGCGCTCGGCGTCGGCGAGGTGAAGCTCAAGGGCATGGTGCGGCCCGACCGCAAGATGCTGACCTACTACGTCGATTTCACTAAGGCGATCCAGACCCGCCGGCTGACCATGGGCGTCGCCGACGGCATCGTCGAGGCCGATGGCGAGGTGATCTATGAGGTCAAGGACATGAAGGTGGCGCTCAGCGAGAGCTGAGCGCGGTCTCCGGCGCAGGCCCGGACGTCTGCGCGCCTGCGTCACTGTGCACAAACGGACTTCGGTCTGTTATGGTCGTGTAACCACCCCCGGTTGCGAAGCAGGCGCAAGACCTGCGGGCGACCAGGCCGAGTTGCGAGGGACGCCATGGCAGATACCGATACCCCGACCCCGGACACGCCGGCGGCAGGCGCTCAGGCGTCGGAAACGCTGGCCCCTGACACGCCGACATCCGAGAAACAGAAGAAGATCAAGACCAAGACCTACGAGGCCGAGCTCGGCCGGTTGCAGATCGAGCTGGTGAAGATGCAGGAATGGGTCAGGGCCACCGGCTACAAGCTGGTGGTGATCTTCGAAGGCCGCGACGCCGCCGGCAAGGGCGGCACGATCAGCCGGATCACCGCGGCGATGAACCCCCGGATCTGCGATGTCGTCGCCCTGCCCGCGCCGACCGAGCGCGAGAAGACCCAGTGGTATTTCCAGCGCTACGTCGAACGCCTCCCCGCAGCCGGCGAGATCGTGATCTTCGACCGGTCGTGGTACAACCGCGCCGGTGTCGAGCGGGTCATGGGCTTCTGCACCGAGGAGGAATACCGGGAGTTTCTGCGCAGCTGCCCGGAGTTCGAACGGATGCTGGTGCGCTCCGGCGTCCACCTGATCAAGTACTGGTTCTCGGTCTCGGACGAGGAGCAGGAGCGGCGGTTTCAGAAACGGCTCACCGACCCGACCAAACGCTGGAAGCTTTCGCCGATGGACCTCGAAAGCCGCAAACGCTGGGTCGAGTATTCCCGCGCCAAGGACGTGATGTTTTCCCATACCGACATCAAGCAGGCGCCCTGGTTCGTGGTGAACTCCGACATCAAGAAGCACGCCCGTCTCGACTGCATCAGCCACCTGTTGAGCCAGGTCCCCTATCAGGACGTGACGCCCGAGGAGATCATCCTTGAAGAGCGCCCGACGCAGATGGGCTATGTCCGTCCGCCGCTGGAGGACCAGAATTTCGTGCCCGAGACCCACAAGGATTTCCTGTGACGGGTGCCGGCCCGGGAGGGTCTTGGAGCCGGCCTGGTACATCTGCGTCCCGGGTGGGGAGAGATGATAGGTCGTGAGGAACCCGTCGCGCAGGGTGCCGACGCCGGGTCCGCGCCCGATGTGGCCGGCGTCGAGGACGAAGATCAGCGTCCGCCGGGTCGACCGGTATCCTTCCACGCTGCGGGCCTCGTCATTGAGAATGGCGTCGGGCATGTCGCGGATCGCGGTGGGATTGGACTGCCCGCGGAGCCCTTCCCGGACTTAGCGCCGGTTGCCGCGGAGTTCGGTGCGGCCATCCGACAGGGATCGGCAGGCGCCCGGGTTCGGATCGTAGACACCGTCGAACGGTGTCGCCCGCACCGCATCCCCCTGTCCGGCGAATGAAGCGACCGACAGCACGGCCCAGATCCGTTTCATCGCGGCTCCCCTCGCGCGATCCTTCGAGGGCGATGCGCCCTGTCGGTGCCGAGGTCAGGGTTCGCCCCTGACTTGCCCCCGTGCCCAGTTTGTGAAGTTTGTCGCCGCCAATCGACCCCGGGACCGGAACCCGCCGGACTGGGCGAACGGCGCCGGGGGCGGGCGGGCAATACGACACGACCCGATCCGGAGGCCGAGGGAAATGGCCAGGGCTGGATCTCGCCCGCCGCGCCGGAGATGTCATGCGGCAGCGCCGTCTTCATCTTTCGTTAATCAGATATCCCGTTGGCAAATTTCACTTTTTCCGGGGTCATTGAATCCACTTATCCAGACTATCGGATTCTGGATACCGCGACGATGCCGCGACGAAGACCTGGCGTCAGCCTTTCCCGGGCGCATGGGATCGACGGTGCGCGCGCCCTCAGGCCGCCCGCGATGTCCGAGCAGAACGCGCAACCGCCGCGTCCCCGGACCTGTCCTCAGCCGACGCTGAGCAGCAGTCGCACCAGCGCGGCCTGGGAATTGACCCCCGTCTTGTCGTAGAGCCGCGAAAGATGCGTGCGCGCGGTGTTGATGCTGATCCCGAGCTGATCGGCCGCGCTCTGCAACCCGTCGCCGCCGGCAATGAGCGCGGCGAGGCGGAACTGCCCCTCCGACAGGCCGAACACCGCCTTCGCGAGATGCAGCCGCCGCCCGAGCTGGGCATCGGGGTCGATCTGCAGGTACGTGACGCAGTTGCGCACCGAGATCGAGGCGAGCGCCAGCCCGCCCTCGTCGGTCTCCCCAGAACCACCGGAAACCGGAACGGCCCCCGGTTTCCGAGGCGAACCTGTAGAGCTCGAAATAACCATGATACTGGCCGGCCCTCGCGATCTCGGCTTGCAGCACCTTGTCCCAATCGCGCCGGCGGGCACGGATGCAGCCGGCGGACAAGGTCAGATAGAGTGCGACTTCAGCCGGTCAGGCTCTCGGGCGTCGCCAGAACAACCTGGCCGGACCCATCGACCGCGATCTGGTGGCGGCTTTCCCCCGGATCGCGCTCGAGCATGAAGGCGTTGTAGGAGAACTTCCAGCTGCCGCCGTCGCGTTCGAGAATGCGGGTCTCGAAGGTGGTCCACCAGCGGCCGTCGCCGTTCTCGGCCCATCCTTCGAACACCGCCCAGGCCAGGTCGCCCTCGATGGTGATCTGGTGGTTCTCCTGCCGGAACCGGGTCATGTCGCAGCCGTACCCGCCCTCGATCACCCGTTTCATGTCGGTGGCGATGTTGTCCCACCCCGGATCGTGCTCAGCCCGGTCGAGGGCGAGACAGACACCGACCGGGTCCGGTCCGAATGCAGCCAGCAAGCCGACCAGGCGTCGAAATCGAGATCGACGAAGGCCTGGGTTTCGGCGCGGATGACCTCGATGATCGCCGCCCGGTCCGCGGCGGAGCCGGCGCGGGTGGCCGTTTGCGGCGCGGTCGCGGGGTCGATCCCGGTGGCGGTTTGATCCCTGGGCATGGCGCCGATCCTAACGACCCGGGGTCGCGGGGGCCAAATCACGCTTGCGTTGCGTAGCCGTCCCAGACGCCGGGCGGCGAGCGCCCGGACGGACCGGCGCAGGCGAGACGCGCGGGCGAAGATCTCGAGCCCGTGGACATCGTAGAAGGCGTCGATCTCGGTCCGGGTTGCCGGGCCGTGGCGGTCGCGAGGAAAGGCCTGCGTGGCCAGAAAATGGGTGCGGTCCATGAAAGCTCCGGTGCGAAGGGTGTCGTTCTTCGAACAGGCTAGCCGCATCCCGGAGAGGGGTTTGTCATGCGAACCGACCACAGGGTCGAAAACCCTGTGGCCGGATCGTGCACTCGTTACCGGAAGGAATGGTGTCCGGGCCGCCCCCGAGGCCCGGACCTTTACCCTCACCACCGATGGTCGCCCCCACGGGACCGTCAGTGGATCAGGTGAAGATCATGCCGCTCGACAACACCGAGGAGGTCATGTTGGCGACTTCCAGCGCGACCGCGGAGAAGCCACCGAAAGAGAACACCGCGCCCCCGGCGATGCCCGCAGTCAGAAGGACGAAGTCGGCCGAGATCGCGCCGTCTTCCTTGGCGAGAAAGTCTTTGATGCGGTCGATGGCGGTCATGTGTCGGTCCTCGTCTCGTCTTGTTTGCGTCGCGTTCCGGTCTCGTTTCCGTCCCGCCTTGAACACATTCTTGCCCCAGAGATATGGCCGGAAAAAGGCGCAAACTTGGCAACAGATTGTCACTTTTTCCGTTTTCGGACAGGTGGTTGGGTTAACACTTCATTAACGCCGAACCGGCAACGGTTTTGCGCCTTCGGCGCCCGGAAACCCGCGAAATCGGGCGCCGAAACCGGTCCGAATCAAGGCGCCGCCGCCCAGATCCTGCCCCAAAGGCCCGATTCTCGCCCGATTCTGCCTGATTCTCCTCCGGCCCGGTGACCCCGGAGCGTCGCGATCGCAGGACAGCGGGATGGAACTTCTCGGTCTGCCCCCGGCGACCGCGAAACCGGTGCCGGATCGGGTCGGGTCCCCGCGGCGACCGGCACCCCGCGGCGCCCAGCCGCCTCCGCGGAAATCGCGCCGCGTCCCCGCGGGTCGGGCCATACGCCTTGCCCGGCTCCCAGCTCTGGCCTACACACGGTCCCGAACTCTAGGAGGAGAGCATCTATGCACCGTGTCGTCGTCACCGGGCTCGGGATCGTCTCGCCGATCGGCAACAATGCCGACGAGGTGCTGGCGAGCCTCAAGACCGGAACATCGGGCATCACCGCCAACGAGGCGATGCAGGAGCACGGGTTTCGCAGCCAGGTGGCGGGGGATCTCAAGATCGACATCAAGGACCATGTCGACAAGCGCACGCTCAGGTTCATGGGGCCGGGTGCCGCCTATGCCCATATCGCGATGAACCAGGCGATTGCCGACGCCGGGCTGACCGAGGCCGAGGTCTCGAACCCGCGTACCGGGGTGATCGCGGGCTCGGGCGGGCCGTCGACGTCCGCCATGTTCGCCGCCCACCAGTCGGTGCTCGCGACCGGGGCGACCAAGCGGATCGGGCCCTTCGCGGTGCCGAAATGCATGAGCTCCACGATCAGCGCCAACCTTGCCACGGCATTCCAGATCAAGGGGATCAGCTATTCGATCACCTCGGCCTGTTCGACCTCGCTGCACAACATCGGCGTTGCCTCCGAGCAGATCATGATGGGCAAGCAGGACATCATGTTCGCCGGCGGCGGCGAGGAACTCGACTGGACGCTCAGCTGCCTGTTCGACGCGATGGGCGCGATGAGTTCGAAATACAACGACACGCCGACGCGCGCGTCCCGCGCCTTCGACGCCGACCGCGACGGCTTCGTGATCGCTGGCGGCGGCGCGATGGTGGTGCTCGAACGGCTCGAGCATGCGCTGGCCCGCGGTGCGAAGATCTACGCCGAGGTCACCGGCTTTGCCGCCACCTCCGACGGTCACGACATGGTGGCCCCGTCCGGCGAAGGCGGCGAGCGGGCGATGCGGCTGGCGCTCGCCGGCCTGCCGGAGGGCCGCAAGGTCTCCTACATCAACGCCCATGGCACCTCGACCCCGGTCGGCGACGTCGGCGAAGTGGAAGCGGTGCGCCGGGTGTTCGGCGAAGGCAGCACGCCGCCGATCAGCTCGACCAAGTCGATGACCGGTCACAGCCAGGGCGCGACCGGCGCGCAGGAGGCGGTCTACTGCCTCCTGATGCTGCAAAACGACTTCATCGCCCCCTCGATCAACGTCGAGACCCTCGACCCGGCGATCAATCCCGGCGAGATTGCGACCGCGCTGGTCGAAAACGCCGGGCTCGACTCGGTGATGACCAATTCCTTCGGCTTCGGCGGCACCAACGGCTCGATGGTGCTGAGCAATTTCAGGGAGTAAATCCAATGGCGGAGCTGATGAACGGCAAGCGCGCGCTGGTGATGGGCGTGGCCAACGAGCGCTCCATCGCCTGGGGCATCGCCCGGGCGCTGGCCGCCGAGGGCGCCGAGCTCGCGTTTTCCTACCAGGGTGAGGCGTTCGGCAAGAGGGTGGAGCCGCTGGCGGCCTCGCTCGGCTCCGACATCCTCGTCGACATGGACGTGACGAACGACGCCGCCCTCGACGCGGGTTTCGCGGCGCTCTGGGAGCGCTGGGACCGGATCGACGTGCTGGTGCACGCGATCGCCTATTCCGACAAGAACGAGCTCACCGGGCGCTTCGTCGACACGAGCCGCGCCAACTTCAAGAACTCGCTCGACATCTCCTGCTACAGCTTCATCGAGGTCGCCCGCCGGGTCGCGCCGAAGATGACGCAGGGCGGCACCCTGCTCACCCTCACCTATGGCGGCTCCAACCGGGTCACTCCCTTCTACAACGTGATGGGCGTGGCCAAGGCGGCGCTGGAAGCGAGCGTGCGATACCTCGCCAACGACCTCGGCCCCGACGGCATCCGGGTCAACGCGATCAGCCCCGGGCCGATGAAGACGCTGGCCGGCGCCGCGATCGGCGGGGCGCGCAAGACCTACCGGCACACCGAGGCCAACGCGCCCCTGCGCCACAACGCGACGCTGGAAGCGGTGGGCGGCACCGCGGTCTACCTCGCCTCGGACTACGGCGCCTGTACCACCGGCGAGATCGTCACGGTCGACTCGGGCTTCCACGTGCTGGGAATGCCGCAGTCGGAGAACCTCTGAGGTCCCGGCCGCTACGGGTGCCCCGCCGCCGCGCGGGCGCCCGTTCGGCACCGGGATAACGTCTGCATCGAGGACGGCGCGGGTCCGGCGCGGGTCAAACCCGCGCGCAGGCGCTACGCCCGGGCTCAGTCGCCGCCGTCCCCGCCACCGCCATCGCCGCCGTCGCCGCCCCAGCCACCGCTCGCACCGCCGCCGGTGCTGTTGCCGCCGCCGAAGCCACCGCCGAAACCATCGCCAGAGCCGCCCGCGTCGTTGCCGGAGCCGCCGCGGCCCGGGCCCCGGGTGACCAGGTATCCGACCAGCAGGACGCTCCCGCCCACCCAGGGCAGAAGCCGCTGCCAGTCGCCGCCGCGCCAGATCTCGAAAGCGAAGAGAGCCAGCAGGACCAGGAGCGCAGCGACGTAGCTGCGGCGCTTGTTCATCTCAGCGCCGCCCGATCTGCAGACCCATCCAGATCACGAAGCCGCCGACCACGAAGAGCGAGGCCGGCACCAGAAACCCCTGCGCCACTGCCTCGGTGCTGCCGCCCGCGCGCCAGACGTCGATGGCCCCGAGGAAAGCGATGCCGCCCAGCAGGATCAGCGCCGCGCCGATCAGGAAAGCGAGGATCCGTCCCATGTCTTGCGCTCCTTCGACCAGGTCCCGAGCACCGCCCCCCGGCCGATGCTCCTTTTTCCTGGTCAAAATACTCCGGGGGGTCCGGGGGGCAAGGGCCCCCGGTTGTTCGCGGGGCCCGGGGGGGCAAGGCCCCCATGGTCGGCCGCGCAGCGGCGCGAAGCCCCAGGTTCCGCCCCTAGTCCTCGCCGGCGTCGCGGACCCGGGCGCGGGAGGCCTCCCCACTGGGCGATGTGATCGACCTCGTCGCCGAAATCCATGAATTCGGTGTAGCGCGCATGCCCGCCGGGCCATCGGCGCGCGTGCTTGATCGAGGCACCAATAGGCCTCGGTGCGCGCGGCCACCTCGCGGACATAGGCGATGACGCCGTTGGCATAGCCGCAATAGGCGCAGTTGAACTTTTCCAGCGCGTTGAGATAGCCGAGCCGGTGGCGGTCGATGACCACGTAGTCGCGCCGCCGTACCCGCGGGATGCCGTAGGCCAGGAAACAGATCCACTGGTAGAGCGTGACCCAGAGATCGACCAGCGCGAAGGGCAGGATCAGCGAGTAGATCACCGGCGCGGTCGCCATGTCGCGCAGCCGGATGGCGCGGATGTAGTCGAGCAGGTTCTCGCGCGCGGCCCGGTGCCGGTCCGCACCTCCGCCTCGAACACGATCCGCCCCCGCACCAGCCGCCCGCCCAGAGCGTCGCGCCGCCGGGCGATTTCGGCCTCCAGTTCGGCCTCGATCTCGCCCGCGCGACGGGCCAGGTCCTGCAGCCTCGACAACGTCACCTCCGTTGACCAGTTTTCCACAATCTGGCCCCAACTTTGCCTTCTCAGCAACGGAAACAATCTTTCCCGGCCTGTTTCCTTGTCCAAATGCCACAAATTTTGCACATTCCGAACTTGGGTGGCGCGCGATTCTGTGGGAATCGGCTGTCCGCGCGACCTGTTTGTGCTTGGGGATTGTACTTTCGGTGGGGTTGGGTCTGATGACCTTTTTACTTTTGTCCATGGGTCTGGTCGCGGCCACGCTCTGGGTTGCGCGGCCGGTCCTGGTCGGGGGCGGACTGCGGATCAATCTCGACGGCGTCGACGGGCGCGGGGTGCTCGGCACCTTTGCCGCCGTCTCGGCCGCCGCCCTCGTGCTCGGGGTCGAATATGCAATCGGCCTGCTCGCCGCGGCGCTGGTCAAATCGGCGGGGCACCTGGTCGGCCACCGGCTGGTCGGCGATGCCGATGCCGAGTTCCGGCTGGTGCCTTTCCCGGGCGGTCCGGAAGCCGCCGGCGCGACACCGCGCGACGATCTCGGCGCCTTCTTCATCCTGCTGATGGGGCCCGGTCTGGGCCTCGCGCCGATGGTCGCGGCCTTTGCGCTTGGCCATGTCTTGGCCGAACCCGCCCCGGCGCTCGCCGAAAGCTTCCGCGCCTACGCGCTGGCCGCGGGTGCGCTCAACTTCGTCTCGCTTCTGCCGCTCTGGCCGCTGGCCGGCGGCCGGCTGGTGCAGCTCATGGTCGAGGCCCGGTTTCCCCGGGTCACCGGGCTGGCCGCCGCGGCGCTGGCGGCGATGTTCGTCGGCATGTCGCTCACCATGCAGTCGATGATGCTGTTCCTGATCGGTCTCGTCGCCGCGCTCGCCCTCGTGGTCCGGCCGCCGCAGAGCACGCCGCGGCCCTGCCTGACGCGCAAGCAAACCCGGATCGGCTTTCTTGCCTATTTCGTCACCTTGGCCGCCTATTTCACCGCCGGCTGGTGGGTGCTGACGCTGTAACCGTAGGCAAGGCCGGCCATCGCCCGCCGACGCGCGCTCACCTTTGCGTGAGCGCGCTTTTGCATCTCCGGTGCCGACCCGATCTTGGCCGAGTGCGGCGCAGCGGTCGGGGGACGCGTTGACGACGACGGAACCGGACGGGCCGTCCGTTCAACGATCGTCATATTCCCGATACGGAAATCTGCGATGCCGCGCATACGCCTTGCCGGATCCGTTGCCATGCCGACCGCTGCCCGCCCCCTGCCCCCGCACACGCATCGAAGCGTGTTCCTATCGGATTTCCACCTCGGCGCGCGGGCCTGCCGTCCGGCGCCGATCCTCGCCTTTCTGCGCCGGGTCCGCGCCGAGCACCTCTACCTGGTCGGCGACATCCTCGACACCTTCCACGGCGGCCAGGTGCATTGGGGCGCGGAGCACGACGCCATCGTCAGCGAGCTGGAGCGCCTTGCCGCCACCGGCACCCGGGTGATCTATCTGCCCGGCAACCACGACGCGGTGATGCGCGCGCCGGACGCCGCCCCGCCCTTTGCCGGCGTCGAGTTGCGCGAGGCGCTGATCCACATCGGCGCCGACGGCCGCCGCCATCTGGTGCTGCACGGCGATCAATGCGACCGGCGGATGATGCGCTGGCATGTCATGACCCGGATCGGCAGCCGCGCCGACGCCGCGCTGCGCCGGCTCGACGACAGCCTGCAACGCCGCGCCGGGACCGGGCGCGCGGGCCCGACCCCGCTCGCCGCGCTCCGCACCGCGGCCAACGCGCTCATGACTCTCGGCGACCGGTTCGAACGCCGGCTCGCCGGCCTCGCCGCCGCCGCCGGGGCCGACGGGGTGATCTGCGGCCATTCGCACAAACCGGCGCTCAAACGTGTCGACGGCATCGGCTACGCCAATTGCGGCGACTGGGTCGACAGTTTCACCGCGCTGGTGGAGCACCACGACGGCCGGCTCGCGCTCGTCGCGACCGCGCCGGAACCCGCAGCGCGCCCGCGCGGGGCGGAAACCGGGGCCTTCGGCCCCCGCGACCCGGGCGGGTTCACCGCCGGGCGGCCGGCGTGACCGATGCCGGCCTCGCCGATCCGCGCGCGGGCCCATGTGCCTTGGATCGCGTCCAGTGCAGGCCGTGACATTTGCCGGCGCGGCCCCCATATCCCGGCGATGGAGACCGGACGTACTGACTGACGCATGATTGGCCTGGAAACGATCGTCGCCCTTGCTTCCAAGCACGGGCTCGCCGTCGTCGCGCCGCTGGCGGTGATCGAGGGCCCCATCGTCACCGTCATTGCCGCCTGGCTCGCCAGCCAGCACATTCTCGATCTGTGGTCGGTCGCCGCGGTGGTGATCGTGGCCGACCTCGTGGGCGATGTCGGGCTCTATTCGCTCGGGCGCTGGGGGCTGCACAAGCTGCCGAAACGCTGGCGCGACCGGCTCGGGCTCAACCGGGCCCGGCTCCTCGGGCTCGCCAAGCATTTCCGCGCCCATGGCATCCGCACCCTGGTGGTCGGCAAGCTCACCCATACCGCGGGCGCCGCGGTGCTGGTCGCCGCCGGGCTCGCCAAGGTGCCGCTGGGACGGTTCCTCTGGGTCAACCTGCTCGCCACAATCCCCAAAAGCCTGGTCTTCGTCGGCATCGGCTTTTCGATCGGCGCCGCCTATGCCCGGATCGACAACTGGATCAGCCGCGCCTCGCTGGTGATCGGCGGCGTCATCGTCGTGGCCGGCCTGCTCTGGCTGGTGTCGCGCTGGGGGCGCAAGACGCGGGGGGCCGCGGAATGACCGGGTTCGACGGCCTGTCCTGCATCCTGCCGGCCTTCAACGAGGCGCCGCGGATCGGCGCCGTGCTCACGGCCGTCGCAGCGCAGCGTGACGTGGCCGAGGTGATCGTCGTCGACGACGGCTCGCAGGATGGAACGGCGGAGGTGGCCGAGCGCCACCGGGACCGGGTGCCCGGACTGCGGGTGCTGCGGATGCCGCGGAACGGCGGCAAGACCCGCGCCGTGGCGGCGGGGATCGCGGAGGCGACCCGCAGCCACCTGATGCTGGTCGACAGCGACCTCACCGGGCTCGGGGGCGCGCATCTCGATGCGCTGGTCGCGCCGGTGGCAGACGGGCGCGCCGGCGCGTCGCTGTCGCTGCGCGCCAACGCGCCCTGGCCCTGGCGGGCGCTGGGGATCGACTACATTTCGGGCGAGCGGGTCTTGCCGCGGGCGCTGCTCGCCGACCGGCTCGACGCGCTCGACGCCCTGCCCCGCTTCGGCCTCGAGGTGTTCATGAACGAGCTCTGGCTCGAAGCGGGCTGGCCCGTGGCCGTGGTGCCCTGGCCCGGGGTCGCGAGCCCGCTCAAGGCCGAGAAGGCCGGCGGCTGGCGGGCCGGGCTCCGGGCGGACGCGGCGATGATGGCCGACATTTTCCGCACTGTGGGCGTGACGGCGACGGCGCGCCAGATCTTCGCGCTGCGGGCACGGCGGCTGTGACGGGCGGCGAGCCCGGGCGGCGGGTCGAGGCGCCTAGCCCTGCGGCTGGACGCAGCCGACTGCGGGCTGGCCCGGGATCGTGAAGATCGCCTCGTCATGCGAGGTCCAGTACTCGAACGGATCGCCGAACACGCTGGGTGCGTAGCGCTCGCCGTCGTCCGAGACCGCGTTGACAAGGGTGACCGCGCTGTCGTCCCAGCTCACCACCACCCAGCGGGTGACCGGGCCGTTGAGGTAGACGGCGGTCATGCCGTGGACCGGCGCCTCGCAGACGAAGGTGACCGGGCCGAAGCTGGCGACACCGCCGTCGCCGCTGGCGCCTTCGTAGTGGCTCTTCAACTCCAGGATCCGCTGGCCGTAGATCGCGGTCACGCAAGCCGTGAGGTCCGGGGACGACGCGCAGGCGTTGCGGCTGTCGATCCATGCGCGTTGCCGGGCGGTCAGCTCGGACTGGCGGACAGCGTTCATGTCGGGCCCGGCTTGCGCGGCCTGATAGAGCGCGGCGATCTCGCGGTCGAGGAAAGAGAGGTCCGGGTCGTTGCAGATGGCGTGTTCGACGGCGGTCTGCGCCTTGGCGCAATCGTAGGATGGCCCCACCTGAGCGGCGGCGGGCAAGGCGAGAACGGCGGCCGCGATGGCGGCGGGAATGGCGTATTTCATGGTGACCCCCGGGACATGGACTTCCGCCAGCATGGCCGGGAAAGGCCGGCTGTCAATGAACCCGATCACATCCGGGCGGCTGCGGGGAACCGGGCCTCAGCTGTCGTCTTCCAGCTCGCCCGCGCCGGTCCAGCCCTGCGCCTTGGCCCGCTCCACCGCCACATTCTGGATGCGCAGGTAACGCGCGCGCAAGTCCTCGGGCATCTCACCAACCCGGAAGCCGTATTTCTCCCACTCGGCATTGACCTTGACCCAGAGCGCTTCGATCCGGTGCGCCTGCCAGCCTTCGCAGGTCTCGGTCTCGGGGATCAGCCCGAAGGCCCAGCCGTCGCGCACGATCTTGGCGGTGGGCGACATGCCCGCGCCCTCGTCCTTGTCGATGCCGACATATGTTTTCGACGGATGCATGCCGCTCCCCTTCCCTGTTCGCCCCGCGCCCGGCTCAGGCCGTCAGGCTCGCGAACAGCGTGGGCAGCTGTTCGGGGAGCCGGTTCACGTGGTCGACGATCGTGTAATTGCCCGCGCCGAAGATGCGTTTGACATAGGCATCGGCCTCGGGATCGAGGGTCAAGCAATAGGTGAAGACCCCTTTCGAGGCAAGTTCGTCCACCGCCTTGCGGGTGTCGTAGCGCAGGTGCTGCGGGTCGCGTTCGTCGATGTCGGCCGGTGCGCCGTCGGTCACGAGCAGGATGAGCTTGCGCCGTTCGGGCTGCTTGAGGAGCCCGGCGCCGGCATGGCGCAGCGCCGCGCCCATGCGGGTCGAGAGCCCGCCCTTCATCCCGTCGAGCCGGGCCATGGCCTCTGTGTCGAAGGCCTGCGCAAACTCCTTGAACTTGTAGTAATGCACGTCGTGGCGGCCGTCCGAGGCGAAGCCGTGGACCGCGAAGGGATCGCCGATGCCCTGGATCGCGGTGGCAACCAGTGTGGCCGCCTCGCGGGTCACCCAGCACGGTCTTGTCGGACCCTTCCATCGTGTCGTTGGTGCTCTCGGACAGGTCGAGCAGCACCGTCACCGCGAGGTCGCGCGACTTGATGACGTTGCGCATGGTGATGCGCGGGTCGGGTTGGTCGCCCATGCGGATCGCGATCATCGCGTCGACGGCGGCGTTGATGTCGATCTCGTCGCCGTCTTCCATGTTGCGCACCCGCTGGACGCCGGCGGGGCTCAAGAGGTCGATGATCTGGCGGATGCGGTGGGCGACGGGTTTGTATTCGAGCAGGATGTCTTCGACATTGCCCGCGTCGCCTTTCCGCGCCCGGCGCTCGTAGACCGTGGCCCAGTCGGGCCGGTAGAGCTGCACCTGGTAATCCCACTCGTGGTAGTGGAAGGGCGCCGAGATCGGCTCCTTGCCCCACATGTCGTTGTGCGAGACGGTGGCTTCGCCCGCATCCTCGTAGGGCATGAACTTGTCCTTGCCGACCCAGATCTCCTGGGCGTCGTCGCCGGCCAGCTCGACGTCGACCTCGTTGGCAAGCTCGATCGCCGAGACGTATTTGCGCACCTGCCGCTGCGACGCGGGGATGTATTCGGCCCCGTGTTCGTCCCAGTTGAATTCCTCGAACTCCCAGACGAAGCGGTTGTCGTCGCGGTAGGGAATGCGGATCGCATTGAGGATCCGCAGCGACGGCACGTCGCGGGTGGCGGCGAAGACGTGGAAGAGCTCCATGCCGAGATGCCACGACAGCTGGTTGTCCATCGGCCGCGCGGCGACCTCGGCGTGGAACTTGGCCCCGAGCGCATCGAGCTGGTCATGTCCGGTGGAAACGGTAGGGTCGTTCAGCAGATGCGCGAAGGCTTCGAGCAGCACCATCGACGGGTGCTCGGGCTTCTCGGCGTGGCGCAGCGACAGAAGGCTGCCCCAGAGTTTCCTGAGCCCCGGGAACTCCTCGGCCGCGCAATGCTCGACCCGGGCATCCTCGACGAGGCCGATGAAGAACATCTGCGCCTGGCTGAGCTGCTCGGCCGAGATCGCCGCCCTGGAGTAGGCGATATGGGCCGCGAGATGCGCAGTCATTGCCCGGTAGAGGTCGTGGCCCTTGATCCCCGCGATATCGTCGACCGCGTCGGGCAGGTGCAGCACATGGGCGTCGATATAGGGGCGGAACCCCTCGTAATCGGCCGCGGTCGGACGCAGGAAGAAGTCGCGCCCCCAGAGCGCCCGCAGGTAGAAATTGAGCTTGCGCTGGGTGTCGATGAACAGCGTGCCGCGGCGCTCCTGCTGCAGCATCTTCCTGGAATCGGCGCTTTCGAGGGCGAAATACTTGGTCAGGTTCGGCAGGTCGCGGCGGCAGGCGTCGGCGCCGAAATTGGCCCAGCGCCTGAGGCCGGAAAGGGTGAGCTTGGACAGGAGCTCGTCGGACACGCCGAGCATGGGGCGCAACCCGCGGGAGGCCTTGGCCGAGAGCTGGTGGATGAGCTGGAGATAGCCGCGGAGCAGCTCGGGGTCGCCGAGCCGGCGCGCGGCGGTGGGCAGCGAGGCGAACAGGAGCGCGATCACCTCGCCCGACGTCATCGACGAGAGCTTCATCGCCGCCGCAACGCAGTCGCGGATCACGTCCTCGCCGCATTCCTTGGCGACGGCGGGCATGTTCTCGAGAAAGGCGAGCACCAGGTCATGGCCGCGGCCGAGGTTGCACAGGCCCCTGGCGCCCTCCATCAGGTCGGACAGGCCCTGGGCCGACATCACCCGGGCAGCTTCGTGGAAGCTCGCCTCGACGGTGTCGAAATCCTCGGGGGCCTTGGCGAAACAGGCGCGGTAGTCTTCGAGATCGAGGGTCATTTTCTGGCCTCACAGCTGCTGCTGGGCGGGGACGGCGCCGCGCGGCGCCGTGTTGCGCGCCCGCGCGGGCGCGCGTGCCCACCGTCACACGAAGAAGGTCTCGACCGCCGCTTCGAGCGTCTCGCGCATGTCCGGATCGTCGGTGAGCGGGGTCACCAGCGTCATCAGGCAGGCGGCCTTCGGGTCGACCCCCTCGGCGATCATCTGGCCCGCGTAGACGATGAGACGGGTCGAGATCCCCTCGTCGAGCCCGTGGCCCTTGAGGTTGCGCGAGCGGTGGGCGATCTGCACGAGCTTGCCCGCGGTCTCGAGGTCGACGCCCGCTTCCTTGGCCACGATCTCGGCTTCGATCGCCGCCCCCGGGTAGTCGAAATCGAGCGCGGCGAAGCGCTGCTTGGTCGACTGCTTGAGGTCCTTCATCAGCGACTGGTAGCCGGGGTTGTAGGAGATCACGAGCTGGAAATCGGGATGCGCGTCGATGATCTCGCCGAGCTTGTCGAGCGGCAGCTGGCGGCGGTGGTCGGTGAGCGGGTGGATCACCACGGTGGTGTCCTGGCGCGCCTCGACGATCTCGTCGAGATAGCAGATCGCGCCGATCCGCGCCGCGGTGGTGAGCGGGCCGTCCTGCCATTTGGTTCCGTCCTTGTCGAGCAGGAACCGGCCGACGAGGTCGGAGGCGGTCATGTCCTCGTTGGAGGCGACGGTGATCAGCGGCCGGCCCAGTTTCCAGGCCATGTACTCGACGAAGCGCGACTTGCCCGCGCCGGTTGGCCCCTTGAGCATCACCGGCATCCGACGGGCATAGGCCGCCTCGTAGAGCGCCACCTCGTTGCCGGTCTCCTTGTAGAAGGGCTCGGCCTTCACCTTGAACTGGTCTGCGTTTTGCGCCGTCATTGGACCGCTCCTCCCAACCTTGTCCTTTTTCTTGGTGCAAATACTCCGGGGGGTGCGGGGGGCGGAGCCCCCCGCTGGTCGCCCGCGCGAGCGGGCGAAACCCCTCAGACCGGCTTGCCGCGGTAGACCACCATCTCCGTACCCTTGCACTGGGCGTAATTGTCGTAGCCGACGAGGCGGACGTGGTTGTTCGGATGCGCCTTGTGCGCGGCCTCGCACTCGCCGAGGATCCGGTCGACGTCGGTCTCGCCGAACATCGGCAGTTTCCACATGTACCAGTAGCTGCCGCCGGCGTTCTCCGGCTCGGTGTGTTCGACGGCCGGGTTCCAGCCTTTGGCCACGATGTATTCCACCTGCTTGCGCATCTGCGCGTCGGTCATTTCGGGCAGGTAGGAGAAAGTTTCGAACTTGCGGCTTGCGACGTCGGCGAGCGACGACTTGTAGTCCTGCATGTCAGCCATGGTTTGGCTCCTTTGGAATGTCTGGATGTGCCGCCCCGGCGCGGGTCACCGGAGCGGTTGGGAACAGAAGGATCAGCGGTGCTGCACGTCGAGCTTGTCGACGGTGTCGAACTCGAACTTGATCTCTTTCCACGTCTCCATCGCGGTGGCGAGTTCGGGCGAAGACTTGGCGGCATTGGTGAGAATGTCCTTGCCTTCCTTCTCGAGCTCCTTGCCCTCGTTGCGGGCCTGCACGCAGGCCTCGAGCGCCACCCGGTTGGCCGCGGCGCCGGCCGCGTTGCCCCAGGGGTGACCGAGCGTGCCGCCACCGAACTGCAGAACCGAGTCGTCGCCGAAGATCGAGACCAGCGCCGGCATGTGCCAGACGTGGATCCCGCCCGAGGCGACCGGGAACACGCCCGGCATCGAGCCCCAGTCCTGGTCGAACATGATGCCCCCGCGAGCGGTCTTCCTTGATGTAGCTGTCGCGCATCGTGTCGATCCAGCCGAGCGTCGCCGCGCGGTCGCCTTCGAGCTTGCCGACGACGGTGCCCGAGTGCAGGTGGTCGCCGCCCGAGAGCCGGAG
Organism: Paracoccaceae bacterium; assembly: GCA_041397205.1. Classification (GTDB taxonomy): domain Bacteria; phylum Pseudomonadota; class Alphaproteobacteria; order Rhodobacterales; family Rhodobacteraceae; genus Sinisalibacter. The sequence goes on from JAWKXC010000005.1 coordinate 115,858, forward strand.
CATCTTGGTCAGCACCCGGAAGTGGATGCCGTGGTTCGGGTTGCGGTCGATCACCGCGTGCATGGCCCGGTGGATCTTGCAGCAGCATGCCGTTGTCGCGGCACCAGTTGGCGAGACCGGTATTGGCGGTGAAGCCCGCGGTCAGGTAGTCGTGCATGATGATCGGCGCGCCAAGCTCCTTGGCGTATTCGGCGCGCTTGTACATCTCTTCCGGCGTCGGCGCGGTGACGTTGAGGTACGAGCCCTTCTTCTCGCCGGTTTCCGCTTCCGCCTTCTGGATCGCTTCCATCACGTAGTCGTAACGGTCGCGCCAGCGCAGAAGGAGCTGCGAGTTGACGTTCTCGTCGTCCTTGGCGAAGTCGAGGCCGCCGCGCAGCACTTCATAGACCGCACGGCCGTAGTTCTTGGCCGAAAGGCCGAGTTTCGGCTTGATGGTGCAGCCGAGCATGGGCCGGCCGTACTTGTTCATCTTGTCGCGCTCGACCTGGATCCCGTTGGGGGGACCGCCACAGGTCTTGACGTAGGCGATCGGCACCCGGACGTCTTCGAGACGCAGGGCGCGGACGGCCTTGAAGCCGAAGACGTTGCCGACCAGCGAGGTCAGGACGTTCACCACCGAGCCCTCTTCGAACAGGTCGATCGGGTAGGCGATGAAGGCGTAGAAGGCCTCGTCGTTGCCCGGCACGTCCTCGATCGCGTAGGCGCGGCCCTTGTAGTAGTCGAGATCGGTCAGAAGGTCGGTCCAGACCGTGGTCCAGGTGCCGGTCGAGCTCTCCGCGGCAACGGCGGCGGCAGCTTCCTCGCGCGGCACGCCTTCCTGCGGGATGACTTTGAAACAGGCCAGAAAATCGGTGTCGAGCGGCGTGTAGTCGGGCATCCAGTAGGTTTCCCGATATTCCTTCACGCCTGCGTTGTATGTCTTCGCCATGGCGGTGGTATTCCTCCCTAAAACCTTGGCCGCCACCCGCCTGGTGCGGCCTCGGGGGAGTCGTAATTGACCACTGAATTAGATAACACTAAATAGTTTTTATGCTTAGCATAAGGAAAGATTTATGCATCGTATCACCGGGCGCGTGGTAGCGCCAACATTCCAGCAGATGCGCCTTTTCGAGGCCGTTGCCCGGCACGGGTCGATCACCCGGGCCGCCGAGGAGGTCAATTTGACGCAGCCTTCGGTGTCGATGCAGGTCCGTGCGTTGGAGGAAAAACTCGGCCAGCCGCTGACCGAACAGATCGGCAAAGCCTGCAGCTCACCCCGGCCGGGGAAGTCGCGCTTGCCGCGAGCCGCGACATCATCGACCGGCTGGCCGAGATGACCTCGGCGCTGGAAGACCTCTCGGGCGAAGTGGCCGGGCGGCTCGACGTGGCGGTGGTGACCACGGCGAAGTATTTCCTGCCGAAACTGCTCGGCAGTTTCAAACATCGCTACCCCGGGTGCAGCCGCGGCTCACCATCGCCAACCGCGAGACCATGCTGGCGCGGATCGCCGACAATGCCGACGATCTCTTCATCATGGGGCGTCCGCCCGAGGCGGAGGCGGTGGTGGCGGAGCCGTTCCTCGAAAACGTCATCGTCGTGGTCGCCCAGCCCGATCACCGGCTGGTCGGCCGGCGCCATATCCCGCTCGGCCGGATCGCCGAGGAAGAGTTCCTGCGCCGCGAGGAAGGTCCGGCACGAGGCTCGCGGTCGACGATCTCTGCCGCGCCGCGGGCATCAAACTGGTGACCCACATGGAATTCGACGATCTCGAGGCGATCAAGCAGGGCGTGATCTCGGGGCTGGGTCTCGCCTACCTGCCGCTCCATGCGGTGCGGCTGGAACTGGCCGCGGGCGAGTTGGCGATGCTCGATGTCGAGGGGTTTCCGCTCCGGCGGCGCTGGTTCGCGCTGCATCGCCGCGGCCGGCGGCTGTCGAACGCGGCGCAGGGGTTTCTCGATTTCCTGCGGACCGAAAGTGCGACGGCGCTGAACGACGAGGCAGCACCGGGTGCGAACGGCCAGGTCTAGCGGATCGGCGTTGTCCGGGTCAGGCGCGCCCGCACGGCGCGGCGCGCGAGGATCAGCCGGCGCAACGTGGCGCCGAGACGATCCCGAGCCCGACGCCGATCCCGTCGGCAAGCAGGTCGGCAAACTCGGCCGACCGGCCGGTGTAGGGCTGGATGACCTCGATGGCACCGCCGTAGAGCACGGCGGCGAGCCCGATCCAGGCGGTCACCCGGGGCCAGAGCGCCGCGGTCGGAAACACCAGCCCGAAGAAGGCCGCCATATGGGCGAGCTTGTCGAGATGGATGTCGTTCCGCGGCAGGTGCGGGTTCGGCGACAGCGTGAGCACGGCGATGAGGACCGCGATCACGATGGTCGAGACCAGCCACAGCGCGCGGACGGGCCGGGCGGGCGGGATCGTCTGTATCGAGGATCGGAAAAGTTCACGTCGTCTCCATTCGGTGCCGCCGTCGGTCCGGCGCAGTCTATAGGGCGCTGCGGCCGCGGCCACAACAACAGCTCCGTGTTCGGCGCGTGATCGGGCGCCGCCCCGCCGGCGTTTCGGCTTCCGCGGCCCAGAGTACCGGGCCGTGGCGGCCAAGGTCAAAGCCCCGCTCCCGCCTCCGGCCCGATCGGCGGCCGCAAGCCTGCAGGTTCAGTCCGCGCCGAACAGATCGCGGGTAAAGACCTTGTCGGCCACATCCGCGATATCGTCGGTCAGCCGGTTGGCGAGGATCAGGTCGGCCTCGGACTTGAACGCGTCGAGATCGCGGATCACCCGCGAATGGAAGAAGTCGTCGGCCTCCAGCACCGGTTCGAAGACGATCACCTCGATCCCCTTGGCCTTGATCCGCTTCATGATCCCCTGGATCGAGGACTGGCGGAAATTGTCCGACCCCGCCTTCATCACCAGGCGGTACACGCCCACCACCTTGGGCGCACGCCGGACGATCTGCTCGGAGAGGAAATCCTTGCGGGTGCGGTTGGCGTCGACGATGGCGCGGATCAGGTTCTGCGGCACTTCCTGGTAGTTGGCGAGCAGCTGTTTGGTGTCCTTGGGCGGGCAATAGCCGCCGTAGCCGAAGGAGGGGTTGTTGTAATGGCTGCCGATCCGCGGATCGAGCCCGACCCCTTCGATGATCTGCCGCGTGCTCATGCCGCCGGCCATGGCGTAGCTGTCGAGCTCGTTGAAATAGGCCACCCGCATCGCGAGGTAGGTATTGGCGAAGAGCTTGATCGCCTCGGCCTCGTCGGCATTGGTGAACAGGAGCGGAATGTCGTCCTCGACCGCGCCCTCGACCAGCAGATCGGCAAAGGCCCGGGCCCGGTCGCTCTGTTCGCCGACGATGATCCGGCTCGGGTGCAGGTTGTCGTAGAGCGCCCGGCCCTCGCGCAGGAACTCGGGGCTGAACAGGATCCGGTCGCTGCCGAGCGCCGCGCGCATCTCGGTCACGTAGCCCACCGGGATGGTCGACTTGATCACCGTGACGGCCTCGGGGTCGGCCGCGAGCACCTTGCGGATCACCGTGTCGACCGAAGAGGTGTCGAAGAAGTTCTCCACCGGGTCGTAGTCGGTCGGCGTCGCGACGATGACGAAGGTCGCGCCTATTACCGCCGCCTCGAGATCGGTGGTCGCGGTGAAGGTCGAGGTCGCGGGTGGCGAGATACTCCTCAGCTCGCGGTCCTCGATCGGCGATTTGCGCGCGTTGACCATCGCCACCCGCTCGGGGGTGATGTCGACGGCCACGACCTCGTGGTTCTGCGCGAGCAGGACGGCGTTCGACAGGCCGACATAGCCCAGACCCACAACCGCGATTTTCATGTCAACTCTCCACTTGATGCTGCGCTTCGGTGCGCCCTGTTGCGTGCGCCCGGGGCGGCATGCGCTGCCAAGGCTGTATAGGCAGGTTTGGGCACCAGTAAAACGGAGGAAAGGCCAAGCTGTGGCAAGGATTTGTCGCGGATTTGGAAACGCTGTCAGTCCGCGAAGAGCCCGCGGCAGGTCCGGACGGCGAAGTCGGCGTCGCTGTAGGTGAGCCGCCAGCACGGTGGGTGTCGAGCGCGTGCAGGAGCGGTGCGATCGACTTGGTGCTGCGCGAGACCCGGCTGCCGGTCTGGATCAGCTCGCGCAGAGCGGCCTCCGGCGCGAGCGGGATAAGCGCGTTGTCGGCATCGGCGGCGTAACGCGGGAACACGAAGCCTGACAGCCGCAGCTCGGTCCCCACCGGCACCCGCGCTTTCGGGACGAAGGGCCCCTGCCCCTCGCGTTCGGCGGCGATCACCGCGGCGACGGCGGGCAGCTCGGCGGTGCCGGGCTTGAGGTTGGGCCGGGTCGGAAAGGCGAGGACCGCGTCGCCGCCGGTGGTCAGCGCCACGTGGTCGTCGGCGGCGAGCGCCGCCCCTGCCCCGAGGAGCAGCGTCGCGAGGGTCGACTTGCCCGAGCCGCTGGGACCGGCAAAGACCAGCGCCCGCCCGTCCATCGCCATGGCGCTGGCGTGGTTGCGGCGGCCACCCGTTCCGGGCCGCAGAGCGCGTCCATGATCTCGCGCAGCACGTGGAAGCGGGTGAGGCTCGTAGCCCGCGACGCCCCAGATCGGATCGCCGTCGCGGAACACGCCGTAGCCGGCGCCGTCGTGGAGGATGTCGAGGTGCACGGGGGCCGGCGCGGCGCGCGCCTGCGCCAGCCGCATCGGCGCGAGCGCCCGGTCGAGATCGTCGACAAGGCCTGCGTCTTCGCAGGCGAGCGACACGGCGCGCGGACCGAGGGCCAGGGACCGGGTGACCGCGCCGGCCGCAGGACGGTGGGGAACCGCCAGCGGGAAGGGGCGCAGCGCGGTGAGGAACAGCCCGTCCGCCTCCCATCGGGTCAGCGTGTCGTCGACGGCGCCGCGCACGGCGTCTTCCGGCTGCCCCAGCGCCGCCGCGACCTGCCCGACCACCGCCCCCGCATCCGGGACCTCGCGCAACCGGTCGATCAGCAGCGCGCCGAAGGCATTGGTCGCGACCATCGCGCCGCTTTCGCGGTTGTGCACGATGACGGCATCACCGAGCGGCAGGCGCTCGACATGGGCGAGCGCGTCTCGCAGCGGGGCGCGGGGGATGTCGGTGGCGCTTGCCATCTCAGGTCGTATCGGCCCCGAACGTGTCGTGCAGGGTCGTGCCGGTTGCAGGTTCGGGTCTGGCGTTGGACGGCACGTCGCACACTCCGGGATGGGTCGAAGAGACCGGGGACAGGGTCGGCCGGGACACGCGCCCGGCCGGACCGGATGCGCGGGTCCACCGTACCGGCATTCCGCGGGCAGCTCAATCCGGGGGCGTCCGGCGGACCCGGCCGGGAGGCGAATCAACCGGGCCGGCGCCCTGCCCCATTCGCCCGCGCATTTCCTCGAATTTCGCGCCCTGGGCCGTCTTGTGGCGCCGTTGACCCGTGTAAACGCAGCGCCCCCCGCGACAATGCCGCACGGCACCGGTCTACGCCTTTGTTTCGCCGTTTTTAATTTGGATAAGGTGTTGTCGTCAAAGCGGCATTGTTTCCCGGAAACACCTCCGGGGGCGCAAGAACCGAAGAACGAGCAGGCACCGGAATGAGACGAGAAGCGCCTTTCATAGGCGAAGCGATCGACACCCTGAACACCGACAGACCGCGAGAGGACGAGATCGACCTCCTCGGCTTTCTGCGCGCGCTGTGGCGCGGAAAACTCTGGATCGCGGCCGCGGTTCTGGTCGCTCTCGCCTGGGGCTGGTACCGGGCAAACGTCGCAGCGGTCCCGCTCTACACGGCGCAGGCCGTGGTCGCGATGGAGACCCGTGACGAAAACGTGCTCGACCTCGCCGGCGTGGTCACCGGCCTGCCCGGCACGCTCGGCACGATCAACACCGAGCTCGGTGTGATGCGGTCGCGGGGCCTGGTCGAGAAGCTGGTGGTCGAACTGGATCTGGGCGCAGACCCGGAATTCGGCGGGCGGATGCCGGCGCAGGACGCGGTTTCGGATGGCCCGCCGGAAGAGATCGCTGCCGAAGATGGCCTCGCGAAAGCGGGTGCCACCGACCCGACGGCGGAACGGCGGCGCATGGATGCGGTCATCGACCGCGTGCTGACCCGGCTCCGGGTGGGATCAGTGCCCGACAGCTATTTGTTCACCATCGCGGTGACGACGACGGATGAAGAGAAATCGGCGCTGATCGCCAATACCCACGCCCGGCTCTACATCGAAGACCAGATCGAGGTGAAATACCGCGCGACCGAGCAGGCGACCGCCTGGCTCACCGACCGGCTCGGCACGCTGCAGGCGGAGCTGGAGGCGGCGGAAGGCGCGGTCGAAGCCTTCGCCTCGGAAAACCGGATCACCCGGTCGGAAGACCTCGAAATCCTCAACCTGCGCGTGGACGACGCCCGCGACCGGCTGGCCGAGCTCGAAACCCGTACGGCACAGCTCGCGGCGCAACTCGACGCGCTCGACACGGCGCGCGACACCGGCGATTGGGCGGCCGCGGCGGCCCTCGGCGGCGACGCGACGCTGGAGCGGCTGGTGGCCCGCGACGCCCCCGAAGACGAGATCGCCGCCCGGTTTGAGACGGTGCGCGACCGTCTCGTCGTGGCGCATGCGCGCTCCGTCGAACAGGGCGCCACGCTCGGACAGTCGATCGCGGTACTGCGCGCGGAATACGCCCGCCAGTCGGACAACCTCGTCGCCTACCAGCAGCTCGAACGCGAGGTGACCGCCTCGCGCACGATCTACGAATACTTCCTGGGCCGGCTGAAGGAGCTTTCGGCCCAGCAGGGCAACCTGCGCGCCGACAGCCGGATCGTCTCGAACGCGGCGGTGCCCGGCGGGCCGTCCTCGCCGCTGAAAATCCGGATCTACGCGCTGGCGCTGATCGCGGGGCTGGTGATCGGCGGCGCGCTGGTGCTGCTGTGGGAGGCCCTGCACGCGGGTCTGCGCACCGGGCCCGAGCTCGAAGCCGCGACCGGACGTCCGGTGATGGGGCAGATCCCGCTGGTGCCGCGCAGCGAGAAGCGCGACGTGCTGAGCTATTTCGTCGAAAAGCCGACCTCGATGGCCGCCGAAGCGGTGCGCAACCTGCGCACCTCGATCGTGATGTCGAACGTCGACCAGGTGCCGCAGGTCATCATGCTGACCTCGTCGCTGCCCGACGAGGGCAAGACCACGACGGCGATTGCGCTGGCGCAGAACTTCACCGGCCTCGGCAAACGGGTGCTGGTAATCGAGGGCGACATCCGGCACCGGGTGTTCCGCGATTACCTCGATCTGAAGAAGACCAAGGGGCTGCTGGCGGTGCTGTCGGGGCAGATGGAGTTGGCCGAGGCGGTCGAGCGCAGCTACCTGATCGACGCCGACGTGCTGGTCGGCGAGCGCGCCGCGATGAACGCCGCCGACGTGTTCTCGTCGGCCCGGTTCCGCGGGCTGATCGCCGAAGCGCGCCGGGCCTATGACGTGGTCATCATCGACACCCCGCCGGTGCTGCTGGTGCCGGATGCCCGCGTGGTGGCGAAGCTCGCCGACGCGGTGATCTACGCGGTGGAATGGAATTCCACGGCCAAACGCGACGTGATCGCCGGGCTCCGGCTGATGACGGACGGCGGCATCCGGGTAACGGGTCTCGCGCTCACCCGGATCGACCTGAAGAAGATCAAGCGCTATGGCGGCTATGCCGGCTACGGCAGCTACGGCGCGCTGAAGAAATACGTCCGCACCTATCACGAGAGCTGACCCGCGGCCGCGCATCGGCGTGCCCCGGCCCTGCCGGAAGTGGCCCTGCCCTACGGCACGAGTGCGCAGCCGGACAGATCGCCGGCGATGCGGACCAGCGGCCCGGACGTGCCCGGCTTGAGCGTACCGGCACTGAGCCCGGCCACGCGTGCCGGTGTCGCGGTCGCGGCGCCGAGCGCGCGGTCGAGCGGCAGCCCGACCTCTTCGGTGAGCACCTTGAGCGCGCGGGTGAGGTCGAGATCGGCCCCCGCCAGCGTTCCGTCGGCCAGGGTGAGCCGGCCATCGACCCGGGTGATCTCGCGTCCGTTGAGGGTGAACCGGTCGAGGTCGGTGCCCGCCGGCGCCATCGCATCGGTCACCAGATAGATCGCGCCCGGGCCTCTCTTGGCGGCAAACGCCGCGCGCATGGTCGCGGGGTGGACGTGGATGCCGTCGGCAATGAGCCCGGTCGAGAGCCCGCCGCAGTCGAGCGCGGCGCCGACCACGCCCGGTTCGCGGTTGCCGAGCCCGCTCATCGCGTTGAACAGATGGGTGACGCACCGCGCCCCGGCAGCCTGGTAGGCGATGCAGGTCTCGTAATCCGTATCGGTATGGCCGAGGGACACCAGCACGCCGGCTTCGGACAGGCTGTGGACCTGAGCCCTGGTCACGTTCTCGGGCGCGACCGTCATCATCAGGACCGGCAGGCGCCCGGCGGCCTCGACCAGCATCGCGAGGTCGTCGTCGGTCATCGGCCGGATCAGCGCCGGATCATGCGCGCCCTTGCGGGCGAGCGACAGGTGCGGACCTTCGAGGTGCAGCCCGCCGATCCCCGGCACGCCCTCGGCGACCGCTGCCGCCACCGCCGCGATGGCGGCGCGGCTGTGCTCGGGCGTGTCGGTGATGAGGGTGGGCAGGATGGTGCCGGTGCCGAGCCCGGCATGGGCCGCGGCCATGATCGCCAGCGTCTCGGGCGTGGGCGCGTCGTTGAACATCACGCCGCCGCCGCCATTGACCTGGAGGTCGACGAAGGCGGGCGCGAGGATGTCGCCGGCGAGGTCGATCTCCTCATCGGCCGGCGCGACCCGATCGTCGCGGTCGAACACCGTCACCACGCCATCCTCGAACCGCAGGGAGTGGGTGTCGTGGAGGCGGCTGCCGTCGAAGATCCGGCCGCCGCGGAAGGTGAGAACCCCGGTGCTCATCGTGTTTCCGTCACTTTCCTGAGGTGGCGCGGGGCGTCGGGGTCGATCCCCCGCTTTGCCGCGACCTGTTCGACCATGCCGTAGAAGGACACGATCAGCGGGATCGGGTCGGTGAGCCAGTGGCCGCTGCGCACATGGTCGAGCCGGGTGGCGGCGCGCGCCTTGTCCGAAGTCACGAACACAAGCGCGCCCTTGTCGGCGAGACCGTCGGCCACTTCGACCAGCGCGGTCTCGGCCTTGTCGGCGGCGGCGAAGCCGATCACCGGAAAACCGGAGCCGACGATCGAGACCGGCCCGTGCAGCACCTCGGCCGAGGAATAGCTCTCGGCATGGATCTGGCAGGTTTCCTTGAACTTCAGCGCCGCCTCGTTGGAGATCGCCCAACTCGGGCCGCGGCCGAGGGTGAAGAGGTTGTCGCCGGTGAGCGCCTCGGTCACCGCCGACCAGTCGCAGCGGGTGGCGCGGTCGAGCACCTCGGGCAACCCCCGGATCGCATCGAGCAGGGCCGCGTCACGCTTCCATTCGGCCATCAGCCAGAGCCCGGCGACGAGCGAGGTCACGAAGGTCTTGGTCGCCGCGACGCTGAGCTCGGGACCGGCGTGGAGGCAGAGCGTCGCCGAGGCCGCGCCGGCGAGCGGCGAGCCGGTGTCGTTGGTGATCGCGACGGTGTAGGCGCCGCTGTCGCGGGCGGCGCGGGCGAGGTCGACGATGTCGGGGCTCTTGCCCGATTGCGAGACCGCGATGCAGAGCGCGCCGTCGGCCTTGAGCGGCACGCCGTAGATCGAGGCGACGGAGGGACCGACCGAGGCCATCGGCAGGCCGAACAGCAGTTCGCTCGCATACTTGAGGTAGGTGCAGGCGTGGTCGGAGGACCCGCGGGCGACCGAGACCAGAAAGCGTGGGTCGCGCCGCGCGATCTCGGCGGCGACCGCGCGGGTGTCGTCCGCACCGCCGTCGAGCAGGCGCGCGACGGCCTCGGGGATCTCTTCGATTTCCCTTCGCATCCGGGTGACGGTCTGTGACATCTTCAGCCCTCGCTGGGTGACAATTGCAGTTCGGCGACGAAATCGTAGGCGTCGCCGCGGTAGATCGAGCGGGTGAACTCGGCGGGCTCCCCGGTATCGAGAAAGGCGTGCCGCTCGATCGACAGCGCCGCGGCGCCGGGGGCGACGTCGAGCAGGTCGGCCTCCTCGGCGCCGAGATTGAGCGCGGTGAAGCGCTGGACGGCGCGCACCGGGCGGTGGCCGTCGCGGGCGAGCACCTCGTAGAGCGAGGTCTCCACTTCCAGCGGGTTGGGCAACAGTGCCACGGGCAGCGTAGCGCGTTCGAGCGCCAGCGGCCGGCCGTCGGCAGCGCGCAGCCGGTAGAGCCGCGCGACCGAGGCGTCGGGGGCCAGCCCCAGCATCTCGGTTTCCCGCAAGCTGCCGCGAGCGATGCCGCGTTCGAGCCAGATCGAGCCTGGTCGCCATGCCGCGCGCCGCCATGTCCTCGGTGAACGAGGTGAGTTTCAGGAGCGATTGTTCGACCCGCGCAGTGGTGTCGGCGACGAAGGAGCCCGAGCCCTGCCGCTGGATGATGACCCCCTGGTCGACCAGCGCCTGCATCGCGTTGCGCACGGTCACCCGGCTGAGCCCGGTGATCTCGGCGATCTCGCGCTCCGGCGGCAGGGTGACGCCCGGGGCGAGGATGCCCTGGGCGATTGCGTCCTGCAGCCGGCGGCGGAGCTGGGTGTAGCGCGGACCCGCGTCGGGTTTCAGCCAGTCGTCGGGGTCGAGAAACAGCGCGATGCTCATGGCGCGCCCTCGGCCGCGAAAGCGCGGGCCAGCGCCACGGCACCGTCGATCGGCGGCGCGGCCGCGGGGACCAGCGCCGCGCGCATCGGCTCCGGCAGGTAGGGCGTGTATTCCGCTGCGAAACCACCGGTGAAGGCGACCGCCAGCCCCGAGGTCCAGCCGAGCCGGTCGAGCATGTCGGAGATATGGGCGGCGCCCGCCTGCATGACCTCGCGGCCGAGCGGGTCTGCGTCCCGGGCAGCGGCGGTCACATCGCGGGCGATCTCGCCGATCTCGCCGGGCGTGGCATGGGCGGCGAAGGCGACGAGGCCGGCCGCACCGTCCCAACGGTCGCGCAGTGCCTCGGACAGCGGGCTCGGAGGCCGGAGCCCGTCGACGGCGGCGAGCGTGCCGGTGAGCGCGCTCCGCCCGACCCAGAACGACGACGCCTCGTCGCCGAGCCGCGAGCCCCAGCCGCCGACGAAGCGGGTGTGCCCCCCCTGCCTCAGGCCGAAGAACGATCCGGTGCCGCAATGGACGATGGCGCCATCGACATCGCCGAGCGCGCCCTGAAGCGCGGCCGCGCGGTCCTCCTCCACCCGCACCCGGGCGAAGGGCAGCGCCGCCTCGACCCGGGCACAGACGGCCCGGTCGGAGGCGCCGGCGAGGCCGAGATAGGCCGGGAGCGCGGCGATTTCGTCGGCGGAAAGGCCGGTGCGGCCGGCGAGCAGGTCGAGGCCGCGGCGGATTTCCCCAAGGGCGGCGTCGAAATCGGAGGTGACGTTGGCGGGCCCGGTCTCGACGGACACCCGCCCGCCCGCCGGGCCGGGCCCACGGTCGAGCACCAGCCGACAACGGGTACCGCCGCCGTCGACCGCGATCACCGGAGAGGGAAGTTCTGCTTGGGTGAGTCCAGCGCACATGTAAATACCTTTACGATACAAATTCAGGCAAAGAAAGACCTATAAGAGATCAATGCCCGCGAAAACTGCGGAAATACAGGCCATTTCGCCCTGCCCTATCTCAGTCACAACAAGGTGTAGACAAATGGTATCAAAAAGGTATCCTGATGGCATCTTGGGAGATTCGGATGGGGCCACCGACCACGGAAATGCTGCACGCCAAGGCGGTCGGGCTCGATCTGCGCCCGCTCGAAGAGGTCGCCAGCATCCTCGCCGCAGCCCAGGTCGAGGCGGCGGAGGCGGTGCTTGCCGCCGGACCGGCGCTCGCCGCGGGCGCGCAGGCGATGGCCGCGACCATCCGCAGCGGCGGCATTCTGGTCTATGTCGGCGCCGGCTCCTCGGGCCTGATGGCCGCGGCCGATGCGCTCGAGCTCGGCGGCACCTTCGGCATCCCCGCGGACCGGGTGCGCATCCTGATGGCGGGCGGCTTGCCGACCTCGGCGGCGATGCCGGGAGATACCGAGGACGCGGCCGGCGGGCTCGACGCGGGACTCGCCGGCCTCACGCCACAGGATACGGTGATCGCCGTCGCCGCCAGCGGCGCCACGCCCTACACGCTCGAAGCGGTGCGGATCGCCAAATCCCGGGGCGCGACCGTGATCGCGCTCGCCAACAATCCCGGCAGCCCGCTGCTCGCCGGGGCCGACATAGCCGTCCTGCTCGAAACCCCGCCCGAGGTCGTCTCGGGCTCCACCCGCCTCGGGGCCGCCACGGCGCAGAAGATCGCGCTCAATTGCCTGTCGACGCTGATGGGCGTGGCGATCGGGGCGGTGCATGACGGGATGATGGTCGGCGTCGTCGCCGACAACGCGAAACTGCGCGGTCGCGCGGCCGGCATCGTCCGCCGGGTCGCCGGTGCGGACGCGAACGAAGCCGAACGCGCGCTCGCCGCGGCGGAGGGCGACGTGAAGGCGGCGATCCTTCTGGCCGCCGGCGCCCCCTCGCCTGCCGCCGCCCGCGCGGCGCTCGCGACCCATGACAATCACCTGCGCGGCGCGCTTGCCGCGCTCGGATCGGAAGTGAAAAGTTGAAGTCACCCAACAGGAGAACCCAGATGACACACAAACTTACCGGACTGCTGCTCTCGACGGCGCTCGTCACCGCCGCTTCCGGCGCGATGGCGCAGGACGTGACCCTGACCATCGAAAGCTGGCGCAACGACGACCTGACGCTGTGGCAGGACGTGATCATCCCCGCCTTCGAGGCTGCCAACCCGGGCATCAAGGTGGTGTTCGCGCCCTCCGCCCCGGCCGAGTACAACGCGGTGCTGAACTCGAAGCTCGACGCAGGCAGCGCCGGCGACCTCATCACCTGCCGCCCGTTCGACGCCTCTCTCGCGCTCTATGACGGCGGCAAGCTCGCCGATCTCACCGACCTGCCGTCGATGGCCAACTTCTCCGACGTCGCCAAGTCGGCCTGGCAGACCGACGACGGCTCGGCCACCTTCTGCGTGCCGATGGCCTCGGTGATCCACGGCTTCATCTACAACAAGGACGCCTTCGCCGAAGTCGGCGTCGAGGTGCCGACCACCGAAGACGAGTTCTTCGCCGTGCTCGACAAGTTCAAGGAAGACGGCACCTACATCCCGATGGCGATGGGCACCAACGACCAGTGGGAAGCCGCCACGATGGGCTACCAGAACATCGGGCCCAACTACTGGAAGGGCGAGGAAGGCCGGCTCGGCCTGATCGACGGCTCGCAGAAGCTCACCGACCCGCAATGGGTCGAGCCCTATGCGACGCTGGCCAAATGGGCGCCCTATCTCGGTGACGGCTTCGAGGCCCAGACCTACCCCGACAGCCAGAACATCTTCACGCTGGGCCGCGCCGCGATCTACCCGGCGGGCTCGTGGGAGATCTCGGGCTTCAACGCCCAGGCCGATTTCGAAATGGGCGCGTTCAAGCCGCCGGTGAAGGCCGCGGGCGACACCTGCTACATCTCGGATCACACCGACATCGCGATCGGCATGAACGCGGCGACCCCCAACGCCGAGGCGGCCCGGACCTTCCTCGACTGGGTGGGCTCGACCGAGTTCGCCTCGATCTATGCCAACGCCCTGCCCGGCTTCTTCTCGCTCAACTCGACCCCGGTCGAGATGACCGACCCGGTGGCGCAGGAATTCGTGAGCTGGCGCGACCAGTGCGAACCGACGATCCGCTCGACCTACCAGATCCTGTCGCGCGGCACCCCGAACCTCGAAAACGAGACCTGGGGCGCCTCGGCCGCGGCGATCAAGGGCACCAAGACCCCCGAAGAGATCGGTGCCGAGCTCGAAGCCGGGCTCGCCAGCTGGTACGCGCCGCACCAGTAATGGTTCAACTTTAAACTATCTCCCCGGGCGGTCCGCCGCCCGGGAGCTTCGGCGAAAGTTCCGCCAAGTTCTCGAACAGGGAGGAGACCGGACATGCCCCGCATCCGCTGGCATATCGTCGTGTTCCTGGCACCCGCGGTGCTGGTCTACACGGCCGTGATGATCTTCCCGCTGTTCAACACCCTGCGGCTCGCGCTCTACAGCGAGATCGAGAACGTGCGGGTCTTTACCGGGCTCGCCAATTTCCGCACGCTGTTCGGCGATCCGCTCTGGTCGGAGAAATTCTGGAACGCGCTCGGCAACAATTTCTGGTTCTTCCTCATCCACATGCTGGTGCAGAACCCGATCGGGATCCTGCTCGCGGCGATCCTCTCGCACCCGCGGCTCCGCTTCGCGGCCCTCTACCGCTCGGCGATCTTCGTGCCGACCATCCTGAGCTTCGTCATCGTCGGCTTCGCCTGGAAACTGATCCTCAGCCCGATCTGGGGCATCGCGCCGGGCATGCTCGACGCCGTCGGCCTCAAGAGCCTGTTCGCCCCCTGGCTCGGCAAGGAGGAGACCGCGCTCACCACGCTGGCGCTGGTCTCGGTCTGGCAATTCGTCGGCATCCCGATGATGCTGATCTACGCCGCCCTCCTGTCGATCCCGGAAGAGATCCTGGAGGCCGGCGAGATCGACGGCATCACCGGAAGCGCCGCCTTCTGGAAGCTCAAGCTGCCGCTGATCCTGCCCTCGATCGGGATCATCTCGATCCTCACCTTCGTGGGCAATTTCAACGCCTTCGACCTGATCTACGCCGCCCAGGGCGCGCTTGCGGGGCCGGATTTCGCGACCGACATCCTCGGCACCTTCATGTACCGCACCTTCTTCGGCTTCCAGCTCCAGCTCGGCGACCCGCATATGGGCTCGGCCATCGCCACCGCGATGTTCGCGATCATCCTGGTCGGGGTCTGCATCTACCTCTTCGGCATCCAGACCCGGATGCGCCGCTACCAGCTGTGAGGGCGCAGAGATGAACAAGGCCCGCCGCAACCCGCTCAACAACGCCGCGATGCACGCGATCCTGCTCGCCTACACGGTCATCGCGCTGTTCCCGGTCTTCGTGATCCTCATCAACAGCTTCAAGACACGGAAGGCGATCTTCCGCGAGCCGCTGGCGCTGCCGAATTCCGAGAGCTTCTCGATGATCGGCTACCAGACGGTGATGAAACAGGGGGATTTCTTCCTCTACTTCCAGAACTCGATGATCGTCACCGTCGCTTCGCTGTTCTTCGTGCTGCTGTTCGGCGCCATGGCCGCCTTCGCGTTGTCGGAATACCGGTTCAAGGGCAACACGCTCATGGGCCTCTACCTCGCGCTCGGGATCATGATCCCGATCCGGATCGGCACCGTGGCGATCCTCGAGATGATGGTGGCGACCGGGCTCGTGAACACGCTCTGGGCGCTGATCCTGGTCTACACCGCGCAGGGCCTTCCGCTCGCCGTCTTCATCCTGTCGGAATTCATGCGCCAGGTCTCGGCGGATCTGAAGGATGCCGGCCGCATCGACGGGCTCAGCGAGTACACGATCTTCTTCCGCCTCGTCCTGCCGCTGGTGCGCCCGGCGATGGCGACGGTGGCGGTGTTCAACATGATCCCGATCTGGAACGATCTGTGGTTCCCGCTGATCCTCGCTCCCGCCGAGGCGACCAAGACGCTGACGCTGGGCAGCCAGGTCTTCATCGGCCAGTTCGTCACCGACTGGAACGCGGTGCTCTCGGCGCTCTCGCTGGCGATCCTGCCGGTGATGCTGCTCTACGTCATCTTCTCGCGCCAGCTCATCCGCGGCATCACCTCGGGAGCGGTGAAATGAGCCTCGCCATCCGTCCCGGGAAGCCGCTTCGAAGCGGCTTCGGGAAGGGCTTTCGAAAGCCCTTCGCCCGCCCGACCAAAGGAACCAAACGATGACCCGTGTTCTCGTCGCCGGCCTCGGCAACATGGGGCGCAGCCACGCGCTCGCCCACCATCACCACCCCGACGCCGAGATCGTCGGACTGGTCAACCGGTCCGCGATCGACTTGCCGCCGGAGCTTGCGTCCTATCCGCGGTTCGCGACTTTCGAAGAAGGTCTGGCGCTGAAACCGGACCTCGTCGTCGTCGCCACCTATACCGACAGCCATGCCGATTTCGCCTGCGCGGCGATGGAGGCGGGCGCGCATGTGTTCGTCGAGAAGCCGCTCGCGGGCAACGTCGCCGATGCCGAGCGGATCGTCGCCACGGCGAAGCGGACCGGCAAGAAGCTGGTCGTCGGCTACATCCTGCGCCACCATCCCTCCTGGGTGCGGCTGATCGAGGAAGCGCGCGGGCTGGGCGGGCCGTACGTGTTCCGGCTGAACCTCAACCAGCAATCCACGGGCGCCGAATGGGAGACCCACAAGGCGCTGATGCGGACCACTTCGCCGATCGTCGATTGCGGCGTGCATTACGTCGACGTGATGTGCCAGGTGACCGACGCCAAGGCGGTGCGGGTGCACGGGATGGGGCTGCGGCTCACCGACGAGATCGCCCCCGAGATGTATAACTACGGACAGTTCCAAGTGGTGTTCGACGACGGCTCGGTCGGCTGGTACGAAGCCGGCTGGGGGCCGATGATGTCGGAGACCGCCTTCTTCGTGAAGGACATCGTGAGCCCGAACGGCGCCGTCTCGATCACCGACGGCAACAAGGGCGCCTCGGCCGCCATCGAGGGCCACACCAAGGTGGGCGCGATCCGCGTGCACCGGGTGGGCGCGGGCGACAGCGACATCGACATGCCCGGCGAACCCGGCCACGACGACCTCTGCGCCGCCGAACAGGCCTACATGCTGCGCGCCATCGCCGAGGATATCGACCTCACCCGCCACATGCAGGACGCGGTCGAAAGCCTGCGGATCTGCCTCGCCGCCGACGAGAGCATCCGCACCGGCGCCCCAGTCACGCTCCAGGAGGCCAGCTCATGACCGCCCTCTCGCTCAGCAAGGTGAACAAGTTCTTCGGCAAGGTGCATGTGCTCAAGGACATCGACCTCGAGGTGGACGAGGGCGAATTCGTCGTCTTCGTCGGCCCCTCCGGCTGCGGCAAGTCCACGCTTCTGCGGGTGATCGCCGGGCTCGAAGATGCGACCTCGGGCGAGATCTCCATCGCCGGGCAACAGGTCAACATGACCCCGCCGGCAAAACGCGGCATCGCCATGGTGTTTCAGACCTATGCGCTCTACCCGCACCTGACCGTGCGCGGCAACATGGCGCTGGCGCTGAAACAGGAACGACAGCCCAAGGACGTGATCGAGGCGCGGATCGCCGAGGCGAGCCGGATGCTCGACCTCGACCCCTATCTCGACCGGCGGCCGGCGGAGCTTTCCGGCGGCCAGCGCCAGCGCGTCGCGATCGGCCGGGCCATCGTGCGCCAGCCCAAGTTGTTCCTGTTCGACGAACCGCTGTCGAACCTCGACGCAGCGCTGCGGATGAACACGAGGATCGAGATCTCGAGCCTGCACCGCGCGCTCGGGGCGACCATCGTCTATGTCACCCACGACCAGACCGAGGCGATGACCCTCGCCGACAAGATCGTGGTGCTGCGCGACGGGCGGGTCGAACAGGTGGGCTCGCCGATGGAACTCTACAACAACCCCGCCAACCAGTTCGTCGCCGGCTTCCTCGGCGCGCCGTCGATGAACTTCCTGCCGGCCTCTGCCGTGGGCGGGGCCGCGGGGCTGACCCTCGGCATTCGTCCCGAAGACCTCGCGCGCGACCCGGGCGGGCCGCTCGAGGCGAAGGTGACCCATGTCGAACACCTCGGCGGCGACACCAACGTGGTACTGCGGGGAATTGGCGAGACCGACATCACGCTCAGGCTCTTCGGCCAGCACGAGATTCGCTTCGGCGAGACCCTGCGGCTCAGCTTCCCGCCCGGCAAGGCGTTCTATTTCGACGCCAAGGGCCAGCGGGTCGCGGCCTGAGGGCAAAGACCCTGGTCGCCGTCCTCGGCGCGGGGTCTGGCGGGGGTCTGATGCGGGGATCGGCGCGGTCGGGGCGCCCGGAAACTCTGTGTTTCCTTTCGAAATCTGATACTTACGGCAATGACCGTGGCACCACGGCCGCGGGGGTCAGCGCCGTGTCGGAGCCTGCTCGATCCGGGCCCAGATTTGCGCGAGCGCGCCATCTGAGATGGCAAGGCCGCACCGGTCGCGCAACACCTCTGCGAGATCCTCCGCCGACGCCAGCGTGCTCCGGCGCGCATCGGGCGGTTCACCGGTCGTGAGCGCCCGGTTGAACAGCGCGATCCGGCCCTCGGGCGCATGGAAGGCGAGCATCAGATTTGCCGAAAACGGCGCACCCTCCCAACGCGCGCAGAGGTAGTTCGCGGCCTCAAAATCCACCGGGTGCACCGGCACCGTGCCGAACATGTAGAGCGGCACCCAGCTCTCGCCTGCCCACCGGTCGAGCGCGGTGGCGCCGGTCGCCGGCTCGGTCCGGACCCGGTAGCTGCCGTTGGGCACCTGCTGCGGCGCGTCGATGGATAGCCGCACCGGGGCGAGCGCGCCATGGCCACCGAAGCCCGTGTCGCAGAGCCAGGTCTCGCCCTCCGCGTCGATTGTGAAGGCGTGATGGCTGCGCACGCCGTGCTGGCCCGACGGCGCGAACACCCGGGCGAGCACGGCCCTCGGCGCATAGCCGAGCGCGCCGAGCGCCGCGCCGAACAGGGCGTTGTGCTCGAAGCAATAGCCGCCGCGACCGCCGGTCACCAGCTTGGCCGCGACATCGGCGAGCGCAAGGCTCGGCACCTTTCCGAGCAGCGGGTCGATGTTCTCGAACGGGATCGAGCGCATATGGGCCTCCTGCACCGCAGCGAGCCCCCGCGCGCCCGCGGGCACATCGGTCAGGCCGATCCGGTCGAGATAGCGGTCGAGGCGGAAACCGTCCATGTCAGCGTGCCCCGCCGGAGCGGCCAGCGGGCCCGGCGGCCGGGCGCGGTTCAGGACGTAGGCTGTTCATTGCGCGTCTCCCGGCGCGGTCCGATGGCCGGCAGATACTCGCACAGATGCGGGCACAATCAACCGCCGGAAGCCGGACTGCGCCGCCCTTCGGGGATCGGACGCGCAGTGCGACGCCCTTGACGGGTCCACCGCCATCGCATAACTCGGTAGCGCCTGAAACGGGCCCGGAGCGGGCGTCGTATACTGGCTATTACCTCAGCCTTCCAAGCTGATGAAGCGGGTTCGATTCCCGCCGCCCGCTCCAATCCCCTGCCGCGAACATTGATCAATGCGCACCGACGGGAACCGCGGGGACCACGGCTGCGCCGGCACGAAAAGGCCGGGCGCAAGGCCCGGCCCTGTCGTCGAAAGGACGGCTTTCGGCGCTCAGAGGTAGAGCTTGTCTGCGAAGACGTGGCGGACGATGCCGTCCCGCGTCAGGCCACGCGCCGCAAGCTCTTCGTCCGAAAGCGCCTGCAGTCTTGCGATTTCGTGGTAGCGCCCCTGCGACTCGGCATAGGCGACGAAGGAATCACCGATGCGGGAGAGGATGGACGGTCGCCGTTCGGCGGGGAGGGTGTTGGTGGTAATTGTCGTCATCTGGAAACCTCAGGTTTTGACTCTGTGTTTCCTCCCTTGCCCTCAAGGTATGCGACGGCATGCCGCAATGATAGGGCCAGGGACGCAAACCGGCTATGCGCCGCGTGGGCATCTCGGCGCGCGCAACGCAGCCGGGCCAGGCACGTCCGGACGGATGCTCGGCGGGATCTGAGCGGGGTTCGGGTCCCGCAGGGTCAGGGCAGAGCCCGGATCTCGGTATAGGGATAGGTCGACGCGCCCGTCGGATCGACATAGGCGTAGAGATAGGAGACCCCGAGCGCCGGCAGGTAATGATAGGTTTCGACCACATCCGGCGCCGTGGAATACTCCGCCGTGAAAGGGATCACCTCATAGGCGCAGCCGCCGTATCGGTGTTCTTCCACCGCGCCGTAGGTATAGAGCTGGCGCTCGAACACGTTGCTGTCGCCATCCGTCACCGACACGGTCACATCCCAGACGCCGCCGGCCTCGGGAAGCGTCATATCGTTGATTTCCATAGGAAACTCATAGGACGTGCGGCTTTCCCCCTCGGTCCCGATAAGATCGAGCAACTCGATCAGGAACACGCCGTGGGCGAGCAGCGCTTCGGCGGCGTACCCGTCCTCGGTGCGGTAGGACGAGGTGACCATGCCATCGCCGAGATCGGTGAAGACCTCGCGTTCGCCGTTGTCGCCGGTGAACGCGATCCCCGCGGCGAGGTTGTCGACGGTCGGGCAGTCGGCCTGCAGCAGGGTCGGCACCCCGATGGCCAGAGAGGCTGCACAAAAGGCGATGGAAAGGCGGAACATGGCAGACCTGGTCCTCACATTGTTCTGCGCATGGGTAGCATGCCGTGGGGGCGCGGCGTCAAATGTTTTGCATGCCGCGGGTCCCCCGCCCGCCCCCGCGGTCGGCGCCGGGCGGGCGCCGGGCCAGATCCACGCACGGTCCCGGACACAGACCCGCGGCGTCAGAGCTTGAACCTCTCGTCCACCGGCACCTGCATGGCGGTCGAGAGCGCGTTGGTCTGCGATGCCATGCCGATCACCGCCAGGAGCTCGGCATGCATCTCGGGGCTCATACCCTTGGCCTTGGCCGACGCGGTATGGGAGTGTACGCAGTACTCGCAGCCATTGGCCACCGAAACGGCGATGTAGATCATCTCCTTGACCAGCGGATCGAGCTGGCCCGGTCCCATGAGCTGTTTCAGCCGCTCCCACAGCGCCGCCATGCTCGCCGGGTCGTTCGCCGCGGCACGCCAGAAATTGTTCACGTAGTCGGTGCCGCGGGTCGCGCGGATGTCGTCGAAGACCGCCTGCGCAGCGGGGCTCGCATCCGCGTCGGAAAGCAGGGGAATTGTCGCCATGTGTCGTCTCCGGTCTGGGGCTGTCCCGGCGCGGTCCCGTCGGGGTCAGGTGGTATAGGCGTCGGTCCCGTATCCGCCGTAGGCGCCGTATTTGCCGGCGTAACCGTATTTCTTGATCCCCTTGGGGTCGATCTGCGTGAGCACGAGACCGGTGATGCGCGAGCCGGCGATGTCGAACTGGCGGATCGCCTCGGCGACCTGCGCGCGCGAGGTGTGGTCCCATTTGACCGAAAAGAGCACGGCATCGGCATGGGGGGCGACGATGCGGGCATCGGGGACGAGCAGGACCGGCGGCATGTCGATCACGACCACGTCGTAACGCTGGCGCAGGCCGGCGATCAGGGTGGTGAAGCGGTCGGAAGTGAACAGGTCCGCGGCGTTGGCGGCGCTGTGCCCGCCGGTCAACACGTCGGCGCCGAGTGCCGGGATGTGCTGGACCACCGCCTCGAAGCTCTTCTCCGCCCCCAGCACGGCGCGCAGCCCGTTGTTGCGGGCGAGCGCGAAATACTCGCGGAACACCCGCCGGCGCATGTCGCCTTCGATCAGCAGCACCCGGCGGCCGAGGCGGGCGTAGTTCTGCGCGAGCGCGATCGCCAGCGTCGTCTTGCCCTCGCCGGGCATGGCCGAGGTCGAGAGGATCACCTGCGGCGGCCGGTCGACATTGGAGAGCATCAGCGAGGTGCGCAGGTTGCGCACCGCCTCCGCGGCGGCCGAGGTCGGGTTCGAAACCAGATGGTCGAGCACGTCGGCGCGCGACTGGGCCGGGATCAGGGGGATCTGGCCGAAGACCGCAAGGCCGCTCTCGGCCTCGAGCGCGTCGGCGGTGCGGAAGCCGGTGTCGAGCATCTCGCGCAGCACGATGACCAGCGCCCCGACGAGGCCGCCGAGGAACAGCATCAGCAGGAGCGCCCGGGCCTTGCGTGGCGACGACGGTCCGAGCGGCGGCGCGGCTTCGGAGAGCACCCGTGCATCCGCCTGCTGGATCCCCTGCTGCACCGCGGTTTCCTTGAGCCGGGTCAGGAAATACTCGTAGAGCGCCCGCGAGGCCTCGGTCTCGCGCTTCATCTGTTCGAGCCGCACGAGGTCGGCCGACTGGTTGTCATAGGACGTCGCCATCGCCTCGGCGGCGGCGGCAAGCGATAGATTCCGGGCCGCGGCACCGGCCACGGCCGCGTCGAGCCGCTGGGCGGCCGCCTCGGCCCGGGCGAGCACGACCTGGAGCTCGGCGCCCGACGCGACCGCCCGGGTCAGCGCCGCATCGTCCGCCACCGCCGCCAGTGCCGATGTGTCGCCGGTCGCGCGCGCCGTCGCCATCGCCGCCCGCAACGCGGACAGCGTTGCCGCATCGGCATCTGCGCTGCGCGCCAGGTCCTCGCGCCGGGCGCGGTTGTCCTTGAGTTGCCGGCTCAGCGCCGCCAGCGCCTCGGGCGACACCAGCTCGGTGCCGGCGGTGAAAGCCTGCAGCGCGGTCTCGCTCGCTTCGAGCTCGCGTTTGAGCTCCGCCACGCGCTCGGTGAGCCAGCCGGTCGCCGCCTCGGTGGCGTCGAACTTCACCTGCAGCCGGTCCTCGACGTAGCTCTCCGCCAGGGTATTGGCGAGCAGCGCCGATTTCGCGGGATCCGTCGTGACCGCGGCGATCTCGAACACGTAACTCGACTTGCGGTTCGTCACGGTGAACGCACCGGCAACGGCGCGCAGCGTGCTGTCGCGCTGGACCTCCGCTGCCGGCAGGGTCTCGGCCCCGAGCCAGGGGTTGAACTCGGGATCGGCTGTGAGCCCGAGTTGCTCGGTGACCCGGATCATCAGCCGGCGCGAGGTCAGCACCTCGGCCTCGGTGTTGATGCTCAACTGATCGGTGCCGAGCCCCGAGACCACGCTTTCGAGATCGACCACCGTCGCCGGGCTCGGCTCCAGCACCACCGTGGCCGACGTGGTGTAGAGCGGCACCGCGATGCGGGTCGCCCAGACCCAACCGGCGATCGCGAAAAGCACGTCGGCGGCGGCGATCCAGATCTTACCGTGCCACAGGGTGCGGGCGAGCGCGAGAAGATCGACCTCTTCCGCATCCGTCCCGGAACCGAACCCCGCCCCCGGCCCGGGAAAGATCCGTGCACGGGCGCCGGCGGCGCCGAGGCGGCCTAGCGCATGGGACGACATGTGGGTGGTCAAGGTTCGGGCTCTCCCAGATATTGGGGTTCTTTAAAGGTCTCGGCGCCGGATGGAAAAGGGGAAGTGCACGACGACGGCCTGAACCGTGCTGTTTTTGCAAATCTTTTTTACCTTGGCGTGCAGACGTGAATGGCACACACGTTTAAGGTGTATCCCGTTTCGACACGGCGGTGCGACGGGCCGCAACGGGCCGCTCCCCCCTGCCCGCGCCGGTCAGAACGGGACACAAGTGAGGTCTCGCCCGCGGCCGGCCGAAGGCGCATATGACGGCACGTCCCGGCCCTGGAAATATTGCGCCGTTTCGGCCAGGCAGTTAACAATCAACGAGAAATGGTCAGAGAAATGACACAACCAGATGTCAATGTCCGACCCGCAGCTTGGAACCTGCGCGCATTGGGGGAAACGCAGTGGCAGAACGCCAGGATAGACATAGTCCCCGGCCCGACCGGACGGGCGAGGTGACCTACACGCGGCGCGAGGCCCTCGCGGCGATGGCGAAGTATTCGGCCGCGGTCGGCGGGGCGGCATCGACCATCGTGACCGCCGACGGGCTGGTGTCGCGGGCCTCGGCCTACCCGGCCTGGCTGGCCGATTTCTGCCATCGCAAACCCGACCATTGGCTCTGCACCTGGGAGGGCTGGGACACCTGGGAAAGCAACGGCAACGGCCAGGGCAACGGAAACGGCCGGATCCAGTTCTGACCCCGATCGCCCGGGCGACCCGGCGAGCCGGCATCCTCGACCGGGACGACCCCGACGGGCCGTGACCCGGCGACCGGCCGGTTGGACGATCGCGTTGGCGCTACCCCGCCTGCCTTACACGGTCAGATGCTGCGCCTTGGCGCTGCGCGACAGGGAGTCGAATTGCCCCGGACGGCCGTCCGCGATATTCGGTTGTCGATTCCATGATGAAAGAAAGTCCGGTTCAGCTCATGTCTACGCCCAAGGTCCAGAAAGCCGTTTTCCCCGTCGCCGGTTTCGGCACCCGTTTCCTACCCGCCACCAAGGCGATGCCGAAGGAATTGCTGCCGATCGTCGACAAGCCGATCATCCAGTATGCGGCCGAAGAGGCGGTCCGCGCCGGGATCAACACGCTGATTTTCGTGACCGGGCGGCACAAGCGGGCGATCGAGGACCACTTCGACGCCAACCTCGAGCTCGAGGCGGCGCTGCGCGAAAAGGGCAAGGACGACGCGGCGGAGATGGTCCATAACCTGCTGCCGCCCGAAGTCGAATGCATCTTCGTCCGTCAGCCGGTCCAGCGCGGGCTCGGCCACGCCGTGGCCTGCGCCGAACGCGCCGTCGCGGGCGCTCCGTTCGCGGTTCTGCTGGCCGACGACTTCCTCATTTCGAAGGAGCCCGGGGTCACCGCGGACCTGGTCGCGGCCTACGAGAAATCCGGCCACACGCAGCTGTCGGTGATGGAGATCGAGGGCCCCGAAATCTCGAAATACGGCGTCGTCAAACCCGGCGAGACGCCCGGCAACGTGGCCGGCCTGGTCGAGAAGCCGAGCTTCAACATGGCCCCGTCCAACCTCGCCTCGATCGGCCGCTACGTGCTGACGCCGGACATCTTCGATTTGCTGCGGGACCTGCCGCCGGGGTCCGGTGGCGAGATCCAGCTGGCCGACGCGATCAACATGCAGGCCGCGCAGGGCCGGGTCGACAGCGTCAAGCTGGAAGGCACCCGCTACGACTGCGGCTCGGTCGACGGCTATCTCGACGCGATCACCGCGGTGGCGGCAAAGCGGCGCGCGGGGTGACCGCGGCGCGGCATCCGGGCGGCACCCGCACGGAACGGTCCGCCGCGGTGCGCCGATGACCGGGCCGATCACCGGACCGGCCGACTGGATCGCCGTCGACTGGGGCACGTCGCGCCTGCGGGCCTGGGCTATCGGCCGTGATGGCGCGGTGCGCGCCGAGGCCCGGTCCGACCGCGGCATGGCCGGGCTCGCCCGCGACGGGTTCGAGCCCGCGCTCCTCGACCTCATCGCCCCCTGGCTCGACCCGGCGCGCGTCACCCCGGTGATCGCCTGCGGCATGGTCGGCGCCCGGCAGGGCTGGGCCGAGGCGCCCTATCGCCAGGTGCCCTGCGCGCCGCCGGGTCCCGAGGCCGCGATCACCGCCCCCGCCGCCGACCCGCGGATCGCCGTGACCTTGCTGCCCGGCGTCGCGCAAGCCCGTCCCGCCGACGTGATGCGCGGCGAGGAGACCCAGGTCGCGGGGTTTCTCGCACGCGACCCCGAGTTCTACGGCACCCTCTGCCTGCCCGGGACGCACACCAAGTGGGTGCAGATCTCGGCCGGCGAGATCGTGAGCTTTCGCACGGTGATGACCGGCGATCTCTTCGCGGCGTTGTCGGGCCACACGGTGCTTAGGCATTCGATTGGCCCCGGCGAAGCCAGCCATGGCAAGGACGGGCCGGCCTTTCTCGAGGCGGTTGCGGACGCGATGGCCCGGCCGGAAGCGGTGACCGCCCGGCTGTTTTCGCTGCGCGCCGAGGGGTTGCTGGGCGAACTCGCCCCGGGCACGGCCGCGTCACGAGCCTCCGGCCTGCTCATCGGCATGGAGCTCGCCGGCGCCCGGGGCTACTGGCTCGGCACAAGGCTCGCGGTGATCGGCGACGGTCGCCTCGCCGATCTCTACGCAGACGCGCTGTCCGCCCAGGGCGTGGCGGTGGAACGAGCCGGCGCCGAGGAAACGGTTCTGGACGGGTTGCGGGCCGCACGGTCAGCGATGGCGGAAAGGGGCGACATATGAGCCGGCAGATCATCGCGATCCTGCGCGGGATCCGCCCCGACGAGGCGGTGGCGATCGGTATGGCGCTGGTGGCGGCGGGGATCGACACGATCGAGGTGCCGCTCAACTCGCCCGACCCGTTCGACAGCATCTCGGCCCTTGCCGCGGCGCTTTCGGATCGCGCCCGGATCGGGGCCGGCACGGTGCTGGACGTGGCCGAGGTCGCGCAGGTGCGGGCGGCGGGCGGCGGCCTGGTGGTGTCGCCGGACACCAACCCCGCGGTGATCGCCGCGACCCGGGCCGCCGACATGGCCTCCTATCCCGGCGTGATGACGCCCACCGAAGCCTTCACCGCGCTGCGCGCCGGCGCGACCGGCCTGAAGCTGTTTCCCGGCACCCTGGTCGGCCCGGCCGGGCTCGCGGCGATCCGTGCGGTCCTGCCGCCCGACACCGAATGCTGGGCTGTGGGCGGCGCCGGGCCGGACAATTTCGCCGACTGGATCGCGGCCGGAGCGCATGGGTTCGGCATCGGCACCGCGCTCTACCGGCCCGGATTGACGGCGGCCGAAGTGCGGGCCAGGGCCGAGGCCGTCGTTGCGGCCTACGACGCCGCCGTGGCGCGCTGATCCGGCCGATCCGGCCCGGCGACGGGTCGGGGCGGTCGGGAGGACAGCGGAGGACAGCGACGGAAACGCCGGCGCCGGCTGTCGCGAAAAGCCGCTCGCGGCGGCAATTTCCGGCCCATGCCGGCGCGCGTTGGAGCCGGGACCTCCGGTCGCACGCTGACCCTTGCAGGTCGGCAATCTCTTGCGTTCGGGTGGCGCCACGGAATCTGGAAATCCGGATTTCTGGATTCCGCGGTCGCCGAATTAAGGCTTCATATCAAGATGTTGCACGGCTTTCCCCGAGCAGGAAAACTGGCCATTAACCCAAAGTTAAGGTCCGCACGCGCAATCCGGCCCGCCGCGGCTTCACCCCTGCCCCACACGACCCCGCCGGTGCGACCAGAACCCGCCGCCCGATTGTGCGCAGTTCGCCCGAAGATCGTCCGATTTCTAACCAATTGCTCTCCTAGTTTGGCAACAGAGACCCAGGCGACGAGGCGATTGGTCGATGATCAAACAAGGCGATCCCGGGACCGGATGGTCCAGCTGGTTCGACCCGACCGGCCGCGAACAGCGGATCAAGGACTATATCCACCTGACCAGCAAGCTGATCTGGCAGCGTCAGGCGATCTTCCTTGCCGCGACCCTGCTCGCCGCCTTCTACTTCGACCCGGTCCGCACGATCGCCTGCTATTCGGGCGTCCTGTTTTCCGAAGCTCTCGACATGCTGTTGATCCCGGCGGTTCAGAAATGGCAGACCGGGGACGCGCAGCACGGGCGACGGATCCTGAAGGCGATCACGATCAACACCGTCGTCAGCGCCAGCGCGATCAGCTTCTTTGTCATCAACGTGGCCCAGCAGCAATCGATCGGCGGCCATTTCACACCGCTGTTCTTCCTGTTCGCCGCCTCGCTCTTCGCCGCGATGAACAACAACCAGATGATCGGCATCCTGCTGCTCAGGCTGACGATCTATGGCGGCGCCTTCGTCTACATCGCCTTCTACGACATCTTCAAATACCACCCGCCGCTGGCCTCGAACGTCTGGCTCGAGTTCTTCACCATCGTCTTCGTGCTCTATTTCATCATCGACATCTCGCTGGTGTTCTACCGCAATTACCAGGAGCGGCTCGAACAGATGAAGCTCATCCGCGAGGAAAACGAACGCACCAAGGCTGCCTACGAGATCAAGTCGCAGTTCCTGTCCACCGTCAGCCACGAGCTGCGCACGCCGCTCACCTCGATCAAGGCCTCGCTCGACCTGCTCAATACCGGCGTCCTCGGCGACGTGCCGGACAACCTCAGGCCGGCATTGAAGATCGCCGCCAAGAACGGACAGCGCCTGGCCGACCTGATCGACGACCTGCTCGATCTTCAGAAGATCGAGGCCGGCGAGATGGTGTTCCATTTCGAGGAGATCCACGTCGGCGACCTGGTCAAGGAGGCGATCGAATCCACCAAGAGCTACGGCGAGCGGCTCGGCATTCACGTCACCATGGTCGTCCCCGCCGAGGATGTGCGGATCCACGGCGACCAGTCGCGGCTGATCCAGGTGATGAACAACCTCCTGTCCAACGCGCTGAAGTTCTCCCACGAGGGTGGCACGGTGCAGGTCCGCGTCGAACCGCGCGGCGAGCGGGTGCGGATCTGCGTCCAGGACGAAGGTGTCGGCATCCCGGAGAACTCCCACGACAAGGTGTTCGGCAAGTTCAGCCAGGTCGACAGTTCCGACATCCGCAAGGTCGGCGGCACCGGGCTCGGTATGAACATCACCAAGCAGATCGTCGAACGCCACGACGGCCGGGTCGATTACGAAAGCGAACTCGGACGTGGCTCGACCTTCTATGTCGAGTTCGACCGCATCCCGGCGGCCGCAAAATCCGAGGTGGCGCCCGCTCTGGCTGCATCGGCTTGACCGCTGCAACGGGCGCGGGTGCGTCACGCGGCATCCCGCCCCGAGAGGCTCGAAAACGGTTGAAGCCTGGCCCGGCGCTCGCCTAGACTTGATCCAGGCGACAATGCGCGGATGGAATTGTTGCAGCTTGTGCCCGTGCCGCCTTGCCTCCTGTGCACCGGTGCCCAGTCGGGCTCCGGCGTTTTGATGTGAACCGGTGTAGATCGAACGGCGCGACGCAGGCAAAGTCGTCGCGCTCCATGGTTCGGCCGCTCAGGCGGCCAACGGAGGTCGGAATGGCCAAGCTCGAACGGATCCTGCATGTCGACGACGACGAGGATATCCGCACGCTGACCAAGATGGCACTCGAACTTGTCGGCAAGTACGAGGTCGAACAATTCCCGACGGGGGAAGCGGCGCTGGAACATCCCGAGGCCATCACCTCGCAGCTGTTCCTGCTCGACTACATGATGCCGGGGATGAGCGGCGAGGAATTGTGGCACCATCTCAGGGAAGTACCGGGTCTCGAGAACGTGCCCGTCGTCTTCATGACCGCGAAGTCCGAAGGGGCGTTTTCCGAGCGGCTGATGGAGATGGGCGCGCTCGCGGTGATCGTGAAGCCGTTCGAGATCAGCGAATTGAGCGCGCAGATCGCCCGGATCTGGGATCAGGCCCAGGCTGTCTAGGCTGTCGCCGTACCTTCGGCGGAGGCAGCGCCCGCGGTCGCGCCGGGACGCTCAAGCGCCTGCGTTCAGGCCCTTCGGCTCAGACCTGGCAGCCTTCGTGTTCGGCGCAGGTGGCTTCGATCTGCCGCACGAGCTTGCAGACCCTCAGGATCGCCGTGTGCCGCAGGTCTGCCGTGCTTTCCAGCTTGTAGGCCGAGATCGCCGCTTCGGCCTGGCGGGCGTGGTCGCCCAGTTCGGCGAAGCCCAGGGTCTTGCCGACACCCGCGATCCGGTGGGCGACGAATTGCGCTTCGTCGAGCGACCGGCCGAGCCCGTCGGCGCCGGCGGCCTTGAACGCCTCGCAGTCGAGCTTGCCGCGGTATTCCCGCAGCCGGGCGAGGAATTCGACGCGGCTGCGTTTCAATGCCGCCTCGACAGCGGCATAGACCCCGACCGGACGCTCGGGAGCTGATGCCGCCGCCTCCTGCGACGCCGATTTCGCACCCTTCGCGGGTTTGCCAGGACGCCGCTCGGGGTCGGAAGACGCCCGCACCAGGCCGCCACGATCCCCGGGCGCCTCCGTTTCGGAGCTGTCCTCGCCCTGCGCATGGCGCAGCGCCGCAAGGGCGGCGAGCCTCATAGCGGTCGGGTTTGCACCGCGGTCGATGTCATGCATTCGAGAACCTCATCGGCCCCTGCCCGTCGCCGGGCATCGGCAGAACCTCGCCCCCGCCCTCGCCGCCCACCTGGGCGCGCTCGTCCGCGGGCAGCGCGGCGTCTTCCTTGGCCTTGTGTTGCTTGGCCGCGTTGGGGAACAGCTTGGTCGGATGTTTCTTGGCCGTCGCGCCCTCGCGCTTCATGAAAGCGCCGGTGCGCGGCTTGGTCTGTGCCTTGGCCGATTTCGGATGTTCGCCGATTTCGGAACTGAGCTGGTCGCGCAGCATTTCCTTGAATTCGTCGCGCAGCGAATCCTCGCGCGCCGCCGCGTCGTTCTTGAGCCGGGCGAAAGGATGCGCCCAGTCGCGGCCGCCATGGGACCTGCCCTCCTGCCGCATCAGCGGATCGGTCGCGAACCGGACCTTCTCGACCGCCGACCAGATCGCCTTGTTGAGCTCGCCGCGCGTGGGCAGACGCACCGGGACAGCCGGGCCGATCACCAGCCGCGCTTCCGCCGGCAGTTTGCCCGCATACCTGCCCTCGCTTTCCTCGATCGCGAAGGTGATCTCCGGCCGCAGCAGTTTCAACGCCTGTTGTCCCCGGCGCGGCACGACGCCGACGAACTCGCCTTCGCCCCGGTAGGTGACGAAGACCTCGTGCTCGGCGAGATGGCCGATCAGCGTGCCGGCGGCGGTGCCGAGCAGGTTCTTGAACTCCAGCGGCGGCAGCTTGCGGTGCAGATCGCCGACGTTGCGGATCTTGGCCGCGAAGACGGTGGACAGGAACAGCACCCCGCGCCCGGACTGGTAGAGGTAGTTCTCGAACGCCGGGTAGCGCAGCAGCCGGTCCATCTTGCCGAGGTCGATCGCTTCCTCGAGGTCATACCGGGTCGACCGGTCAAGCACCTCTATCAGGCTGTCGACCACGCCCGCGGCCTCGGCCAGCGACCGGCGCTCCTGCATCAGCTGCTCGGCCAGCCCGAGCCGGACGATGATCTCGGTCGGGTCGAAGGGCTTCGACAGATAGTCGGTCGCGCCGGCCGCGAACGCCCGGTCGATGTAGGATTTCTCCGACATCGCCGTGAGCATCAGGATCGGGGTGCGCGCGTAATGCGGCATGTCGCGGATCCGGGCGCAGAGCGCGATCCCGTCCATGCCACCCATCTGGATGTCGAGGAGGAAGCAATCGAACGGCACCTTGGTCTCGGACAGCACCTCGAGCGCGCGTTCCGCCGAGGTGCAGGTCTGCACTTCGCCGTATTCGGCGCTCTCCAGCACTTCGGTGAGAAGTCCGAGAATGATGCTGTCGTCGTCGACAGCCAGGATTTTCATGGCCAACCATCCGGATCTGATGGGTATCCGACCTTTCCGGACACCGGTTAAGACGTCACGCTATACGCGCGGGACCTGTTCATGTTCGATTTTTGCTAGGGAATTTGCCAATTCAGAGGCATTTGCACGACGAGATCATGCAGACGTGAAAAATCGCGCCCTTCCGGGGTGTTTTTCACGGAAACGGAAACGCAACCGGCACCATCGTGCCGAAACAATGCGGGGTTTCGCCGGGTGGTTCGTGCTTTTCCGTGGTCGGTCCACGCGAAAAACACGCACCAAGTCCTTGATTCGTCTGAGCGCCGCGGCTCAGTGCACGGTCTGGGCCACCTTGAACAGCGCCGCCTGGCTGCGGGTCCCGTCGATCTCGAACCGCCGCCCGACCGGCACCGCGGCCAGTTCCAGCCGCCGCAACCAACGCGCGAACACCGCCGGAACGATGCCGATCACATGGGTCGCGCCCATTTCGCCGGCCGTCACCGCCATCTGCTGCATCAGCACGCCCTGCACCTGCGCCCGGCGCGACGCGGTCACCTCTTCGGTGATGAACAGCCGCGACGCTTCCCAGACCTTGGGGTCCACCGGCGCGTCGAGGAACAGCACGTCGCGCGGGATCGGGTCGAGCAGGCCGAGCTGGGCGTCGCGCAGCATGTAGGAATAGATCCCGCAACGCGCCGTCGTCGGCATCAGCCGCACACCGCCGAGGATCTGGCCGAACTCGTGGATCACCACCCACTTCGCGTAGGGCGTGTCGTACTGGTCGAATTCCATCCCGTCGACCGAGGGCACATCCCAGTGCAGATGGTCGATGAACACGCGCTTGCGGGCTTCCATGAAGCTGACCAACAGATCGCCATATTGGCTCATGGTCCGAAACGAGATCGTCGTGGCGCGAATCCGCCCGTCGGTCTCCGGCGCCAACGCCCCGGACCGGCTTGCGGCCGGCGCAACCTGCGCACGGTCCGGCCCACGCGTCAGATCCGGAAAATGACGCGATACGACGGTTCCCGACGCGGCCGGTTCCAGCTCCGGAAAGACCCACGCCTTGCTGCCACTGTGTTCGATTGCCCCCGGCACTGCACCCACCCAGTAAGTTCGTTGCACTAATCGAACTCGTTATTGAATCCTGGAGCGGATTGTTCAACTCAAAACCCATAATCAAACCAAAAAGTTGCCATATTTGCCGAAATGGAAACGGTCGTGCCATACTTCTGCGGATATCTGCCCGGCATCACCCGGGCAGATGGCGACCGCGATGCGTTGCCGCCCGACCGAAAGGCCGGGGACCGCATCGGAAGTCTTCCATGCAATTCCATGAATTTACTGCGTTTTTCTGAGACACCGCGAGGCGCAGCTCTCGCCGTCGGTCGCCCGGGCGCTACGGTCGCGGGGGAATCGCATAAACCGTCGCCGGATGCACAAAGACCGGGCACCGCACGAAGGGGCGAAGGTGTCCGGCGGTCCGGAGCGATTCGGGGATGCATCGGGCCGGACGGCGCCGGCCCGATCGCGGGCAGCGCACAACCCGGAGGCGAATCAGTGACGGTTCAGACGAGCCGTTCGCCAGCCTTGTCGTCCAAGGACCCGGAGGCCTCATGGACCCGGTCGCGATTGAGGAACCGCTTCGAAGCATCGAGCAGTTCGCCGAAGCCGGGAGCCTGTTTCTCGACGCTTTCGACAGCGAGGTCGAGAGAGGCGAGCACCCCGGCGGAGCCGCCGGTGCCGAGCGGGATCTGGTCGCCCACGAACAGGCTCGAGGCGATCCGCCCCTGAGTCGGGTGCACGACCCGGTGGCGCTTGTTCAGCGCCTTCTGCATCGCGTTGCGACGACCCTGCAGGCGCTGGTCGGGCACGCAGAGAAAAATCCCGTTGCCGCGATAGGTCAGGATGCCGCCGACCGCGAGCAGGGCCGCGCGCACCTCTTCGGCGACCTTGCGGATCACCGCCAGGTAGTCGTCGGGGTCGAACTGGGCGTGGATCTGT
Organism: Paracoccaceae bacterium; assembly: GCA_041397205.1. GTDB lineage: Bacteria > Pseudomonadota > Alphaproteobacteria > Rhodobacterales > Rhodobacteraceae > Sinisalibacter. The sequence continues at coordinate 148,781 of JAWKXC010000005.1, forward strand.
TCGATGCCGCCGATCTTCACGGCGATCGCCGACACCCGGTAGAGGCGGCGGTTGAGGAGCTGGCGGACATAATTCTCGAAATCGGCGAAGTCGATCGCCCCCTCGACCTCGGGCAGCGAGATCGGGTCCTCGATCCGGAACATCGGCGCAGCCTCCGCGCGCCGTTCCGTCCCCTCCGCCCCGGACGCGGCGGTGGGCCGGACCTTGGCGGCGGCCTTTTCCCGGGCGGTGTTGATCCGAAGCTGGAGATCGTAGAAATCGAACGGCTTGGTGACGTAATCGGTCGCCCCGGCGGCAAACGCCCGGTCGACATGCGACTTGTCCTCCATTGCCGTGAGCATGATGATCGGCGTGTGCCGATAGGCCGCGTGCTCGCGGACGAACTCGACGAGGGTAATGCCGTCGACACCGGGCATCTGGATGTCGACCAGGAAGCAATCGAACGCCGCATCGGTCTCGCCGATGGCGGCGAGCGCATCGCGGGCCGAGTTCACGGTCCGGACCTCGTACTGCGCCGACAGGCTCAGATATTGCGCGACGAGCTCAAGGATCGCCGGATCATCATCAATAACCAGGACTTTCATTCCGCCCCCCCGATGGGTTGGATCTTTCGACACCCACGGTTGTAGAGACTGATTGCGACCATGCTCTGCCAATGCGGCGACAAAATCGGGGATATTCTGGGTCATGGTTACCAAAGGTGGCGGCGGCGGGGCACCGGATCCATGCGCTCCGACGCCAACCCCTTGACCAGATCGCGCCGGGCCCGCCTCCGCGCCGCCGTGAGCCTGCCACACTTCGCCGCGGCGTCAGCTTGCCCGTCAGAGCCGGGGCGTCAGCCCGCCCGGACCAGCTCGGTCAGCAACCGGTCGCGCCAAGGCCAGATCCATTTCGCCGCGTAGTTGCGCACGGCGGTGCGGCGCGCGGCCCGGCCCAGCGCCGTGGCATAGGCGCGGTCGTCGAGCAGCCGCGCGACCGCCGCGGCCAGCGCGTCGATGTCGCTGTGATCGACCAGCAGCGCGTCCTCGCCATGGGTCGCCGCCTCGCGCACCGGCGCGGTGTCGGAGGCCACCATCGGACAGCCGACGCTCATCGCCTCGATCATCGACCAGGACAGCACGAACGGCACGCTGAGATAGACATGGGCATGGGTGTTCTGCAGCACACCGACGTAGTGCTTGCGCGGCAGCAGACCGGTCCAGTGGATCCGGCTCTCGTCGAGGTCGAGTTCGTCGAGCATCGCCTCTTTCCAGCCGCGCCCGTCCTCCCGTGCCGGCCCGTAGGCGACCCGATCCTGCCCGGCGATGATCGCGTGCAGCTTCGGCCGGTCCGCCTGGAGCTTCGCCAGCGCGCGCATGAATTCGGGAAACCCCCGGTGCATCTCCATCCCCCGCGTGGCGTAGCTCACGATCTCGGCGTCGGCAGGGAGGGCCGCGAGCGCTTCGGGCAGGTCCGGGGCCTCGGAGGGCGCGTGGTAGTCGGTGTCGACCCCGTCATGCATGACCACCATGTCCCGGCGCAGATGTTCGGGAAACTGGGCGGCCTGGAACCGCGACGGGCAGAGCACGAGATCGGCTTGGGCGAGATCGACCAGCATCGGGGCGTTGCGCGACAGCGCGTGCGCGCGGCCGTCTTCCTCTGCCTGGGTCGTGGTCGTCTGCACCGCGTCGACCGCCGGGTAGCGGTAGTACCATTCGACATAGGAGACGAACTTGGTGTTCGGCCAGACCGCCTTGGCGAAGGTGCCCGAGCCCCAACCGGAATGGGCGACGACCACGTCCGGGTTCAGCCCCTCGCCGCTCGCCCGCATCGCGGCGTTGGCAAAGGCCTGGGCGTTGATCATCGCTTTCTCGAGATTGTAGGCGAAGCGGTGCACGCCCTTGGTCGGTTCGCGGTGCGGGGTCATCTTCAGCATCCGGCAGCCGGGCGGCGGCTTGGCGCCCTCGGCGGCGGTGGCGAAGGCGACATCCCAGCCGGTACGGGCCAGGTAGACGCCGAAATCGCCGAACTGGGCGGGGTAGTTCTGATGTGCGAAGAGGATCTGCATATGTCCGGGCCGTTTCCGAGTGTCACCGGCCGCGTAGCACGAATTCTGCATTTCTGTTGCACAGATGCGCGGGGCCGCGGCGTTCTCCCCGACCATGACGCGTCGCGCCGGGGGCTGCAAGTCGCGGGGCGCGCGGGCGGATCGCGGCGCGGCAAGCGGAGGGCGACGGCGTTCTGGCCCTGTGGACTGTCCCGATGTGGCCCCGCCGCCCGACGGTGCGGCCCCGACAGCACAGCGCGCCGGTTGGCCCGGCGGGACCTACCGGGCCCTGGGACCAGACCGCGACGACCGTCGCGCCGGATGCCACGGGTCCCGGGACCGCCCCGCGGTCACGCGCCGCTTGCGTGCCCCGCCTGCGCATAGGCGAGGAACTGGGCCTCGCTCAGTGGTCTCGCGAAATGGTAGCCCTGCAACACCTCGCAGCCGAGCGCGCGCAGGATCCGCACATGGTCCGCGGTCTCGACCCCTTCGGCCACGGTCCTGATCCCCAGGGCGGCGGCGATCTGCACGATGGCGCGCACGAGGTCGCGCGCCCGCTGCTCGTGCACCACCGGGAACACGATCCGCTGGTCGATCTTGAGCGCCGAAGGTTCGATCTCCATCAGCCCGATGATCGAGGCATGCCCGGAGCCGAAATCGTCGATCTCGATCTCGACGCCGGCCGCGCGGATGGTGGCGAGATTGTCGCGAAACGCCTGGTTCTCCTCCTCGACCAGGATCGACTCGAGCAGCTCGAAGGTGAGCCGCGTGTCGATCTCGGCGAATTTCGCGGCAAATTCGAGGATGCTCGGGTCGTGCATCCGCCCGGCGGAGACGTTGAGGCTGATCTTCGGCACCACCAGCCCCTGCGCCCGCCAGCGCGCGATCACGTCGCGCGACTTCTCCATCACGATGCGGTCGATGTCCGGCACCAGCCGCAGCCGTTCGGCGACATGCATGAACGCCCCCGGCGCGAGAGTGCCCTCGGTCGGGTGGTTCCAGCGCAGCAGCACCTCGGCGCCGTAGAGACTGCCGTCGCCGGCGCGGACCTGGGGTTGGAAATAGGGCACCAGCTCGTCGTTTTCGAGCGCCTCGTGCAGGGCGATGGCGAGGTTGCGGTCGCGCTGGATGCCGGTGCGCAGCCGCGGCGTGAAGGTCTCGGTCCGGTTGCCGCCCTCGACCTTGGCCCGGTGCAGCGCCGCGTCGGCAAACAGGTGGATGTCGTCGCCGATGTCGAGGAGATCGTCGGTATGCGCGATGCCGAAACTCACGCCGAAGCGGCATTGCCGGCCATCGTGGATCAGCGGCACGGCGAGCGCGCGCTGGACCCGGTCGACCACCTCGTGCGCCTCCGCGGCGCTGGCGCCCGGCGCCATCAGGATGGAGAATTCGTCACCGCCGTTGCGCGACGGAAAATCGCCGGCCCGCACGCAGTCGCGCAGCACCTCGGCGACCCGCATCAGCACCTTGTCGCCGGCCGCGTGACCCAGCGTATCGTTGACATGTTTGAACCGGTCGAGATCGAGCCGCACGAGCGTACAATCCCGCGGCGCCCCGGCCTGTGCCTCGGCGCTGCGCTGCGCGATCATGTCGTCGAAGAAGCGCCGGTTCGGCAGGCCGGTCAGCCCGTCATGCAGCGCCTGCGCCTCGTTGCGGACGCGCATGGTCTCGGCCAGCCGGTGCGCCTCGCGCAGGTCGTGCTCGCGCTTCACGTCGGTGGTCACGTCATGCAGCGCCGCCACCCAGGTGACGGCATCGGCCTCGGTGACGGGCGCGCCCGCCGAAGCTTCGAGCCAGAGCGTCCCGCGCTCGGGGTGGCGCAGCCGGAAGCGCAGATGCACAGGCGTGCGATCGCGGTAGCTGCACGCGATCGCCTCCTGCACCCGCGCCCTGTCGGCCGGCTCGATCCGGTCCAGCACGAGCGTATGGAACCCGTCGATCTCGTCGCCCGTATGGCCGGTCAGATCGAGGAAACGGGCGCTCGTGTAGGGCAGCGTCACCCGCCCGTCCCTGTCCATCCGCGCTTCGAACAGCCCGACGGTCACCCCGTCGGTCAGGAAGGTGAGCCGCGCATGGGCCTGTGCCAGCGCCTCGGCCGCGGCCAGCGCCCGCCGTTCGGCGACCTTCTGTTCGGTGACGTCGAGCAAGGTGCCGAACCAGGTGGTCGAGCCGTCCTCCTCCGGCGTCGGGGTCGCCGTGTTCATCAGCCAGCGCAGGCCCTTCGACGGGTGGGCGATGCGCAATTCCATCCGGAAGGGCACACCGTCGCGCGCGGCGGCCCCGGCGGCGGCACGCGCCTGAAGGATATCCTGCGGGTCGAAGACGCTGACGACGGCCAGGCCGTCGCGTTCGTAGCTTTCGCGCGCAACGCCCGTGATCTCGGCGAACCGGGCGCTGGTATAGGGGAACCTGTAGCCGCCCCCGGGCGAGACATTGAACTCGAACAGGGCGCCGGGAAAGGTGTCGGCCAGCGCGTTGAGCCGGTCATGAGCATTCTGGACATCGGTGGGGCACGAGCCCGCGAGGCAACCGGCGGGCCGGCGGCCGACATGCCGGGACGCGGCGCCCCCCGCCGGGGCCGCGCCGGCCCCCGTCGTTTCCAGCCCGATCGCCACGGTCTCGCCCCGGTCCTGCAGCGCAACAAGTGTCAGCCGGACCGGCCCGTCGAAGCCCGCGGCCGCCCTGGGAGTGAGTGCGATGTCGAGCCGGGTCTCGGGCCCCGCGCGCAGGCTTTCGAGGGCCGCGGCGAGGGCCCCCCGGTCGCCTTCGGCGATCAGTTCGGTGAGCGCTCCGCCCGTCGCGCCGACCGTGCCGAAGGCCGCGGCCAGCCCGGGGCCGAGAGACAGGACCGTCCCGTCGCGCGCCAGCAGTCCCGCGCCGCTGGACAAGGCGCGGGCCAGATCGGTGAAGTGATGGGGTTCGGTTTCCATTGGCCCTCGCATGCCCGGCGGGTCACCTGCCAGAGCTACGCAAGACAAGTTGATATTTGACTTACATGCGGAGGGTTGCGGATGATTTTTCTGCGCCTTCGGGACCGACCGCGCCGCCGCGATATTGCCCCGTCGCGCGCCAAGAAATGCTTGGTTCTCCGGCGAAAACCGGGCAGAAAGCTCCCCCCGGGACCGAACCGCACGCGAAGGAAAGACGGTCATGCGACAAATGGTGAAATCCGCCCTGGGGGTCCTGAAGCGGCGCATCGGCTGGCCGCTCTCGGCGCTCTGGGCGCGGACCATGGCGCTGGGGCTCCGCCCGCCCGCCTTCGTCGGCGCCTGGCCCGACCGGGCGACGGCGATCGCCCATGTCCCGAAGGGCACGCCGAACTCCTATGATCACGACGAGATCGCACCGCTCAACTTCGCGCGGATGTGCGAGACCCAGATCTGGGACTACCCGGTCCTGTTCTGGCTCGACAAGATTGCCCACCCGGGCCAGACCCTGCTTGACGCGGGCGGCCATTTCGGCACCAAGTACATCGCCTTTCGCGACCGGATCGACCTCTCGGCGATCACCTGGCGGGTCTACGACGTGCCCGCGACCGTGCGGGCGGCGCGGCGGGCGCAGGTGGCCGGCCAGGTTCCGGCCGGGATCGACTTCGTCGACGACCTCGCCGAGGCCGGCGCGCCCGACATCATGCTCGCCTCGGGGCTCCTGCAATATCTCGATATCGACTTTGCCGAACTCGTCGCCGCCCTGCCCCGGCCGCCGCACAGCATCCTGCTCAACAAGGTCGCGACCACCGACGGCCCGACGGTGGTGACGCTGGAAAAGATCGGCGCGGGCCGGGTGCCCTACCAGATCCGCAACCGCGAGACCTTCGAGCGCAGCCTTGCCGAAATGGGCTACCGGATCCGCGATCAATGGGAGATCCCGAGCCTCGCGCGCTCCATCGCGACCCATCCGGAGCGTGGGCACAGCACCAGCCGGGGCTACCTGCTCGAACGTCTGGACTGAACGCCGCGCCCGTCAGAGGGTCTCGCGCCAGGTGAGCGCGATCTCCCGCCCGCCGGTCCGCGCTGCGAGCGCGCCCGAGCACCCTGGCGCCGGGTCGAAATGCACGAGGCGCCAGGCCTCGGGCCTGTCGCCCGCGATCCGCTCGAGCCGCGCGCGCGCCCCGGGCGTGAGCGACACGTCGAAGCCGTCGAGCGGCATCGACAGCCCGCGCCCGTCGGCCTTGATGACCGCTTCCTTGCGGGTCCAGCAGCGGTAGAACCCGCCCTGCCAGTCGCGCGCCGGCAACCCGCTCAGCGTGGCGAATTCGGCGGGCGAAAAGCTGTGCCGGGCGACCGCCTCCTCAATCGGGCGGTGCCGTTCGACATCGATCCCGACCGGGCCGTCGCGGCTGATGGCGAGCGCCGCCAGCTCGCCGGAATGGCTGAGATTGAAGTCCGGGCCGCCGTCGAGGAACGGCTTGCCCTGGGCGCCGGTGCGGAAAACGAGATCGCGCGGATCGCGCCCCGTCTCGGCCCCGAGGATCTGGCGCAGCCGCGCCCGCCCGGCGATGTGCCGGTCGCGATGCACCGCCTGGACGAACCGCGCCGCCCGGTCGCGTTCGTCGTCCGCGAGCACGTCCCGGGCCGCGGCGAGCTGGTCGGCAGGCAGCGCAAGCGACCAGAGCCAGACGTCGACCCTATACAAGGGCGCCTCGCAGCGTCATGCTCGAAGGCAATTTGCGGCAGGGGCTCGGGGGGGCGACGGCCATGATGCGGTGGATCTTCCGGGTCGGTCTCGGTCTGGTGCTTGGCGGTGTGGCCGGTCTCATCCTGTCCATCGCCTTTCCGTGGAACAACCTGTCCTGGGCGCTGCGCAACGACGTGGCCTGGCAGGTGCAGGCCGGCACCCCGGATCTCGCCGACGTCAGGATTACCATGCCCGACGGGATCTCGCTAGGGACCGATGTCTATCTGCCGGACGCCGAGGGGCCACAACCGACCGTGCTGATGCGGCTGCCCTATGGCAAGCGCGAGTACGGCGAGGTGCGGTTCTGGGTCAAGGAACTGACCGCGCGCGGCTTCGCCGTCGTCGCCCAGGACATGCGCGGGCGGCACGCCTCCGAGGGCGTGTTCACCCCCTGGGCCAACGAAGGCGCCGACGGAGCCGGCACGCTCGACTGGATCGTCGCCCAGCCCTGGTCCAACGGCAGGGTCGGCACGCTCGGCTGCTCCGCGCTTGGCGAGTCGCAACTCATGCTCGCCGCCCGCAACCATCCCGCCCACCGGGCGATGGTGCCGATCGGGGCCGGCGGTGCGATCGGCACCGCCAGCGGGCGCAACGCCTATTTCAGCGCCTTCGAGGGCGGCATCCTCGACCTGGCGAGCGCCGCGGGCTGGTTCGGCACCGAGGGCGGCAAGACGCCGGACACCTCCGGCGAGCGCCCGCTCGTGGCGGCGGCGCTCGATCACCTGCCCGTGGTCGACATCGTGCGCGAGATGCGGCCCGACACGACCGATTACGACGCCTTCGTGGCGAACTTCGAGGACACCTCCTACTGGCGCGGGCTGGGCTACGTGATGGGCGATGAGAGCTTCAGCACCCCCACCCTGTTCATCGACACCTGGCACGATCCCGGCGTGAGTTCGACGCTGGCGCTCGCCGATACGCTGCGCGCCGCGGGGGCGCCGGTGAACACCGTCATCGCCGCCGGCACCCATTGCGGCTACCTCGGGACCGACGCGGAGACGATGGTCGGCGATCTCCCGGTCTCGCCGCAGGAGCGCTTCGATTTCGTCGAGACGATTGCCGGATTCCTGCGGCAGCATCTCGCAGACGGGCCGGAACAGGACCTTGCCGAGTTCAGCTACTACGCGCTGGTCGAGGATACCTGGCACCGGTCCGACAGCTGGCCGCCGGCGGAGGCGGTCGAGACCCGGCTGTTCCTGAGCGGATCGGGCACGCTGGAGCCGGAGGCGGCCCAGATCAGCGCGGAACCGCGGCTTTTCGTCTCCGACCCGGCCGATCCGGTACCTTCGATCGGCGGGGCGATCTGCTGCACCGGCAACCCGGACGAGCGCAGCGGACCGGTCTTTCAGAACGCGATCGAGAGCCGCGACGATGTGCTGCTCTATAGCTCGGCGCCGCTGGACCGGCCCCTGCGTGTGGCCGGCCCGGTGCGTGCGGATCTGCGCGTGTCGGTCGATGCGCCCGACACCGACCTCGTCCTGCGGCTCATCGACGTCGATCCGGACGGCCATGCGTTGCTGGTCCAGGAGGGCGCGCTGCGGCTGCGCTACCGGGACGGCTTCGACCGACCTGCGCTGCTGGTGCCCAGCGAAACCTACAAGGTCACGGTCGACCTGCGCGACATCGCCTACACTTTCGCGGCGGGCCACAGGGTGCGGCTGCATGTGGCCGGCACGAGCTTCCCCCGGCTCGAACGCAACCTCAACACCGGACGGGAAAATTACGCGGAGACGGAAGTCCGCAAGGCCGCGATCACGCTCCATTCCGACCCGGACGCGCCCTCCGCCCTGGTCCTATTCACCGCTGCCGACTGAAGGCAGGCGGGCGGGCACAGGCGCCGGTCCGGATTTCGACGAGAGGGTCGGCTGGGCACCGCAACCCTATGACAATCAACGGAAACGGACAGTTTCCCCGGCTCGCCGAACGCCACAGGACCGCCGCAGCACAGAGACGGTACTGGCGCCGGCGCGCACGCCAACCGGGTGCGCGTGTCAATGGACCTCGCGCCGGTCGGTATGCGGGCTCCTTCCGGCCCGCCGGCACGCGCCTGCGTCGCTGCCCCCGGGCGAAAGGCCCACCGGGCAGCCGGAAAACAGCGTCTCGGGATCTTTTCCCGCACCGGAACAACGGGCAAAAGACACTGCGATTGTTCCCATTTTCGTCACAATCGGCCCCTGGCGGGGTTTCGCAACATTATGTAGCCGGGTTATTGCCGCAACACCGCCCGTATGAACCATCATTGTTTCCGCCATGCCCATCCACGTCCCGACCGGCCAAAGGCATCCAGAACCCGCAGGAAAGCAATGAAAAATACGTGTCTTTCCGGTCTCTCCCGCAGAGCCCCCGGCCCGTGGCGTCGCTTGACGCCGGTGATCGTCAGGAACAAGGGTCGAGAAAACGGGGCAGACCGATCCGGGAAGTGCCCGGGCATTGACGCATTCAGCCGGCGGGTGCGCGCGCTCCCGCCCGTAGAGCAAATGGGGTAACCGATGCAGGACACGTCCGTGAATGACCGTTTCGGGGCCCTCGCCTTCGATCCCGAGCTGGATCTCTACGCCTGTTTCCTGCGGGCGAAGGACATCGCCCCGGATACCCCCGCTCTCATCGGCGCCGGGCGCAGCTACAGCTATGCCGAGATGGCCGAGGCCGCCGACCGCATCGCCTGGCACCTGATGGCGAAGGGCGTGAAGCCCGGCGACAACGTCGCGCTGATCACCGACCGCACGCCGGAAGCGATCCTCGCCATGGCCGGGATCCTGCGCGCGGGTGCCGCCTATGTGCCGCTGGACCCGGCCTACGATTCCAAGCAGCTCGACTATTACATCGAGGATTCGCAGCCCGCGGCCATTCTCTGGGACGACCCCTATGGCGATCTCGCCAAGGCGCTGACCCCCAAGGGCACCGCGCTGCTCGCGATCGCGGACGTCCTGCGCCGGAAACCGCGCGCCAGGCGCGCCTTCCCGCAGCGGGGCGGCGAAGATCCGTGCTACGTCATGTACACCTCGGGGTCGACCGGCCGGCCCAAGGGCGTGGTCCTGCCGCACCGGGCGATCGCGCGGCTGGGGTTCGACCAGCCGTTCCGGCCGCCGGTCGCCGGCGATGTCTGCCTCGTGAACTCGACCATCTCCTGCGACGGATCCACCTGGGAAGTCTGGCCGCCGCTGCTGAACGGCGCCACCCTGTCGGTGGTGACCCTGGCCAAGCCCGACCTCGATGTCATCGCCGCGCAGATCCGGGCCGACAAGGTGACCGTGGCGCTGTTCTATACCGGCATCGTCAACCTGATGATCGAGCATCACCTGGACGCGCTCACCGGCCTGCGCCAGATCCGGGCGGGCGGCGACGTGATGTCGGTGCCTCTGACCCGCCGTCTGCTGGACGCCGCCCCGGATATCGACCTCGTCAACGTCTACGGCCCGACCGAGAACTCGGTCTTCACCACGACCCACCTGGTCACCCGCGACGACCTGAGCGCCGGCTCGATCCCGATCGGCATTCCCTCGGCGCACGGCGAATGCTTCGTCGTCGACGAAGACCTCACCCCGCTCGGCGAGGGCGAAGTCGGCCAGCTCGTGGCCGCCGGCCAGGGGGTGGCGCTGGGCTATTTCAACAAGCCCGAGCGCACCGCGGAAGCCTTCATCCAGGACCCGCGCCCCGGACACGATGGCCTCGTCTACCTCACCGGCGACCTCGCCCGCTGCCGCGCGGATGGGATCTACGAGTTTCACGGCCGCGCCGACCGCCAGGTCAAGCTTGGCGGTCGCCGGATCGAGCTCGACGAGATCGAGCACAACCTGCGCGCCCTGCCGATGCTGGTCGACGCTGCCGTCGTGCTGGCCGACGCGAAGACCGGCGAGAAACGCATTGCCGCCTTCCTCAAGCCCGCGGGCGAGATGCCGGCGGACTCCGTCGCCTTTGCCCGCGACGTCATGCGCGCGCTCGGGGAAAAACTGCCCGATGGTATGCTGCCCCGGGTCAACCGCGTGGTCGCCGATTTCCCGCTGACATCGAATGGCAAGATCGACCGCCGGGCCCTGGTGGCGCGCCTCGAAGACGAGGCCATCGCCGCTCCTGCGCCCGCCCCGACCCCGCCGCGGACCGGGGTCTCGGCAAAATCCGTCGAGCGCACGATCGCCGGGCTGTGGGACAAGGCTCTCGGCTGCGGCCCGGTTGCCGGCGACATGACCTTCTTCGAGGCCGGCGGCACCTCGCTGCAACTGGTCGATATCCACGCCGCGCTGATGAAGGCGCTCGGCGTGCGGTTCGACGTGACGCTGCTGTTCGAAGTGCCGCGGCTGGGGCCGCAATCCGAAGGCTCGCCGAGATCGTCGCGACCAGCGCGCCGGCGGAGCCGGACCCCACCTCCCCGGGGCCGAAGCGACCGCACCGGCCCCCGACCCCACGCCCCTGCCCGCCGACCTTCCCGCGGGCGCCATCGCCATCGTCGGCATGGCGGCGCGCCTGCCCGGGTCGGCTCGATCCCGGAGTTCTGGGCGCACATCCGGGGCGGCACCAACCTGATCCGTCCCTACGAGCGGGACGCGCTGGAAGACAGCTTCACGGCCGAAGAGCGCGCCGGGGCGAACTACGTCCCCGTGCGGCCCGGGCTGGTGGATGCGGGCATGTTCGACGCCAGGTTCTTCTCGATGTACCCGCGCGAGGCCGCGGTGACCGACCCGCAGGCGCGGGTGTTCCTCGAGGTCTGTTACGAAGCCTTGGAAGACAGCGGCCGCGACCCGTTCCACACGGACGAACCGGTCGGGGTCTTCGCCGGCTCCTCGGTCAATTCCTACCTCGTCCACAACCTGCTCGGCGACCGCAGCCAGGTCGAGGCCTATACCTCGAACTACCAGACCGGCAAATTCGCCGAGGCGACGGGCAACCTGAGCGATTGCCTGGCGACGCGGGTCTCCTACAAGCTCGACCTCAAGGGGCCGGCGATGACCGTGCAGACCGCCTGCTCGACCTCGCTCACCGCGATCGCCCAGGCGATGCTCAACCTGCGTGCGGGCACCTGCGACGCGGCGCTCGCCGGCGGGGTCGCGATCACCTTCCCGCAACGGCGCGGCTACCTCGCCCAGGACGGCGGGCTCGCCTCCGACGACGGCACCTGCCGGCCGTTCGACGCGGAAGCTTCCGGCACCGTGTTCTCGCACGGCGCCGGCGCGGTGGTGCTGCGCCGCCTCGACGACGCGGTGCGCGACGGCGACCACATCTATGCGGTGATCCGCGGCGCCGGGCTCAACAACGACGGCGCCGACAAGATCTCCTACACCGCGCCTTCGGTCACCGGGCAAGCGGCCGCGATCCGGCTGGCGCAGGCCGATGCCGGCGTCACGCCCGACACGATCTCCTATGTCGAATGCCATGGCACCGCGACCCCGCTCGGCGACCCGATCGAAGTGAGCGGGCTCAGGCAGGCCTTCGGCGCGGGGCTCGCCCCGGAGAGCTGTGCGCTCGGCTCGGTCAAGGGCAATATCGGCCACATGGACGCGGCCGCAGGCGTGATCAGCGTGATCAAGACCGCGCTGATGCTGAACGCCCGCGAACTGCCGCCGGTCGCCAATTTCCGCCGGCTGAACGAGAATATCGACTTCGCCGGCACGCCCTTCCGCATTCCCGCCGGGGTGGAACCCTGGACCGCGCCGGGACCGCTGCGCGCCGGGGTCAGCTCCTTCGGCGTCGGCGGCACCAACGCGCATCTGGTGCTGGAAGAGGCCCCGGCCCTGCCGCCGCGGGCGCTGCCCCACACCGTGCAGGTGCTGCCTTTGTCGGCCAGATCGCCCGAAGCGCTGGCCGCGATGCAGGCGCGGCTCGCCGATGCGCTGGAGGCGGATCCCGCCCTGCCCCTCGCGGATGTCGCCTACACGCTGCAGGAGGGCCGGCCCGGGTTCGAATACCGGACCGCCGTGGCCGGCGACGACCGCGCCGCGGTGATCGCGGCGCTGCGCAGCACCGCCGCCGCCCGCAAACCGGCGCTTCCCGGCACGCGCGGGGTCGCCTTCCTGTTCCCGGGGCAGGGCTCGCAATACCCTGGCATGGGCAGCGGGCTCTACGAGAGCGAGCCGGAATTTGCCCGCTGGATCGACGCCGGCGCCGAGATCCTCGCGCCCATCCTCGGGCTCGACGTCAAGACCATGCTCTGCTTCAGCGACCCGAGCGACAAGGAGATGGCGCGCGCCCTGCGCGAGACCCGGCTGACCCAGCCCGCCCTGTTCCTGACCCAATACGCCAACGCGAAGCTGTGGATGGCGCGCGGCATCGCGCCCATGGCGATGATCGGCCACTCGGTCGGCGAGTTCACCGCCGCCGCGCTGGCGGGCGTGATGGACTTCGAGACCGGCCTCGGCATCATCGCCAAACGCGGCGAGTTGATGCAGGCGCAGCCCGGGGGCGCGATGCTCTCGGTCCGCGCCCCGATGGAGGCGCTGGAGCCGCATCTCGACGGCAGCGTCGACGTCGCCGCCCGCAACGCGCCGCGGCTCAACTTACTCGCCGGCGGCTTCGAGGCGATCGACGCGATGGAAGCCCGGCTCAAGGCCGCCGACATCGCCGTCGGACGTCTCCACACCTCGCACGCCTTCCATTCGGCGATGATGGACCCGGTCTGCGACGCGCTTGAAGACGCGCTCGGCGACGTACGCCTGAACCCGGCGGCGATCCCTTACGTGAGTTGCGTCACCGGCACCTGGATCACCGAGGCCGAGTGCACCGACCCGGCCTATTGGGCGCGCCAGGCCCGCGCGACGGTCAATTTCCAACAGGCCGTCACCACGCTCACCGGCGAAGACCCGGCGATCCTGCTCGAAGTGGGCGCCGGCAACACGCTCTCGGCCTTCGCCAAGCAGACCCTGCCGCGCGATGCCGCGGTGGCCATCGTCCAGTCGCTGCCCGATCACACCCGGCCGGACACCGATACGCTGGCGATGGCCAGGGGTTTCGGCCAGCTCTGGGCGGCCGGCGCCGCGGTCGACTGGCAGAAGCTCGGGGCCCGCGGCGCGACCCGCGTGCCGCTGCCGACCTACCCGTTCGAGCGCAAGCTGCACTGGGTCGACGCACCCGCGCCGGTCGCCGCGGCCACGCCGCAGATCCTGCAAGATAGCCTGCCCGCCCTGCCCGCGGCGGCACCGCACCCCGTTGTTCAAGAGGTCCCCCCGATGCAAGCAGCCCCTGTCGAGACGGTCGAAAGAAAGCCCCGGCTCATCGCCGAACTGCTCGCGCTCCTGAGCGACATCTCCGGTGACGACCTCGGCCCCGACGATGCCGGTACCTCGTTCCTCGATCTCGGCTTCGACTCGCTGTTTCTCGGGCAGGTCAGCCAGAAACTGACGGCCGACTACGGCGTCGATCTGACCTTCCGCCAGCTGCTTGCGACCTATCCCAGTGTCGAGGCCGTCGCGGCGCATCTCGACGAGATCCTGCCGCCCGAGACCGCGGCACCGGCGCCGGCATCGGCGCCGGCGGCGCCGCAAGCCGCGGCCCCGGTTGCGGCCGCACCGGTTCTCGCCGCACCGGCGATGCCCGCCGCAATTCCCGCCGCCGTGACCCTGCCCGCGGACGGGTCGGTCGCCGCGCTGATGCAGGCACAGCTCGCAGCGATGCAGCAGGTCTTCGCGCAACAACTCGCGGCCCTTTCGGGCGCAGCGCCGGTCCCGGGACAGGCCCCCACGGCCCCCGCCGTACCTGCCCCGGTCGCGCAACCGCAGGTGCAAGCGCCCCGCGTGCCGCAGGCCAAACCGCTCGCCCTGGACCCGGACCCCGAGGAAACCCCGAAGCGCGGCTTCTCGATCGGCCGGGCGACCAACGCGGCCGGCGGTGACCTCACTCCGGATCAGCTCGCCTTCGCCCGGGATCTCGCCCGGCGCTACAGCGACCGCAGCCCGAAATCGAAAGCCTGGGTGCAGAAGTACCGCCCCGTGCTGGCCGACCCGCGCACCGCCGCGGGCTTCCGCGCCGAGTGGAAGGAACTCGTTTTCCCGGTGGTCTGCGACCGTTCCAAGGGATCGCGGCTCTGGGACATCGACGGCAACGAATACATCGACCTCGTCAACGGTTTCGGCCAGACCGCCTTCGGGCACACGCCCGATTTCGTCGTGGACGCGGTGACCCGGCAGATGCAGCGCGGCTTCGCCATCGGCCCGCAGAGCGACCTTGCCGGCCCCGTCGCCGAGCGGTTTGCGAAAATGGTCGGCCACGCGCGCGCGACCTTCTGCAACACCGGCTCCGAGGCGGTGATGGCGGCGATGCGGATCGCCCGCACCGTCACCGGCCGCGACCGGATCGTGGTGTTCTCCAACGATTACCACGGCCAGTTCGACGAAGTGCTGGTGAAAGGCAGAAAGGCGGGCAGCGACCCGGCCGCGCTGCCGATCGCGCCGGGCATCCCGCGCTCGGGCCTCGCCAACATGGTCGTCCTCCCCTACGACCAGCCCGAAAGCCTCGACTGGATCCGCGACAACATCGCCTCCATCGCCGGGGTGATCGTCGAACCGGTGCAGAGCCGCCATCCGAACCTGCGCCCTCGCGACTTCGTGGCGACGCTCCGCGACATCACCCGCGACGGCGGCGCCGCGCTGGTCATGGACGAGGTCGTGACCGGTTTCCGCGTCGGCCCCCGCGGAATGCAGGGCGTCTGGGGCATCGAGCCCGACATGGCGACCTACGGCAAGGTCGTGGGCGGCGGCATGCCGATCGGCATGCTGGCGGGGTCTGCGAAATTCATGGATGCGCTCGACGGCGGCATGTGGTCGTTCGGCGACGACAGCCTGCCGGAAGTGATGCCGACCTTCTTTGCCGGCACCTTCGTGCGTCACCCGCTCATCGTCGCCGCCGTCGACGCCACCCTCGACCATCTCGAAAAACATGGCGACACGCTGTGGGTCGACACGGCGAAACGCACCGCCGATACGGTGGCCCAGATGAACGCGGCCCTTGCCGCGCGCGGACTGCCGGCGCTGATCGAGACCTATTCGAGCTGGTTCGTTCCGCACCTCACCGACTACGACGCCAACGCCGCGTTGCTGTTCCCGCTGATGCGCGAGGCGGGCATCCACACCCAGATCGGCTACCCCTGCATCGTCACCACCGCCCATACGGAAGCCGACCTCCAGCGCGTGGTCGATGCGTTCATCGCGGCCGTCGACACGCTGCAAGGCATCGGCATTCTGCAGCCGCAGGACGGCACCGCGACAACGGCGCCCAGCGTTTCCGCGCCCGCCCCGAGCCGCGGCGCGGCACCGGTAAAGGCGATCCCGCTCACCGAGACCCAGCGCGAGATCTGGATGACCAGCCAGCAGGGCGAAACCGCCTCGTGCAGCTTCAACGAGAGCGCCTCGCTCGAACTCGTGGGGCCGCTGGACCCCGAAGCGCTGCGCCGGGCGCTGGAACAGGTGATCGCCCGCCATGACGGGTTGCGCATGGTCTTTGCCCGCACCGGCGAGAGCTTCGACATCCTCGCGCCCTACGAGCTTCCGCTCGCATTGCACGATGTCAGCGGCGCGGCCGATCCCCGGGCCGAAGCCCAACGGCTGATCGCCGAAGACGCGGCGCGCGAGATCGACATCGTCACCGGCCCGCCGCTGCGCGCCTTCCTGATCCGGCTCGATGCCGAAACCCATGTCCTGGTCATCGACGCCCATCACATCGTCTGCGACGGCTGGTCCTACAACGTGCTGACCACCGACCTCGCGGCCTTCTACCGCGAGGCGGTGACCGGCACGCCCGCCGGGCTCGCCCCCGCACCTTCCTTCGCCGCCTTCGCGACGAGCAGCGCGCAGAGGCAACCGTCGCCCGAAACCCGCGCCTTCTGGCAGGCGCAGTTCGCCGATCTGCCGGAGATCCCGGAGCTGCCCACCGACCGGCCGCGCCCGGCGCTGAAATCCTACCGCGGCGCCACCTGCACCGCCCATATCTCGGGCGACGTGATGCGGGCGGCCCGCAAGGCCGGCGCGAAACAGGGCTGCACCCTTTTCGCCACGCTGTTCGCCGGGTTGCAGATCGTTATGGGCCGGCTGAGCGGCTCCGACGACGTCGTCCTCGGCGTGCCGACCGGCGGCCAGGCGCTGCTCGAAGACCAGAACCTGATCGGCCATTGCGTGAATTTCCTGCCGATCCGCGCCCGTCAGGCCGAGGGCGCGACGGTGGCCGAACACCTGGCGCATGTGCGCGACCAGGTCATGAACGCCTTCGAGCATCAGAATTACACCTTCGGTACGCTGGTGCGCGATCTCGACGTGCCGCGCTCGCTCAACCGGCTGCCGCTCACCGAGATCCAGTTCAACCTCGAACGGCTCGGCGAAAGCGTCGACATGGGACCGGTCCGGTTGACCGCCGCGCCCAACCCGAAGGCGGCCGTGAACTTCGATCTGTTCTTCAACTTCGTCGAGCGCCGCGACGGGTTGCGGGTCGATGTCGACTACAACACCGATGTGTTCGACGCCGACACCGTCCAGCGCTGGATCGGCCATATCGAGACGGTGCTGACCGAGATCGCCGCCGATGCCGACCGGCCGGTGGCCACGCTACCGGTGCAGACCGCCGAACAGACCGCATGGCTCGCGGACCGGCTGAACCGCACCCAGAGCGCGCTCCCGGGCGTGCAGACCGTGCACGGGCTGGTCGACCGCAGCGCCGCGCGGCACCCCGACCGGATCGCGCTCGAATACGGCGACCAGCAGATCAGCTACCAGGGTCTGGTCGCGGGCAGCAACGCCATTGCCAAGGCGCTGCAGGACCTCCGCATCGGCACCGGCGGGCGGGTGGCCGTGGCCCTGCCCCGCTCGATCCAGGGCGTCGCCGCGCTGCTGGGGGTGATGAAATCCGGCAATGCCTATGTGCCGCTCGACCCGGCGCAACCGCCGGCACGGCTGCGGATGATCCTCGAAAACGCCGAAGTGTCCGCGGTGATCCACGACCGGCCCGAGATGCCGGACTATGCCGCCGGGCTCGGCCTCGCCGCGCTGCCGCTCGACAGGGCCGACGTCGCGGGCGCTCCCGCCCCGGTCGAGGTCGGCGGGCGTGACAGCGCTTACGTGATGTTCACCTCGGGCTCGACCGGCACCCCCAAGGGGGTCGAGATCAGCCACCTCTCGGTGGTCAACCTGCTGTCCTCGATGGCCAAGGAGCCGGGCTTCGACGACAAGGGCGTGCTGCTCGCGGTGACCACCACGATGTTCGACATCTCGGTGCTCGAGATGTTCCTGCCACTGATCCAGGGCGGCAGGACGGTGATCGCCGCCCACGAAGACGTGCTCGACGGCTTCAAGCTGGTGAAGCGCCTGAACAAGGGCGACGTCACCCACATGCAGGCCACGCCGACGCTCTGGCGGATGGTGCTCGAAGCCGGGTTCGCGCCCGCGCCGGGGTTCACCATGCTGGCGGGCGGCGAACCGCTCCCCGCGGACCTCGCCGAGAAGCTCACCGCCGGCGGGGCGACGCTGTGGAACGTCTACGGACCGACCGAGACCACGATCTGGTCGGCGATTTCCCGGATCGCGCCGGGCGATGCGGTGACCATCGGCCACCCGATCGACAACACCGTGCTCCACGTGCTGAGCCCGCAGGACCAGCTCCTGCCCATCGGCGCGGTCGGTGAGCTCAACATCGGCGGCGCGGGCCTCGCCAAGGGCTACTTCCGACGGCCGGACCTGACCGATGCGGCATTCCGCACCGTCGTTGTGAACGGCCGGACCGAACGGCTCTACCGGACCGGCGACCTCGCCCGGCGCCTGCCCGACGGCAGCGTCCAGGTGCTCGGCCGCAACGACGGCCAGGTCAAACTCAGGGGCTTCCGCATCGAGCTCGGCGAGGTCGAGGCGGCCCTGCGCGGCCTCGACGGGATCAGCAACGCCGCTGCCGCGCTGAAACCGTCGCCGCGCGGCGACAACCAGCTGGTCGGCTACATCGTCTGTGCCTCGGGCTGCGACCCGGCGCCCGAAAGCCTGAGCCTGGCGCTCACCGAACGGTTGCCCGGCTACATGGTGCCGAGCGCCTGGGTGTTTCTGAGCGCGCTGCCGCAGACCGCGAACGGCAAGCTCGACCGCAAGGCCCTGCCCGACCCGCAGGTCTCGGCGACCGTGATGGCGCTGCATTCCGAGCCCAAGTCCGACACCGAAGCGCGCATGGCCCGGATCTGGCGCGAGGTGCTCGGGCTCGAGGAGATCTCGACGACCCAGACCCTGTTCGGACTGGGAGCGGATTCGCTCACCGTCTTCCGGATCGCGGCACGGATGATCGACGCCGGCCTCAACCTCGAAGCCCGACACCTGCTGCAATATCCGACGATTGCCCAGCTCGCGGCCTTTGCCGACAGCAACGATGGCAGCGAAGGGGGTCCGAAGAAACCGTCGCTGAAGGCCTATCGGCGCGACGCCCGGCGGGGCACGAACTGACCGAACGCAAAGCCCGCCCGCGGAAGACCGGGGGCGGGCTCTTTCTGGCGGCAGGGCAGCGCCCGCCCCGCAGACGCGTTACGCTTTCGGGCTCCGGTCGCGGTTCAACCGCTGTGCCTTGGCGTCGAGCACGCCCATGATCCGATCGAAGCCCGAGCGCATCAGGGAATCGCCGTGCCAGCCATTGACCGGGTAGACCGCGGTATCGGCAGAAAGCAGTTTCGACCATCCCATCACGCCGTCGCGCGGCAGCATCGCCTGCGAGCGGGTCACGAACAGCGCGACCTCGCCGTCATAGGGGTCGAATTGATAGCCCGTGGTCTGCGCGACCAGCACGTCGACGGTCGCATCCACCAGCACCTCGGTTTCGTCCCGCGGCGGCCGGTCGGAATAGCGCGCGAGGAACTGCGCCGCGAGATCGTTCTTGCGCAGCACGTCGGCCCAGCCGATCTCGCCCTTGCGGCGCAGACCGAGGTAATAACGGATCCGCCGGGCGCGGATGCGCCAGCGGTTGCGCCAGCGGGCGAACGGGGAAAACGCCTTGATCGCGCCCGGGGCCAGGATCGATCATCGCCACGAGTGCCGTCTCCTGACCGTTTTCCCGGAGCCTCTGGGCGAGGCGCAGCCCGACGCGGCCATCGACGCAGAGCCCGCAGAACATCATCGGCCGGCCGGCATAGCGGGCAAGCACGGTCTCGAGCGCATCGTCGACGCCGCTGTCGAGACCCACCGTTTCGAGGGTCTTGGTGGTCGTTGCCGGGGACGCTCAGGTTCGCCACGGCGCAGTCCGAGGCCATGTTGCGGGCGAGCGACTGGAACATGAAGGGCTGGTTGACGGTGATCAGGACCGGCGCCGCGGCGGACGACTTGCGCAGCTCGACGAGTTCCCAGATCGGCCCGCGCGGCGCTTCCGGCACCGGGGCGGCAATCGCGGGGTCTCGGCAAGGTCGAGCAGCCCGGCCAGGCCCTCGATCGTCGGGTCACCGAGAAAGGCATGCAGGCTCGGGCGCTGGTCGAACCGCTCGCCGACCTTGGCGAGCATCCTGAGCGCCAGGACGGAGTAGCCGCCGAGGTCGAAGAAATTGCCCTCCACCTGTGCCGGCGGCAGGCCGAGCACGTCGGACCAGATCTGCCGCAGGCTCGCCGCCGCGTCGAGCGGTTCCGCCGGCGCGGGCACCGCGGGCGCGGCCGGGGCCGCCGCCTCGCGGAACGGCGCCGGTGCGGGCCGGGGGGCCGATTTCTGCACCGCCGAACGGATCGTGCCGATCGCGGTGCCGTCGCGGTGCATCAACCCGTCGAGCACGTCGAGCAGGATGTCGGAGAGCAGCCGGATCGTCGCTTCGTCGAACAGATGCGCGTTGTAGTCGATCACCAGGCGCCAGCCGGAATTGCGCCCGACGATGTTGACGTTGAGGTCGTAGAGCGTGCCCGGCGAATGCGACGGCACCGAGACCAGCTCCACCGCGCCGTAGTTGCGCTCCTTGAGAAAGGCGCGCTGCAGGTTGAACATGATCGACACCAGCGGAATCCGCAGCGGATCGCGGGGCGGGTTCAGCACCTGCACCAGCCGGTCGAAGGGCAGCATCTGGTGTGCCAGCGCCCCGTTCACGATGTCCCGGGTCGCGCGGGCATGATCGGACAGCGTGGCACCGGGATCGACCGCGAAGCGCAGCACGATCGGGTTGGTGAAGATGCCGATCAGCGGTTCGAGATCCACATCGTTGCGGCCGGCGACCTGCACCGCGAAGCTGACGTCCTGCCGCCCGGAGAACCGTTCCAGCGCGACGCTGAACGCGGCGGTGCCGAGCGCGAACACGGAGGTTTCGAGCGCTTTCGCCGTCCGCGCCAGCCGGGTTTCGAAATCGTCCGGCAGGTCGGCGGCGAAACTCCGGCCCTCGGGTTCCTGCGCCGTGCGCGGACGGTCGGACAGGAGATCGAAATAGCGCATCCCGTCGAGGGTGCGGGTCCAATAGGCCTCTTCGTCGGCAAAACCGCCGCTGGCTTCGTAATCGGCCTGCCACAGCGCGAAATCGCCGTATTGCAGCACCAGCTCCGGCAGCACCGCCGGCCTGCCGGTTTCGCCCGCTTCGAGGAAGGTGCCGAGCTCGTGGCCGAGCACGCCGATGGAATAGCCGTCGAAGACGCTGTTGTGCACCGAGATCAACAGCGCCGCGCGCTGCGCCTCGACCTGCACCATGGCCACCCGGATCAGCCCGGCCTTGCCGAGGTCGAAGGGCTCTTCGGCATACTCGATCGCGATCTGCCGGATCTTCTGCTCGCGGTCGGCGGCGGGCACGTTGCGGATGTCGAGCAGGTTCAGCCGGAAATCGACATGGGCGAGAACCTCCTGCACCGGCTCGCCGTCGCGTTCGACGAAGCGGGTGCGAAAGACCTCGTGGCGGTCGACGATCTTCTGGAACGCCGCCTCTACGGCCGCGCTGGAGGC
Organism: Paracoccaceae bacterium; assembly: GCA_041397205.1. Lineage (GTDB taxonomy): Bacteria > Pseudomonadota > Alphaproteobacteria > Rhodobacterales > Rhodobacteraceae > Sinisalibacter. The sequence goes on from JAWKXC010000005.1 coordinate 170,319, forward strand.
TGGCCCGCGCAATTCCCAGCGCACCGCGATGTTCAGCCCGCGGTTCCCGGGATGGATCTGCTCCATGAACCAGGCGCGTTTCTGGGTGATCGAGGTCGGGAAGGTCCCGGTGATCTCGGAGGCACTCGACGTCTTCATATCTACCATGACTTACCTTGTGCGCGAAGTTTCGGGCGAGCAAAAGGCGTTATCGGAAACGGCTTGCGTTTCCGCGGTCCTGCGCAACGGCGGCATGGCTGCTCTCATGGATCTTCGTCCACCCTTGTTTCGATGCCGGATGCATTCTCCTGCGCGAATGTGGTGATATTGCGCCCGCAACCGCCCGTTCTGTCGGCCATTGCACCGGCGTAGCCCGGGCACCGCTCCAACATCGGGCAGGTCCCGCTTGAGGGTCGGACGCCGGGCGCTCCGCCGGACGTCCCGGCTCAGGTGGTTTTGAGCATGCCGCCGTCGACATGGTAGGCCGAGCCGACGGAGTAGGAGGCCCGCGGGCTGCACAGGAAGACGCAGAAATCGGCGAGTTCCGCGACCGTGCCGAAGCGCTTGATGTCGGCGTGCTCGTCGGCCACCTCCTGGAGATAGCCCTCCCAGCCGTCGCCGGCGAGTTCGCGTGCCGTCTTCTCCCAGTCGGGCGTGCGGATCAGCCCGGGGTTTACCGTGTTGACCCGGATGTCGCGCTTGATCATCTCGTTCGAGAGCGACTTGGCGAACATCAGGAGCGCCGCCTTGGTGGTGTTGTAGATCGGCTCGTACCACAAGGGCTGCACGGCGCAGATCGAGGCGTTCATCAACATCGCGCCGCCGCCCTTCGCCTGCATCTGGTCGGCCAGACCGCGGCTGAGCCGGACCGCCGCCATCACGTGCAGGTCCCAGTAATACTGCCACTTCTCGTCCGGCGCCTGGGCGACGGTCTCGTTCGAGCCGGTGCCGGCGTTGGAGACGAAGATGTCGGCCCCGCCCATGGTGGCGGCCGCGTCGATCACCGCCTGGCACCCCGCGGCGGTGGCGACGTCGGAGGCCACGGCGTGGGCCTCGACCCCGAAATCCGCGGCGATCCCCGCCGCGGCCTCGTTGACGGCCTCGGCGTTGCGGGCGGTGATGAGGACTTTCGCCCCCTCGCGGGCAAAGGCCCGGGCGATCCCGAGGCCGATCCTTTCGACCCGCCGGTGATCACGGCCAGTTTTCCGTCCAGTCCCAGGTCCATGGGGCACTCCTCCAGCTCATGGCGATGCCGCCGACGGGGTCGCGCCTCGGGGCGGTCACATCACTGGTAGCGCCCGGGAGGCGGCCTGCGCAAGGGCCAGCGCGCTGGGGACCTCCGGACGCCGCCGCCTGCGCCAAGCGCTGCCCCGGGGTCAGCAGATCCTTGGTAGTTGCTCGCCGACCAGCATGTCGACGATGCGGGTACCGCCGAAGGCGGTGCGCATGTGGACGAGGCCCGGGTGCGCCACCACGGCCTGCCCGACGCGGACCGCGCCCGCCCCTTCCGGCAGGCCCCGCATTGCCGCGAGCGCGGCCTCGGCCTGGGCCTCGGGCACGAAAATCACCACCCGCCCCTCGTTGGCGAGGTAGAGCGGGTCGAGCCCGAGGATCTCGCACATGCCCACCACCTCGTCGCGGAGCGGCAGCGCGGCTTCCTCGATCTCGATACCGCAGCCCGCGGCGCCGGCGATCTCGTTGAGCGCCGAGGCGAGGCCGCCGCGGGTGAGGTCGCGCGCCGCCCTTGCGCCGGGAGCGACGGCGAGCACGGCCTCGATCAGGTGGCCAAGGGCTGCGCAGTCGGACTGGATCGGCGATTGAAGCGCCAGGTCACCCCGCGCCGCGAGGATCGTCGCGCCGTGGTCGCCGAGGACGCCGTTGACCAGCGCCACATCGCCGGGCCGCACCCGCGCCGCCGCCATGTCCCGCCCGGGCGGGATCACGCCCACGCCGGCGGTGGTCACGAACAGCGTATCGGCCGCGCCGCGGTCGACCACCTTGGTGTCGCCGGTGACGATCCGCACCCCGGCCTTGTCGGCTTCCGCCTTCATCGTCGCCACGATACGGCGCAGGAGCGCCACTTCGGTGCCCTCCTCGATGATGAAGGCCGCAGACAGCCACAGGGGTTTCGCCCCGCCGACGGCGAGGTCGTTGACCGTGCCCGCGACGGCGATCTTGCCGATGTCGCCGCCCGGGAACTCGACCGGGGTCACCACGTAGCTGTCGGTGGTGAAGGCGAGCCGGGCGCCGGGCTCGGCGAGCGCTGCCGCGTCCAGTCGCGCCTGGTCTTCCATCCCCGGCGGTTCGAAGACGTCGGTAAAGACCTCCTCGATCAGGTCCCGCATCGCCTTGCCGCCGCCGCCATGCGCCAGCGTTACCCTGTCGTCCCGCAGTACCATCTATTCCGCCGCCTCTCCGCGCGCCCCGCCGTATTGCCAGTACGCCGCGCAGGCGCCCTCGGAAGAGACCATCAGCGCACCGAGCGGCATCTCGGGCGTGCAGCCCTTGCCGAATTGCGGGCATTGCGGCGGTTTCATCCGGCCGGTCATGACCATGCCGCAGGCGGTGCCCTCGACCTCGGGCACATGCTTGCGCACGCCGGCATAGCCGATGCCGAACTTCTCCTCGGCGTCGAAGGCGGCATATTTCGGCCGGATCCGCAGACCGGAGGCGTCGATCTCGCCGAGCCCCCGCCATTCGAAGCTCGGACGCTTCTCGTAGACATCGGCGATGGCGGCGAGGCTGACCTTGTTGCCCTCGTCGGGCACCACGCGGGCATACTGGTTCTCGACCGCCGCGCGGCCCTCCTCGATCTGGGCAAGGATCATGAGGATCGACTGCAACAGATCGGTCGGCTCGAAGCCGGCGACGACGATGGGTTTCCCGTAGTCCCGGGCGATGAAATCGTAAGGCCGGACGCCGATCACCATCGACACATGCCCCGGGCCGATGAAGCCGTCGAGCACCATGTGCGGGTCGTCGAGCAGCGCCTTGATCGGCTCGGGGACGGTGATGTGGTTGCAGAAGACCGAGAAGTTCGCGAGCCCCTCGCGCGCCGCCTGCTGGATCGCCAGCGCCGTCGAGGGCGTGGTGGTCTCAAAACCGAGGCCGAAGAACACCACCTCGCGGGTCGGGTTGCGGCGGGCGAGCTCCAACGCATCGAGCGGCGAGTACACCATGCGGATATCGGCGCCGGCCGCCTTGGCCTGCATCAGCGACTTTTCCGAGCCCGGCACGCGCATCGCGTCGCCGAAGGTGGTGAAGATCACTTCCGGCCGTTCGGCGAGCTCGATGCATTCGTCGACCCGGGCGCGCGGCAGCACGCAGACCGGGCAGCCCGGCCCGTGGATGAACTCGATCCCCTCGTGCACCAGCTTGTCGAGCCCGTAGCGGAAGATCGAATGCGTATGCCCGCCGCAGATCTCCATGATGTGGATCGGCCTTCCCGGGTCGCGCCCAGCGCTTCGGCCTTGGCGGCGATGGCGGCGAGCAGGGCTTTCGCGGCGACGGGGTCGCGGAATTCGGAGGCGAATTTCATGTCGCGCCCCCCGCACCCGGCCCGGCCAGCGCGACCTCCGCCTCGGCCATCTGCGCCAGCGTCTCCTGCGCCTCGCCCAGATCGCGCAAAGCTTCGAGCGTCTTCGCCGCTTCCTCCTCGTCGATCAGGCTCATCGCGAAACCGACATGGATCAGCGTCCACTTGCCGACGAGATCCGCCATGTCGCCGTCGAGCACGCAGGCCACGTTGACCTCGCGCCGCACGCCCGAGACATCGGCCAGCGCCATCATCCGGGCCTTATCGGTGATCTCGACGATCCGTCCCGGAATACCCAGACACATGGCTCAGTCCTCCTCGCTGTGGTGCGCCCTGCCCGGTTCGGCAATGGCGTAGCGTTCGATCTTGGCACGAAGCCCGACCCGGCTCAATCCGAGCTCGACCGCGGCCCGGCTCTTGTTCCATTTGAGCCGGGTCAGCGTCTCGCGCAAGATCCGCATTTCGATCTGTTCGACCCGGTCCTCGAGCGTGCCGGTGGCGGTCAGCACCGTGTCGACCGGCTGGTCGGAGCGCGCCTCGCCCGGCGCGGCCTGCAGGATGTGGCGCGAAATCAGCTCCGGGCCCAGCACCGTGTCCTGGGAAAAGATCAGCATCCGCACGACCTCGTTTTCCAGCTCGCGCAGGTTGCCGGGCCAGTCGTAGGCTTCGAGAAAGCGCACCGCGTCCTCCGACAGCCCGTGCACCGGCTTGCCATGCGCCGCGGCGGCGTCGAACAGAAGGGTCTGGGCGAGCACGGCGATATCGCCGGGGCGGTCGCGCAGCGCCGGCACCGAGAGGGTCGAACAGGCCAGCGCATAGTAGAGATCGGAGCGGAACCGGGTCTCGGCCACATCGGCGCGCAGGTGCGACAGGCGCCGGTGACGAGCCGCACGTCGGTGCGCAGCTCCTCGTGGCTGCCGAGCGGGCGGAACCTTCCTTCGGTCGCGACCCGCAGCAGCGCCAACTGCATCCGCGGCGAAAGCTCGGCGATGCCGTTGATGAACAGCGTGCCCCGGTCGGCTTTCTGCAGGAGCCCCGGCTTGTTGCTCTGCAGACCGGCGACGGCACCACGCCGTGCGCCGAACAGCTCGATCTCGAGGATATCGTCCTCGACGCCGACGCAGTTGATCTCGTGAAACGGCCGGTCTGAGCGCAGCGAGCCGTAATGGATCGCCCGGGCGAGCGCGGTCTTGCCGGTGCCGGCCTCGCCCACGATCATCAGCGGCACGTCGAAGCTCGCGAATTGCCGCGCCTGGGCGATCACCGCGTTCATCGGCGAATTGGCCGCGCGCAGCACGTTTTCGAACCCGAGCCCCTCGCGCAGCGCCTTGCGCTGTTCGCCGAGCTTGGTCTCCACGCTCCGCGAGAGATAGCGCATCTCCAGCGACATCCGCTCGTGGTCGCGGCTCAGCCGGAACAGATCGGCGGCGTTCTTGGCGGCCATCACCAGGTGGTCGGGGTGCCAGGGCTTGGTCAGGAACTGGTAGATCCCCGCCTCGTTGATCGCCGCGATCATGTCGCCGGTCTCGGTATAGCCGGTGATGATGATCCGCACCGTCTCGGGCCAGCGCTCGCGGACCTCGGTCAGGAACTCGACGCCGCTGCGCCCGGGCATCCGCTGGTCGCAGAACACGACCTGGACGAAATTGTCCTCCATCTGCCGGATCGCCTGCGCGGCATCGAGGGCGGTGAGGCAGTCGAAATCGTCCTCCAGCGCCATGCGCATGGCGCCCAGCGAGTGTTCCTCGTCGTCGACCAGCAGGACGGTGGGGAGCGGCTCGGCCATGCCTACTCCGCCGCCGCGCGGTTCGCTTTCGACGCGACCGCGTCCTGCAACCATGCAAGCCAGGCCTCCATGCCCTCGCCGGTCCGGGCCGAGACGCGGAGGATCTCGATGCCCGGGTTCACCCGGCGCAGGTTGGTCTCGTAGAGGTCGAGGTCGACGTCGCAATGGGGGGCGAGATCGACCTTGTTGAGGAGCGCGAGCCGGGATGCTGCGAACATGTCGGGGTATTTGAGCGGCTTGTCCTCACCCTCGGTGACCGAGAGGATCGCGACCTTACAGTCTTCGCCGAGGTCGAAGCCCGCGGGGCAGACTAGGTTGCCGACATTCTCGATGAACAGGAGCGCCCCATCGGCAAAGTCGAGATGGTCGAGCGCATGTCCGACCATGTGGCCGTCGAGATGGCAGCCCTTGCCGGTGTTGATCTGCACCGCGGGCGCGCCGGTGGCGCGGATGCGGTCGGCATCGTTCGCGGTCTGCTGGTCGCCTTCGATCACCGCGAGCGGCCGGTCGCCCAGCGCCGCGATGGTGCGGCACAGGAGCGTGGTCTTGCCCGAGCCGGGAGAGGAGACGAGGTTGACGGCGAAGACATCGCGGGCGGCCAGCGCCGCCCGGTTGGCCGCGGCGTAGCGGTCGTTCTTGGCCAGCACGTCGGTCTCGATCTCGATCAGACGCTCCTGGCTCATGCCGGGGACCGAAACGCCGGCCGGGCCCTGGCCGTAATGCACGTCGCCATGGGAATGGTGATGGCCATGCCCATGGTCATGGCCATGGTGGTGGCCCTCAAGCTGCGCGGTTCCGCATCCACATACGTTGCACATCACACCACCTCCATGTCCTTGATCCGCATTTCATCGCCCGCCACCGGCATCAGCCGCGCCCCGCCGCAGTCGGGACAGGGGGACAGGCGGTCGTCGATCTCGACCTCCTTGGCGCAGTCGTAGCACATCGCCACGCCGGGCAGGTCGATCATTTCGAGCCGCGCGCCCTCGGCGACGCCGCCCCGCATCACCACGTCGAAGGCGAAGGCGAGCGCGGGCTTCTCGACCCCGGCGAAACGTCCGATTTCGAGCCGGACCGCCTTGACGCTCGTGACCCCGTGCGCGGCGGCCTGGGCCTCGACCACCTCGCGGATGCCTTCGCAGAGCGACATCTCATGCATCGTTTCGCTCTCCACCCTCCGACAACCCGGCGGTGAGCAGTTGCCGACGCGTGGGCGCGGCCGGGAGCGGCTCTTCGCCGCCCTCCTCGGCCGCGTCTGCCTCCGCCTCAGCCGCCGCCAGTTCGGCCTCGCGGGCGGCGCGGATGTCGGCGCTGCGGTCGGTCTCGGCGCGGTTCTGGTCGTCGAACAGCGCCACCATCACCGCTTCCGCCACCTCGACCGCCTGCGCCTGGCTCCGGAACTCGCCCATCGGCGAGAACAGCGAACAGGCCTTGTAGCCGCCTATGGCGCCGCGGGTGTTGTGGATGAACTCGTAGTCGCCGGAGGGAAAGGCGATCGCCTCCTTGGCGCCGGCGACGAGATCGGACCAGTCCTCGCCTTCGGCCGGAAGCTGCACCAGGTTCATGAACCACGGGCTCAGGAGCACGCCGAGCGGCCTTCCCTCGTGGAGCCGGAACCCCACCGCCTGGACATGCAGGAGCTTGTTGACCATCGGCACGTCGCGCATCTTGCCATGCCAGATCTCGGTGAACTCGGCCTCCAGCGCCCGGGTCAGCCCGGCCAGCACCTCGGCCTCGCGCGCCGCGTCGCTGCCTGGGTCTTCCGACACCAGGAACTGTGCCTTGGGCGCATCGCAGCCCGGGCATTTCCAGTCGTCGGGCAGCGCGAGGAAGGGCGTGCCGGGCAGGATCTGGCGGGTGTCGTCGCCCTCGGCCGGGTCATAGGGCGTCCAGCAGATCTTGCATTCCATGATCGCCGCCGGGCTGATCCGGTCGTTCGCGCCCAGGTATGAGCCTTCGAACCGGGTCATCGGATCGCCTCCAGCACTTCGAGAATGCGCTCTGCGCTGTCGGCGAGGTCTTCCGTCGCGGCCAGCACCACCTCGGGGACCGCGGTGACCTCGTAGGTGTCGAGGATCGAGGTGTCCATCGAGTTGAAGAACTGCACCCGCCAGACATGCGGCGTCGCGGTCGCGGTGACCCGGCAATTGCCATAGCCGCGCGACAGGATCTCGACCGAGCCGGTCCCGAGCGCGTCTTCGAGCCAGGCAAGGTCCTGCTCGGTATGCGGCAGCAGCGTGAGGTTGACGCAATGCACGGCGTCACCCGCGGCATAGCCCGCCGATTTGTCGGCAAGCTCGATCATGATCGGCGGCGCGTTGACCACGCCCGGGCCGGTCGCGAGGTGCACACCGGCCGCCGCCGCGCGGGGCAGGAAGGCGCTGTTGCGGACGGCGGCGGGGATCGCCCCCACCTCGATCAGATCGCGCTCGGCGCTCCGGAGCGACCAGACCCCGGCAAAGACGCTTTCCTGGATGGCGATCGCCGGCACGCCGTGGACGCGGATCTAGACCTCGCCCTCGCCCATGGTCTCGGCGATGAGGGCGCGGTTATCGGCGTCGAGCTTCGAAAGGTCGAACAGCCGGTTGGCATCGCCCTGGCTCGCGGCATCCGCGGCCGCGGCGATCGCGGCGAGCAGGGTGAGCGCCGGGGCCAGCGCAGGGCTCGCCGCGATGTCGGGCACATGCGGCGTGAAGGTGCGCATGTCCTGCGGCATCGCCATGTAATCGAGCGCGCCGCCCTCGTCTTCGGTGGGTTGCGAGCCGGGGCCGAAGCCCATCGGGGGAAGGGTGAAATTGCCAGCCATCGTCGCGTGTCTCCCTAGTCTGCCGCCGCATCCGCCATGACGGGCGGAAGCGCGAGGATCTGCTTGATCCGTGCGATGTACTCGTCCCAGTCGCGCACCTTGGGGATGCCGGCGACGAAGCTGCCCTGGTAGAAGAACAGCAGGCTCGGGGTCTTGAGTACGCCAGTCTCTGCCCGCAGCTCCGCCTCGATCGCGTCATCGACCACGGCGCAGTCGAAGGCGCCCTGGAACGCCATCCGGAGCTCGGGCAGCACCACCGCCACATCCGGGCTTTCGAGGTTGCGCTGTACGTCGCCGGGCACGAACAGCACGTGCCAGCCAGGGCGGGCGGTGAAGGCGTCGAGCGCGGGCCGGTCGGCGAGCCGCGGCCAGGCCATTTCGTCGGTCAGTCGGGCGATCAGCGGGTGGGTCATCCGGTGCGGTCTCCGTTGTCGAAAGCCGCTTGCAGGTGCGGCGGCAGGGTGGGGGTACGGGCGTCGAGGTCGGCGAAGGCATCGCCCACGTCGCCGCCCGTCATGACGGCGCGGAGACCGGCGAGCGCATCTGCGATGACCGCCGCCTCTTCCGCTGAAATCTCCTCGCGCGCGGTGCCGAGAAAGCTCAGGACCCAGGCACCGGGGGCGAGCGGGCCGGTGAGCGAGAGGTCGATCAGGAGCTCTTCAACGCCGTCGGTCGCGCACGCGGCGATGCCGTCGACCGAGAGGATCCGGAGGGGGACGCCGATGCACATGCGCTCAGTCCCGCGCCTGAACGGTGGAGGCCGGAAAGAACCGCGCATCGCCCGTGCGGCAGGCTGCTTCGGCGCTCGGACGGCCGGCCTCGTAGGCGCCGCGCTTGATTGAGGCATCGGCGAGCAGGCTGTCGTCGGCCTGCCCGACCTCGGCCTCGACCCCGAGCCGCGCAAGCCGGTCCAGCGCCACCTCGATTGCGACGTCGACCTGCGCCGCCACCACGTCGCGCAATCCGCCGCCGTAATCTTCGAGCTCTTCCGGCTGGCAGCCGATCAGGATGAGCGTTTCCGGGCGATAGCCCATGAGCTCGGCCGTCGCGATCACGTCCTGGAAACCGGTCTGGTGCAGCGACATCTTCTTCGCGCCCATGAAGGACGGCACTTCGTCGCCTTCGACCACCTTGAGGGTGCCGGGCGCGAGCCCGTAATCGACCGCGTCGAACACCACGAGCACGTCGGCCTCTTCGAGGAAGGGCAACAGGTAGAGCCCCTGCGTGCCGCCATCGAGCAGCCGCACATTGTCGCCGAAGGACCGGATCTGCGCGAGGCGCTCGACGCAGCGCACGCCGAAACCCTCGTCCGCCCAAAGCACGTTGCCGATGCCGAGAATGAGCACGCGTGGTGCCATCTGTCCCTCCCTTGTGCGCGGTGCCAGGCTGATCGCCGGCTTACCGCCTGTCCGCATATCCGGCATGTTAGTTTCTATTCCGGCCGAGTTCCGGAAAAACCGCGCCGGGTAACAGGATAATTTTCACTTAATTGCCATGGCGTTACGGAGGGTTCGACGCATCGGCCGCAATTCACATGGAAATTAATCTTCCGAAATTTTGATTAATTGGAAGTTCACATTGCAAATGAAAACGGGCGCCGAAGCGCCCGTTTCCCGATTCCGCGCCCGAAGGGGAGTTACTCGGCGCGGTCGTCCTTGAAGGTGCGGTGCCCCGAGATCATCGTCGAGACCATCGACTGGCGCGAGAGTATGTCTTCGCGGATCGCCGCGTAGATGTGGATGATGACGAAGACCACGATCGCCCACATGCCGAGCCGGTGGAACTGGTGCAGGATCTGGCTGTTGTGCACGAGCCCGAGCACCCAGCCCATCACCGTGTCCGGCAGCGAGCCCTGCCCCGCCCCTTCAGCATAGAGCGCCCAGCCGGTCACCATCATGAAGCTGAGCCCCAGCGTCATGAAGAAAAACATCGCGAGCTGCGCCAGCGGGTTGTGGCCGACGTATTTCTTCGGCTCCTTCTCCAGGAACAGGTACCAGCGCAGCTCGAAGAACAGCTCCGACCAGTAGCGCTTGCGCAGGACAGGGATGTAGAACAGTTGCCTTGCATGGTGGTTGCCGAAGAACGCCCAGTAGATCCGCCCGAAGAACCCGACCGTGAGGATCATCGCCGCGGCGAAATGGGCGAACCGGATGTAGCCGAAGACGAACTGGTGTGTCGCCTCACCCACCTGCATCGACGGCAGCGGCTTGCCGATCAGGTAGCCGGTGACGACCAGGATCGTGATCATCAGCGCGTTGGTCCAGTGCCACAGCCGCACCGGCGCCTCGTAGACGTAGACCGAGGTGCGCCGGCGGATGCTTTCGAGGTCCTCCGCCGTGGCATCGCCGGTGAGCCGCGCCGCCTCGAAGGCCTCGCCGGCGGCCGGGTTAGGGACGTGGATGGTGTTGTCGGACATCGCTCACTCCTCCTGGCGGCGGGTGTCGAGCCGGCGCAAGAGCGCAAGCCCGGCCACGGTTGCCGTGGCGATGCCGAGGGCGAGGACCACATGGGCGAGGTCATGCCCTGCCGGTCCCGGAAGCTCCGGATGGCCGGGATGGGCGAGCGCGGCCCCGGGGACGAGAAGCGTGAGAGTTGCAATCTTTTTCATTGGGGTTCCTCCTCCCTCAGCGGACCTTGACCCGGGTCAGCTCCGCGCCGTCCGGCGACATGACATGGGTCGAACAGGCCAGGCACGGATCGAAGCTGTGCAGCGTGCGCAGGATCTCGACCGGCTCGTCGGGCCGCTCCATCTTGGTGTCCATCAGGCTCGCCTCGAAGGCGCCGATATTGCCGGCGGTGTCGCGGGGCGAGCCGTTCCAGGTGGTGGGCACGACGCATTGGTAGTTCTCGATGCGCCCGTCCTTGATCTTGATCCAGTGGCCGAGCGCGCCGCGCGGCGCCTCGGTCATGCCGACGCCCTTGGCCTCCTTCGGCCAGGACGACGGGTCCCACTTCTCGACATTGGCGGTGCTCTCGTCGCCGTTCTTAATGTTGGTCACCATCTTGTGGAAGAAATGCTTCTGCAGCCGTCCGCAGTATTCGCTTTCGAGCGCCCGGGCGGCGGTGCGGCCCAGCGTCGAGAACAGCGCCGGGACCGGCAGGTCCATGGTCCTGAGCAGCCCTTCGACCTGGTTCTTGATGTCCTCGTGGCCCTTGGCGTAGCCCACCACGTAGCGGGCGAGCGGTCCCACCTCCATCGCGTGACCCTTCCAGCGCGGCGCCTTGATCCAGGAATATTTCGCCGCCTCGTCGAGCTCCTCGATATTGGTGCGGGTGCCCTTGGCGTTGGGGCCGAGCTCGTATTTCGGCTCGGTCACCCCGTCCCAGGGGTGCAGCCCCCGGCCCGGCTCGCCGTAATCGTACCAGCTGTGATCGACAAACTCCTGCACCTGCTCGGGATCGCGCGGGTCGACGTCGTGGACCTCGTCGAGGTTGCCGTCGATGATCGCGCCGCGCGGCAGATGCAGCTGATCGGGCGAGAAGTCGTTCGGATGCTCGGGGATGTCGCCGTAAGCGAGCACCGACTTGCCCGAGAGCCCGCCGCCGTAGAGCCAGTTCTTGTAGAACCCGCCGATGGCGACGACGTCGGGCAGATAGACGTTGGTGTTGAACTCGATGCACTTGTCGATGATCGAGGACACCATGTTGAGGCGTTCCATGTTGATCGCCCCCACCGCGCCGACGCTGTGCACGTTGATCGGACACGGCACGCCGCCCACCAGCCAGTTCGGATGCGGGTTCTTGCCGCCGAAGATGGTGTGGATCTTGACGATCTCCTTCTGCAGGTCGAGCGCCTCGAGGTAGTGGGTCGTCGCCATCAGGTCGGCTTCTGGCGGCAAGAGGTAGGCAGGTTGTCCCAATAGCCGTTCTTGAACAGGCCGACGGCCGACTCGACGAACCTCTTCAGCCGGTTCTGCACGTCGCGGAAGTAGCCGGGGCTCGACAGCGGATGGCTCGGCGAGACAGCCTGTTGCAGCTCGGAAGTCGCCTTGGGGTCGGCCTTGAGCGCGTTGACCGGGTTCACCCAGTCGAGCGCATGCAGGTGGTAGAAATGCACGATGTGGTCGTGGATCTGCAAATTCAGCTGCATGATGTTGCGGATCGAGTTGGCGTTGTCGGGGATGGTGATCCCCAGCGCATCCTCGACCGCGCGCACGCTCGTGAGCGCATGCGTCCCGGTGCAGACTCCGCAGATGCGCTCGGTGAAGGCCCAGGCGTCGCGGGGATCGCGGCCCTTGAGGATCACTTCGAGCCCGCGCCACATCGTGCCGGTCGAGACGGCATTGCGGATGATGCCCTCGTCGTCGACGTTCACTTCGCAGCGCATGTGGCCTTCGATCCGGGTCACCGGGTCGACGACGATGCGCCGCCCGCTGTTGTCGAGGTCGAAACCGTTGGGAGTGGTGGCCATGGGTTACGCCTCCTCTTTGCTCGATTGGGTTTTCTTCTGTGCGGCCTTGAGCGCCGAAACGGCGGCGTGGACCGCGACCGCGCCACCGACGACCCCGGCGGCGGCGAGCCCGACCTTGTCGGCATTGGCCTCGACACCGAACTGGGTGAGATCGGTGACCCGGTTGTAGAAGGTGCCCTGGTCCCAGAACCCGTCTTCGGAACAGCCGATGCAGCCATGGCCCGACTGGATCGGGAAGCTCGTGCCCTCGTTCCAGCGCACGGTGGAGCAGGCGTTGTAGGTGGTCGGGCCCTTGCAGCCCATCTTGTAGAGGCAATAGCCCTTGCGCGCGTTTTCGTCGTCCCAGTGCTCGACAAACTGGCCGGCGTCGAAATGCGGCCGGCGGTAGCACTTGTCGTGGATCCGCTGACCGTAGAACATCGCCGGCCGCCCCTGGCGGTCGAGCTCGGGGAGCCGGTCGAAGGTGAGCATGTAGGTGATGACGCCGGTCATGACCTCGGCGATGGGCGGGCAGCCCGGCACCTTGATGATCGGCTTGTCGGTAATGACCTTGTGCACCGGGGTGGCGCGGGTCGGGTTGGGCTTGGCCGCCTGGACGCAGCCGTAGGAAGCGCAGGCCCCCCAGGAGATGATCGCCTTGGCATGCTCGGCGGCGTGGCGCAGCTGTTCGACGAAGGGCTTGCCGCCGATGATGCAGAACATGCCGTCCTCGTTCAGCGGCGGGTTGCCCTCGACCGCGAGGATGTAATTGCCCTTGTATTTCTCGATCGTGTCCTGAAGCGCAGCTTCGGCCTGGTGGCCGGCCGCCGCCATCAGCGTGTCGTCGTAGTCGAGCGAGATCATGCTCAGCACCACGTCCTTGGCGAGCGGGTGGGCCGAGCGGATGAAGCTCTCGGAACAGCAGGTGCATTCGAGCCCGTGGACCCAGATCACCGGGGTGCGCGGCTTGGTCTCCATCGCATGCGCGATCTGCGGCACCATCGCCGGGCTCAGCCCCAGCGCCGCCGCCGTCAGCGAACAATATTTCATGAAGCTGCGGCGGGTGATCCCCTGCCGGCGCATCACGTCGTAGAATGTCTCGATCTCGCTCAAGGCGCGCTCCTCCCTTGCCGTCCGGTTCGGCCGGAGACGTCCTGCGCCCACCGGTCCGGCTTCGATCAGAGCAGCGACGGCGCGGCGGACGAAGCCGAAAGCGCGGAAAGGCGCCGTGGTTTTTCCTGCGTTATTTCAGGTAGTTGCGAGGGGCGCCGCGGATCGGGCCGGTTGCCCGCTGACCGGCCGGCCCGCCGACTGGTCAGCCGCTTTCCGGTCGCGGGTTGGTGGCCCAATGCACGGTGCAGACCATGCAGGGGTCGAAGGAGCGCAGGATGTGCTGGACCGACACCGGCGCTCGCTCGCACGCACGGGCACCGACCAGCGCCTCGACCGGGCCCGGCGTGCCGGCGGCATCGCGGGGGCCGAAATTCCAGGTCGTCGGCGCGATGATCTGGTAGGCGGCGATCCGGCCGCCCTCGATCCGCAGCCAGTGGCCGAGCGCGCCGCGCGCCGCCTCGACCAGCCCGACGCCGGCGCCGTCCTTCGGCAGGTTCACCGGGTCATGAAGCGTGCCGCCGGGTCGATCCGGTCCAGCATCGCTTCCAGCGCCATCTGGGTCCGGGCGATCTCGATCAGCCGCCCGGCGATCCGCGCCCGCACGCCTGCTTCGGGCGCGAGGGCAAGCGCCAGCGGAGGCCGTCGACCACCTGCCGGGCGAGCGCCCCGGTCTCATAGCTCGCCTGTCGAGCCGTGGCGCCTTGCACCACGAGTAGCCGGGCGCCGCCATGGCCGCATCCGGAAGGGTCTCGCCGCGGGCAGGGTGCGCGGTTTCGCCCAGTATCCAGGCATGGCTCAGGTCTTCGGCGATCGCCTCGACCCGCAGCACTCCTGGCCTGCCCGCGGCCCAGATGCCCGGGCCCTACAGCCGCCCCTCGGGCCCGGGATAGCGCCATAGGGACCGATACCGCGCCCCACTCCGGCCCCAGCGCGGCAAGCCCCAGCGCCTGAGGATCTCGACGAACAAACCGGCGTCGCCCGTCGTCCAGGCGTCGAACGCATCACGTGGTGTCGAGCGCCGCAAAGGCTTCTGACCGGCGCGCCGAAAAGCTCCCGTTCGAGATAGGTGCGGAAGGCGCGCAGGGTCGCGCCGATGCGGACCTTGTCGCGCAGTCGGCGCCTGTGACGCTGCCCGGCTGGACCGCCAGCGTATGCGGCCACTTCCGCCGAGCAGGCTGACGATGTGCAACAGCCCCGCCCGCGCCTCGGTTGCCGCCTGCACGGCCGCGCCCGCCCCGCGGCGAACCGGGTCAAGGCGCGGTCGTGCCAGGGGGCGCTCTTCAGGTGGCGCGGGCGAAACCGGCATGAAGAACAGGTTGAAATGGGTCACGTGGTCAGCGAGATTCCCGACCGCATGCAGGAGTGCCGCGACCCGGCGCCGGCCGGTCTGTGCACCAGCCCCGCCGCATCCGCCAGCGCCAGCGCCGCCGCCGCCGACCGGCTGATCGAGCAGATCCCGCAGATCCGGAGCGTGATCGTGAGCGCGTCGAGCGGCCCTCGCCAGCATGATCCGTTCAGCCGCGGAACATCGGCGAATTGGCAGGCCGCCGCGACTCCGGTCGCCTCGATTTCGAGCCGGATCTCCGATCCCCCTCGACCCGGTTGAACGGCCCGACGATCAGCTGCGTCTCGCTCATGCGCCGGGCTTCTTCGTTCTCGGCGGCACTTTGATCCGGTCCGAGGTCGCGTTCACTCCGAGGCGGCGCGGCGTCGCTGCCTTGGACAGGCTGGCGAGCGCCATGAACCAGGCCTCGGGCATGTCCGACGGCAGGCCCACCGGGATACCGGCAACCGGCGTCTCGGTGAAGCCGTGGCCCACCGAATCGGGCGCGGTAAAGTTGATGCAGGGGTAGCCTGCGTTGGTACAACTGCCCTCGCCGTTCCACCCGCGGATGTTGCAGTCGCTCACCGCCTGGGTGCGCCGACGCAGCGAGATGCTCCATCAGGCAGCCCATGTCCGAGAGGCCGACGGCGCTGGCCTTGTATTCGTAGAACCTGTTCCCGGAACAGCCGTGATGTCGAGATGGTCGGCGTAAAATCAGGCCGGGCGAGCGTGTCGAGCCTGCCCGCATCGAGCGCGCCGGCGGCCAGCAGCAGCAGCGTCTCGGTCACCCAGTCGGATGGGTCGGACAGCCGGCGACGTTGATGACTGGCAGCCCGCCCTGGGCGGTGAACCTGGCCGCAAGCGCGCCGCCGGGATGTGGGCGCCATCGTATTGCACCCCGACCGCATCGGCCGGGTTCTCGCCCGCCGAGGTCACCCCGCCATAGGTCGTGCAGGTGCCGACGGCGACGACGTGGCGCGCAAGCGGCGCGAGGTTTCCGCACCCAGTCGAGCATCGACCGCCCGGTGCCCGACAGCATCTGGAACCGCCCGGTGCCACCGGGCCCGCGCAGGATCGAGCCTTCGGATGCAGAGGATGTCGAGCGCGGTGCGGCCGGCCTCGATGTCTTCGAGCAGCGCCCGCACCGGCGCGCCGGTGGCCTCGCTCAGCGTCGGGTGCCACAGGAGCCTCGATCCCGGCGCCGTCGAGCAGGTCGTAGACATTCGATTCTCGGCGCAGAGCAGCGACATGGCAGCCGCCGCAGCCTGCGGACTGGAGCCAGAGCAGGTTCATGCGCCATCCCCGCGCGGCAGGGTCAGCCGGAAACACGCTCCCGGCCCGGGGCCTTCGACCAGTTCGAGCCGGCCACCATGTTCTCGACGATCTTGTGCGAGATCGAGCGCCCGAGCCCGGTGCCGCGGCCGACCTCCTTGGTGGTGAAGAACGGGTCGAAGATCGTCTGGGGCGAGCGCGGGCCGGCACCCCCTGGCCCGGTGTCGCGGACGTCGATGACCGCACGCGCGCCGGCATAGGCGAGGTGAAAGCGGATCTGCGGCGCCGCCATCCCCTCCATCGCGTCGACGGCATTCTGGACGAGGTTCATCAGAACCTGCTGGATATGCCCGCCGCCCTGCACCAGGCAGACCGGTTCGCCGGTGAAGGTGATCGCCACCTCCGATTTCATCCCCCGCTCGATCCAGTTGGCCGAGAGCCGCGCGGTCTCGGCGATGTCGAAGAGATGGTCTCGCCCGAGCCTTCCGCCGACAGCCGGCGCAGGTCTTCGACGATGTCGCGCACCCGTTCTGCGCCTTCGCGGGCGCCATGGACAGCGCTGTTCAGGTTGCCGAGATGCCGGTCGAGGCGCAGCTCCTTGCGCAGCGCGCTCAGCCTGCGGCTGGCGCTGGCCTGCACCCGCTCGAAATAGCTCTCGAACCGGGTGAGGTATTTTTCCCAGCGTGTGGGTATTGGCGTAGACGAAGCTGATCGGGCTGCTGGAGTTCATGCGCCACGCCCGCGAGCAACCGGCCGAGCGAGGCCATCTTCTCGTTGCGCACGAGCCTGGCCTTGCGTTTCCTTGAGCTCGCGGTGGCTGACCTCCGTACCCGAATAGGCCCGCAAGAGCTCGCCCATCGGCCGCCCGGTCAGCACCACGCCGGTCGCCTTGCCGCGCCGGAACCAGCCGCGGCGAGATCCGCGCTCGACTGGGTCGCGCCCTCGCGCGTCACCAGCCCGGCCGAGATCCGCGCATCGCGCCGAAGTCCCAGCACGTCGGAGATCGCGCCACGTACGACGGTGCCGCCTCAAAGAAGTCGCAGATGTTGCGGCCCGTGAGCGTCGATGTCGCGCCCGGACGCGTCGCGGAACGACTGGCTGGCATCGGCGATCTTTCCTGTCGCGGTCGGCCACGATCAGGTAATCGCTGATCGAGGTCATGATCGACGCGAGGAAGTGGCGCAGGTTGGTCAGCTCGGCATTGCGGGCTTCGAGCTGTTCCTGGTAGTCCACCAGCTCGGCATAGGTACGGTCCATCGCCTGGAGGACGTCGGTCCAGGTCTGGTCGCCAATGCCGAGATCTCCGCTCAAACCCGCGTCCTTTCCGGTGCCCCGCCCTGCGGCTGGGAGGAGGTCTCGGACAAAACCGCAACGCCGGGATTCAGCGCGGGGGCGCCACGCCGGCACTGGCCCGGGCCCGGGGTCGACCGAGAGATCACGCCGGGAAACGGCCGCGGCACGGGCGCGCCTTCGCGCGGGACGGGACAGGTGTCTTCCTGACGATGAACCCTGCGGGCTGCCCTGACGAAGCCGGACCCGCCCTGCACCATCCGCCGGCGGCGCCCGCCAACGACACTGACCCCGCGAGAGGACCGAACATGCGCTTGACCGAAACCCAGGAGCAGGTCCGCGACATGGCCCGGGCCTTCGCCGCCGACCGGCTCGCGCCGACCGCGGCCGAGCGCGATGCCGAACATCGCTTCCCGCGGGCGGAGCTCAGCGAAATGGGCGCGCTCGGCCTTCTCGGCATGCTGGTCCCGGAGGAATACGGCGGCGTCGGGCTCGACCTCGTCTCCTACGCGCTGGCGATCGAGGAGATCGCGGCCGGCGACGGCGCCTGCTCCACCATCGTCAGCGTCCACAGCTCCGTCGGCTGCGCCCCGATCGCGCGCTACGGCACCGAGGCGCAGAAACAGCGCTTCCTGCCACAGCTCGCCTCCGGCGACTGGATCGGCGCCTTCGCCCTGACCGAGCCGCATACCGGCTCCGACGCCGCGGCGATCCGTACCCGCGCGGTGCGCGACGGCGACCATTACGTGATCAACGGCGCCAAGCAATTCATCACCTCCGGCAAGAACGGCGCCCTCACCATCGTCTTCGCGGTGACCGACCCCGCGGCCGGCAAGAAGGGGATCTCGGCCTTTCTCGTGCCCACCGATACGCCGGGCTACAAGGTGGTCCGGGTCGAACGCAAGCTCGGCCTGCACGCGACCGACACCTGCGCGCTTGCCTTCACCGACATGAAGGTCCCGGCCGAAAACCGGCTCGGCGCCGAGGGCGAGGGCCTGCGGATCGCGCTCTCCAACCTCGAGGGCGGGCGGATCGGGATCGCGGCGCAGGCGGTCGGCATGGCCCGCGCGGCCTTCGAGGCGGCCCGCGACTACGCAAGCGACCGCACCGCCTTCGGCCGGCCCATCGCCGACCACCAGGCGGTGGCCTTCCGCCTCGCCGACATGGCGACCCGGATCGAGGCCGCGCGCCAGCTGGTGCTGCATGCCGCCGCCACCCGCGACGCCGGCCTGCCCTCCCTCACCGAGGCCTCGATGGCCAAGCTCTTCGCCTCGGAAATGGCCGAGAGCGTCTGCTCAGATGCGATCCAGATCCACGGCGGCTACGGCTACCTCGCCGACTACCCGGTCGAACGGATCTACCGCGACGTGCGGGTCTGCCAGATCTACGAAGGCACCAGCGACATCCAGCGGCTGGTCATCGCCCGCGCACTCTAGCCGGAGCGACGTCCCAGAGGCCGCCACCCGGCCCCTCACCCCGCCCACCGCCCGCGCGCCCGGGCACCCGACCGAGACCCCGCCCCATGCCCCTGCCCGCCGCCTTTTCCCACCTGCGCCTGCCCGCCATCGCCGCGCCTATGTTTCTCACGTCCGGCCCCGACCTGGTGGTCGAGACCTGCAATGCCGGTGCGGTCGGCACCTTTCCGGCCCTCAACCCGCGCAGCACCGGGGCGCTCGCCGACTGGCTCGACGAGATCGCCACCCGCCGCGCGGCCGGGGCCGCGCCCTTTGGCGTCAACCTGATCGTTCACCGCTCGAACCCGCGTCTCGACGCCGATCTCGCCGCGATCGTCGCCCGCCGGGTGCCGCTGGTCATCACCTCGCTCGGCACGGTGACCGAGCTGGTCGAAGCCGTACACGGCTATGGCGGGCTGGTGTTTCACGACGTCATCAACCGCCGTCACGCCGAAAAGGCGGCCGCGGCCGGGGTCGACGGCATCATCGCGGTCGCCGCCGGCGCCGGCGGACATGCCGGGACGCTCAGCCCTTTCGCGCTGGTTGCCGAGATCCGCGCCGTTTTCGACGGCACCCTCGTGCTCGGCGGCGCGATCAACACCGGCGCTGAGATCGCCGCCGCCCGGGTGATGGGGGCCGACATGGCCTATCTCGGCACCCGCTACCTCGCGACCCGCGAGGCGATGGTCGAACCCGGCTACAAGCGGATGGTGGTCGACGCGCAGGCGGCCGACATCCTCTACACGCCGAACATCTCCGGCGTGAACGCCAATTTCCTGCGCCCCTCGATGATCGCCGCCGGGCTCGACCCTGACAACCTGCCGGCCCACGGCGCCCTGGACATGGCGAGCGAAGCCAGGGCGTGGAAGACCGTCTGGTCGGCCGGACACGGGGTCGGCGGCATTCACGACCTGCCTGGCGCGGGCGACCTGACCCGCCGGCTCATCGCCGAATACCGCGCGGCGATCACCGCGGCCCGTTCCGATCCTTTCGGCGCGCCCGACTGATCCCGCCCGACCGACGCCCGCCCGACGCATTCGCGGCTGGACGCCCGGAGAAAGCTTGCTAAGTTGGCGTCCGTCGGCGGGGCCGGCAGGTATTCGGCAAAACAATTCTCGACGAGGCGACGGGCAAGACGATGAAACGCAAGGGCATCATTCTGGCGGGCGGCTCGGGCACCCGGCTCTATCCGATCACCATGGGGGTCTCCAAGCAGCTCCTGCCGGTCTACGACAAGCCGATGATCTACTACCCGCTGAGCGTGCTGATGCTCGCGGGCATCCGCGAGATCGCGGTCATCACCACCCCCGACGACCAGGCCCAGTTCCAGCGCCTGCTCGGCGACGGGCGCCAATGGGGGATCGAGCTCAGCTATATCGTCCAGCCCTCGCCCGACGGGCTGGCCCAGGCCTATCTCCTCGCCGAAGATTTTCTCGCCGGCGCGCCCTCGGCGCTGGTGCTCGGCGACAACATCTTCTTCGGTCACGGCCTGCCCGCGCGCCTTGCCGCGGCCGATGCCCAGCCCGCGGGTGGCACGGTCTTCGGCTACCGCGTCTCCGATCCGCAGCGCTACGGCGTTGTCGGCTTCGATGCCGAAGGCCGGGTCGGCGAGATCGTCGAGAAGCCGGAGGTGCCGCCGTCCAATTATGCGGTGACCGGGCTCTACTTCCTCGACGGCCGCGCGCCGGAATTCGCCCGCAGGGTGAAGCCCTCGCCGCGTGGCGAGCTCGAAATCGTCGATCTGCTCTCGATCTACCTCGCCGCCGGCGAGCTTCGGGTCGAGACCATGGGCCGCGGCTATGCCTGGCTCGACACCGGCACCCACGCCAGCCTGCTCGACGCCGGCAATTTCGTGCGCACGCTGACCGAACGCCAGGGCCAGCAGGTGGGCTCGCCCGACGAGATCGCCTACGAGATGGGCTTCATCGACGCCGCCGGGCTCGAGGCGCGGGCCGCGAAATTCGGCAAGAACAGCTATGGCGGCTACCTCAAATCCGTAGCCCGGGACCGCCCCGAGGCGCCCCGGCCGAAGCAGGGCTGAGGCGGGGACACCGGGGCGGCCCGCCCCGATGCCGCCGATCTACCCGAGCCCCAACTGCCGAACCGCGCTCTCGCCGTAGCGGGTCAGTTCCCAGATCCCCGGGTGGTTGTTGCCACCGCTGATCGTGTTCGCCGAGGCGAGGGCCTCGGCCGGCACCCCGAGCCCACCGAGGGCCAGCCCGTCGTCCGCGATCGCGGTCGTCGAGACGAACGCCGCACCGGCGTCGTAGGCGGCAGTTTCGAGCGCGTCGTTGGTCAAGCGCCAGGCCACCGCGTCCTGGTTGGCGTTCGGCCGCGGGCAGCCGATGACGATGCAGATCGCCCCTGCCCCCTGAAACTGGCCGATCATGTTGACGATATTGGCGTAGGTATAGCTCTGCCCGCGCTCGTTCATGCCGAAGCCGATCACCACCGCGTCGAGACCGGCGCCGAGCGGCACCGCGATCCGCGCAGGCCAGAGACCGTTGCCGTGGCCGGCCACCGGTTCGGTGTTCTGCGAGGTCGTCGCCCCGATCCCGTAGCGAGATAGCTCACGCTCGACCCGCCCAGCGCCTCCAACGCCGCCTTGATGTGCCAGTTCCACCCCAGCCGGGTATGGACCCGGCCCGCGCCGTCGCCTGTGTCGTAGGTCGCGACGAGCGCTTTCGTGTCGGCGGGATAGTTCGCAAGGTAAGAGAGCGCGCGGTCGCGCAGGATCCCGTTCGCGACATAGTCCGGGACGTTGGACTGGAGCGCGGTGATGCTGTCGCCATACTCCCCTGAGCGTGATCGCACTGCCTGCGGTGGCAGCCGCGACCAGCGGCGCGAGGATACCCCCGGTTACAAGGGCGATCCGCGCCCTCCTCGGCGCGGTTCTGACCGATGAAGCTCACGCCCCGCCACAGCCCGGTCTCGACCGTGGTGACGGCGCCGTCGGTGACTCGGGCGCGCCCGACGATCGTCTGACCGCCCGGGTTCCCTGCCATTCCAGCGCGTCGAGCCTGGGCCTGCGCCGGTGCCCGCAACGCGCGAGATCGTCCGGGTGGCCGGGTCGACGACCACCAGGTCCATCCGCTCCTTGCCCGATGCGGCGAAGGGAACGGTGAGGGAGGCGGACACCGCCGCCCCCATCCTCGTCATGCCCGACACGGTGACGGTTGCACTCATCAGATGACCTCGAGATTGAAATGGCCGGGCGCCGAGGCTTCTTCGAGCCCCGCGTCGCCGATATCCGCGCTCCAGAACAGCGCCTGCTTGCGGAAACCCATGCCGCCGAACACCAGCGCGGTCGAAGACAAATCGGGTACGCCGGCGGTGTTGGCGACCGCGACCGCGGCTACACCGTCGAGCGCGATGTTGATCTCGGAGCCGGTCACGCGCCAGGCGAGACCGAAACCGCTGAGCATGCCGGGCGGCAGCTCGCTCGCGGCCGAGACGCTCGCCGAAACCCCGCCGTTCACCACGGTCAGGGTCAGCGTGCCGGTCTTGGTGCCGTCCGTGTCGATCGACAGGGTGATCCGGTTGTTCGCATCCGCACCGATGTCGACCAGCTTCACCTGGCCGGCAACGCCCTCGTCGGCGAAGGTTTCGGCCCCGATCAGCACGCCGGACATCGCCGTGGCCGAATAGGGCCACTTGCCGGACGCGATCGACAGGTTTTCGGCGTTGCGCAGGACCGACGTGCCATTGGTCGCCACATGCGAAGACGGCAACGCGCCGATTTCGAGCTGGGCCCGGTCGATGAAGATCGACGAGGTGCCGTCGCGATCCGTCTGGAAGTCGCCGATGCTGTCGGCCAGCCACAGGTCGAGCCGGCCGGTCGTGTCGGTCGCATGCGTGGTAAACGTCGCCCAGCACCGGTACCAGCCGTTGCCGGCATCCTGGATTCCGATGGTGACGCCGTTCGCCGTCGTCCCGACCACACCGGCCCCGGCATCGAAGTAGCAGGTGGTGTTCGGCGGCGTCGTGAACCCGTTGATGAACGCCATGATCCAGTGCAACTGGTCGGCGCGGGCGTACCACGAAAACACGTGCCGGGTCGACGTGGCGACCCCGGTCAGGCTGCGGTCGACACGAACCCCCGCCACACCGCCGCCGTTGTCGTCCGCCAGTTTGAAAGCGGTCGCGCCGCCGTCGACGCCGGTCTGGCCCGGGATCACGACGCTGGTCGTGGCCGTCCAGTGGTCAATGCCGGAATAGGCGAGAATGTTCGTGCGGGCAACCGTCTCGAGGGTCAGCCCCCGTACCCACGCCCCGTCTTCCAGGGCATAGGACGGCGCCCGGATCACGCCGTCGGCAAAGCTGTCGAGGTAGCCGTCGTCGCCGGGCGCGACCGCCGGACCGCTCCGTGCGAAGGTCATCACGCCGGACAGCGGCACCGCCGCGCCGTTCACAACGTAGGTTTCGGCCTGGTAGTCGGCGACGGTCGCCGGGGTGAAGCCGTTGACCGCGTAGGCGGAGCTCGCCGCGACGCCTCCGCGCCGACCGTAGGGGCTGAGCCCCGGGCTCTGAAGGAGCTGGCTGCGCATCGCCGCCTCACACGTGCGAGACCGACACGTCGACGGTCTCGGTCGGATCGCTGCCGACCGGCCAGCCCCAGAGATAGACCGAGGCGCCGACGCCGGGGAACAGGTCGGCAAGCGCCAGGTCGGCGGCGAGCACCGAGAACGGCAGCATCATCACCGCACCTTCGAGGTCCGCGGGCGGGGTCGCCGCCGTCGTCGCGCACAGGTAGAAATCCTGGAGCCCGACGACGCGCGGCCGAGACCGCGGTATCGGTCAGCTGCGTGGGCGTTCCGGCCGGGCAGGTCACGGTGGCATTCTTCGGCATGGGTCTGTCTCCCTTCGGGTTTGGCAGGACGTGGCGCACGGGGCCCACGCGGGGTCCGGCCGAAACCGGCCGGGGGTTTTGGTCGGGACCGCAGCTGGTCGAGCGGCGCCGCCCCCTCCCGACCGGGTCCCGGGGGCGGGACGGCGAAACGGGTCGGGCGCGTTCCGGCGCTGCGGCAAGACCGGCGCTGGCCGCCGGGGAATGGCAGCATCGCGCGAAGGCCCCTCGGCGCCTGCCGGCGGCGGGATCTCACTGCGGCGCGGGCACCCGTTCCGTTTCTCGGGAAGTGATAGACTGAGCGGTGGTAACTTCCGGTGAACCCAGCGTACGCTGCTCGGACGGGCGGCGGCCCCGCCCCCTGCCCTCCTGGCCCGTTCCGCAAACACCCCACCGGTTGCGCCCCTGCCGCGGCCGGCGCATAGTCGGTGCGCGCCCGCCCGGGCGATGCAACCCGGAGACCCCGCTTCCGAGATGGCGCCCAAGTCGCACCTCCCCGCGCCCGGCATCGCGGCCTGCCCTTCGGCCCCGCACCGCAGCGTGCTCGGCCTGCTCCGGGCCGCGACCGGACGGCCCGGCGGCCCCGGGCTGGTCGCCGATCTGGGCGCCAGCGACCCACAGGAGATCGTGCCGATCGCGACGTTCAACTATGTGCACGTAGCGATGGCTGCGGGGTTCGAGACCAGCCCGGACCTGCAGCGCGCCGTGCCGGACGATCTGGTGATCTTCTTCAAGGAGATGGAGCAGGCCAATATCCGGCGCAACGCGGCGATCCGCGCCCAGATCGCCGAAATCGGCGGCATTCTTGCCGAAAACGGCATCCGCTCGGTCGCGCTCAAGGGCGCCGCCGAACTCGCCGCGCCGGTGTTCCCCCGCCCGGGGCTGCGGTTCCTCAGCGATGTCGACCTGCTCGTCCCCGAAGACGACATCACCCGCGCCGCCGGGATCCTGCACGGGACCGGGGCGCGGTCCGACCGGGTCGACGCGGAGGCCGAACGCCACCACCACCACATCGCCCCGCTCCGGCGCCGGGACTGGCCGGTGATGCTGGAGTTGCACCGCGGCCTCGGAACGGTCGACGGCCAGGCGTTCGTGGCGGCCGAAGCCGTGCTCGACCGCGCCCTCCCCTCGGACCTGCCCGGCATCGCGGTGCCGGCGCCAGAGCACCGGCTGGCGCATTGTGTGTTTCACGCCCAGCTGCACCGGCCGCGCTATCGCGACGGCCAGCTGTCCCTGCGCGACATCCTCGAATTCGAGGTCATGCAGCGGGCCTTCGGGGCGGAGCCCGTCGCATTGGCCAGAGCCCTGTTTGCGGATAGCTTCGATCCGGCGCCGTGGGAGGCCCTCGATGCGGCCCGCGCCCTCGTCTTCGGCAACGAAAGCGACATCGCCGCTCTGGGCCGTTCCCCCCGCGCCTGGGCCGAAACGGCGCTGGTCGATTTCGGACGGCCGCGCCGCAGACGGCGCACCGAGCTCCTCCGTCTGGCCGGGACCTACGCAAAAGACCTGCTGTCCGATCCCGCGCGCCGCCGCCACTACCTTGGCGAGCTGTTCCGCCGCGGCCGGTTGCGCCGGTTTCTCGCCCTGCACCGCGACCGGTTCCGCCGAACGCGCTGACACAGGACCGCCCCTCAGGGCCAGGCATTCTTCGACGAGCGCCCAAGGTTTCGAACCGAAGCCTACAACATGATGGCGCAACCGCGACGGCCGCACTAAACTATGGCGTGTGTACAGGTACCTCTTGTCTCCCCGTGGGAGTGCAAACGCCCCTTTTGACACTGAAATGCCGCCGAAAACACAATGAACTCAGGCCGACAATCCCTTCCGAAACCCGGTCTCACCGCAGCGCCGGATCGCCTTCTGCGCGAACCGAACCGGCCAGCGCACCCGGCCGGCCGAGGCTCTGGCTGGCCTCGGTTCTGGACATCCTCGCCAAGACCTTCGATGCCTTCCGCGAAAGGGTCTTCACCGCACGCTACGCGCCCTACCTCGACCCCATCGGGCGCTGCTGCTTCGGCCGGGCATCCTCATCCGGGAATTCACCAGCCAAAGGCAAAGCCGGCACCGGTCTGCGGATCGTCACGATGGGCGGCAACAAGATCGGCGCCGAACGATCATCCAGGGGTCGGGCCGATGCCCTCGGGCGGAACAGCCTTCTGGGCGAGTACTGCACGATCGGCTGCAACGACCGGATCGACATCGGCCGCGACGTGATGATCTCGCAGGCGGTCTCGATCCGCGACACCGACCATACCCATGCCCGCACCGACATTGCGATGAAGGAACAGGGCATCACCACCGCGGCGGTCACGATCGGCGACGATGTGTGGATCGGACAGCGCACGATCCTGAAAGGTGTCACCATCGGGCGCGGGGCGATCATCGCCGCAGGCGCGGTGGTAATCCGCGACGTCGACGCCTTCGCGATCGTCGGCGGCGTGCCCGGCCGGGTCGTCGGCACCCGCACCGTGGCCGGCGAAACCCAAACCGAAGGCGCGAAGATTGCCACGAATTGACCCGTCCGGGTCCGAGATATAAGGCGGGGAAATCTTGCAGATAGAGGCAAAACTTGGCCAACGCGGGTCCGTCGAGCGGCGACAGGATAGTGGGATCGTTCTTGCGGCTGTCGAGTGTCTTCGCACTCGGCCTGCCGCTGGCCGTCCTGACCAACATCGTTCTCGCGCGCATCTTGCCGACAGCGGAGTTCGGCCGCTGTCTGGCGCTCGCCTTCGCCACTGTGCGTTTCGATCCCGATCGTGAGCGGCATGCCGATCCTGCTCATGCGCGAAGTGTCCGGCTATGCCGTCGACCGGCGCTGGGCCCGCTACCGCGCCCTGATGGCGGCCGCATCGGGCTGGGCGATCCTGTATTCGCTTCTGACGATCATCGGGTTCTTTGCCTTCCTGCACCTTACCGGTGCGCAGACGATCCGCGGCCTCGCCCCCGACGCGCTTCTGACCCCGCTTCTGATCGTTCCGGCCCTGAGCGGCATCGCCATCGCCAGCGGCGCCCTGCGCGGGTTCGGCAACGCGCCGCTGGCTGCTCTGCCGCAACAGATCCTGCTGCAACTGCTGCTGATCGCCGGGTTCCTCGTGCTGGCCCGGTTCGGCGACGTCTCCGCGCGGCAGGCGCTGCACTGGTATCTCGGCGCCAGCGTCATCACCATGCTCGTGCTCGTCGCGCTTCTGCGCCTGCGCGCGCCGGTCGACCGGTCGGCTCCGGGCTTCGACTTCTCCGACCGGCATGTCTGGCTCAAATCCTACCTGCCCTTCATGGCCATCGGCGCGGTCTCCATCCTGACCACCAACCTGGCGATCCTGCTCATGGGGTTTTATGGGCTGGACGAGGGCGTCGCCCATCTGCGGGTGGCCGAGCGGGGCGCCCAACTGGTCATGTTCCCTCTGAACATCCTCAACACGGTCATCGGGCCAAGGGTCGTCGAGCTGTGGAAACACCGCGACGTCGAGGGCCTGCGCGACCTTGCGCAGAGTTCCACCCGGATGCTGCTTCTCTTTGCCGCTCCGATCGCCGCTATTCTGATCCTGTTCGGCCGGCCGATCCTGGGTCTGACCTTCGGGCCGGACTATGCCGACACCTCCTATTGGCCGATGGTCGTCCTCGTGGTGGCGCAACTGGTCTTCACGGCCCTAGGGTCGGCGGGGGCGATCCTGGCGATGACCGGCAACGAACGGGTCATCGTCTTCTGCCAGATTGCCGGTCTCGCCGTCCTGGCCGCCTCGGCGATGTTCCTCATCCCGCACTACGGCGCGGTCGGCGCGGCCATCGGTGCCGGCGCGGGGCTTCTGGTCACGAAGGCCCTGCTGGTCGTGTTCGTCTGGCGACACCTCTCGTTCTGGCCGGGGGTTGCCATGCGGTGACGTTTGGGAAATAGATGCACGGAGGCTGGTGATGAAGAATTTCGCCAAGACCAAGCTCTCTCTCGGCCCCGTGGCGGAGAACCGGCCCCACGAATTTGCCATGCGACACGCATTCGCCGTCTATGAAAGCCATGCGATCTATACTTTTGTTCCGAAAAACGCCAGCACGACGATGCGCTATTCGATTGCGCGCAACAACCGGTTCATCGATGAAACGACCGATGTGGACTGGCACCATTCCAACAATCTCACCTTCTGCGCGAGCCAGGAGTTCGCGGTGACAGCCGACTATGCCTTCGTCATCCTGCGCTGCCCGTTCCGCCGCCTCGCCTCGGCCTATCTCGACAAGGTCGTGACCGCCAACAACGTAGTGCGCTCGATCTACCCGAAGAAACTGCGCAAGATCCAACTCAGGATCATGGAACGCATGATGTACCATGGCCTCTCCTTTCGCGACTTCGTCGAGCGGATCGCGCGGCTCGACCGGCTCGAGACCAACGAGCATTGGCGACCGCAAGCGGATTTCCTCGTCTTCGATGAATACGACGACTATTTCTCGGTCGAAAACTTCAGCCGCGCCGAGGCCGTACTGGCCCGCAAGATCGGTTTCACCACCTACGACACCCGCGACGCGGTGAGGCACGACACGACGAAGCTGGAAAAGGTCTCGGGGCAGTTCTCCGATACCCCGGCGGGCGTGTTGTTCAAGATGCGCAAGGCCGGCCAGGTCCCCAGCTACGAGAGCCTGTACGATCGCGACCTGATCGCCAGGGTTGCCGAGATCTATGCCGACGACGTGGCGCTCTACGCGGACAAGTGCGGCAGCCAGGGCCTTCTGTTCCCGGACGTCGTCGCGGCCGCCAGGAGGATCTGAGCACATGCCACAGACCCCGGCTCGGTCCAACCGGACCGTTTTGCTCGTCCTGAACTACAAAAACTACTCGGACGCGGTCAATTTCCTCCAATCGGTCCGCGATCACGAGGTCGAAAACGCCGATATCGTGATCCTCGACAACGCCTCCGGCAACGAATCCGTGCCCGCGATCCGGGACTGGGTCGAGACGTCGTTTCCGGCCGATGCACCGGACCTGTTCGACCTCGCCACGTTTTCACTGGACGACCCCCGGTTCGGCCCGCACGTCCGGGCGGAATACGTCAAGGGCCGGGTCGCGCTGTTCAGTTCGGACGAAAACTACGGCTTCTCGGGCGGCAACAACGCGCTCGCCCGGATCGGGCGTCAGTTGGGCTACGAGTTCCTCTACCTGCTCAACAGCGACATCCTGTTCACCGACCGGTTTTCGGTGACCAAGCTCGAAGCCCTGCACGATGCCGACCCAGAGGCCTACCTCTCCGGCCCCTGCGTGATCAACATGGACGGGACGTTCGATTCCCCCTTTCACCGCGACAGCTTCTGGGGCGATGCCCTCTGGTATGGCCCGGTCAACCGCCTGCGCCGCCTCTTCGGACTGCCGATAGTGCAGTTCGACCTGTCCGCCCTGTCGAAGCCGCAGGGTGCCCAGGTCTACAAGGTTTCAGGCGCCGCGATGTTCTTTCCCACTGAGAAATTCTTTGCGCTCGGCGGGCTCGACGAAAACGTCTGGCTGGGCTGCGAAGAGCCGATCCTCGGCGAGAAGATCCTGAACCGTGGCGGAAAGGTCATGTATCTGCCGACCACCGTACTGCTCCACGTCAAGTCTTCGGCGCCACGGCCGAAAACTAAGAAAGCCGAAATCCTCGACAACCACTTCACGCAGCGCAATTATTACTACCGGACGTATCGCAGTTTCGGCAGTTGGCGCCTCCGCCTGCTGCGCGTGGGCCAACGCATTCGTTTGTTGCTGGCGCGGATTTGAGCGAGGTACGCCGAGTGATGCAGGCGCAGACCCGCAAGAAGATCGCCGTGCTATGCTCGACGGATTACAACACCTATCCGGTGGGTGGCATGATGTCGTTCATCAAAGACGCAGCCCCGGCCCTGTCTCAACGGTTCGATGTAGATTTCTGGGGGGTGGATGCCGGCAGCGGCCTCGACAGCTTCACCTCTGGCGGCGAAGATTTTCCGGTCCGGTTTTTCGCGAATGTCCGCACCGGGCGGAAACTCATCCCCAATCTCGTGCGCGTCACCTGGCAGCTCCGCCGCAACCGCGCGGCGTTGCTCTCGGAAGGCTATGACGCGCTTTACATCCACGGCGCGCCGCTCAACCTCGCCCTGCCCGCCTCCGCAACACCGAAACGGATCAATCACCTCCACGGGCCCAACAACCCGCTCAGTTCCATCAAGGCCGGCTTCCTGATCCAGCGCGGTGCAGTGACCTGGTACGAACGGGTTCGCAAGAAGGCAGTGCAAGAGAGCGACCTCGTAATCCTGGCCGCAGACAAAGAAGGACTCGCACCGTTCAAAGATCGGTACCCCACGCAGAAAATGATCGTGACCCTGCCGAATTTCTGCGATACGACAACTTTCAATATAGGTGTTCTACCGATCGAGAAACCTGACGCCAATCTCGATGCAGACGACCGAATCCTCCTATTCGTTGGCCGCCTCTCCCGCGAGAAAGATCCATTGCTCGCGGTCCGGATCCTGGCAAGGATCCGGTCGGACCTTTCCGAGCCCGACGATGTTAAATTGGTGGTGATCGGAGACGGGGCCCTCAGGCAAGAGGCAGAAACACTTGCACGAGACCTCGGGGTTCACGATCATATCAGATTCCTTGGTTTGCAACCGCGAACCATGATAGCGCGCTGGATGCGAACCGCCGATGTCCTGTTGCTGACCTCTCAGTTCGAAGGGTTCCCGGTGGTTCTCACGGAAGCCGCGCAATGCGGTCTGCCAATGGTTTGCCCGGAAATCACCGGCGTACATGACGTGGTCCAGCCTGGGCGCAATGGCGTGATCGTCGAAAGCCGCGACCCCGCGGATTTTGTCGCCCCGATTGCCGAAGCCCTGGCCCACCGTGACGACTGGGGGCGGCGGTCGCGCGAGATCGCGGCACAGTACACGCCGGACATCGTCCTCGACCGCCTCTGCCGGGAGATTGCCGATGTCCTCTGAACGTCGCGGACGCATCGTCGTCTTCCTCGGGCCCGACGGTGCCGGCAAGTCGACCGTGCTCGAACTGGTCAAGACGCGGCTCGCCGCCGAGGGCACCGCCTTCGAAAGCTACTATTTCGCGCCGGGCTTCCTGCGGCGCTACCGGCCCACGGGCGACGGCTCGATCACCACCAACCCGCACGAAGGGCGCCAGTACGGGCCCACGCTGATCGTGGCGAAGATCGCCTTGATGCTGTTCGAGTTCCGTCTCGGCATGCCACGGGTGCGCCGCACCCAGGAACTCGCCCTGTTCGACCGCTACATCTCGACCTGCTCGTCGATCCCCGGCGTTACCGGATGAAACGGGTGCGCTGGTGGATGCGGGCGCTGCTTGCCCTGGCCCCGAAGCCCGATCTCACGGTGGTGATCTCGGCACCGGCGGATCAGATCCAGGCGCGAAAGCAGGAAGTGCTCTACGCCGAGACCGAACGCCGCTCGCGGCTTATGCCGATCTCGCCGCCCGGCTCCCCAATGCGGTCGTGGTCGAAAACACGGCCGCGCCGGAAGTCGCCGCAGAGGCGGTGCTGGCCCGGATCGCGGCCCGATGATCGACCGAACTGTGCTGTTCGGCGCACCGGAGGATGCGACCGAAACCCGCACGTTCGGGTGTTCCTGTCGGGGCGACCGCTGGATGCTGGAGACCCGGTTTCGCAAGCCCTGGCATCTCAAGACCTGGCCGCGCGCCAATTTCCGCGCCCGCATCATCAACCGCGTGGCCTGGACCATGGGCGCCCTCGGGCTGCACCTGCCCGCCCGCATCGAACCGGTGCCGGTCGCGCCGGGCTCCCCCTATGTCCGGCTCGCCGCAGAATACGAGCGCCTCGGCATCTTCCTCGGCACACCGGGACCCAACCGCAAGATAGTGGTCTTCGCCGAGCGTCCGGACCGGTCGGTTTTCGTCAAGATCCCGCTCGGCCCGGCAAGCGCGGAGCTGGTGCGCAACGAAACCGCCGCGCTGACCGAGCTTGCCCGGGACCCGGACCTCGCGCCGCTGATCCCGGCCCATGATCTGGTCGCGGGGCACCTCGCGGTCGAGAACGTCGAGACCGGCGGCACCGGCTATGGCGAACTTGCGCTCGCCGAGGTTGCCCGGATCTGCGGCCTGCTCGAACGGCGGTCCCGGTTCTCGTGCCCCCTCGACGAGCTGCGTCGCAAATGGGAGACCGCCCCGCCCGGCGTCCTCGCCGAACACGATGCCGAGACCCGCGCGTTGATCGACACGGCACGGGGCGCAGCGCGGCATTTCCTCGATGCTCTGCCGCAGGACAGGCCGGTCGCGTGCTACATGGCGCACGGCGATTTCACCCGCTGGAACGTGTTGCGCGCCGCCGACGGCACCGCTCGGGTGATCGACTGGGAATTGTTCGGCGCCAGGCCGCTGCACTTCGACCTCGTGCACTATTTCGCCTCCCACGACCTGTTGGCGGCGTCCCGGTCCCCTGCCGAGGTGCTGGCCCGGCTCGACGAGATCGGGTGTGACCTCGATACAACCGTGCCGTGGCGGGTACACGTCGGGCTGTATTTTGCCGTGCAGGCGCTGTACTACGCATCCGTCTATGAGCGGCAAGCGCAGTTGGCCCAGTACCGGCAAGCCCGTTGGCAGTTGGAGGCCTGGGCCGAGATCCTGCAAAGACTGGACGATCACGACGAAACGGCGGACCAGGAGCTGCGCGCGACGTCTGGAGACTGAATGGATTTCGCAGGCTACAAATATATCGCGACGCTCCTGGTGTTCGCCGAGATCGCCATCGTCCTGCTGTATTACCGGCGGGACCCGAAACTGGCGTTCTATGCGATCCTCGTCAGTATCGCGCTCAAAGGTCAGTACCTGTGGGTCGGCCGGCCAGTCTATGCCTGGCAGATTGCCGGACTCCTCGGCCTGGTGTTCATGTTCGGAAAATCATCCGTAGCTACGTCGTTACGACCAGGGCGCACCCTCAGCGCTGTCAATGTCAGTTTCCAACTGTATTGCATTTATGCCCTGGCGGTCTCGGTGCCGATGTGGATTCTGTTCAGCGCGGAGGGACTCGGCACCGACACAACGGCGGTCTCAAGCACCCGCATCGTGACACAGGTGGTCTACTTTTCGTTCATCGTCGGGCTCTACGGCTTCGACGCTACGCCGGCCGGTATGTGACGACCTTCGACCTCCTGCGCACGCTGGTGATCATCGCGACCGTCGCGGGGGTATTCGCGCTTGTCCAGGTTGCCGTGTTTTCCAGAACCGGTCTCAACCTGTTCCCGATCATCGGCTCGGACGATACCATCCGCTCGGCCTTCATCAACAATCTGACGTTTCGGGCGACGTCTTTCGCCGGCGAGCCCAAACACCTCGGCATCCTGATGTCCGTCGGCCTGACTTCTTTCTTCCTGGCCCGGCTGTTCCGGATTCGCATCGGCGGTCGGTTTGCCCTGCTCATGCCCCTGGCGATGATCGGGGCCGTCCTGTTCAGCCTGTCGACCACCGGTGTCGCGCTGACGGCTGCCGGGATCGGGATCTCCTCTCTGCTGTTCTTCAGGCGATTTCGCTTCATCGACGTGGCCGTGGTCGGCATCGTCCTCTTTGCCGTCCTTGGATGGTATTCCACTGCGGAATCGTCCTTCCAGACTGCAATGGAGAAACAGCTCACTAAGGAAAACCTCGAGCCGCAGGACGACAGCGTACGGTTGGCACTCCTCGCCAACCCGGAGTTCATTCTGACTGGAACCGGACTTGGAAACATACACCTGATCGCCGTCGACTACCTGCCTGCCAACTTCCCGCTGTTCCGCGACGCCGGCTACAAGTCGAACTCCGGCTTCCTGTTCGTGCTCGGCGACGCCGGCCTGATCGGCCTGTCGCTTCTGGCCGCCATGCTCGCGTTCGGTCTGCAGGGTTATCTGAAGGAACGAAAGCTCTACAGCAGCGATGCGCGCCGGGAAGCCTCAGTCTCATTGGCCCTGCTCTTCCTCACTTTCCTGAGCTTGATGTTGCGCTACGATGTCTTCTTCTTCCTGTTCTCGGGCTTCGTCTACACGCGCCTGTCGATCTTACGGACCCGGGCGATTGAAGCGCAGGGGGAAGGCAAGCGGCCCCTGTCGCTGCGCGCGACCGGATATCACAGGCAGCCCTTCGAGAAGCCGTTGCTGTGATAGATCCTTGTTGGCCAATGGAATGTGCCCATCCAAGGCCATCGGCCATTCTGGGCAAGGCCCCTGCGGGACCACTTTGCCGCTCTTCGGTCCAGGTAAATAGCCCGCGACGTCTTGTGGGGCGTGGGGCATTCCTGAACGCTCCTGGGATCACCCACGTTTCGGCGCGAGCGCTATCTGCCGCCGAAATCCGAAGCGATGGGGCGCCTGCATGACCGTCAACCCGGACCACAATAACCCGAGCGGCTCCACCGATCTGGCATGGCGCCGACCCTCGTGGCTTTTCACCAGGCTTTTCGACCGTCTGAATGACATGGGCGCCACCTACTGCGTGATGAACAACTACGAAGACATGCCGGGGGTGATTCCAACGGATGTCGATATCGCCATCGACCCGGTATCGTTTGCGGGACTCGACGATTTCCTGTCCGAATTCGCCGCCGCCAACGGTGGCTCCATCGCTCAGAAACTGTGGCACGGACACCGCAAATGCGCCTTCGTGATCTGCGTCGGTGACCCGCGGGCGCGCGCCTATCTACACCTGGACTTCTTCGTCGATGCCTCGACGAACGGATTTCCCCTGGTCATCCCGAATGCCGACCTCGTCGCGGGCCGCCTGAAGCTGCACAATTTCTACATCCCCCGGCCCGAAATCGAGCTTGTATTCATCGTTGGCCGCCGGCTCTACAAGGGCGACTGGACCACCGGCCATTGCGCGCGCATTGCGGCGCTTTACAAAAGGATCGACGGCTCAGATTGGCTGGCCGCGCGCTACCGTTGGATGCGGGACATCATCGCGCTGGCTCTTGCGGGCGATGCCTCGGCTCTGCGCGCCCGCCAGCCCGGCGATTATCGTTCCCTTCGGCGGCTAGCCTGGAAAAGCGCCGGTGCCGGGGGCCGTTGGCGGTACCGTATCGGCCAGCTTCGCCGGAGCCTGTTTCGCCTCCGGTTCGAAACCGGTACCGCAGTCGTGGTGATCTCGCGTGACGGGCTCGGCGAAGCCCTCACGCAGGAGTTGAAGATCGAGATGGCGCCGATGTTCTTTCGAACGGTCTTCCATTCCGCCCCGCCGCGCTCGGCGGCCGCCGTACTCCGCGACCTTCTGCACCTTAAGATTCTGAAGTCGAGCAAGGCCGGGATCGTTTACGATCTTTCCGAAGGGGACGTTGACCTTGCCTACCATTGCGCGCGGCTCGCGAGGCTGGGTCTCATCGACGGCATCTGCGCAGTCCAAGGTGTTTCCGTTCCGACGCGCCTGCGACATTGCGGTGCCCACGACGTTTCCGACATCGTTGACGTCGCAGAAATGATGCTGGCAGTCCAGACGACCAAAACGCAGAGAGCCCTCGGTCATGCCGGGTCCCAGACCGCGGCTGGCGGGAAGCCTAGGGCCGGCAATGCGTGATGCGATCCTGATCGCCGCCTATGACGCCGGGCTGCATACGAGCGAAGGCTACGTGGCACGCAGCCTCCTTTCGCACCTCGATCCAAGGACACGCGTGATCCTGGTCACGCGCCGCAACAACGTTGCCGAGTTGAGTGCCGATCCGGGGTTCCGCGCCGCGAACCCACACGTCCACCTCGTCGGTTTCGACCTGCCGAAGTGGGCCGCCTGGTGGAAGCGCGGCGCCCGGTTCTACGGTCTCTACGCCTATCTTTGGCAGGCCTCTTGGCCGCTGGCACTGCGCAGCCGGCGCTGGCTTGTCGAACGGCTTGAAGTAGTTCACACACTCAATTTCCACAACGACAGCATCCCGAGCCTGGCATGGTTTCTGGGCCGGCCGACCGTTTGGGGCCCGATCAACCATCACGAGCCCGCCGCTCCGTGGCGCACCACTTCCTGGCCGCGCGCACAGCGATGGCGTCAATCGGCCAGGGCGCTCCTCCGAGGGCTGTTGTGGCGGGCGGATCCACTTCTCCGGCTGGCCGTCAACCGAACCGATCTGATCCTTTCGGCCGGTCGTTGGGTGGACCGGAGACTCGGCCTTGAAGGTCGACACAACATTCGCCGCCTCAGCCAATTGGGGATCGACCCCGAGATCGCTGCTCTGCGCTCACTGCGACCCTCGGACACGATCCGGATCGTGAGCGCCGGGCGGCTCGACTGGCTGAAAAGCCTCGACCTGATCCTGTTGGCGTTGGTTCATCTGCCGAAGGACGCGACCGTGACGCTTATCGGTGACGGTCCTTGCCGGGATTTCCTATCGGCCCTAGCCCGTGACCTCGGAATCGCCGAACGGGTGATCTTCCGCCCCACTGTCCC
The DNA here is from genome assembly GCA_041397205.1 of Paracoccaceae bacterium. Classification (GTDB taxonomy): domain Bacteria; phylum Pseudomonadota; class Alphaproteobacteria; order Rhodobacterales; family Rhodobacteraceae; genus Sinisalibacter. Next base: position 206,478 of record JAWKXC010000005.1, read on the forward strand.
GCGCGCTCAGCTCCTCGCCCTGTACAACGATTTCGATCTCTTCGTCTTTGCCTCGCCCGAAGTCGCCGGTCTGAGCTGGATCGAGGCACTCGCGACCGGTTTGCCGGTGGTCGCTTTCGACGGACAGACGGAACTTGCCGATCGGGCCGACAGCCTGTCCGGCCTCCACGTCGTCCCTGCGGGCGACGATCGGGAGGTGAACATACGCGCGCTCGCCGATGGCATCCTGAAAGTCGCGAGGTCGCATCCCGAACCAAGGGAAATCGCCGCTTCGGTGAAGGCGCATTATTCGTGGCCACGCTTCACCGCCGAGATCGTCGACGCCTACGAAACCGTCAGGGAACCGCGCCGATGATCGTCTTCTGCCACCTGCTGAACGACACCTCCGGCAGCCCGATGGTGCTGCGTCAGGCGATCCGGGCGCTCGCGCCCACAGGCGAGGACGCGGTGCTGTTCGTCGGCAGCCGGGGGCGGGGCGCGCTCGAGACCGCGGGGGTGCCGATCCAGCGCTACTGGTACCGCCGCAGCGGCGCGCGGATCGTCACCCTGTTCACCTATCTTGCGAGCCAGCTGTTTCTCTACCGCGCGCTGGTCCGGGCCAGGCTGCCCGCCGACGCGCTGGTCTATGTCAACACGCTCCTGCCCTTCGGCGCCGCGCTCTGGGGGCACACCACCGGGCGCCGGGTGATCTACCACCTGCACGAGGTGTCGGTGGCGCCGGGGCTCCTGCGACGGTTCCTCACCGACATCGCCCGGCGCACCGCCGCGCGGCTGATCTATGTCTCGAACGACCACCGCGCGCGGCTTCCGATCGCCGACGCAGCGAGCGTGGTGATCGCGAACCCGGTCGACCCCGATCTGCTCGCCAAGGCCCGCGCCACCGCGCCCCGCGCCCGGACCGGCGTCTTCGAGGTGCTGATGCTCGCCTCGCCGCGCGACTTCAAGGGCGTGCCCGAGTACCTCGCCCTCGCCCGCGCGCTCCGTGACCGCGACGACATCCGCTTCACCCTCGTGCTCAACGGCACCCCCGCCGAGGTCGACGCCTATCTCGCGCCGCAGGACGTGCCGGACAACCTCGCCGTCCACCCGCGGACCGAAGATCCGGCCGGCTTCCTCGCCGCCGCCGATCTGGTGGTGAACCTGTCGCGGGTCGATCTCTGGATCGAGACCTTCGGCCTCACCCTCATCGAGGCCATGGCCTTCAGCGTGCCGGTGATTGCCCCGCCCATCGGCGGCCCGGTCGAGATCGTCACCGACGGGCGCGAGGGCTGGCTCATCGACTCGCGCGACCCCGATAAGCTGCAGACAGCTGTCACCCGCATGGCCGACGATACCGCCCTCTATGCGAAGATGGCCGCCGCCGCCCGCGACCGGGCCGGCGCCTTCACCTTCGAGGCGTTTTCGCAGGCCCTGCGCGCCGTGGTCCGCAGCGTACAAACCGGGGAGCCGCGCCCATGAAGCTTGCCATCGTCGGATCCGTCGGCGTGCCGGGCAATACGGCGGCTTCGAAACGCTCGCCGAAAACCTCGTCCGCTACCACGAGACCGAGGCCAGGGACATCGACCTCACCGTCTATTGCTCCGCCGCGCCTATCCCGACCGCCCGGAACGCTACCGATCGGCCGCGCTGCGCTACATCGGGCTCGACGCCAACGGGGTCCAGAGCATCCCCTACGACATCTTCTCGCTGTTCGACGCCGCCCGCCGCGGCCACGACGTCATCCTGCTGCTCGGGGTTTCGGGCGCGCTGGCGCTGCCGCTGCTGCGCCTGGTCTCGCGGGCGCAGATCGTCACTAATATCGACGGGATGGAATGGCGGCGCGACAAGTGGAGCGGGCTCGCGCGCTGGGTGTTGAAGACATCGGAGCGGCTGGCTGTGCGCCATTCGCACCGGGTCGTCGCCGACAATGCCGGGATCGCCGACCACGTGCGCGCGGCCTATGGCCCCGAAGCGGAGGTGATCGAATACGGCGGCGACCACGCCGTCGCGCCCGTCGACGCGCCCGCCGCCGACCTGCCGCCCCTGCCCGACAGCTACGCCCTCGCCCTGTGCCGGATCGAGCCCGAAAACAACGTCCACGTCATCCTCGAGGCCTTCGCCGAGGCCGGCGCACCGCTGGTCTTCGTCGGAAACTGGGATCGCAGCGCCTATGGTCGGGAGCTGGTGGCCGCATATGGCACGCGCCCCAACCTCACCCTGCTCGATCCGGTCTACGATTCCGCGGCGCTGCTGGCGATCCGCGGCGGCGCGTCGAGCTACGTGCACGGGCATTCGGCCGGCGGCACCAACCCGTCGCTTGTCGAGATGATGCATTTCGGCATCCCGATCCTCGCCTTCGACTGCAGCTACAACCGTTACACGACCGAAGAGACCGCCCGGTTCTTCGCCGACGCCCCAGCGCTCGCGGGTCTCGTCCGGACCCCCGACCCCGACCCGGAGCGGGGCACAAAGCTCCTCGGCATCGCTCGCCGGCGCTACACCTGGGCGCGGATCGGACGGCGCTATTTCGACCTCTTCCGCGCGGTCACCCGCGGCAGCGCCGCCACCCCGCAGAAATGAACGGCGAAACCGCGGGCCGCGACAACGCGCGCGCCCCGCGGCTCCGACTGTGTCCAGCCCTGGGGTCGGCCCCGCACTCAGCTCTGGGCGCCGACGACCGTCCCGTCGGTATCCGAGGTCGGCGCGCTCGCCTTGATCCGCAGCTTGCCGGTCGCGTCGATCCACAGGTGGTTGGACCCGAGCACCAGATGCGCCTGGTCCCAACTGCCACCCTGGACCGTCTGGGTGCCGTAGAGCGTGTTCGCCCCGTCCGTCAGCGGCCTGGGCGCCATCGTGGCAAGGTCTTCACCGAGGAACACCATCGGGCAGGCGATCTCCCCGGCCTTGCCGGCGCCGCCGGTCGGCACACCCGTTGCCCAAACGCGGAACACGATGTAGCGGGCATCCGCGGGGTCTTCCGGCACTGCCGCCACACATTTCTGCACGTCGAACTCCGTCTGCGAAAACGGCGAGCTCGTCGCGTATTGCAGGTTGGATCCACCTGCATTCCGGACAATGGCCCGAATGGTCATGTTGACACCGCTCTCGGCCTTGCCGAACGCCGCCCAGGTCAGGTGCTTGCCCCGCAACCAGGGATACAGGTCGAGGTCGATGTAGCTCATCACATGGTCCATGTAGACCGTCCCGCCGGCCGGGTTGGCGAGGACCACCGGGTTGAACCCGTTGACCTGGACCGCCCCGAGCGCCGGTGCGCCGACCCCGATGATGTTCCAATTCAGCCCCCCGATCCCATGCCGGAAGGACGCATTCCGGATCAGGTTTTCTGACGATCTCCTGAAATCGGCCAGCGTGAGTTCCGACGGGTGCGGGCGGATCATGAGGTTCCCGGGCTTGACGGACATGGGGATGGACCCGTTGATGAACCCGACCGACCCGATGCTGTTCAGGACGATGTTCTGCGACCCGCCGATGATGACTTCCTGGATCCCGGTCCCCTCAGTCCAGAACTGCGACAGCGTGTTGCTGTAGCTGAGCGATGTCATCTCCAGCGAGATGTTGAAATTGCTCTCGCATTGCAGCCCGGTGAACACGTTGCCGCGGCTGTCGATCTTGAACCCGTGCGACGCGGGGGCCGCGCCCGCGTTGGTGTGCAGCGCGTAGAGCTCCTGGTAGGTGTTCGCGTTGGAATAATACGACATGAAGTGGCAGATGTCGTAGCCCCGTGCGGAAACGTTCTGCAGCGTGGCGGTGATGGCCTGCGCGCCCGGGTCGGTGTCGGTGCCGTATTTCACCCCGATCGAACCGCTGCCGGTCACCAGGGTGTAGGTGGTCGAGGTGGAGACGTCCTTGAGCGCGGTCTTCACGCTCGGCCGTTTTGCCCAGATGCCGTTCCCCGCCCCGGTGTTGCGCACCGTGACCTGTTCGATTGACCCGCGGAGATCGTCGATGACGACCGCCCATTCCCCGGCGCCCACGGCCGAGGTGAACGTTGTATCGCCGGCGGAAAACCGGTTGTTGATCGAGCCGACAAGCGGGCAGGTCACGTTGATCGTGGTCACGAGGTAGGGCCCGCCGGGCGCCTGCAGGGTCGCGGCATTGGCGTTGCAATGGTCGATCGCCGCCTGGATCGCGGCCGTGTCGTCGGTCACGCCGTCGCCGACGGCGCCGAACGCCCTGACCGAATAGGTCCCGTCGGAGGTCGGCAGAACGTAGAGCTTCACGCCCCCGGCCGTGACCAGGTTGTGATCCGAGGCCCCCGCATCGGCGACGGTGAACCCGAACCCCTCGGCCTGGGTGATGACGTTCGTGCCGGTGACGACGCTGCCGTCCTGATCCGGGGTATAGGTGAGATCGGTATCCGCAATCAGCGCCGCCGCATCGGCACGCCATTTGCCGCCGCTGAGCGCGTTGAACGCGATGTCCGCCTTCGAGTTCGCTTCATTCGCCGCGGTGATCCCGGCGACGAGTTCGGCGTAATTGAGCCCGTTGGCAAAACTCGCGAGGGTGTCGTCCCAATAGGGAACGCGTCCGTGCTGCGGCGCGTAGGGCGCGACCGTGGCCTGCAGAACCCGCAGGCTGCGGTCGCCGTCGAGCTGCACCTCCTGGATCGCGCGCGCCATCTGGTCGAGCTGCGTTTCCAGCCCCGTCGCGGTCGAACCGATGCTGACCCAACCCTGGTCGACGTCGGTTGTTCGGGTGATCGTCAACGTCTTGCCGTCATGGGCCGAGGCGACGCCGACCGCCAGAAACACCGTCCCCGAAGTCGCGGGACCGGTCGGCACGACGGTATAGTCGGCCGGGGCCAGGGTGACGGCGATCTCGTCGACGACAACGGCAACGACGAGTTCGTCCGACGAGACGTAGTCGTGAGGCACATCGTAGGGACCGATGCCGGAGATCGTGTAGAGCGGAGCTGGGGAGTAGGCATTTGTCGTCACGGGATGTCCTCAAATCTCTGGTTCTGCGCGAGTCGCCGGCCTTGGCTGCCGAGCGGGATGCGACGTACGGCGTGATGGATCCGGCGTTCCCTCGGAGATCGAAGGACAGACACGGCGGGTCCGGCGTTCGGGCTCGCACCTTGAGACGAAAACCCGAAAACTCCGTTGGAGCAGCGTACGCTGCCCTGCCTGCAGGCGGCCCTCAGGCGCCGGCACGGTCCGCGTCAGGCTTCGCCCGGCGCTCGTTTACCCCGGAAATCGGAAACAACGGCGCGGTCTGAAATGGCTGCCTGTCGGAAAAAGCGTCCGCGGCCCCCCACCTTCGGATGTCGCACGGCTGCCCCCAGTTGTGCCGAGTCCCATGCGAAGGGCCCACACCCAACGGTGATCTCCCGTCGTTTTTTCACTATTGAACAATGGATTAGGTCAGTTCACACTTTAGCCATAGTGATTGGTTTGAATATGGAAACAGTATTCCGAGAAATGGATTATTGGGGCGGATGGGAACCCTCACATTGGACGTCCCGCAGGGACGCGCGCTGAAAGAGACCGGAAAAGCCGTGGCGCTGTCCTCGGACGATCTGGCTATTCTGTACTGGAGCGCCCTGCGCGCGCCCGAGACCCGCATTGCCTCGTCCATTCGCGCCGACGTGGACCATTTGATCGCGGCCAGGCAGGATCTCGCCCGACGCCTGGGCGTGTCTGTTTCCGAACTCGAAACAATGGCGATCGCCCTCGGCACCGGGCAAGGCCCCGGATCGGACGTTCCCTGGGCCGACCGTCATGTCGGCACGTTGATCGCCCGCGGGTTCGACCGTCCCGACGACCAGATCCTCGCCTACGTGGCCGGCGAAGGCGCGCTCGGCGCTGGCGAGGTCAAGGCGCTCGTGACCCGCATCCGCGCCGGGCTTCGGGCCGCCAACGTCGGCAGGGGCGACCGGGTCGCCCTCGACGCGACCCAGCGGATCGAAAGCTTCCTGCTCGCCTGCGCCATCCTGCTCGAAGGCGCGGCCATCGTCCGGATCGGCGACAATGTCGGGGCCGAGACCATGGTCGGCATGCTGCGCGCGGCCCCGCCGGTGATGACTTTCACGGCGCATCTCGACGCGCTCGGCGCCGATGCAGAGGCCGGCATCCGCGTGTCGCTCGACCCGGACAATGCCGCCGGCGCGCCCGGCTTCCCGGACTGGCTCGCCGCCTGTCCCGAGGATGACCACACCGGCCTCGATGCGCCGCATCTGACACCGACCGACATCGCCCTCATCGGCTTCACCAGCGGCTCGACCGGTACCCCCAAGCCGGTCTCCAACACCCATGAAGCGATCTGGCGGAGCACCGAGACCGCCGCCCATCTGCTCGGCCTGACCTCGGACGACATCTTCTTTTCCGCGACCGATTTCGTCGCCATGAGCGAGTTTCGCTCGATGCTGAGCCTGCCGCTCTACACCGGCGGCCGCGTGGTGTTCCCCAGCGCCAAGGCGCGCACCGATCCGCTCAGCCAGGCGCTGGAGGCCGAGACCTACGGGGTCACCTGCCTGACCGCCGTGCCCAACGTGCTGCGCGGCTTCCTCGCCGCGGGCGACCGTCTGGGGCGCAACGAACTGCGGTCGCTCCGGCGGGTCATGAGCGGCAGCGGCGTGCTCGACGCGCCCACCGCAGAGGCCTTCCACGCCCGCTTCGGCCGCGCCATCGTCGACTATTACGGCAAGCGCGAGACCGCGACCAACCTCTACTCCGTGCCCGACCAGGTCACGACGATGAGCACCGGCGGCGGGCGGGCGGCGCAATGCCTGGTCCGCGTGCTCGACGCGGAGGGACAGCCGGCGGCGCCAGGCGAGGTCGGCGAGATCGTGATCCTGACGGATTGCGCCCAGGTCGAGACAAGCGATCCGGTCACCCGCACCAGGCCCGGAAACCCGGCAGGCGATCCGCATCACGGCTGGCACCGGACCGGCGATTTCGGCCGCGTTCTGGCGAACGGCAACATCGTCATTGCCGGGCGCAAATCCGACATCATCAAGACACCGGACGGGCAGTTGCTGCTGCCGGTCGAGGTCGAGAACATCCCTCAATGCCGACGCCGGGGTCGCGGAAGCCTATGTCTTTCCGTTCAGCGGCGACGACGGGGTGGAGCGCGTCGGCGCCGCGGTGCTCTGCACGGCCGGTCTCGACCCGGCCGAAAGCGACGCGCTCGAAGACCGTCTGCGCTGGACGGTGCGCGACCGGCTCGGGGCCTACAAGGCCCCGCACCGGGTCCTGATCCTGCGCGACTTTCCCCGCGTCGGCCGGGGCAAGCCCGACCGCAAGGCGCTGGTGAGCGCCTTTCTCGAGACATTTGGCAAGGGCTGAGAGGGTCCAGCGGGGAAACACTGGCACCTGAACTGACAGAGCTTTCGACGCGGCGGTCGCCCGGGCAGACCGCAAACGGGTCTTTCTCCAGGTCGACGGCAAGGCGACGAGCTACGGCGAGATCCTCGACCGGATCGCGAAGCTCTACTCGGTCTTCCGCACCAAGGGGCTGACCCCGGACACCCCGATCGGCGTGCTGTCGCGCGCGCCTCTCGAGGTCGCCTCGATCATGCTGGCCGCGCTGCGCGCCGGCATCCCGGTCATCAACGTGAACCCGGAGTTGAGCCCGGTCGAACGCCGCCTCGCCATCACCTCCGCGAAGCTCGCCCATGTCTTCGTCGACCGGGACATTCTCGCCGAAGCGAGCCTGCCCGGCGGCGTCGAAACCACGACGCTGACCGACGGCACACCCAAAGGCGGCTCCGGGCTGATGGGCCGGCTCCTCGGCCAGGCCGCGAAAACCGCAGCATCGACCGGGCTCGCCGCCGATCTGGCCGCCGCCGCGCCCGGCACCCCGCCCGACAGCGCGCCGCCCCCCGAGGCGACCGCGATGATGCTGTTCACCTCCGGCACCACCAGCCAGCCCAAGGTGGTCCAGCTCAGCCGGTCGAACATCGCCGCGCAGGTCGACACCTTTTTCGGCGTCTACGGCTACGGACCCGACTGCCGGATCCTGAACCCGCTGCCCCTGCATTTCACCGACGGGTTGATGCACGGGCCGATCATCGCCTTCCTCTCCGGGGCCACGCTGCTCCGGCCCAGGACCTTCGATTTCCAGAAGATCGAAGACCTGCTCCTGTCCATCTACCGTGACCGGATCACCCATTTCATCGTCGTCCCGGCGCTGCTCTCGATGATCGACCGGTTGCACGGCCGGTTCCAGGACGCCTTCGACACGCCGGATTTCCGCTACATCCGCTCCAGCGGCGACCGCCTGCCGGCGCCGCTCTGGGAGGCGGTCGAAAAGCGGTTCTCGGTGCGCGTGGTCAACACCTACGGCCTCTCCGAAACCGTCTGCGAGGCGCTCTACTGCGGCCCGGACGCGGCCCGCTTCCGGCTCGGCACCATCGGCAAGCCGGTCGATTGCGAGGTCCGGATCGCCGACGACGCGGGCGCCGCTGTGGCGAGAGGCGAGGTCGGCGAGCTGCTCATCCGCGGCGAGAACATCATGAAGGGCTATCTCGACCAGCCCGAGCTCACCGCCGAGACCATCGTCGACGGCTGGCTCCACACCGGCGATTTCGCCACCGAGGACGAAGACGGCTTCGTCACCATCGTCGGCCGCAAGAAGACCCTCATCATCTCCGGCGGGGTCAACATCCAGCCGCAGGACATCGTCGACGCGCTGCTCGACCACGAGGCGGTGAGCGAGGCCCATGCCGTGGGCCTGCCCGACCGCACCTTCGGCGAGGTCGTCGGCTGTGCCGTCGTGCCCGCGGCCGGGATCGCGCCCGACGCGCTCGACATCCAGATGCTGACCGATTTCCTGCATGAGAAGATCGCCGCCAACAAGGTTCCCCGGCACATGGTCGTGGTCGACAAGCTCCCGCGCAACCCGGCCGGCAAGGTGCTCGCACCCGAGGTCGTGGCGCTGCTGGAACGCAGGACCGGGACCGTCGACACCTCCGAAGATCTCGAAACCCAGGTCATCGCCATCGCCGCCGCGGTGTTTTCACGCAAGCCCTCGGATCTCAGCCTCGCCTCCGAACCGCGCACCACGCTGGGATGGGACAGCCTCGCCCACATGGCCCTGGTCACCGCGGCCGAAAAGCACTTCGACGTCACCTTCTCGGCCCGCGACATCCTCGCCATCGGCCGTCTCGAACATCTCGTCGAGGCGGTGGCGAACCGGCGCGACCGGCAGGCGGAGTGAGCCCGATGCAGAACCGCGACTCACGGTCCTACATGACCCGGCACTGGCAGCCGGCTCCACCGGTCGTGTGGCTCTGGGTCCTCGTCCTGCTCGGCGTCCTCGGCGCCGCCGCGGCGCTGGCCGGCCTGCTGTTTCTGTGATCGCAGGGGCGCGGTGAATGCAGTACGACACGATCACCTGGCTCGGATGGATGTGGGCGACGGTCGGCCTCTACTGGCTCGCCCCACGCCGCTGGCGGCTGATGACGCTCGCCGCGATCTCGGCGCTGTTCCTCGCGACCATCTCGCCACTCTCCGTGGCCATTCTGGCAAGCTTCGTCCTCGTCGCGCACCTCACCGCCAACACCCGCGATCCGTCGTGGAAAACGGCCGGCCTCGGCGTCGGCCTCGTCATCCTCGTGCTCGGCTACTACAAGCTCAACACCGCGATCGACATCGAGAACCTCGGCGAGGGTGTGCTGCTGCCGCTCGGGATCAGCTACTATTCCTTCCGGGTCATCCACTTCATCCTCGAACGCTACAAGCGCCATGTCGACCGGGTCTCGTTCCACGACCTGATCGGGTATCTGTTCTTCATCCCCACCCTGGTGGTCGGACCGATCCACCGGATCGACGATTTCATCTACGACCTGCGCCGACAGCGGTTCGACCCCGCCATGCTGTCCGACGGCGCCGAGCGCATCGTCTACGGCTATTTCAAGATCGCGGTGCTCAGCAACTTCCTCGTCGAGGGCCGGTTCGGGGCCTATATCGACAGCCTCGGCGCCGAGACCTCGCCGCTCGTCACCTACCTCCTGATCGTCCAGAACGGGTTCAACCTGTATTTCCAGTTCTCCGGCTATTCCGACATCGCCATCGGCTTTGCCCGGCTGCTCGGCTTCCGGGTTCTGGAAAACTTCAACTGGCCCTACCTGCAACCCAACATCTCGGCGTTCTGGCGGTCGTGGCACATTTCCCTCTCCCGTTGGGCGCGCGATTACATCTACGGCATCGTCGTCTCGCTCACCCGCAGCCCCGCACTCGGCGCCATGGGGGTGATGATCGTCATCGGCGTCTGGCACGAAATCTCGTTCCGGTTCCTGCTCTGGGGCGCCTACCACGGCACCGGGCTCATCGTCTGGCAGAAGTGGAACACCCACGGCCCCGCCCTGCCCGCCGCCACCCCGCCCTGGCTCGTCAACGCGATCTACGTGGCCAAAGTCGTCTTCACCGTCCACTTCGTCTGGTTCGGTTTCGTCATCCTCACCGCCGAGGGGCCGCGCGAGGCGCTCGAAATCCTCGCCCGCTTCCTGCCGTTCTGACAAGGAGATCCCGATGTACGGCTACTTCCTCCGCGTCCTGCCACCGCGCACCGCCGCCATCGCGACGGCGCTCTGGTTCACCGCGCTGATCGTCGTCACCCTTCTGTGCAGCGCCGAGCCGTCCGCCGATTTCCGCTACGGCCGCTACTGAGGGTCCGGACAGGGGGGAACGCATGCCGCTCGACGCAGACAGAAAGCGCGAAATCGCCTTTGGCGCCGGGTTGTTGGCCCTGGTCATCGTGGTCGCCTTCGCCGGCGAAGCCCTGCTGCGGCTGCGCCAGGCGCTCGGAACCAACTGGGTCGCGATGCGCCCGACGATCATGGCCGAGGACGTCGAAGCGGGATTTTCCAGGTTCGTCCCCGGCACCGAGTTCGGCACCCTCCGGGTCAACCGGCTCGGGTTCACCAGCCCCGAGGTCGACATCCCGAAACCGGCAGGCACGCTCCGCCTCGCATTCCTTGGCGACAGCGTGGTGCTCGGCGCCGGCCTGCCACAGGACAAACGGATCGCGGCGACGGTGTCTGCCGCCGTCCAGGAAGCGCTCCCCACCTGCAAGGTCGACTACGTGACCATCGCTGGCCCCGGCTACAGGCTATCCGAGATCGCCGCCCTGCTCGACGAGACAGCGACGCAGATCGACGCCGACGCCTACGTGCTGGTGACCGGCGGGGTCCGCGAGATCCTCAAGGCGATGGATGCGGCGGAAGGCCCGCATCCGGCGATCTTCAGGCCGGAACGGGGCTGGCTCTACCGTCACTCGCTGCTGTTCCCGAAGGCCGAGCGCGCCTATACCGCGGTCGCGATCTCCCGGTTGCACCCGTCGAACGATCTCTACAGCCGGATCGACAAGACCCTCTACGCGGCAACCTACCACGAGTTGATTGACGCCGTTTCCGCCGAGATCGGCCAGACCCCGACCTTGGTCATCGAGAACCGTGGCCAGGAGCGTGACGGCGACAATGACGCCACCCTCGGCCGGCTCGACCGCGTGCTCCTCTCCGAGTTGAACGGCATGAGCGTGCCGGGGCTGCGACAGCTCGAAATCCTGCGGCGGCAAGTCCTCGCGCAGGCCGCAGCCGCGCAGGGATGGCCCTATCTCGACCCCTTCGCCGATCTGCCCGCGACCAATGCGTTCTACCTCGATCCCATGCATCTGACCGCAGACGGGAATGCCGCGATCACGCCCGAGGTGACCGAACGGCTGATCGACCTCATCGAGGCGCAGGGCACAGCGCCCGACTGCCTTCCCTGACCCGACCGAGGACGGCCAGGGCGCGGGCCGGCGTTGGCGACGTCGACGGCGCCGTTTCCCTCGTGGCTCTGCGTCGACATCTCTCGCGCGCCCCACGGCGCCTCTCCGGCCGGCGAAACGCCCGGCCGACGAGCGCAACCGTCATGCTCGCCCCTGCCCTCCGCCAAGACCTCAAGGTGCGAACCGGAACTCCGCCGCCACCGCCTGGGTCCGTTCGCGGATATAGCCCGCCACCCGCCTGATCCGCGGATTGTCGCGTTCGTCTTCACCATAGAGCAGCCAGTAGGCCCGGGCGAACGCGACCGCCTCGGGCAGGACGGCGGTCAATCCGCACCCCGCGGCCATGTAGCAGGGCAGCACCCCCAGCCCCGCCCCGGCGCGCACCGCGTCGAGCTGGGCCTGCACCGTGGCCGCCTTGTAGCGGGTCACGATGTCCGGATGGATCAGCCGGTTGAAATCGAGCTCGCGGGTGTAGAGCAGCTCGTCGATATAGCCGACGAAGGGCAGGCCCGCGAGCGCCGCCCGCGACCGGGGCATGCCATGCTCGGCAAGGAAGTCCGGCGCGCCGTAGAGGCGCAGGTCATAGTCCGCAAGACGCTGCATCACCAGCCGCCCGGTCTCCGGCCGGTCCAGGCTCACCGCGATATCCACCTCGCGGTTCCACAGCTTGTGGCTTGCCGGCACCGGCACCAGTTCTACCGTGAGATCGGGCTCCGCGCGGCTCAGCCCGGGCAGGAGCCGCGAGAGCACCGCGTTGCCGAACCCGTCCGGCGCCCCCACCCGCACCCGTCCGCTGAGCCCGCCCGGGCGTTGCAGCAGATCGCAGATCCTGTCCGCCCGCGCCTCCATCTCCTCGGCCAGAGGCACCAGCGCCCGGCCAGCCTCGGTGAGCGCCAGCCCGTCCGTGTCGGGCTCGAACAGCCGGGTGCGCAACAGCGCTTCGATTCCCGCGACATGGCGCGCGACGGTCGTATGGCTCACCCCCAGCCGCCTGCCGGCCCGGCTCATCCGCCCCGCCCGCGCGGTTTCGAGAAAGTACCGAACGTCGTTCCAATCCAGCGTTTGCGTCATCCACGCCTCCCGTCCCGCGCCATCCTGCACGAAAACGAACGGTCGTTGTGCAAATTCGTCAGTTCCCACGGGGCAATGCGTGCCGCCAATATGTCCCAACCGGCATGGGGGGCAGAGCGATGGAAGATCACGGGACCTGGGACTACGTCATCGTCGGCGCCGGCAGCGCCGGCTGCGTGCTGGCAAACCGCCTCAGCGAAGACCCGAACACCCGCGTGCTGCTGCTCGAAGCCGGCGGGCGCGACAATTACCACTGGATCCATATCCCCGTCGGCTACCTCTACTGCATCGACAACCCGCGCACCGACTGGGGATACCGGACTGCGTCCTGCGACGGCCTCGGCGGGCGCAGCCTGCTCTACCCGCGCGGCCGGGTGCTCGGCGGCTGTTCCTCGATCAACGGCATGCTCTACCTGCGCGGCCAGGCCGCCGATTACGACGGCTGGCGCCAGACCGGCCTCACCGGCTGGGGCTGGGACGACGTGCTGCCCTACTTCCTCAAGTCCGAGGATTACTTCGCCGGGGCCGACGCGCTGCACGGCGCCGGCGGCGAGTGGCGGGTGGAAGAGGCCCGCGTCCGCTGGGAGGTGCTCGACGCCTGGCACGCTGCCGCGGTCGAGGCGGGACTGCCCGAGACGTCCGATTTCAACCGCGGCGACAACCACGGGGTCGGGTATTTCAAGGTCAACCAGCGCAACGGCTGGCGCTGGAGCACCGCCAAGGGCTTCCTGCGCCCGGCCGAAAAACGCCCCAACCTCACCGTCCTGACCCATGCCCAGGCCGAGCGGGTGCTGTTCGACGGCCGCCGCGCCACCGGCGTGCAACTGCGGCGCAACGGCGTGCCCGGCCGGGCCATGGCCGCCGGCGAAGTGATCCTGTCCTCGGGCGCCATCGGCTCGCCGCAGCTCCTGCAACTCTCCGGCATCGGTCCCGGCGCGCACCTCCAGGGGCTCGGGATCGAGGTGCTGCACGACCAGCCCGGCGTCGGCGCCAACCTGCAGGATCACCTGCAGATCCGCTGCGCCTACAAGGTCACCGGCACCAGCACCCTCAACACCATGGCCAACTCGCTGATCGGCAAGGCGGCGATCGGGCTCGAATACCTGCTGAAACGCACCGGGCCGATGTCTGCCGCGCCCAGCCAGCTCGGCGCCTTCGCCCATTCCTCGCCCGACGTCGCCACGCCCGATCTCGAATACCACGTCCAGCCGGTCACCCTCGACGCCTTCGGCCAGCCGCCGCACGATTTCCCCGCGATCACCGCCAGCGTCTGCCACCTGCGCCCCGAGAGCCGCGGCCATGTCCGCATCACCTCGCGCGACCCGCTCGTGCATCCCGAGATCCAGCCCAACTACCTCGCCACCGAAGGCGACCGCGCCGTCGCCGCCGGGCGATCCGCCTCACCCGCAGGATCATGTCCCAACCCGCCCTCGCCCGCTTCCAGCCGGAAGAGTTCAAACCCGGGCCCGGCTTCCAGACCGACGCCGAGCTCGCCGTGGGCGCGGGCCAGATCGGCTCGACGATCTTCCACCCGGTCGGCACCGCCCGAATGGGCACCGACCCGGGCGCGGTGGTCGACGGCGAATTGCGGGTCAACGGCATCGCTGGGTTGCGGGTGGTCGACGCCTCGGTGATGCCGCGGATCACCTCCGGCAACACCAATTCGCCGACGATCATGATCGCCGAGAAAGCCGCCGACATGATCCGGGCAGCCGCGCGGGCCTGACCTTTCCGGTCGCAGATACAGGCACAGGCATAGGCTCGGACACGCCGCCGCAGACACCTCGGTCCCCGCGTGCTAGCCTGTCCGCACGAGTCCCGTGGGATTGTCGGCGCCCGTCTCAGCGGGCGACGGCCCGCCGCGGTGGCATGCGAATGGATGTACCAACCGGTTGCATGACGTCACCGGCACGGGAGGTGCCGGACAGAAAGCCAGAAACGGAGGATGCCATGAACCCCCTGAAGATCGCCGGCCTGATCGCCGTGGCCACCGGCCTCGCCGGTTGCGTCGAATACAGCACCACCGAAACCACCGAAACCACGCTGCTGCGCACCGCCCCCGCGACCGACGAGGCCGCCTGCCTGACGGCGGTTGCCGCCCAGACAGACAACAGTGTCCGCGTGCTGAGCTCGGAGACCTCGGAAGCCAACAACCTCGTGATGGTCGGGGTCGGTCCCGAGAGCGCCCCGTGGAAATGCCTGGTGAAGGACGGCATCGTCGCCGAGGCCTATTTCACCGGCAGCGAAGGGTACCTGTGACCGCTGCCCGCAGCGACATCGCTTGAACCGACGCCCCCCAGGGGCAAAGCCCACTGTGTTCGGCGGGGACGTGAACCAACACCTGCGCCTGCTCGCCTGATATCCGCGATAGCGATGATCGCCTGCGGCCAAACTCGTGGTAGGCTTTCGAACGACCGGCACGCCAGGACCGAAGCTCAGAAAACAGGATGCGGACATGAACCCTCGATCCAACCTGTCGCGGCGCAGCCTCCTGACCATGGCCGGGGCCGCCGGCGTTCTGCTCACGGGCGGCCCGTTGATCGGCCAGCAGGTCTACAAGGAAATCCACGACCTGCAGCCGGGCGAGTTCACCTGGCACCCGGACCGCCAGCCCGACGGGCCGGTCGCGGTCATCGTCTCGCTCGACGAGCAGCTCGCGCATATCTACCGCAACGGTGTGCGCATCGCGGTCTCGACCTGCTCGACCGGCAAGCCAGGGCACGAGACCCCCACCGGCGTCTTCGTCGTGCTCCAGAAGGACCGCGACCATCGCTCCTCGACCTACAACAACGCGCCGATGCCAAACACCAACCGGCTGACCTGGGACGGCATCGCGCTGCATGCGGGCAACCTTCCGGGCTATCCCGCCTCGCACGGCTGCGTCCGCCTGCCGCTCAAGTTCTCCGCGCTCCTGTTCGAGGTCACCCATCTCGGCACCCCGGTCATCATCGCCGACGACCACCATTTCCCGCTCGACGTGGTGCATCCCGGCATGGTGCTGTCGTCCTATGCCGAAACCGAGTTCGACGATGTCGTCTCGCATCTCGAAGGCAAGAAACACCCCGCCGACTGGGAGTTCGGCGAGGCCTCCCCGATCACCACGATGATCGCCTCCTCGCATGACGAAAAGATCGTGATGATCGAGAACGACACCGACATCGGCGAGGGCACCCTGCTCTGGGACGGCAAGCCGCTCGGACCGCATGTCTACGTGCTGCAAGGTCCCCACGACGGCGCCAAGGGCATGCATTGGGCCGCGCTCACCTACGGCGAGGCCGGACAGGACGGGATGCACGATCTCACCCGGGTAAAATCCGACGACGCCTTCAACGCGCTGGTCGGGAAACACGCCCACCCGGGCATGATCTTCATCTTCACCGACCTGCCCCTCCACCCCAACAGTCGCTCGGGGCGCGACTTCGTGATCATTTCCTGAGCCGGCGGCGTGAGCGCCCGGACAACGAGGAAGCGACCCATGCGACCCATTCTTCGCACCCTCTCTGGCACCGCGGCGGCCCTCACCGCGCTTGCGGCCAATGCCGCCCTCGAAGCCGGCGAAAGGCAGATTCCCACCCTAGACGGTACGGCCACGTTGGGCGAGGCCCGGATCGTCTTCGCTCCCGACGGCACCTTTTCTGGGTCGACCGGCTGCAACCGGTTCCAGGGAAGCGGGGTCGTGGACGGCGGGGCGCTGGTGATCGACAGCCCGCCCGTGACGACGCTCATGGCCTGCCCGGATGCGGCCCTGACCGCGCAGGACGACAGGATCGTCGCCCTGTTCGCGGGCCGCGCCAGCCTCGCGTTCGATCCCTTCGCCGACCGGGTGACGCTCACCCGGAGCGACACGACCCTCACCCTCGTCCCCGCCGGCACCGCCGCGGCCGAGCCGCCCGGGCCTGCGGACCCATTGCCGCCGGACCCGATCCTGCCCGACCCGTCCCTGCCCGGGCCACTGTCGCTCGCCGACGCCCCCTTCGTGACCGTCTTCGGTGTCTCCGACCGTCTGAACATCCACGCAGCCCCCGGCACCGCCTCCGAGGTGGTCGCCAAGGCCCCCTCCGGCACCTTGTTTCGCAACAAGGGTTGCCAAACGGGGGAGGCGCATGACTGGTGCAACATCGTCTCCCTCGATGCCTCCGGGACCGAAGGCTGGGCCGCCGCCGACTACCTCGAACCCGCCGCCGCGGCGACCCGCGCCGGCGCGGGCGTGTTCGACCGGATCGGCAGCCTCGCCTGCACCGACGGCGGCGCGGCGACGAAATGCGACGCCGGCGTCGCCTATGACCCGGACGGAACCACCGTCGTTGCCGTGTTCCGCCCCGATGGCGTCCAGAGGCTCTTCACCTTCGTCGATGGAAGCTTCGCCTTCGCCGACACCAGCCAGGCGGGCGGCGGCTTCGATGCCACCGCGACGCGCGCAGAAGACGTGACGAGTGTGTCCATAGAGGGCGAGCGCTACGACATTCCCGATGACCTCGTCTCGGGCCAATGACCCCCCGCAGCGACTGGCGACCGGTTCCGCACGAAAGGGGCGACACGCGCCTAGCGCTGCGCGACGACCCGCCGCGTGCTGTCGTAGATCTCGCTGAACTCGGCCTCCGGCACGCCGATGCGCTCGGCGATGGCGGACAGGATCCCGATATCGCCATCCTCGCCCAGCGGCGATGAAAACACCGCCACCAGCGCGATCTGGAGGGCCATCGCCGCTTCGTCGGGGCTCAGGCCGGCCTTCGCCGCCTCCGCCAGCCCCTTGGTTCCCGTCTCCGCGACCTCCTGCGCCAGGGTCGCCGCCATTTCGTAGACGAAAGTCCGCATGAACCCGTCCGATCCCTGCAGGATCGCAACGGCCTTCACCAGCGCGTCGAGCTCGGTGTCGATGTCCTTGCCCGAGATCACGATCCGCAGCACCGCCGGCGCGAGCACCAGCGACGGCACGCTGAACCCGCCGCGTTCATGCGGCGTTTCCGGCACCGGACTATCGTCCAAATCGACCATGCGGGTCCCCATTGTTTCCCGAATCCGTTCGCAACCTGACGGCAAATTGCAGCAGGAAGACGGCCAGCCCGCGGAAATTGCGGGTTTGACGATGCCGTCATAGACGAGATTTGCGGCCCGGGTCCTGCGCCACGATGTCCCGCGGCGCAGCCGGTGTTCACAACACGGGCCGCGACAAACCCACACCCGGTCGTCCTGCGCCGCGGCCAGACGACCCCGTGGGATCAGGTCAGCCCGCCGTTGATCAGGTCGTTGATCGGCGCCGCCGCGTCGCCGCCGCTGTCCCCGCTATCCCCGCCATGCGCGGCGTGATCCATCGGCGCCGGGGGGCATCGCCCATCCCCGCACCGGCATCGGCCATCACGTCCATCTGGCTCGGGTCGAGCACCCGGATCGCCGCCATCATCCCGAGGTCTTCGTGCTCCAGGATATGGCAGTGGAACACGTATTTCCCCAGCGAATAGGGCGGGCTGGTCGAACGGGATCTTGACCTCGATCCAGCCGGCATCCGAAATCTTCTCGGTGAGCGGGCGTCGGCGCGGCGCAGGAGGCCTGATCGCGCAGGTAGACATAGGCCGGGTGGTCCGGTCGAAATCCGCGACCCGTTGCAGGAAGCTGCCCGCGGAGGGCGCGGCGCCGCCGGTTTCGATCGGTGCGGATCTGCAGCTGTAGCTCGACCCCGCGGCACGATGATCGTGTCGTGGATCATCGCCCCGATCTCCTGTTGCTTGCCCTCGGCGAAAGCAACCGCGTTGGCGAGGTTGACTTTGTCGACATCCGAGACCGGGTGGAACCGCATCCGGCAGGGCTCGACCCCGGGCTCGCAGACCAGCGAGAACTTGCCCTGGTGGATGTGGAAGTTGTGCACCTCGTGCGAGATGTTGACGAGCTGCCAGGTCTCGTCCTTCGCCCCCGGCCCGCCGAGCACGCAGAGATCGGCCGCGGTGCGCATCATGTCGAACGGCCGCAGCACCGGCTCGGTCACCGGCTGGCCGCGCTCGTCGGTCTCGCTGCCGTCGGCGCCGATCACCGTGTGGCCGAGCAGGAACCGTTCTTCGCCGTCATCCTCAAGGATCGCGAAGTAGATCCGCCGCTTCTCGCCCTCCCCGAGCACGCGCAGGCCCCCGGACCGGCACTGCGCCTGGGTGAACGGGCTCTCGCGGAACGGCGCCGCGCCTTCCCTGAAGCTCTCGGGCACTGCCGGACGGGTGAAATCGGTCGTGCTGAGCGCGGCGATGTCGGTGCCCGCGCCGGTGAAGGTGACATGGCCGAGCGTCGCCGGCGGCCAGGCGTCGCCGCCGGTCTCATAGAGCAGGGTCTGCAGGGTCAGCGTGGTGTCGCCCGCGGGCGCGGCCAGCACCGGGCAGCTTTCAGTTGGTCGCCGCCCCCGGGGCGCAGGCGTAGTGGTCGCGCAAGGTCACCGCGATCTCGATCCGGCTGCCCGGCATCAGGATCACCCGGCGTTGCAGGGCCTCGACCGGCACCGTTGTCGAGCCTTGCCCCAGCGTCGAGCCGAAGGCCACGCCGTCGAGCGAGAGCACCTGCACCGGCAACGCGTCGTCGCAGGGCGCGGCCGCCTCCGGGTCGATCGAGAAACCGGCGCCGGAGAAACACAGGTTGTAGGTGATGTTGGCGGACGCATTCTGGATCCGCCAGACCTCCGCCTGCGCGTCCGGCGCCACCTGCCAGCCTGGGTTGGCGACGCCGTTCAGCGAGAACACCCATTCGCCCGTACGCTCCTGCCCGCTGTCGTCGGTCACCCCGCCCGTGCAGAACGGCTCGGGGTTCAGCGCCGCCACCTGGTCGCCGCAGAAATCCGGCTGCTGGTCGTAGTACATCGACGCGCCCGCGTCGGTCACATCGACGATCTGGCTGTCCTTCAGCAGGATCTCGCGCACTGTCACCCACGGATCGGCCGGATCGAGCCCACCGTCGGGCGCGCAGGTCCCGTCGGGCCCGAGCTCGAGGCAGAGGTAATCGGGGTCGCCCACCGCGATCATCCCCGCCATGCCGCCCGAGACCTGCTTCTTGCTCAGCATGTGCGGATGCGGGTGGAACCAGAAGATTCCCTTCGGGTGGTCGGCGGGGATCTGGATGTCGAACCGCAACGTGCTGCGCCCGTCGACCGGATGCGCGGCATGGCCGGCGATCGGCGCGGTGCCCTCGGGCTGCGCCGCGATATAGACGAAATCGCCGATCGAGCTGTCCTCGTAGCCGTCGACGGCATCGGCCGGCACTTGGTCTTCTGGGCCCAGCCCGCGCGCCCGGACGAGCAGCCCGTGGGTGTGCAGGTTGGTGATCAGCATGTCGGCCGGATCGGCGCCGTTTTCCATCCGGTTGACCAGCGTGATCTTCAGCCGGTCGCCCGGCGCCACCGCCAGCAACGGCCCGCCATAGGGGTTCACGTCCGATCCCGTCGGGCAGTCGACCGAGCCGTCCGCCGCCACCGCCTGGTGCGAGTAGCAGGTCGTGTAGACGTTCGTCGTCACCCAGCGGCCGTTGATCGCCACCTCGCGGGGGCCGGCGATGAGCGTGACGTCAAGCACATGACCCGTGCTCTCGAACCGGTCGAGCGCCGGGAAATCCGACCCGGCGCCCAGCGCTCCGGCGATGCCAAGCCCCCCGAACACCGAAAACGCCACTGCAAGCCTCGAAAGCCTCGAAAGCCTCATCTGAATATCCCCCACCGGTCTCGAAAAGTCCTTGAGCGACATTCTGTCGCACCCGCGGGAGTCGGTCAACGGACCTGTACAGACGGCCCGGGAGGATCAGGCCCCCCGGGCCGGGGTGAGCTTGCGCACCAGCACGAACAGCCCCGGTACGACGAAGACACCGATGAACGTGGCCGTGGTCATGCCGCCCAGCACCCCGATGCCGATGGCGTTCTGCGCCTGCGCGCCGGCGCCGGTCGCCACCGCGAGCGGCAGCACGCCGAGCATGAAGGCAAGCGACGTCATCAGGATCGGACGCAACCGCATCCGCGCCGCTTCCACCGCCGCCTCGAGGGTCGACCGTCCCTTCGCTTCGAGATCGCGGGCGAACTCGACGATCAGGATCGCGTTCTTCGCTGCAAGCCCGATCGTGGTGAGGATGCCGACCTTGAAATAGACGTCGTTCGACTGGTCGAAGGTCCAGGCGAACAGCAGCGCGCCGACGATGCCGACCGGCACCGAGATCAGCACGGCAAAGGGGATCGACCAGCTCTCGTAGAGCGCCGCAAGCGACAGGAAGACCACCAGCGCCGACAGCGCGTAGAGCCAGGGCGCCTGGCTGCCGGATTGCTGCTCCTGGTAGCTGAGCCCCGTCCAGGCCACGCCGTAACCGCCGTCGAGTTCCGCGGCCAGTTCGCTGATCGCGTCCATCGCCGCACCGGAGGACACGCCGTCGCCGGGCGACCCAGAGACCGAGATCGCGCTGATCCCGTCGATCCGCGAAAGCGACGGGGTGGTCGACACCCATTCGGTCGTGGTGAAGGCGGCGAAGCTCACCATCTCGCCGGAGGCGTTCAGGGCGAACCACCGGTCGATGTCCTCGGGCTGCATCCGGTATTCGGGCGCGGCCTGGACGATGACCGGGCGCAGCGACCCGTTCAGGTCGAAATCGTTGACCGAGGCGCCCGAGAAGATCGTCGAGAGGATCGCGTTCACGCTGGAGACGCTCACGCCGAAGCTCTCGGCCTTCTGCTGGTCGATGTTGAGCCGCAGCACCGCTTCGCTTTCGACGCCGGACACCTGGACGTTGCTCAGGCGCTCGTCCGCGCCGGCCGCGGTCTCGAGCTGTTCGGCGGCCGATTTCAGCGCCTCCATGCCGGTATTCCCGTAGTCGACCAGATACATCGAAAAGCCCGAGGTATTGCCGAGGCCGGGCACCGCCGGCGGCTGCATGAACATCACCCGCCCGGCGCGCAGGCCGGAGAAATGCGCCGTGGCCCGGGCCGCGACCGCCGAGGCCGACAGCGTCTCGTCCCTGCGCTCGGAGAAATCGCGCAGCTTGACGAAGACCATCGCCGAGTTCTGCCCCGAGCCGCCGAAGCCGAAGCCGAGCGTGGCAAAGGTGCTCTCCACCGCCTCGGCCTCTTCGGTGAGAAGGTACTCTTCCACCTGCGCCACGACCTGCTCCGTCTGCGGCGTGGTCGACCCTTCCGACAGCGAGATCATCGTCATCAGCACGCCCTGGTCTTCCTGCGGCAGGAACGAGGACGGCAGACGCGTGTAGAGCGCCCCGGCGCCAACCACGAGGGCGACGATGACCGCGAGCACGACCAGCGGACCGCGCACGATCCGCCCGACGGCTTTGCCATAGAACCCGACGAGCCCGTCGAACCCGGCGTTGAACCAGCGTGCCGAGTGCGAACCGGCTTGCCTGGCCGTGGCGGCGCAGGAGCGTCGCGGCAAGGGCCGGGGTGAGGATCAGCGCGACCAGCGCGGAAAGCACCATCGCCGAGATGATGGTGACCGAGAACTGGCGGTAGATCACGCCGGTGGAGCCGCCGAAAAAGGCCATCGGCAGGAACACCGCCGACAGCACCAGCGCGATGCCGACGAGCGCACCGGTGATCTGGCGCATGCTTTTCTCGGTAGCCGGCAGCGGCTCCAGCCCTTCGTCCTCCATCACCCGTTCGACGTTCTCGACCACGACGATGGCGTCGTCCACGAGCAGCCCGATGGCGAGCACCATGGCGAACATCGTGAGCGTGTTGATCGAATAGCCGAGCGCGGAGAGCACGGCGAAGGTGCCCGCGAGCACGACCGGCACGGCGAGGATCGGGATCAGGTCGCGCGCCATTTCTGCAGGAAGACGAGGATCACGAAGAACACGAGCACGATCGCCTCGGCCAGCGTGTGATAGACCTTCTCGATCGACAGCTCGACAAAGGGTGAGGTGTCGTAGGCGTATTCGATCTCGACCCCTCGGGCAGCGAGGCCTCCAGCGCGGCGAGCGTCGCGCGGACCGCGTTGGCGGTGTCCACGGCGTTGGCCCCGGTGGCGAGGTTCACCCCGAACCCGGCAGCATTCGCGCCGTTGAACCGGGCGTCGCCGCCATAGCTCTCCTGCCCGATCTCGACCTCGGCCACGTCTCCGAGCAGAACCTGCGCGCCCGACTCGTCGGTCTTGAGCAGGATGTTTTCGAATTCCTCCAGGCTCGACAGCTGGCTCTGGGCGGTGATCGTGGCGGTGAACTGCTGGCCCTCGACCACCGGCAGCGCCCCCAGCGTCCCGACCGAAACGGTGGTGTTCTGGGCCGAGATCGCGGCGGTGATATCGGCCGGCGTCAGCTGGTATTCGGCCAGCGACAGCGGATCGAGCCAGACCCGGAGCGCATAGCCGGACCCGAAGCTGTTGATCCCGCCCACGCCCTCGGTGCGCTGCACCGGCCCGGCGATCTGGTTGTCGAGGATGTCGCCGAGCTCGATCGTCGAATAGCGCGCATCGCGCGAGACGATGGCGCCGATCATCAGGATCGACGACGACGACCGCGAGACACTGACGCCGGAGGCGCTCACCGCGCTCGGCAACCGGCTCTCGACCTGGCTGACCTTGGATTGCACCTCGTTCTGCGCGTCGACCGGATCGACGCTTTCGTCGAAGGTCAGCGAGATCGAGGCCGAACCTTCGCGCGACGAGCTCTCCATGTACAAAAGGCCATCGAGCCCGGTCATCGCGTCTTCGAGCACCGCCGTCACCGAGTTTTCCACCGCGGTCGCGGTCGCGCCCGAATAGCTTGCCGAAACCCGCACCGTCGTCGGCGCGATGTCGGGATATTGCGAGACCGGAAGCTGGGTATAGGAGAAGACACCGGCCAACAGCGTCACGATGGCCAGCACCCAGGCGAAGACGGGGCGGTGGATGAAGAACTGGGGCATGGTCAGTCGCCTTCCGACGCGCCGGCATCTTCGACCACGCCGGCGGCGTTGATCGTGACCGGGACGGTGGTGATCTCGGCCCCGTCTGAGAGGTTCGAGAGCCCGTCGAGGATGATCCGGTCCCCGGGCGACACCCCGTCGGTGACGAC
The DNA here is from genome assembly GCA_041397205.1 of Paracoccaceae bacterium. Taxonomy (GTDB): domain Bacteria; phylum Pseudomonadota; class Alphaproteobacteria; order Rhodobacterales; family Rhodobacteraceae; genus Sinisalibacter. The sequence continues at coordinate 230,268 of JAWKXC010000005.1, forward strand.
CCAGGCGTTCTCGTAGGTGCCCGCATAGGTGAGCGTGACCTGCCTTGCAGCGCCGTCCTCGGCGACGAAGGCGGTGAGCGATCCGTCCGCTTGCCGCTCGGTGGCGCGCTGCGGCACCAGGATCGCCGTCTGGCGCCCGATCTCGACGTTCACGCGCAGGAACTGGCCGGGCAGGATCATGCGGTCGGGGTTGTCGAATTCGAAGCGCATGTCGACCGCGCCGGTGGTCGTCGAAACCGTGACCCCGGGGCTCACCAGCCGGCCTGTCCCGTCATAGCTCGTGCCGCTCTCTAGCTCGAGGGTCGCAGCCAGCGTTTCGCCCGGTTGCATGCTCCCCGCGTCGATCCGTTCGCGCACCCGCGCGATGCGCGCCGCACTTTCCGCCACGTCGACATAGATCGGATCGAGCGCTGTCACCGTGGTCAGGGCGTCGGTCTGGTTCGCGGTGACGATCGCGCCGACCGACACGTTGCTCACATCCGCGAAACCGGCGATCGGGCTGGTGACCTCGACCCGGTCGAGATCGAGCGTCGCGCTCTGCAGGGCGGCCTCGGCACTGCTGACCCCGGCCTTGGCCTGGGCGAGCGTGGCCTGCGCCGCCTGCAGGTCCGAGGTGGTCACGCCCACGCCTTCGAGCCGCTCGTAGCGGTCGACGGTGGCCTGCGCGGCATCGCGCGTGACCTCGGCACTGGCAAGCGCCGCCAGCGCCGCGGCATGGGCCGCCTCGTAGCTGTCCGCCTCCAGCCGGAACAGCACGTCGCCCACCTGCACGAAAGTTCCGGGCCGGAAGACGATGTCCTCGATCATGCCGCTGACCCGGGGCCGGATCTCGGTCTGCGCCTCGGCGACCGCCCGTCCGGGCAATGTGACCGAGAACGGCACCTCGGTTTCTTCCAGCACCATGACCCCCACTTCGGTCGGCCCCATGGCGCCGCCGGGCGGCATCCCCATCTGGGCGAATGCACCGAGGGGGTGGGTCGCAAAGACTGCGACCGTCGCGACCATCGCCGCCAGTTTCGAGTAGCTCATGGAAAACCCTTCAGAGACCTGCGCGTTCGCGCTCCAGGGTGTAAAACGTGACACGGGCCAACTTCCGTCGCGCGCCCCGGCACCATGGGGCGATTATTCGATCTCTGCAAGCGCCCCGAAGATCACTGGCACACGAACACGGCGACGCTGTTGGCGGAGTTCGTCCAGAAAACGTAGGTCGTCCCGCTGTCCGGCGCATAGGCCGCGTCGCTCTCGAAACCCAGGGTCTGCCCGCCATGCCCGATCGTATCGCCCGGCTTTCGCGCCAGACCGACCCCGTATGTCAGCTTCGGAAATTCGGTCGGGACTCCGTCGAGCATGGATGCGAGGGTGCCCGGTTCCGCGAACAGGGCGCCGGGTCGACACCGCCTCCGGGCCCGCGTCAGCTCCGGATATCTGCGGCGGGATCGAGGCGGCCTGTTCCCGCGCGCTCAGTAGATGCTCATGCCGATGTCGAAGGTCACGGGCTCGGTGCCGTCGTTATAGACCTCGATCGCGTGGTCCCCGGACTGCCAGAGCTGGCCAGAATACGGGGTGCCCGCACCGATCGTGTCGAGCAGGGCGGACCCGTCCGGGTTGAAGATCTGGTAGGCGAGCGCGCCGTTGTACACTTTCACGTACATGTTCAAAAACTGGTCTTTCTCGGCGCCGAGCAGATATCTGACAGCGGCTCCCGGCGCCAGTGTCGCGGTGAGCACCGTGCCGCTCGTGCCTGATGCGAATTTCACCCGCTGTTCGCCGGAGACCATCGGCGCTGACGCCCCGTCCATGGCGCCTTCGCCGTCGTCGGCGGCATCGACGACCTCCAGCTCTCCGACCGTACCGTCTCCGTAGGCGATGCAGCGCCAGACCGTTCCGCCCGCGTCCTTCAGCATGACGAGAGAGCCCGCCTCGGAAAACTCGTCGCTCAGCACCTCGCCGCCCTGGGCGTCGGGAGTGCCATTGGCCCGCAGCGCGTCGATACAGGCATTGCCGGCGTCGGACACGTCCGCAAGCGCCGGGGTTGCCGCGACGAGGAGCGGGAAGAAAAGCGGAATGCGGGTCATGCTGTGGTCTCCATTTCCGGGATCGGGAAGGTCGGAGTCGGATCTGCATTGTTGGCACCGGCGCAGCGGAATCCTGTGCCCGCGTTTCTGTCTTGTCGTTCGTCCTGAGCGCGGCAGTCCGGGCGGCACAGGCTATCGCCGGGCAGTCGAGGATTTGCCAAACGCGGGCAACAGGCCCGCGCTCGATGGTCTCGGCCCGCACCGCGGCCGCTGCTTCAACCGCCAGCTCTGCGGATCAACCGGAAGATCAGGATCAGGACGATTGCGCCGATCACGGCGGCGATGAAACTGCCGACCGCGCCACCGAGCGAGACGCCCAGCATCGGCAGCAGGTATCCGGCAAGAAACGACCCGCCGATGCCGAAGATGACGTCCATCAACAGGCCCGAGCCGCTGCCTTTGACGATCAGGCCGGCAAGCCAGCCGACGACGGCGCCGACCACGATGACGATGAGCAGGCCGATGATGCCGCCCATTGCGGCACCCACGGCCTCGGCCGAACCGTCCTGCGCCAGCGCGGGCCCGCCGGACGCAAGCAGGACCGGCAGGAGTCCATTACGTTTCATGTCTGAAGTCCCCTATGAGGTTGTCGCGCAACCAGTGTGTGTCAGCAATCTTGCGCGGGCAGCATGGTCACGTCGGAGTAGCGACCGTTAGAGGTCGTGATCCGCGCGCAGGCGCCGGTCGCGCGGTTGAAGTACCAAGATGTCAGGCCCTTGGAGCGGATCCATTCGTACCCGAGGTTCTGGATCCCCATCTCGGCTTGCCCGGCCTTGGCGCCCTCGAAGGCCGTGAGGTCGTATTCGCTGCCGACGGCCGGCCGGCCGGTCTCGACCGGCGCTTCCATTTCCATGCATCCCGCGAGGTTTATCAACGCGACAGCGCCGAACATCAGTTTGGTCTTCATGGTGATTCTCCCCGTTTCATTTCTTTCCGTCGCAAAGCCTGGCGGACCACTCGCGAAACGATCGGCTACGCGTGGAACAACCAGGAGAATCGCTGGAACTGTGCGGATGGTGTACGGGCGAGCACAGCAATCACAGGGCGGAAATATTCGGTTTTCTCCGCGCGCGTGCGCGGTCGTGTCGGGCGCGCAGCCGGCGCGCCATCGCACGGCGGGGCCCGACGCCGCGCTCCGGGCGCTAGGGAATAATGTCTGACAGAATAGACTTCACGGTTTCCGCGTCGGTGCTGCGATGAACGATGGCAACCTTGCCCGGATCGTCCCGATGGATCGCATCGGCGTAGTGGATGAACGGTTTCCCGGGGGCGATGCCCTTCGGCACGATTCGGGCCAGATAGCCGAAAATACCCGAGAACTCACCGTTCTGGTAGACCGGTTCGTAATGCGTCAGGTAGCTGAGGCCTTCGACGGAAATGAACAGCCTGACCAGCAAGGCTTGCCCGGTCAGGATCTCCGACTTCTGCACCACCTCCCAGGAGTGGTGCCCGCCCTTTTCACAAAGGGCCCGTTGCAGCGTCTTGCCGAAATCCGCCTGGATGTCGAAATTGCCCCGTTTTCGGTAGAAGTCCACGCCGAGGCCGGACATTTCCCGCAGCCGGGACTCCGAATCCATGAAACCCCCGGCAATCATGTTGTTGCGCACCAGCATGGTTTGCCGCAGGGTCACCGCGCTTTCGGTATCGACCAGCAAGACATTGCGCAATGCGTTCGCGCTGCGGGGCCGAGGGCGCTCGATATCGCGTTCCCACCGGCTGACCGTACCCTGTTCGACGCCGATATGCTCCGCCAGGGCCTCCTGCGTCAGCCCCGCCCGCCGTCGTAACCGCCAGATCTCCGCGCCATCCATGGCACGAGTGTGACGTCACTCAGCATGCGCACAAGTTCACATTGTGGCGGGGCCGAGTCGTGCGGAAATCGGCCCGGCACCGCCAGCGTCCGGGACCGCCTGGCGTTCGGCGGAGAGCCGACGCCGGGGCGAAACCAGTATGGCTGCACGCCGACTCAACGCCGTCGTGCAGCCATCAACCAGGTCACTCGTCAATCCCCTGTGCCCCACCGCGCAGGGTAAGGAAACGGGTGCACCCTGTCGTTTCCTCGCGCGATGGGACGCGCTCCGGCGGCACCGCTCGACCACCCCGACCGCCGGGGCGAACTGAGTGGCGTCAGAGCTGCCCTTTGTGGAATTTGAACACAGTGCCTTCCCCGTTGACGTCGCAATAGCCGTGCTTGTGCCCGGCCGAGACCTCGACCTGGTATTCCTGTCCGCCGGCCTGGGAGAAGCTGCCCTTTCGCGAGGCGACGACATGGATGTCCTGCGGGTTGCGGCCCCATTGCGCCGAGGCTTCCCCGACGCAGCCCCGCATCGCCAGGTTCGGGGCCTTTCGCCACCGCCCTGGTGCTTGTAGGCGAGCTGGTTTGCGCGCTCCTTGTGGCCCGCGTCGAAACCATTGCCGTAGGCGGCCGTGGAATGCCGCGAATCGTAAGGCTCGTTGTGGAGGCCATCGCGGTAGCCGCGCTCGAAATCGGCGATCTCTTCCGCTGTCTGTGGTTTCTGTCCTTCGCGGTAGTGGTCATCGTGATGCGCCATGGCGGCGATGCCGAGGATTCCCAGCGCCACGACGGCCGCGGCCGCCTTCTCGTCCGCGCGCACGGGGGCTGCCGCCATGCCGGCGGCGAGCGACGCGGAGGCCAGGAGCATGGACATTTTTCGGATCATGAAGATTTCCTCCGGTAAGGGTTCGTGATTGGATCCGGTCACTTTCGGCCGGAAATAGGCCGTTCGACCGGTCTGCAAGCAGGATGGACTCGGAACTCAAATGTGTTCTGACCGACCTTGTGTCCCCGAACCGGCCCGCCCCGGGAAGGGCGAAAATATTCGAATGGCCCCATGGCGGCGACCGGCGACACCTTCACCAAGAAACGAACGGCCTTCTGAACTTCGGGATCGAACGGGAAGATTGTACGCGCGGTATCGCTTGTGATCCACATCAGCGTCCGGCCCCGCCGCAGGCACCGCCCGAAACGACGAGCGCGGCGTCGGACACATCCGGGTCCGTCGCAATCCCGCCCGGTGCCGCATCAGTCGACGTGCCAGTCTTCGACCGGCGCGGCATTGGTCCGCTGGATATCCGCCATTTCCCGCATCAGGGCGGGGCGCCGGTTGCCGCCCCTGGCCTCGACGACGAACAGGACCACGGGCTTGAACCGGGTCTTCGTCGAGGCGAGCGTCCTGAACCCGCGGGCCGCGAGAACCTCGGCGAGGGCATTCGCACTCTCACGGATGTTCAACGTCTTGTCGAACTCCACTTCGAGCTGCAGCCTTTCGTTCTGGCCGAGCCCCAGAACGACGAGCCACCCGGCCAGGGTCGCGACGAAGGCGACCACCGGCAGATCGAGCCCGATACAGAGCCCGAGCAGGGTCATCAGGATCAGCCGGGTGGTATCTGCCGTGGTGCTCGCATCGGCGCGGAACCGCATCAGCCCGCCCATGCCGAAGATCACGAAGCCGATGATGTAGCCATGGTGGAGCACCGGGAAACCGACGGTCATCCCGATGACGCCGTAGAGAAACAGGATACGCGGGCGATCGAAATCGACTTTCGTCCGGCGGTCGTTGCGGATGCCCGGGTGCAGGCTGACGAGGCGCGTCAATGCGGTCACCTCAACCACCGCCAGCAGGAAATCCAGGACTTCGGCCAGGTTTCCGAGCTGGCTCCAGCCCTGACCGCGCAAGGCGACGTCGGGCAATATCCCGGTGCCGCCGTCGAAGGACTGGGCGAAGCCGGGTCCCATCGCACCCAGCACGGCGCCAAGCGCAAGGATCACGATCGCGCCCCACCCGTCCCGACCGGAAGCGGGGTGGTCGGTCGGGCACTTTGCGCTCGGTCGGGGACTAGGGCGTCGTGGCTGTCGAAACATCGGGCAATCCGGCAAGGTCCAGTCTGGTCAGGTGGGACACCGGCGTGTCGATCGCCGGCGGAAGGCGTGTCACATCGAGCGTCCGTGCGAACCCGTCGCCCTCGAACTCGCGGACGACAACCTTTCCGCCCTCGGAGATGTCGAGGACCGCGAACCCCGGTTCGCTCGGGCTGTCGGTGCCGATCAGCGCCCGCGGACCGGCGCCGAGGCAGGCCATCGAGACCAAGGCAATGCCGTCCGATGCGCCCGGGTAATAGGCGTGGTGGTGGCCCGAGATGTGCAAGGTGATGCCGAGTGTCGAAAACAGAGCGGCGACGGCGGGGTCCCCGATCACCTCGGTCTCGCGCCCCACGGTAAAGGGCCAGAGCGGCAGGTGGCTGAACAGGATGCGCGTCGGCCCGGCGCCCGCCATCGCATCGGCAAGCCAGGCCTGTTGGCCCGTATCCATGCGCCCCACCTCGGTCGCGTCCAGCGAAGCGAACCGGACGCCGTCGAGGTCGAAGGCGTAATGGAACGGCCAGTGGCCCCCGGCGCGGAACTCGAGGTCCGGCTGCCGGCCCGCCCATTCCTCCGCGAAGATCTGCCGTTCCATCTCGAACCCGTCATATCCCGGGGCGTCGTGATTGCCCGGCGTCACGACGAGCGGAATACCCGCCGCCGCAAGAGGATCGCTGACCGTGGCGTGAAACCCCTGCCACATCGCCCGCACCTCGGCGCCCGACAGCGGCGGCCGGCGTTGTCCCGCCACCATGTCGCCCGCCGAGATCACGAGGGCGGGCTTCAGGGCGATGATCCTTTCGATGGCCTCGGCCACGCGCGGATCGTAGTCGGTCGAGCCGTAGGAGCCGTTGAGGTCGGAGATCACCGCGACCTGCAGCGCACCGGCCACGGCCGCGCGCGCCAGCAGGAAGACCACCAGCGCAGCGAAGAGCCTACCACCCATCGCAGGCCACCTGCTCGGGCACGACGGTGCCGGTCTCGAAGAACTCCTTGGGGTTCAGATCGAAGGTCATCTCCCCGCGCTCGCAACTCGCCCGCAGGATCCCGGCCGCCAGCCCTCGTGGTTCATCCGGCTGCCTTCCGAGAGTGAGAGACCGTGCTCGGCGACCTCGCTCACATGCGCCGCGGCATCCATCGTCCGCCAGACCGCGACCGGCACCATCCCGTCCAGGTCGAACTACCGGGCGTAATGGTAGTAGAGCAGCGACGACGGCGAAAAGATCCCGCTGGTGCCGGACTGGTTCATCGTGACCTTGTACTTGGCGATATCGCCGGCCGCGAAGGCCCGAGGCCCGAGGCCGACTTGCCTTCCTTGCCGGCGTTGCGCTCGAACGCCGCCCGGTCGCCCGAATAATTGCCCGCCGAGATGTCGTAGTCCATCATCCTCGGGCTGGTGCTCCAGGTCTTGGGGCAAAGCGCCAGGTGGGCGGCGTAGACCAACCGCAGAATTGCACGAGCGCCATGGCCGACAGCGCCCCCGAGGCATGCACGCCCCACATGCAGTGCACCAGCACGGGTCCCGCGCACGGGCTCTTGATCACCTGTTAGACCGCTTTCATCACGTCGGCCGGATGCGACGAGCGCGCGGGTTGGTAGTCGAGGCTCCCGCTCGCACAGCTGGTCGCACCATAGTCGGTGTTCTTGCCGAAATCGGCGTAGAACGCCCGTGAAAACCCGTCGCCGCAGAGGGTCTGCCTCTGGGCGCTGGACAGCCCGACGCGCTCCTTGTCGCCGCCCTTGAAGCCGGCCCGGTAGAGCACACCCGCGAGCACCGGGCGAAAAAAGGTGAGGCCCTCCGGCGTTCCGGGCGCGGACCGCGCGCAGAGGGCGTCGGCCGACGGACCGCCGGATCGTGCGATGAAATCCTCGGCTTGGAGGGGAGATGCGAACGTCAGTCCGAGGACCAGGGCTGCGCGCCGATTCATGGAACCGGCTCCGAAAACCGCTTGGTCGATCTGGCGGTGTCCACGCCCAACACGAAGAGCCGGGCCACCGGGAAGGAGTATGTGATCGGTCTATGCTAACCCCGCGTCGCTGCGAGCAACATCCGTTTCCTGCGGTTTGCGGCGTCTGTCCGGCCCACATCTCGTCTCCGCGAGGCGCAGCCCCGCGCGGCAACCTGATTGCATCCGTGGGCGTTGCCGCCCAACGTGGGTGAAACACGCGCGTCGCCCTGCGGTGCGGCGCGCAGGGAAAGGAGACCCGTTCCGATGTCTGAACGCGGCGAACACCTGGAGACCGTCTTCGGCGGGCCGAGCGACGATGCGTTTGGCAGCGCGGTGTTTCGGCGCGCCCTGCCGGGAGATGCTGCACTGGAACCGCTCGCACGCGAGATCTACCGCGATTTCGTCGGCGAGCCTCTGGGACCGGCTCGGCGCCGATGCCTGGCTCGCCCCCTGGTCGCTTGCAGCCGCGCGCGCCCAGGGGTCCGCACAATCCGTGGTTGACCTCCTCGACACGCTGGAAGACCTCGCGACACGGTCGGCGGCCGACATGCTGGTGAACGCCAACCCCGACCCCGAGGCCGCCCCCGACGCCCTGAGAGAGGCGTTCGATCACGACGGCATATCGGAGCTCAAGGTCTTCACGATCGGAGACGGCGAAGCGATGAGCGGCCTGCTGATCGCCGCACAGGACCGCGAAACCTCCGAGGCCATCGTCCTCGTTTTTCTGATGGACTGACCAGGGGCCCATCGGCCCATCGGCGAAAGGGACACACCGCCTGGCTCCCGATTTCCCGGGTTTCCCACCAGGGCATGGACCCTCGCGAGGAAAGACGGACCGAAAGCCCACCGGACACCTGCGGGCATGCCGCCGGCGCCCTGCCGCTGTACCGTGCAAACAGTTAACGCCGGTTTTCGCGCCCCGTCAACTAAATTTTTACGCGCGGAAACCAATGGGTCCGGGATCGCTCGACCCGGGACCGTGCCCCGGACAGGATCCGACTCGCGCCGCCGGCCGTTCAGGCCGATTGACGCATTACCAACCGACCGTCGAACAAGGTGGTTTCGCGCTCCGCGGACCGTTCCCCGGACTCGATCAATCCCAACAGCTTGCGCACCGCCCGTGCGGCGATCTCGGCGTAGTTCTGCGCCGTCGTGGTCAACGAGGGAGAGGTGAACCGGGCGAACGGATGGTCATCGTGCCCCGCGATCCTGAGCGCGAAACCCGGGCCGCGCCCGACGCGCCAGCCTTTCTCGTAGGCAGCGGCCAGGAGCCCGATCGCAATCCGGTCGTTGGAGCACAGGACCGTGTCGGACGGCAGCTTGCGCCCGGCGATGATCTGCAATCCCTCGCGGTAGCCGATTTCTTCGAAATCCCAGCCTTTGCCTTCGATGCGAATGATTTCCGGCGTCATGCCGAGCGCCCCCATCGCGCCGACATAAGCGGTCTGGCGCTTGAAGGCGTTGGGGTTGGGCGGGTTGCGCATCTCGAAAAAGACCGGGGGCTCCCCGGTTCTTACGAGATATTCTACCATGATTTCCGTCGCTTGCTTGTTGTCGTGCCCAACGAAGGCGTCACCCAGACCCTCGATGTTGCTGTCGAACAGCACCGTCGGCATGTCTTCGACGAAGGCCGCGACCGCCTCTTTGTCGGAGGCGCGGCCCACCGGTGCCATCAACACGCCCGCGGGCTTCAGCGACTTCAGCGCATCGAGGTTGTCGACCTCGTGCCGGGGGCCGTCATGCGAAGAGATCAGGATCGAGCGGTAGCCCGCGTCGATGACCAAACCCTCGATCCGGCGGGCGATTTCGGCGAAGAACGGGTCCGCCAGGTTCGGCACCATGATGCCGATGTTCTTGGTCAACCGCCGGTTCTGGTTCATCGCGTAGATGTTGGGCCGGAAATCGTAGAGTTCGAGCGCCGCCTCGATCCGCGCCCTCGTCGATTTCCGCACACTGCCGGGATCGTTGAAATATTTCGACACGGTCGGCCGGGAAATCCCGCTGAGCGCGGCGAACTCTTCCATGTTACGGATCTTTGGCGTGTCCATCGTCTCGCATTCCGGAATGCTGGAGCCGTCTCCCGATGGCTCTTCTCCCATCAAAGCAGGGGCACCGCTTCCCATGCAACATCAATTTTGTTTGCGCGCGGAAAGTTTTAGTGCCGAGAGCGCCTATTCCGGCATCGGGCATTTCCCATCCGGGAGCATCCTGCATTCCAGACGCCGCGAACGAACGGCGCGACCGCGGCCGCACGGACGAGGCGCAGTCGTAACGATCCGGACCGGATCAGGCGTCGCGTTCGAGGATGAAGGCCGAGGCCGGGTCCGGGAGGAAGCGCCAGTTGCGGCGGGGGCCGGCCATCACGTTGAGGTAATACATCTCGAAGCCGTAGGGCGCCGCACAGGGGTGGTGGCCGCGGGGCACCAGCACCACGTCGCCGTCGCGCACGGCCATACACTCGTCGAGCGTGCCGTCCTCGGTGTAGACCCGCTGCACCCCCCAGGCGCCGGGCCTGTCGAGGCGATGGTAATAGGTCTCCTCGAGATAGGTGATCTCGGGGAAGCGGTCCTCGTCGTGGCGGTGGCTCGGGTAGGACGACCAGTGGCCGTCGGGCGTGAAGACCTCGGTCACCAGCAGCGAGTCGCAGCTGTCGCGGTCTTCCATCGCGATGTTGTTGATGTAGCGGGTGTTGCCGCCCTTGCCGCGGGCGGTGAGCGTGATCCCGTCGGGGCCGAGCCGGCGCGCTTCATGACCCGAATGCCCCGGCGCCGAGCAGATTGCGAGGGTGCAGTCGGTGGTCGCGGTGGCCGTCCAGTCGGACCCGTTCGGCACGTAGAGCGCATGCGGCGGCGTCTTTTCGAAGACGTCCATCCGGTCGCCCATCTCGCCCCAGTCCTGCCCGGCCGCCTCGATGCGCGCCTTGCCCTCGACCAGCACCAGGATCACCTCGCGGGCACCGGTCGCCTCCGCGGCGGTCTCGCCCGGTTTCAGCCGGTACAGCCCGAAGCCGACATAGCCCCAGTCGGGCGATAGCGGAGTGCGGGCGCGGTCCACCGTGATGTCGTGCACGTGGCCGTGGTCGCCGGCGGGTTTGACATGAAGGTCTCCCATCTTCACCTCCCTCAATTGATCGCCTGTTTCGCGGTCATGTTTGCGTAGTGCTTGTAGGCCTCACGCACCTCTTCGCGCTCGGAGACCTCCGGCACGGCGACGTCCCACCAGTGGCCGCCTTCCTCGCGGTCCGGGTAGGGGGTGGTGTCGATGACGATGACGGTGGGGATGTCGCGGGTGCGGGCCTCGACGAGCTTGGCTTCCAGCTCGGCGATGTCGGCGGCCTTCTCGGCGTGCGCCCCCATCGACGCGGCATGGGCGACGAAGTCGATCTCGGGCTGCACCTCGACGTTGGAGTGGGCATAGAGGTTGTTGAACTCCGCCCCGCCGCAGGACATCTGCAGCCGGTTGATGCAGCCGTAGCCGCGGTTGTCCGTCAGCACGATGGTGAACGGCACGCGGCGCATCACCGCCGTCGCGAGTTCCGAGTTCGCCATCATGTAGCTGCCGTCGCCGATGAAGGCGACCACGTCTTTCTCCGGTGCCGCCAGCTTGATCCCCATCGCGCCCGCCACCTCGTAGCCCATGCAGCTGTAGCCGTATTCCATGTGGTAGCCGCCCGCCGCCGCCCGCCACAGCACCTGCAGATAGCCCGGCATCGAGCCCGCGGCGCACATCACCACCGTCTTGTCGGTGGCCTGGCGCTGCACCGCGCCGATCACCTGGGCATCCGTGGGGAGCCCCTCGTGGTTCGGCGCGGCGCAGAGCGCCTCGGTCGCGTCGAACCAGGCGGCGCGCCGGCCCTTGTCCTGGTCGGCGTAGGTCTTGTCGCCGAGCGCCTTGTCGATCGCCCGGAGCGCCTGGCGGGCGTCGGCCACCAGCCCGACCGCCCCGTGCTTCAGCGCGTCGTAGCCCGCGAGGTTGATCGAGACGAGCTTGCGGGCGGGATTGGCGAACACCGTCCACGAGCCGGTGGTGAAGTCCTGGAACCGCGTGCCCACGCCGATCACCAGGTCGCATTCGGCCGCGACGTCGTTCGCCACCCCCGTGCCGGTCACGCCCGGCGAGCCGAAGTTCAAGGGCTCCTCCCAGGAGATCGCCCCCTTGCCGGCCTGGGTTTCCACCACGGGGACATTGTGTTTCTTCGCGAAGTCAAGGAGTTCCGCCTCGGCCTGCGCATAGATCACCCCGCCGCCCGAGACGATCATCGGCTTCTCGGCCGCTTTCAGCATCTCCACGACCTGCGTCACCTCGACCGGGTCGGGCTCCGGGCGACGGATCCGCCAGACCTTCGGCGCGAAGAAGGCGACCGGGTAATCCCAGGCCTCGGCCTGCACGTCCTGCGGAAAGGCCAGCGTCGCCGGCCCGCAATTGGCCGGGTCCGTCATCATCGCCAGCGCGCGGGGCAGCGCCGTCAGCAGATGTTCGGGCCGCAGGATCCGGTCGAAGTAGCGGCTCACCGGGCGCAGCGCGTCGTTCGCGCTCACCGTGCCGTCGTCGAAGTCCTCGATCTGCTGCAGCACCGGGTCGGGGCCGCGGCCGGCGAAGATGTCGGACGGAATGAGCAGCACCGGCAGCCGGTTCACATGCGCGAGCGCCGCCGCCGTCACCAGGTTGGTCGACCCGGGCCCGATCGAGCTGGTCACCGCCTGCGCGCGCTTGCGCTTCTTCGTCTTGGCATAGGCGATGGCCGCATGCGCCATCGTCTGCTCGTTCTGCCCGCGCCAGGTCGGGAACGTGTCCCGGGCATGCCACAGCGCCTCGCCTAGCCCCGAGACGTTGCCATGCCCGAAGATCGCCCAGATCCCCTCGATGAAGGTTTCCCCATCCTCGTTGCTCTGCACCGAGAGCCATTTCACCATCGCCTGCGCCGCCGTCAGCCGGATCGTTTCCATCGCGTTCATCCTCACCTCGAAGGGACCTTCCCCTTCATCTTGGTCCAAATACTCAAAACGCCCCGTCAACCCGCAGCCTGCGCCCGGGCCTCATCCCAGACCGCGCAAAGCCGCGCGTAGCGCGCCGACATCATCGCCACCGCCGCCGCGTCGTCCATCTCGCCCGCAAGCCAGCCCCGCGCGGCATCGCCGAAGATCGTCCGCCCGATGGCAAAGCCCTTCACCAGCTTCTGTTTCGCCGCCAGCGCAAAGCTCGCCGCCAGCTCCGCTTCCGGCGCGTCCAGCCCCAGCACCACGATCCCCCGCGTGCGCGGGTCGTTGCGCTCGATCGCATCGACCGCCTTCTGCCAGGCCGCCTCCGTCTTGAACGGCTCCAGCTTCCACCAGTCGGGGAAGACGCCGAGGTCGTAGAACCGCTGGATCACCGCCGGCGTGGTCTCGTCGTCGACCGGCCCGACCTTGGACGGGATCACCTCGAGCAGGAACTCGAGCCCCTGCGTCCGCGTCGCCTCCCAGAGCCTGAGCACCTCGCGCTCCTGCGCGGCCCACATCGCCGCGTCGTCGTCCGGGTGGGCGAAGCAGAGCACCTTCACCACCTGGTCCCGCGGCCATTCCCGAAGCCCGCCGAGATCGTGGCCGAACTCCGGCTCCAGCGTGAGCGGGCGGCTCCCGGGGAACTCCACCGGCCGGCCGATCCAGAGCCCCGTCCCTTCCGCCGCATAGAGCGCGTCGCGCCCGAGCCGCCCGTCGCAGAGGATGCCGTGACCGCCCTGCCCGTTCGCCACGGCCTGCGCGGCCGCGAGGCACAGCTCCTTGAACGCGCCGATCTTCTCCGGCGTCGCCCCCGGCATCTCTTCGAGCTGCATCCGGTGGTCGAAGGCGAAGACCCGCATGGTGCTCCAGTCGCCGGCATTGCGGGTGGGCCGGTTGGTCGCCCAGTGCACCTGTTCGAGCGCGGCGTCATTGCGCAGATCGGGCCGGACCACCCCGCGGGCCAGGAAGAACTGGAGCTCCTCCCAGCTCGGATAGGCCGGGGTGCAGCCGTGGCGGCTGACCGCAAACGCCCCGCAGGCATTGGCGTATTCCAGCGCCTTCGGCCAGCTCTCGCCATCGAGCCAACCGCGAATGAGCCCGCTCATGAACCCGTCCCCCGCCCCCAGCACGTTGAACACCTCGATCGGGAAGCCCGGGCCGGTCTGGCCATCGTCGAGGCTGTCGGGGATCGCGCCGGTGAAGGCCACCGCCCCCATCGGGCCCCGCTTGCAGATCAGCGTGGCGTCCGACACCGCGCGCACATTCCTCAGCGCCGCGACCGTGTCCGTCGTCCCGCCGGCGATGTGGAACTCTTCCTCGGTGCCGACGATCAGGTCGAAGTGCTTCAGCGTCGACTGCAGCTTCGCCGTCACCGTCTCCGACGCCACGAACCGGCTCTCGCCCGCGCCATGCCCGGCCACCCCCCAGAGGTTCGGCCGGTAGTCGATGTCGAGCGCCGTCCGGGCGCCGTGCCGCTTCGCCAGCACCAGCGCCTTCAGAACCGCCGCCTCGGTGTTGGGATGCGACAGATGCGTCCCCGTCGCCACCACCGCGCGCGCCTCGGCGATGAACCCCTCGTCGATGTCCTCCTCGCACAGCGCCATGTCGGCGCAGTTCTCGCGGTAGAAGATCAGCGGAAACTGTTCCTGGTCGCGGATCCCGAGAATGACCAGCGCCGTCAGCCGCTCCGGGTCGGTCTTGACCCCGCGCACGTCCACCCCCTCGCGCACCAGCTGTTCCCGGATGAACCGCCCCATGTGCTCGTCCCCCACCCGCGTGATCAGCGCCGACTTCAACCCCAACCGCGCCGTCCCGCAGGCCATGTTCGTCGGCGAGCCCCCGATATACTTGTCGAACGACCCCATATCCTCCAGCCGACCGCCGATCTGGCTCCCATACAGATCCACACCCGCACGGCCGATCGTGATCACGTCCAACGTCTTCGTCATAAGCGGCGTCCCTTGCCTTCAATCGTAGAGAAATGGCTTGTCTACCAAACGACAGGCCAACACCGAACCGGAGGCTGCCACGTCGCGCATCTTCTCCAAATGCGGCACGTGCAGGGTGTCGACACCGTCGATACGCCGACAGACCGGCGCGGTGGTGATGGTGATCGGGTTGGTCATGTCATCCGGCCACATTGATCGTCTCGAACACGAGCGAGCGATTGAACGGCTCGTGGAAGGCGATCCAGTCCTTGGTGTGCTGCTGCTCCATGTGGAAAGCGTGGGCCGCCTCGTCCTTCCAGGTTTCCACCATCACCAGCTTGTCGGGGTCGTCGGTGCACACGAAGAAATCATAGGCGATGCAGCCGGGCTCGGCGCGGGTCGCAGCCTGGGCTTCGGGCGCGCGGGCGAGAACCTTGTCCATGGTGCCCGGCGCCATCTCGATCGTGATGATGAATTTGTACATCTCAAGGTCCCCCGGTTTCAGCTCAATCTCACCACCCGTTGCTCGGCGGCGCTTTCCTGCGCGGCATCGAGCACGGCCAGTGTCGCGATCCCCATCTCTGCGGTCACCGGTGGCACAGCGCCGGTTGCCACGGCCTCGGCGAAAGCCTCGTAATAGGCGTGGTAGGCGCCCTGTTCCGATGGCACGCGCTCGGTACCGGCTGCCGTGCGCAGGGTGCCCCAGGCGGCCTCCGGCTCGTAACCCCAGCCGGCGAGATCGTCGGCCGGGCGTTTCCCGGCGAAGATCGCCTGCGCCTGCACGTCGGTCGCATGGCTCACGTAGGAGCCGGCGTCGCCATAGGCGCGCAGCTCGCGCTGGTTGAAACGGTTGAGCTTCGAGGCCGACACATAGCTGCGGGTACCGTTTTCATGGCCCAGGACGAGGTTGAAGCTCGCGTTGGTCGGCCCCTCGGGCCTGTCAACGACGTCGAGATTGGCGTAGACGCTCCGCACCGGCCCGAGCAGGTAGATCATCTGGTCGACCAGATGCGTCCCGAGATCGCGCAGGAGCCCGCCCGTCGGCCCCTGTTCGAGCGTGGCCGGGTCGTCGAAATCCATCCGGTTGTGCAACCGCCAGACCTTGCCGAGCCGGCCGTCGGCGATGATCCTGCGCAGGGTCTGAACGTCGCTGTCCCAGCGGCGGTTGTGGTCGACGCCGAGGCTCACGCCCTGGGCCTTGGCCGCCCGGTCGAGCGCGCGGGCGGCGTCGCCCGAGGCTGCGAAGGGTTTGTCGGCGATGACATGGACCCCGGCGGCGATGGCTTCGAGCACCAGCGCCGCCCGCGTCTGCGGCGGGGTGGTGATCGTGACCGCATCGACACCGGCTTTGAGCATTTCGGTCAGGCTGGCATAGATCGGCGTGCCCGGAAGATCGGCCGCGACCCGGGCCACCGTTTCCGGGGCCCGGGCCACGACGCCCGCGAGCTCGCACCCGCGCGCCGCAGCGATGAACGGCACATGGAAGTGCCGCCCACCGGTTCCGTATCCGACCACGCCGATCCGCATCACGCTTACCGGCTGATCGTCGCTTGCAGCGCGTCGATCGACGACTGGATGCCGGCGTCGGTCGACATGGTGAAGTCTTCCATCTCCAGGCTGACCCAGCCGTTGTAGCCTTCCATCCGGACGACCGAGAAGAATTCCTTCCACCATTGCAGGTCCCGGCCGGCGCCGACCGCGACATAATTCCAGGTCCGCTCCTTGACGTCAGTGACTTCGCGGGTCTCGAGCAGCCCGTCGACGTCGACCTTGCCGCGTTCGAGCCGCGTGTCCTTGCCGTGGACATGGTGAATGGCCTCGCCCAGCGCGCGCGCCGAGGCGATCGGCTCGGCGCCCATCCACATCAGGTGCGACGGGTCGAGGTTGAGCCCGACCATCGGATCGGTCGCGTTGCGCAGCTTGAACAGCGTCGCCGGGTTCCAGACCAGCATCGCCGAGAAATTCTCCAGCGCGAATTTCTCGACGCCGGCTTTCTTTGCGTGCTCCACGAGACCGTTCCAGTAGGGGATCGCCCGGTCTTCCCATTGGTAGCGGTGCCACTCGGGGTGCTCGGCGGGCCAGGACTTGGTCGCGGTCAGCCAGTTCGGCACCTTGTCGCCCGGCGCCGCTTCCGGCAGGCCCGACATGGTGACGATCTTCTTCACCCCGATCTCGCCCGCGAGGGTCACGGTGTCGGCGATCTCCTTGCGGTGCTTTTCGCCCATCGCGCCCGGGTCGAGCGGGTTGCCCGAGCAGTTCAGCGCCGCGATCTCCAGCCCGCGGGCTTCGAGTTCCTTGAGCTTGGTCTTCAGGAGCTGCTTGTCGGCGAGAAGCTCGTCGGCGCGGAAGTGCGGGCCGGGCGACCAGCCGCCGCCGGTCATCTCGACGCCCTCGACGCCGAGCTTCACGCATTTGTCGAGCATGTCGGTATACGACAGGTTGCCCATGACGTCGGTGCAGATGGAAAGTCTCATGGTCCTACTCCGTGTTTGACCAGGTTATTCGTATTCGACCCAGGCGGCGCCGGCGTCTGCCGAGCGCACGCAGTTTTCGAGGAACCGCACGCCTTCGAGACCGGCGTCGATCCCCGGGTAATGGTGGGTTTTCAGGAACGCCTCGTCGCCGCGCGTCTTCGCGTCGATGGCCTCGGCGATCCAGAGGTAGATGTTGGACCAGCTGTCGCCGAGCCCCTCGGTGTGCAGCCCGCCCATGCGGTCGTATTTCAGGCCCTCTTCCTCGAGGTAGCCGAGCCCGTGGTGCATGATCCGCTCGGGCTCGCCCTGGATCTGGTAGAGGAGCTGATCGGGGTGGCTGTCGGACCAGCTCACGCTCGCCCTGGAGCCGACAAAGCGGTAGCGTTGCGATCCCATGTTTCCGGCATCGACCGACGACACCCAGAGCCGGCCGCGCGCGCCGTTGTCGTAGTGCATCAGCACCGTGGCGTGGTCTTCCAGCGGTGCCCGCGACGGGATGAACGCCTTGCGGTCGCACAAGAGCTTCTCGACCCGGATGTCGCCCAGCACGATCTCCGACAGGTAGTAGAGGTGGGTGCCGATGTCGCCGAGCACGAAGGTCGGACCGGCGGTCTTCGGGTTGGTGCGCCAGACCACCGCCTCGGGCGCATCGGTGTCGTCGCCCGCGTTGAACCCGTGGGTGTAGGCCATGTCGACGATGCGGATCTCGCCCAGCATCCCCTTCTTCACCATCGCAGCCATCTGGTGGACCAGCGGATGACCGGTGAACCCGTAGGTGACACCGACGATCAAGCCCTTGCCTTCCGCGAGCGCCTTGATGTCTTCCGCTTCCTTCACCGTGAAGAACAGCGGCTTTTCGCAGATCACGTGCAGCCCGGCTTCGAGCGCGGCCTTGGTGATCTCGTAATGGGTGAAGTTGGGCGTGGCGATGGACACGACCTCGACGCCGTCTTCCCGTCCCGCTTCGCCCGCGATCAGCGCCTTGTAGTCGTCGTAACACCGATCCTCGGCGACGCCGAGGTGCACGCCGAAATCGCGGCCGCGCGCGGCATCGAGGTCGAACGCGCCGGCGAGCAGGCGGTAGGTGCCGTCGCGCAGCGCCCCGGTGCGATGCTTGTAGCCCACCTGGCCGGTGCGCCCACCTCCGATCATGCCCCAGCGGAGCGGGCGCTCGATTGTTCTTTCACCGTTGATCATGGTCTTTGTCCAAAAGTCCGGGTCCGATCCCGTGTCAGTTGTAGATGGCCGGTTTTTCGCGCATCTGGATCGTTTCGAGCCCACCGCTGTCGACGGCGCGCAACGCGGCGTCGGCCACCAGGGTCGCGGCGTAGCCGTCCCAGGTGCTCGGCCCGGTCGCGCCGCCCGCCTTCGCCGCGACGATCCATTCACGGAATTCCTGGTCATAGGCCTCGATGAAGCGCTCGCGCCAATCGACCGGCACCGCCTGGCGCACGCCATGAGCATCGCGGATCACGGTCGCAGGCCGCTCCGGAAGACGCGCGACACCCTGCTCGCAGCTCACCTCGCCGCGGATGTCGTAGCCGTAGGCGATGTTGACCGAGATCTCGACGGTGATCAGCGCGCCGGAGGCGGTGTGCAGCAGCACCACATGCGGGTCGCGCAGGCCCGGCATCTGCGACGAGCGACGCGGCAGCCGCACCTCGACCCCGGTGATCTCGTCCGACAGCAGGAACCGCGAGATGTCCGCGTCATGCACCAGCGTGTCGTTCAGCGGCATCTCGGAGGTGTAGAGCCCTTCCGGCACGCTCGCGTTGCGATGCGCGGAGTAGTAGAGCAGCGGTGCCCCGAGCGTGCCGCCGTCGATCACCGCCTTGAGCGCGCGGTAGTCGCTGTCGAACCGGCGCATGAAGCCGACCTGCACGAGCCGCCGCCCGAAGGCGACCTCGGCCTCGATGACCTTCAGCGCCGCCTCTTCCGACGTCGTCATCGGCTTCTCGCAGAACACCGGCTTGCCGGCGGCGATGGCGGCGAGCAGTTGCGCCTCGTGCGCCGGGCCCCAGGAACAGATGATAACCGCATCGACCTCGTCCGAGGCGATCAGCGCGTCCGGGGTGTCATGGACCTTCGCCCCTTTCGGCGCCGCCGCGGCCGCCCGGTCCGCATCGATGTCGTTGACCGCGACCACCTCGACACCGGAGAGCACCTGGGTCAGACGGCGGATATGGTCCTGACCGATCATGCCGGTGCCGATGACACCGACTTTAAGGTTGTCACTCATGTTGGGCTCCTCCAGAGGCCAGCGGCCTCACTTCTTGAAATACTTGGCCCGGTAGCCGTTGATCTTCTCAAGGTTCACCCGCGCAGAATCGTCGGCGCGCTCCTCCCAGGCGAAGACGCAGACGGTCATGATCCCGTCGAAGCCGATCTCGCCCAGCGTCTCGAAGAATGTCTCCCACGGCACCTCGCCCTGCCCGACGTCGAGGTGCTGGTGCACCCGATGCGTGGACCCCGGCGGGTTGACGATGTAGCGCAGGCCCGACGACGCCTTGTGGTTGAAGGTGTCGGCGATGTGCACGTGGCGGAGCACGTCGGCGCTTTCGAGCAGCATCTTCCGCGTGTCGTCGCCGAAGTAGAAGGTGTGCGGGCAGCAGTATAGAAAGCCCAGGTTGGGGCTGCCGACCGTGCGCACGAAGTCCACCGCCGGCTGGTAGGTCTCGACCCAGTCCTCCGGATGCGGCTCGATGTTGAGCTGGATGCCCTCGCGTTCGAAGATCGGCATCAGCTCCTCGATCGACTTCCACCAGGCTTCTTCCGCGAACTCGTTGGTCTGGCCGCCGGCGTGACACGACGGGCAGCACTGGCCGCCGTCCGGGTGCGGGCCGCGGCCGAACTGGAGTTCATCGTGTCGACCTCCATCTCCACCGCCACCTGGATCGCCCGCTTCCAGTTCTCGACCGCGGTCCGGCGCTCGTCCTCGTTGGGCGAGGCCCAGCGGTACATCGGCAAGAGCGTGGCGATCTTCACGTCGGCGTCCTTCAGCGCTTTCTTGAAGCTCTTGATCCGGGCCGGGTAGACCCGCGGCCGGCGGAACCACTCGAAGAAGTCCTCGCGGGGAGAAAGCTCGATCCAGTCGTAGCCGAGCTCCTTGACCTTGTGCGGCACCTCCTCCAGCGACAAATGGCGGTGCATGAACGGGTCGAGTGCGATGCGCATGGGTTTACCTCGTGTCTGTCGGTTGTCGTCGCATTCGTCCGGCGACGGACGTTGGTGGCGCCGGCCCACGCACTGCGC
This sequence comes from Paracoccaceae bacterium, assembly GCA_041397205.1. Taxonomy (GTDB): domain Bacteria; phylum Pseudomonadota; class Alphaproteobacteria; order Rhodobacterales; family Rhodobacteraceae; genus Sinisalibacter. The sequence goes on from JAWKXC010000005.1 coordinate 250,805, forward strand.
GAACCGGCGCCGGGAGGACCTTATTCCGTGGCCGACGCGCGGACGTGCGCCGGGCTGTGCAGTTCGATGTCTTCACCGGCGATCTGGGCTTCGAGCCTCGGCCATGTCTCGCCGCCGGCCATGAGGTCGGTGATCTCTTCGCGAGACTTCTCCCTTGCGGAAGTTGGCCGCGAGCCTGGCCGCGGATCAGCACCGCGAAGTGGTCGCCGACGGCCAGCGCGTGCATCACCTGGTGGGTGATGAAGATCACCGCGAGCCCGCGTTTCTTGGCCTCGTTGACGATGCGCAGAACGTGGCTCGCCTGCTTCACCCCGAGCGCCGCGGTCGGCTCGTCGAGGATCAGCACCCTTGCGCCGAAATGCACCGCGCGGGCGATGGCGAGCGACTGGCGCTCGCCGCCCGAAAGCCCGCCGACCAGCCGGTCGCCGTCGTCGATCCGGGTGATGCCGAAATCCTGCACCGCCTTCACCGCGATCTCGTTCGCGGTCTTGCGGTCGTAGCGCTTGAACGGTCCCCAGCCTTTGGTCGGCTCGACGCCGACGAAGAAGCTGCGCCCGATCGACATCAGCGGGAAGGTGCCGCCGAACTGGTGCACGGTCGAGATCCCCATTTCCTGCGCATCGCGCGGCCGGGAGAAGTGGACCGGTTTGCCGTCCATCAGGATCTCGCCGCGGGTCGGCGTGTAGACCCCGCAGAGCGTCTTGATCAGGGTGGACTTGCCGGCGCCGTTGTCGCCGAGCAGGCAGAGCACTTCGCCGGCGTGGACCTTGAGGTTGATGTCCATCAGCACGTCGATCGGGCCGAACGACTTGTCCACGTGCTGCAGTTCGATGATGGCTGGTTGGTCAGACATGTCTTGGCCTCACTTCGTTTTCTTCTGCACCGCGCTGAGCGCTTTCTTGCGGAAAGTTTCGTTCATCCCGACCGCGAGCAGGAGCATCACGCCGATGATCAGGTTCGACCAGTTGCGGTCGATGGCGGTGAAATCGATGCCCTTGTTCACGATCGCGAAAGTGATCGTGCCGACGAAGACACCCGCGATCGAACCGAACCCGCCGGTCAGCAGGACACCCCCGACGACGACGCTGACGACGATGTTGAAGATGTCGTTCATGCCGCCGGAAACCTGCGCGGAATTGAACTGGATGGCGTGGCACATCCCGACGAACGAGGCGGAGGTGGCGGTCAGGATGAACAGCAGGATGGTGATGCGGTCGACCGGGATACCGGCGTTGCGCGCGCTCGACCGGTCGCCGCCCATGGCGAAGATCCAGTTGCCGTATTTCGACTGGTGCATGACGAACCAGAACACCACCGCGAGGATCACCCACCAGATGATGATCACCTGATGGTTGCCGCCGAACATGAGATGGCCGAACAGGTCTTGGCTACCTCCGGCGCTTCCAGCGGCACCGACGCGCCCCGGTCAGGAGTTTCGACCCCGCGAGGACGACGCCCTGCATCCCGACCAGCGTGGCCAGGGTGATGACTGCTGGGCACCGTGGTCCGTACCGCGAGAAGACCGTTGATGGTCCTGACGATGACACCGATCGCGAGCGCCCCTGATATTGCTGAAGATCATCGGCGTACCTCGTAGTACCTCGAGATGATGGCCGGTCATCGCGTGCCGGCGGGGATCATCGCGCCGATGGAAATGTCGATCTCGCCGGAGATCAGAGCCTGACCGGCAGCGCGACGATGCCGATGCGCGCGGCGTAATTGAGCCAAATGCCCCTCGCGGCGCCAACAACAGCTTGTCGAGTTCGACCTCGCCGATCAACACGTAGAAGCGAACACCGATCAGGTTGAGATCGAGGCGGCGGTAAGGGGGCGGCGAAGAAGGCTGGAGAACACGTCCATGGGTCTGCCCTGCTCGCGGCGCTCAGGGCGATGCGCGGTCCGTCGTTGGAGAGGACGGCGGCAAGCAGCAGCGCGTCGAGGATGATGAACTGGATGTTCGGATCGAGCCGGGCGAAGAAGATGCCCTGCTGACGACCGCGAAGGTCATGGTCCTCAGCAGGATGCCGATGACGGACCCGGCGCCGCCGGTCAGCAGCACGCCGCCGATCACCACGCACATGATCGAGTTGAAGATGAACGATTGCCCGCCGGCCACCTGGGCCTGTTGATAGGTCATCACCTGGAGCACCCCGACGAAGGCGGTCATGGTCGAGGCCAAGCAGCAGCCGACGGTGACCTGGGTGGTCGATGCCGGCGCTGCGGGCGCTGTCCTTGTCGCCACCCACAGCGAAAATCCAGTTGCCGACATGCGAGATGCAGCACGTAGAAGAACACCGCGACGAAGCCGAGCCACCAGAAGATCGAGACGTTGAAGCCGTTGATGAATTGGCCCATCAGGGACTCGGTCACCGCATCGGCACGTAGGACACGCTGGTCGAGCCTCGATCAGGACCGGGCGAAGCCGAGCGTCAGCCCCATGACCGCGAACATCACCCCGATGGTGACGATCAGCGACGGGATGGTCCGGTCACGAGCAGTCCGTTTACGAACCCGATCGCCAGGCCGGCTTTTCGGCGAGGCCGCCCAGGATCGCGATCAGCGCGGGCACCTCGTAGTGCCCGCCGAGCATGGCCGTCATCATCGACGCCGCGGGCACGACCGATCCGACCGAAAAGTCGAAGTGACCGGCGATCATCAGCAGGCCGACCGCGGGCGATGATCCTGACCTCGGCCGCGATGTTCAGCCGCCTGACCAGCCGGCCGACCTGATGAAGACCGCGCCACCGAGGACAGCGAAGAAAACGTAGACAACAACAAACCCGAGAAGGAGCCGGTTCTCCGACGCCGGGCGAGGTCGCCCAGCGAAAAACCCTTGGAGGCGGATTTTGTCTGCATTGACATTTTTGCATTTCCTGTTGCGACACGACTGCTGGCCGTCTTCAGCATGAGAGACGTACAGGACCGCGACGGAAATTTTACGGACGGCCGTCCGCGCATGAGGCGCGGGTGCGGCCGCGATGGACCCGCGACAGGCGTGCCGCGGGTCCTGCGCCGGGTCAGCGGGCGCCGGCCTCGACGCCAGCGATCACCACGTCAACGTTCGACGCATCGATCACGCCCGGACCGGTGAGGATCCGCGGGTCGGAATGGTCACGCCATAGTTGGACAGTTGTTGAGGATCGACACGGCGAAGAAGCCCTGCTGGTGGCCCTGTTGGTCGATCGCGCAAGCCTGCGTGCCGGCCGAGATGTTGGCCAGGATCGAGTCGTTGAAGTTCATGCCGCAGACATGCACCGACCCGGCCTTCGGCCTGCTCGATGCTCGAGATCGCCGCGTTGGTGTCCTGGTCGCCGATGGCGAACATCGCGGTGATATCCGGGTTCTGCAGAACGTGGGCCCGCACGGCCTGGGCGACCGCGGTGGAATCGCCGAACGAGGTCGCGGGCAACTGGAGCACCGAGCCGGTGCCGCCGCCGGCGGCGAGGCCGTCGTTGAAGCCGTTGCAGAAGGCTTCGATGTTGGCCGCACCCGGCAGGGTGTTGACGCAGGCACCGTTGGTGTGCCCGGCGGCGGCGAGGTATTCACCGCCCGCGTAGCCCGACTTGTAGTCGACCGCGCCGACGTAGTTCATCGCGCCGAGCCGGTCGGCGGCCTCGATGCCACCGGCGTTGTAGATGACCAGCGGAATGCCGGCATCGACGACGGCCTGGAAGGCCGGGTCCATGGCTTCCGGCACCCAGTCCGGGCCGACGATGGCGTCGGCGCCCTGGTCGATCGCCTGGCGGATCAGCTCGGCCGCGTCGGGCCCGAGGTTGTCGTAGTTCTGCGGTCCGAGCCAGGTGACCGATCCGCCCTGCATCGCGGCAACGGCACCGGCATCTTCCGCACCCTTCTTGACACGCGACCAGAACGGGTCGTCCGGCTTGCCGCCGACAACGAAGATGTCGGCGCCGAAGGCGGTCGTGGCGATCGTTGCCAGCACGGCAGCGGACACAGTGGTTTTGAGGGTTCTGCTAAGGGTCATGAATTGTCTCCTCCCTGGTGAGCCATCACCGGACGACTCGAATGGTGGCACAGCTTTAGCTTGACGCAGCGGCAGAAAGAAATTCATTCTGATCCAGAAAGGCATATTGTGTCATTTCATTTCTGAAACGTTTTGACACTCTCACGGGATGCGCACGATGAAACGACCGACGATAGCCGATCTTGCCGGGGCCGCTGGTGTCAGCGTGTCCACGGTGAACCGCATCCTCAGCGGCAATGGCCATGTGCGCCCCGCGACCATGCAGCTGGTTCAGGACAAGGCGATGGAGATCGGGTTCTACGGACGGGGAACCATCGAATCACGGCGCAAGGAGGCGGTGCGCGATTACCGGTTGGGATTTCTGCTGCAGCAGAGCTCGCGTGAGGTTTACCGCTACTTTGGCGAACATCTCGAAATGGCCGCGCGCCGAAAGGACGACGCGCGCATCGACCCCGTCGTCGATTTCGTCGACGACCTGGCCCCGGAAAACATCGCCGAACATCTGCTGCAGCTCGGCCAAACCTGCGAAGCGATCGCCGTCATCGCCGGCGATCATCCCCTGATTACCCAGGCGATCGCAGAATTGAAACGAAAGAGCGTGCCCGTTGTCACCTACATTACCGAACTTTCGGCCCCGGACCGCGCCGGCCATGTCGGGCTCGACAGCTGGAAAGTGGGCCGCACCGCCGCCTGGTTCGTCGCCAAGACGACGTGCAGGCCGGGCCGCGTGATCGTGTTCATCGGCAATCACCGCTATCGAAGCCAGGACGTCAACGATGCCGCGTTCCGCTCTTTCATGCGCGAACACGCCCCAGAGTTTACCGTCGAGGACAGCCGTCTGACCTACGAAGAGCCGGAGAACGCCTATCGCATGGTCAAGGAGCTGCTTGCCGAGGGCGACGACCTCGCCGGCATCTACGTCGCCGGGGGCGGGATCACGGGCGTGCTCGCCGCGCTTCGCGAGACGCCGCCCGAGAAAGCCGGCCGGGTCAGCATCGTCGCACACGACCTAGGGCCCCAGACACGAAAGGGCCTGACCGAGGGCCTGATCACCGCCGCGCTCTGCCACCCGCTGGAACTGATCTCCGATAAACTGATCGAAACCATGCTCGAGGCGATCGAAAACAAGGACAAGGGTTCGATCCTGCAGCGGACCGTGCCGGTTGAAATCGTCACACCCGAGAGCGTGTAGGCAACGGCACAGCTGACCTTCCCGCCTCTCCGGGCTCGACGGCCATGGCAGGGGCTTGCCTGTACCGCGCGAGCGCGCACAGGGCGCGCGCTCCGGTATTCTCCACGAGGTAGTCGGGCATCAGCCGGCCGGCGAAGATGCCTGAGCGTGAAAGCGCGGCGGGCGCTTCTCCAGGAACGCGCTCATGCCTTCGCGTTGCGCGGGCAGGCCGTAGAGCGCGTGGTACATCTGCCGCTCGAACCGCAGCCCGGTTTCGAGGGTCGTGTGTTCTGCCATGTTCACGCAGGCCCGCGCCATCTGGGCGATGTCGCGCGGATTGCCGGCGATCTGCTCGGCCACCTCCCGCGCGGTCCGGGCCAGATCCGCCGCCGGGATCACCCGGCTCACGAGCCCGATCCTCAACGCCTCGTCGGCCTCGATCATCCGCCCGGTCAGGATCATGTCCATCGCCTGCGCCCGCCCGACCAGCCGGGTGAGGCGCTGCGAGCCGCCGATCCCGGGGATGCAGCCGATCTTGATCTCCGGCTGGCCGAAGCGCGCATTGTCGGCGGCGAGGATGATGTCGCACATCATCGCGACCTCGCAGCCGCCGCCGAGCGCATATCCCGCCACCGCCGCCACCTTGGGCAGCCTCAGCGCAGCGAAGCGGTCCCAGCCGGCGAAGAAGTCGCTGGCCTGCATCGCGGCGTAGTCCTGTACCGCCAGCTCGGCGATGTCGGCCCCGGCAGCAAAGGCGCGGTCGTTGCCGGTCAGGATCAGGCAGCCGATCCCCGGGTCGGCGTCGAAGGCGGTGGCGGCGGCCAGCACCTCCTCCATCACCTGCGTGTTCAGCGCATTCAACTGCTTCGGGCGGTTGAGGCGGATGGTGGCCACGCGGGCCACCACCTCGGTTTCGATCGTCTCATACATCTCAGCTGTCCCAGATCGCGCCGAAGGCGGGAATGCCCCGGCTTTCCATGTCGTGCACCACCTTGCGGGTGAGCTTCTGGTTCGAGATCACGATCACCGCCTCGGCGTCGAACTCCCGCACCGCTTGCAGGGCCAGAGCCGACAGATCGGGTTTGCCCCGGGCATCGGTGTCCCAGATCACCGGATCCTCGGTATGGCGCAGGATCTCGTCGGCGAAGGCGTCGCCATAGGTCGCGCGCGGGCTGCGGGTGGACCAGATCAGCCGGGTGGGCACATTGCCCGCCAGCAGATGCGGCACGATCGGACCCACGCCGGAGCCGGTGCCGACATAGACGACGCGTTTGAACAGGGTCTCGATCCGGGCCACGCCCGACGTGGTGATGCCCTTGACCCAGACACGGCGCGGCGGGCTGTCGATGAAGCGGCCGGTCCAGTCGCCCGCCCGGCTGATCGCCTGGCGGTAGCCGGGCGCGTTCGGCGCCGGGATGTTGGCGAAGGCGTGGTATTCGCTGAACGGTGTCAGGCTGATCGCGTTGGAACTGCCCGGAAACGGGTGTCGCCGTAATCGTAGCGCGCGATCACCGCGTGGTCCGAAGGCTTCACGATCTCGACCTTCACCCGTTTCAGCGTGAGCCAGGGCGAAGCGACGGACAGGGTGATGAGGCAGAGCGCCCAGAACGCCGGGGTGTCCGTCAGCACGCCGCCCGTGTCGCGGGTGATCGAGACCGTCTGCACCCAGAACAGCGCCAGCACCGTCCAGCCGGCGAAGCGGTGGATCTTTTCGAACGCGTTGTGGAACCGCGCCCGGACCGGTCCGATGGCAGAGCTCACCATCAGCACCATCAGCGCGATCATCGCCGCACTCAGCCCGATGGTCAGGTCCGACGGCGTCGCCGCGCCGCCCAGCCGGTTGGCCACCATCGCCCAGAGCAGGGCCCCGAACCAGAGCGTCCCGGCCACCGCGCCGCCCGAATGCAGCCCACCGAAGTGAAACACCTTGCCCGCCCCCCAGCGGATCCACAGGGGCCATGACACGGGCACGCGGGTGGTCAGCCAGAACAGCACGTTCACCACCCGCTGCTGACGGATCAGGATCGCCAGCGTCAGGTTGATGAGCGCCATGTCGGCGATGGGTTGCAGGGCGTAGCCCTCCGCCCCGACCCAGCGTCCGTCCTGCGCGCCCAGGACGAAGACCGCCAGGTTGACCGCGGCGACCAGCACCGCGAGGCGGCGGTATTCCATCAGCGCCGGGTGACGGGTGAGGCGCCGCAGGTTGAAGCCGCGCGCCGCAAAATCGGTGGTTTCGACGGTCATTGCTGCGCCTCCACGTGCGAGGTCGCGATATGCTCCTGCGCCATTTCGAGCAGCAGGCGCTTGTCGAGCTTGCCCCGCGCGGTGCGCGGGAGATCGTCCATCGGCAGGATCAGGCCCGGCATGCAGTAATAGGGAAGCTTCTCGGCGACCGCCGCGCGGCCCGCATCGAGATCCGCCTTGGCCGGGGTCACGAAACTGACCAGCGTGCGGTCGTCGTATTTCAGCGTCACCGCCTGGGTGCAGCCGCCCGCCCCTTCCAGCGCCCCGGACACGGCGTCCAGCTCCACCCGGAAACCGCGGATCTTGACCAGATCGTCCACCCGGCCGAAATGCTCGAGCTCGCCCGTCCGGGTCCAGCGGCCCAGATCGCGGGTGCGGAACATCAGATGGCCGGGGCGGAACGGGTCGGGGCGGTAGCGCTCCGCGGTCAGCTCGGGATTGCCGAGATAGCCCGCGGTGACGCAGACGCCGCCGGCCCACATCTCGCCCTTCTCGCCGATGGCGACCGGCTTCAGATCGTCGTCCAGCACATAGACGGTGTTGTTCGGCGTCGGCCGCCCGATGGACAGGACCGGCTTGTCCGGATGATGCGGTTCGGCGGTGTTGATGATGGTGGTTTCGGTCGGCCCGCAGGAATTGTGGAACCGGCAAAAGGACGACCAGAGGTCGGCCAACGGCCGCGGGCAGGGCTCGCCCGCGACCGCCACGGTCTGGACGTTGCGGCAGCGCTCGGCGTCGAGCGACGCCAGGATCGACGGCGTCGCGATCAGCACATCCACCTTTTCGGCGGTTTCCTGGATCGACCGGCCGCGGATCACCAGCGTGGCCCCGTTCGACAGCGCGCCCAGCGTTTCCCAGGCCGCCATGTCGAAGGCGATGGACAGGATCTGCCCGACCCGCAGCCCCGGCTTCATCCCCATGTCGCCCGGCGCGGTCTGCAGGATGTTGCACAGGTTGCGATGGGTGACCTGCACACCGTTCGGCACGCCGGTCGTCCCCGAGGTGAACAGGATCATCGCGATGGTGTCGGGCGTCGTGACCACGTCGGCCCCCCGCGGTGGGGTTGCGTAGACCGTCGGATCGGTCATCACATCCTCGATGCAGATCAGGGTCTGGCCCTCGGCGACCGGCACATCGGCGGCCTTTTCGCGGATGGAGAGGATCACGCGGGCACCAGTCTTCGCGGCGATATGGCTCAGCATGGCCGGCGGCGCGACGCCCACATGCTGCGGCACATAGGCCGCGCCGAGCCGCATCGCCGCAACGATGCCGACCAGCATCGGCAGCGAGCGCCGCAGATAGAGGCAGACCGCATCGCCCGCCCGCACGCCCTGGGCATGGAGCACATTGGCCAGCCGGTTGGCCATGGCGTCGAGTTCCCCGTAGGTGATCCACGCGCCGTCGTGCTCGGCCGCGACCGCTTTCGGCTGGGTCGCCATCTGGTGGTCGATCGCCGAAATGATCGTCGGGAAGCGCGGCGTGACCTGCGGTCCCCATCCGAACCGGTGGAACCGTTCGCGGTCCAGAGCGGACAGCCCGGCAAGCGGGTCGCGATGTTTCAGAAGCGCGTGCGGCACGACAGGGGCCGGCCGAAACTGTCGGGTAGTGGCTGTAGCGAGGGTCTGCATCTCCGTCTCCTTTGCGGTTCGATATCGCCAATCGGCATAAATGGGAAATTTTCCCATTGCAATCCGGAGAAACTGTTGCAATCATCACAAGATCGTTGAAACACCCTCATGACCGGCGGAACTTCCGCTACGGCTGCCAATATCGAGACCGAGATGAGCGACCCGACACCAAATCCCTTTGCCGCCGTGCTCGCCCGGCTGCTTGGCCCGCTGGCGCAGGCGATGGTGGTGCGCGGGATCTCCGTGCAGGAGGCGACCGCGGCGCTGAAACACGCGCTGTTCGACGCGGCGGTCGAGACCGAGGGGGCCGAGGCCAGCGACAGCCGGATCAGCCTGCGCACCGGGTTGCACCGCAAGGACGTGAAGCGGCTGCGCACCCAACAGGGCGATCCGGTGCCGACCCGGTCGACCAACGCGGTGGCGATGGCCGTCAGTTTCTGGGCGACGGCGCCGGAGTACCAGCGCCCCGACGGCGGCCCCCGCGATCTGCCCCGCGAGGGCAGCGAGGACGGCCCCGGGCTCTACGACCTCATCCGCCGCACCCGCGTGGACATGGCCCCGGGGACGGTGCTGGCGGCGATGCTGGATCAGGGCGTCACGGAACAGACCCCCGACGGGACCTACCGCCTGCGCACGAGCGCGCTGCTGCCCGATGCCGGCAGTACGGCGCTGATCGCCGCCTATCAGGCGACGCTGTCGGCGCATCTGCAGGCGGCAACGCACAATCTGGTGGCGCCGCCCGGGACCCCGCGCCATTTCGATCGGGTGGTTCGCTATTCCCATCTGTCCCAGCGCTCGGTCGAGGCCTTGTCGGCCGAGGCAACAAAGAAGGCGCAGGCTCTGCTGGAAGAGATCAACGCCATGGCGCGCGCGCTGCAGGAACAGGATGCCGACACGGACGGGCACGGCCATTTCGCCTTCGGTGCCTACCAGATGTTCCAGCCCGACACGGATACCAAGGAATGACCTCCATCGCCCGTGCATTTCTCTGGTTCTGGCTGGGTGCGTTTTCGCCCTGCCCGGTCTCGCGCAGGAAAGCGAAGATCGGGAAGGCGGCATTATCGGCACCTGGCATCGTCGGGATCGTGACCCACTCGGAAGCATCTGGGTCAACGGCCAGCACATCCGCTTCGATCCCGACCTTCCCGTTCGCGACGGCCTCGGCCTGGACCGCGCTGCCGACATCCAACCGGGGCACACAGTCGCCGTTGTCGCGACCCCCGACGGCGCGGACTGGCGCGCCCGCGATATCCGTCAGGTCCTGCCGCTGGTCGGGCCGGTCAGCGCGGTCGAGGGCGCGCAGCTGCAGATCCTCGGCACCACAGTTCACGCCGAGGGCCCGGTGACCGACGTATCGCCCGGCGACTGGATCGCGGTCAGCGGCTTGTGGCGCGGAGACGGGATCGAGGCCAGCCGGCTGGACCGCCTGCCCGCGGACTGGTCCCGCGCGCAGATCACCGGCACCTATCTGGGCGACGATCCGGACGGTCTCCGGATCGGCGGCACGCAGATCGCCGGCCTCGTGCCGCAGCACCTTCAGCCCGGCGATGTCATCCGCGTCTTCGGCACCGCCGGCCCCGAGGGTCTCCGGGCGGACAGGCTGGAAAAGGGTCTCTTCACCGAACCCGTGCAGCCTCGTCCAGGCCGAGGGCTATGTCTCGCCGCCGCGCGCCGACGGTCTCTACACCGTGCTGGGGAGCGGATTGCTCTCCTACACCGACCGGCCCGACGAGATGGACACGGCGCTCAGGATGCGCACCTGCGGCACCGAAGCGCCGATGGTGACCGGGGCGCGGCCTGCAGATCCGGACGGCGCCATGCGCGACCTCACCCTGCGGCTCGGCTGTCCGGTGGAGTGACGCAACGGCGCCGTGCTAGACGGGGCCCGGGCACACGCAAGGCACGTCGTACCGTGCCCGCGGAGCGTGATGTGCACGGGGTCCTGACGGGCGGCCTGTGCCGGGTTCGCGCGCCTAGAGCCGGTCGACGGTGATGCCGTATCCGACGGTGAACGGGCGATCCGCGTGAACCGTGACATGGGTCGCGATCCCCTGCCGGGCCAGCGGCGTCGCGTCGGACAGCGAATGCGCAATGCCCAGATCGAAGGCCGATGCGACGGGTTCGATGCCCAGCGCCGCCACCCGGCCGTTCCACGGGTAGTAGTCGCGTCCGCCGTTCGACACCCAGAGCGCACAGGCCGGAAGCTGGCCCTCGTCCCAGGACACCGTGGTCACACATCCCTGCACCGGGTTCTCCAATCCGACCCGTCCCCCGGTCGCGGTCAGCATCAGCAGGTCTTCGGTCTGCCCCTCGGGCGGCATCGACCGGACGTCTACCCTGCCCCCGTCGGTGGTCGGCACCCGGTCGAGCGGGCAATCCCGCAGATCGGGCAGGTAGCGATTGCGCCCCGGTTCGACATCGACCGGAAAGCTCCAGACCCGCGCGGTTTCGCGCATCTCGAGCCGCAGGGTCCCCGGCGCGGCCCCCTCCATCGACAGCACCGGATGCAACCCGAGCGGAAACCGCGCCTCCCGTCGCGCATGTACGGTCAGTGACAGCGCCAGCCCGGGGCGATCCGCCAGCAACCGCACCTCGCGTTCCAGCCTCAGGATCGGGGTGCTGTCGGGATAGTCGATCACGGCCCGCAGCGCGTCGTCGCCGCGCCGCTCCAGCCGCCAGTCATTGTTCGAACAGAAACCATGCGCCCAGTCGCTCCAGTTCGCGGCCTCGCCAGACACCCAATCCGCAGGCAGGGCCATGTCGAGGCCGGGCCGTCCGAACGGAACGCAGGGCCACTCGCTGCCCAGACCCTGGATGATCCGGGGCAAGGCGTCGTGGTCCGGCCCGCTGTCGCCCCGCCACGGCGCATCGTAGAGCGGCCGCACCGCGCGCCCGTCGAGTCTGAAGACGTAATCGTGCAGCATCGCTGCGAGCGGCTGGACCGACACCTCGGCATGGCTGTTCTTCAGCCGCATTGCCGATCCAGGATTTCCGCAGCACCCGCCCGGCTGCGGCGGGTGTGATTGAGCAGTTCCTTGCGCAGATCGTCGACGTTGCGCCGGCGCATCGCGGCCAGGATCGCATCGTGCTCGCGCTGGCCCTCGATCGACCGCGCCAGCGCGTCTCCGTCGAACAGGTGCCGGACCCGCTGCATGTGGGCGGCCAGTTCTCCGAACCACTTGAGATAGATCTCGCGCTCCGCCAGGCGGATGAACTCGGTGTGGAAATGCGCGTCCACCTCCATGAAACGCGCGTAGTTGAAACTGGCCTCGGTCGCGTCCAGCAGCCCGCGTCCTTCGTCCAGGATCTCGGCAATCTCGTCGAGTTGGCGGTCGCTGACATTGTGGATCACGATCGGGGCCACCCGTTGCTCGATCATTTCCCTGGCGTCGAAAACCTCGTCGATCTGGCTTCGCCCGATCTCGCTGGCGAAGGTCCCGACGCGCCGGCGGCTGACCACCAGCCCTTCCAAGCGCAGTTTGTTCAGAGCCTCGATGACCGGTGCCCGGCTGAACCCCAGGGAAGCGCCAATGCTTTCCGCGTCCAGCCGCTCGCCCGGCTTGATCTGCAACCCGACAATCGCGTCGCGAAGCTCGTGATAGGCCTGTTCCGTCATCTTCAAAGAAAGGCATTCCTTCTGAATTTCTCTAACAGCCCATTGCAGCACCGAGCATGACAGCTGTCAATAACCCATGCAATCGCTTGACTAACATGTTAGACGCTAATCTGAAATGTATCAGGGATAGAATCAAGGGAGGACACCATGAAGACTTCGATCTCAACCCTGTCGGCCGGGGTATTGGCACTTCTTGCCGGCAGCGCGGCCTTTTCCCAGGACATCACGATTGGCGGTGTCGTGTTCCAGGCCGACACGTTCATGCAGACGTTTCAGGACGGCATGCAGGCGGCGGCGGACGAAAAGGGTGTCACCCTGATCCTCGGCAATTCCGAGACCGACCTCGCCAAGGAAAGCAACATCCTCAACGACCTGATCGTGCGCGATGTCGATGCGCTGGTCATCAACACCTTCGCCGCCGACGGTTCGGTCGCGGCGGTCTCCGAAGTCGTCGGCGCCGGGATCCCGGTGATCTGCGCCAACACCTGCCTGAACGAAGGTGCGCGCGACGGGATCTATTCCTTCCTTGCCACCCGCAACATCGACCTCGGCCTGAAGACCGGCGCAGCGGCGGCGGAGTACATCAAGGCCAATCTCGGCGGGACCGCGAAGATCGGCATCCTGAACTGCGACACCTTCCCCGAGGCCTGCCTGCCCCGCAAGGAAGGCTTCCTCCAGGGGCTGACCGATGCCGGCGTCGATTTCGAGGTCCTCGCCGATCAGACCGGTTTCCTCGCCGACGCCGCCCTGCCGATCTCGGAGGCCATGTTGCAGGCCAACCCGACGATCAACATCCTGTGGGCCGCGAACGAAGGCGGCACCACCGCCCACGTGCTTGCGGTGCAGGGCGCCGGCCTCGCCGACGAGGTCAAGGTGTTCGGCACCGACATGAGCGGCCAGCACGCACAGTTTCTCAAGGCCGACAACGGCATTCTCAAGGCGGTCACCGGTCAGGCGCCCTTCCAGATCGGCTACGACGCGGTCAATCTCGCGCTCGATGTGATCGACGGGAAAGAGGTCGAGTTCGACCTCATCATCCCCACGATCCTGTTCGCCCGCGGCGACGACGCGAGCATCGACATGTTCGTCGAGACCGACGGTCGCGCCGTCTTCGCCGAGTAAACGACCGAGGTCCGGGCGGCGCGACGACGCCCGCCCGGCCATTGTCGGAGGGGAAAAGATGTCGGCACTTTCGCAGCCCGTCCTGCAGCTGGACTGCCTCACGAAGCGCTATCCGGGCGTCCTGGCGCTGGACCGGTTCTCGATCGCGCTCGACCGCGGCGAGGTGCGCGCCCTTCTCGGCAAGAACGGGGCCGGCAAATCCACCGCGATCAAGCTGTTGAGCGGTGCGGAAAAGCCCGACGGCGGCAGCATCGCGATCGAAGGCGCCACCTGCCGGATCGACGGCCCGCTCGACGCGCTGCACCACGGTATCGCGACGGTCTACCAGGAAATCTCTCTCGTTCCCGCGCTGAGCGTCGCGGAAAACATCCTGCTCGGTCGCTGGAAGCGCTCCGATACCGTCAAGCCGCTGATCAGCCATGCCAAGGGCAAGGACTTCGCGCGCGAAATCCTGCAGCGCCTCAAGATCGACGTGGACCCGGATATCGAGGTGTCGCGCCTGAGCGTCGCGCAGCAGCTCGTCGAGATCGCCAAGGCGGTCTCCTACGACCCGCGGGTGCTGGTGCTCGACGAGCCGACCTCGGCGCTGCCGCAGGAGCAGGTGGATCTGTTGCACGAGGTCGCGCACGCTGTCCGGGCTCGGCACGGCGTTCATCTATGTGACACACCGGCTGCACGAGATCCCGAAGATCGCGCATAACGTGACGGTCCTGCGCGACGGCAAGCTGATCGACACGATCCCCGTCGAAGAGGCCACGCCCCGGAAGATCACCGAACTGATGATCGGGCGCGACTGGCAGGGGATGTCGTTCGCGCGCCGCAAGGTCGCCGGCGATCCGGTTCTCTCGGTCCGCAACCTGTCGACCCCGGACAAGCTCAGGAATGTGAGTTTCGACATCCGCGAGGGCGAAGTCCTGGGCCTCGCCGGGCTGTTGTCGGCCGGCCGCACCGAGTTGCTAGGGCCATATTCGGGCTGGACGAGATGACCTCCGGCCAGATCACCGTCGCCGGCACCCCGGTCCACCGCCCGACCCCGGCCCGGATGAAAGCGCTCGGCGTCGGGCTGACCGCCGAAGACCGCAAGCGCGACGGGCTAATCCTCGATTTCTCGGTGCTGATGAACGCCACGCTGGCGCCGGTCGACCGGATCAGCCGCCACGGCTGGCTCGATTTCCCCGCCGCACGCGCCCTCGCACAGGACGTGATCGGCAAGCTCGACGTCAAGACGCCGTCGATGGACGTGCCCGTCGGCGCGCTTTCGGGCGGCAACCAGCAGAAGATCGTGATCGGCAACTGGCTCAACACCCGGCCGCGCGCCCTGTTGATGGACGAACCCAGCCGCGGCGTCGACGTCGCCGCCAAGGAACAGATCTTCAAACTGGTCCGCGACCTCGCCGCCGAAGGACTGGCGGTGCTGTTCGTGTCGTCCGAGATCGAGGAGGTGCTGGACGTCTGCGACCGCATCCTGGTGATCCACGAAGGCGAGATCACCGGCGAATACGACCATGACGCCATCGACCTGAGCACGCTCATGGCGCGCACGATGAATGCCTGACCGGGCAGGAGGAACGGGAAAAGACATGACCGACACAACCGCGAAACCCCAAAGATCGCCCCTAGACTGGCGGCATTTCCTGTCCAGGCTCCGGGCTGTTGCTGGCGGTGATCGTCCTGTTCGTCGTGCTGGCCCTGATCGCGCCGAACTTCCTCACCTCGCGCAACCTTCTGAACGTGCTGCGCGCGGTGTCGTTCAACGGCATCATCGCCTGTTCGATCACCCTGATGATCATCCAGGGCGATATCGACGTCTCCATCGGCTCGGCGGTGGCCTGGTCCTCGTCGCTCCTCGGGGTCCTGGTGATCAAGATGGGCTGGCCGCTTGGACTGGCGGTCCCCGTGGTGCTGGCGCAGGGCATGCTGATCCACGCGCTCGCCGGTTACATTCGCGTGCGCTGGCTGGTGCCCTCTTTCGTGCTGACGCTCGCCCTGTTCATGATGCTGCGCGGTGCGGCGCGCCAGATCACCAACGCTTTCCCGATCAGCCCCTTCCCCGCCGGCTTCGAGTTCTGGGGCGGCGGCACCATCGACATTCTCGGCCTCGGCCTGCCGGTGCCGGTGCTGATCATGCTGATCGTCTTCGTGATCTTCTACATCGTCAGCACCCGCACCGTGTTCGGCCGGTCCGTCTACTGCGTCGGCGGCAACGAGCACGCGGCCCGGCTGTCGGGGATCAACGTGGGCAAGACCCGGATCATCTCGTTCATGCTCGTGGGGCTGCTTTCGGCCTTCGTCGGCATCCTCCTGTCCTCGCGGATCCAGTCGGGATCGTCACAGATCGCGCTCGGGCTCGAGTTCGAGGTCATCGCCGCGGTGATCATCGGCGGCACCTCGCTGATGGGCGGGGCGGGATCGATCTTCGGCACCTTCCTGGGCGTGCTGTTCATCGGGCTCATCGGCAACGGCATGGTGCTGAGCGGCGTCTCGCCCTTCATGCAGGAAATCGTCCGCGGCTTCATCATCCTCGTCGCCGTCTTCGTCAGCATCCTCCAGGCCGGCACGGCAAAGAAGGGCAATTAGATGAAACTCGGTCTCGGTCTCTACAAACACATGCTGACGGCGGAAAACTACGCCTTTGCCAGGCAATGCGGCGTGACCCATATCGTGGCGCATCTGACCGACTATTTCGCCGACGGTCCCAGACTGCCCGGACAGAACGCGGCCGGTTGGGGCGTGACGGACGGCGACCGCGAAATCTGGTCCTGCGAAAGCCTCGGCCGGCTGAAATCCGAAATCAATGCCGCCGGGCTGGAGCTCGCGGCGATCGAAAACTTCGACCCCGGGCATTGGTACGACGTGTTACTGGGCGGGCCCAAACAGGCCGAGCAGCTCGCGTTTCTGCAGGAAATCATCCGCAACATGGGGACGGCCGGCATCCCGGTGATGGGATACAATTTCTCCATCGCCGGCGTGGCCGGCTGGAGCGAGGGCCCGTTCGCCCGCGGCGGCGCCACCAGCGTCGGCTTCGTCGAGCGCGATGCGCTCGGGCTCGACCCGATCCCCAACGGCATGATCTGGAACATGGTGTACGACCGGAACGCCCCCGCGGGCACGATCCCCCCGGTCGGCCATGACCAGCTCTGGGCCAATCTGCACGCCTTCCAGGCCGCGCTCCTCCCCGTGGCGGAACAGGCGGGCGTGCAGTTGGCCGCCCATCCCGACGATCCGCCGATGTCGACCATGCGCGGCCATGCGCGGCTGGTCTGGCAGCCCCGGTTCTACGACAAGATGTTCGCCGACCACCCCTCCCCCGCCGACCGGGCCGAGCTCTGCATCGGGTCCGTGGCCGAAATGAGCGAGGGCGACATCTACGAAAGCGTCGACCGCTGGAGCCGCAGCAACCGGGTCGGCTACGTTCACCTGCGCAACGTCCGCGGCATGGTGCCCGAATACCACGAGGTGTTCATCGACGAGGGCGACGTGGACATCCCGCGCATCCTCGGGATATTGCACCGCAACGGGTTCGAAGGCACCGTGATCCCCGACCACACGCCCCAGATCACCTGCGCCGCCCCCTGGCACGCAGGCATGGCCTTTGCGCTCGGCTAAATACGGGCCGAGATCAACCGCCTCGGCGAGGGGTGACGCGATGAAACTGACGGGCAAACGCGCGATCGTCACCGGCTCCTCCCAGGGGATCGGCGCGGGCATGGCACGCGAGCTTGCCGCCCAGGGCGCCCACGTGGTGCTCAACACCCACAGCGACGCCGCCATGGCGGATGCCTACGCACTCGCGGAGGCGATCAACCGCCAGGCCGGGAGCGAGGTGGCCCATGGCATCCGCGCCGACATTTCGGTCCCGGAAGAGGCCGAGATGCTGATCGCCAGCGGGGCGGAATGGCTCGGCGGGCTGGACATCCAGATCAACAATGCCGGGATCGAAAACACCGTCGCCGCGCTCGACCTCGATCTCGCCGACTGGGACCGGGTGATGAACACCAACCTGCGCGGCGGCTTCGTCTGCGCGCGGGCGGCGGCGCGGATCACGGTCGACCAGGGCCGGGGCGCGGTGATCCTGATCACCTCGTCGATCCACGAAAACGTCTCGCGCCTCGGGTTGTCGCATTATGCGATCTCCAAGGCCGGGCTCAGGATGATGAGCAAGGCGCTGGCGCTCGAATGGGCCGAATACGGCATCCGCGTCCTCGGGATCGCACCGGGCGCGATCGGAACGGATGCCAACGCGAAGGAAATCGCCGCCTTCGGCCGGGAGAAGTTCGAAGACTGGATCCCGCTCTCGCGCCTCGGCACCACCGGTGACGTGGCCAGGACCGCCGCCTTCCTGGTCTCGGACGATGCCGGCTACATCACCGGCACCACGCTTGAAATCGACGGCGGATACGTCCTCAACCTCGTCCGCTACGACCCGCGCAAAGGATAGCCCATGCCGATCTGGACCTCCGACACCGAGCTCTTTGCGCTGATGCGCCGCGAAATGTTCACCGCAGTCGTCGGCGACGTGATGGACAGGATCGGGCTGCAAACCCAGTTCCTGCCGCCTCACCTGACCGTTCTCGACCGCAGCATGATCATCGCCGGACGCGCGATGACGGTGCTCGAAGCCGACGTCTTCGAAGAGATCAGCGAGACCGGTGCCAACCCGCTGATGGCCAAGCCCTTCGGACTGATGTTCGAAGCGCTCGACAGCCTGACCCAGAACGACGTCTACATCTGTACCGGGTCGTCGCCCAGCTACGCGCTCTGGGGCGGGCTGATGTCGACCCGCGCGCTGCATCTGGGCGCCGCCGGCGCCGTGCTCGAAGGCTATCTGCGCGACACTCGAACTGGGCCTGCCGGTGGCCTCCCGGGGCTGCTACGCCCAGGATCAGGGCCCGCGCGGCAAGGTGCTGGACTACAACGTGCCCCTGACCATCGGCCAGGTGCGGCTCCGGCCGGGCGACATCATCTTCGGCGATTGCGACGGTGTCCTCTGTGTCCCGCGCGCACAGGAAGACGAGATCATCACCGCCGCGCTGGAAAAGGTGCGTGGCGAAAGCGCCGTGCGCAAGGCTCTGCAGGGCGGCATGTCCACCGTGGAAGCGTTCGAGACCTTCGGGATCATGTGAGATGCGGCTTATCGTCGGCACATATTCGTTCTCCTTCGCCGGCATGAAGGGCAACGGCGAGGGGATCCATTCCGTCCCTTTCGACACCGAAACCGGCGCCTTCGGCGCACCGGAGCTGCTGGCGAAATGCGTCAACCCTTCGGCTCTGGCGCTGTCGCCGGACGGGGCGCTGCTGTTCGCGGGCCGCGAGGTGTTTGCTGCCGACGGGCCGGGCCTCGCCTCGTTCCGGGTCGCCTCCGACGGCAGTCTCCAGCCCCTGAGCAGCGTCGACCTCGCCGGCGAGCTGCCCTGCCACCTCGCGTTCGATCCGGTGCAGCGGAGGTTGGCCTCGGCGCAATACTGGACCGGCGATGTCGCGATCAGCGCGGTTGCCGAGGGCGTGTTGCAGCCGCCGGTCTACCTCACCCACAGCGGCCATGGCCCCAATGCCGCGCGGCAGGAGGGTCCGCATGCGCATTGCGTCGCGTTCACCGATGACGGCACTGTGCTGCACCTGGTCGACCTCGGAACCGACAGCATCGTGAGCCACCGGTTGGATGCCGCCGGTCGCGCTGTCGAGACCGCCGCTCTGACCCTTGCCGACGGCTCCGGCCCGCGCCACATGGCGCTCAACCACGATGCCACCCGCGCCTGGGTGTTCTGCGAGTTGGACGAAAGCCTGGCCGCCCTCTCCCGCGACGGGCTCGGCTGGGCGCTCGAATGGGTGCATCCGGCCTTCCCCCTCCCAACCGGCACGGTCGGCTCCGGCGCGGCGATCCGCTTGTCGCCCGACGAGGCGCATGTCTATGTGTCCGGCCGGCGACAATCGCAAATTGCCGGGTTCACGGCAGATGGCGAGCGGCTGGGCGCCTTCGACTGCGGCGGCACCACGCCCCGCGAGTTCATCGTCACCCCGGACGGCCGCTGGGTGATCGCGGCCAATCAAGAGAGCGACAGCCTGACAAGCCTTCGGCGCGATCCGCAATCCGGCAACCTGACCTTGACCGGCCACACCGCGGCAATCGGCAGCCCTGTCGCCTTGATCGCCGCATAGGCGGCCAGCCCTCTGCGAACCCACCGACCGCGGCCGCCCACTCTTGGGTTGGCACCGCCTCGGCTCCCAAACCACTGGAGGTCAGGTCCAGCATCTGGCGCGCCACCCGACAACCCGATAGCGCCATTTGGCAGGCAGAGACTGCGGCCAAATCCGCCGCCGATTGTTTTCTTCTGGTCAAATCTCTATCGGCCCAGTCGCCGACCGAGCCCCGGAATCTCCGGCACACGGTCACTTCCGGGAATCTCTTCATTGTCAAAGCGTTGTGTGGTGGCGGAGACGAAGGGATTCGAACCCTCGAGACGGTTTCCCGTCTACTCCCTTAGCAGGGGAGCGCCTTCGACCACTCGGCCACGTCTCCGCTGGCCTGTCTATGGATGTAGCCCCGAGAAAACAAGGGGCAAAACGGGGGTTTGCGGATTCTCATCATTCCCGGGCAACCCTGTGGATCATCGAGAAAACAATGCGAACGTCCATGCGATCCCGGCAGGACTCCGGCCATCTCGTCGACGACCGGCGCGCGCATTTCCGAGCCTGTCCGGAGGCGTCCACCGCTTCCGGAACTGGTGCGGTTCCGGTAGGCCCAGGCGGTTCCGTTCTGACCCTGACCCTGGTCCCATCGCCGGACCGCCCAATGTTCGACCGCCTGGTCTCTCCTGCGAATGAACGCGATCCACGGAGGTCTGATCCGGTCCACAGCCGCCCGTTCAAATGACCCGCCTGGCATGCCCGGCCGAGACCGCCGCGATCTGGTGCGCGATCACGTCCGTAGCGCCGTTCGACGGCCTTTCGAGAAAGGCCGCGTTGTCGGCGGAATATGCTCGGGCGGTTTCGCAGGCGCGGTCGGCCGTCTCGAGGCCTCCAAGAACGAGGTCGGCGCGCAAGAACATGATCGATGTGTCTGCAACGCCAAAGCGCCCCGCCGGATCGACTGGGCCAAGCCCCTGCGCCGCGCTGCCGACCACCTGCATCGCCCTCGGGAGGGGCCGGCGCGCACCCCGGAACGGCACCATCGCCTGCGCCGGGTCCACGCCGCCTTCCGAACGCCCGGCAAGATGCCCGTCGCCGTCGCCCTGCGTTTGGCGTTCCGATGTCCTTGACAGACAGCGGGGCCGCTCCCACCCCGTCTCGGGCGCAAGCCGGCCAAACCGTGCACCCCCCGCACCCGCCCGGGCGGCCGCAGCCCAAAGGGCGGCGCGCCCGGCAAACAAAAGTCAGCCGGCGATCAGCGCCTCGATCTCGGCCACCTTCGCCGCGACCAGCGCAGCGTCGCCCCGTGCCTCGACGTTGAGCCGCAACAGCGGTTCGGTATTGGAGGCCCGCAGATTGAAGCGCCAGTCGGCCTGCGCCAGCGACAGCCCGTCGGTGTCGTCGCGGGCCACCGCGCCCGGCGCAAAGGCCGCTTCGACCCGCGCCACCGCGGCCGGCACGTCCTCGACCCGGAAGTTGATCTCGCCCGACGAGGGGAAGGCCGCCCGCCGCGCCTCGACCAGCTCCGACAGCGCCGCACCCCGGCGCCCCATCAACTCGACCACGAGCAGCCAGGGGATCATCCCTGAATCGCAGGCCACGAAATCGCGGAAATAGTGGTGCGCCGACATCTCGCCGCCGTAGACCGCACCGGTCTCGCGCATCACCTGCTTGATGAAGGCATGCCCCGTGCGCGACTGCACCGCCTCGCCGCCGGCCCGGCCGACCACGTCGAGCGTGTTCCACACCACCCGCGGATCGTGCACGATCTTGGCGCCCGGTTCCTTGGCGAGAAACGCCTCGGCGAGCAGCCCGACCACGTATTCGCCGGGGATGAACCCGCCCTTTTCGTCGAACAGGAAACAGCGGTCGAAATCGCCGTCCCAGGCGACGCCGATATCGGCGCCCTCGGCGACCACGGCCTCGGCCGTGACCGGCTGGTTCTCGGGGAGCAGCGGGTTCGGGATGCCGTTCGGGAAGCTGCCGTCGGGATCGTGATGCAGGCGCACCACCTCGAGCGGCGCACCCGCCGCCTCCAGCGCGTCGAAGAGCGCGTCGAAGGTCGGCCCCGCCGCGCCATTGCCGGCATTGACCAGGATCTTCAACGGCTTCAGCGCTGCCACGTCGACGAAGGACAGCACCCGTTCGACATAGGCCTCCCGCGCCCCTTCGGCCGGCACGACCCGGCCCGGCACCGCGGCCGGGGTGAACCCGCCCGCCTCGGCCAGCGCCTTGACCTTCGCCAGTTCGGTCGCCGGATCGAGCGGGGCGGAGCCCGCCTTGACCATCTTCATCCCGTTGTAGTCCATCGGGTTGTGCGAGGCGGTCACGCAGATGCCGCCGTCGGCGCCGAAATGCGTGGTCGCGAAATACATCTCCTCGGTGCCCGAAAGCCCGAGGTCCAGCACCTCGACCCCCTGCGCCACCAGCCCCTCGGCCACCGCTGCCGCCAGCGCCTCGGAACTCGCCCGGATGTCGCGCCCGAGCACCACCCGCTTCGCGCCCAGCGCCAGGGCAAAGCCCCGGCCGATCACCCGCGCGATGTCCTCGTCGAGATTGTCGCCGAGACGTCCGCGGATGTCATAGGCCTTGAAGCAGGTGAGCTCGGTCATGGTCATCTCAGTCGCGGGCATAGACGTCCTCGTAGCGGATGATGTCGTCCTCACCGAGATAGGACCCGGTCTGAACCTCGATCAGCACCATCGGCACCTTGCCCGGGTTGGCCATGCGGTGAACGGCGCCGAGCGGGATGTAGACCGACTGGTTCTCGGTCACCAGCTGCACCTTGTCGTTGATCGTCACCTCGGCGGTGCCCGAGACCACGATCCAGTGTTCGGCGCGGTGGTGATGCGATTGCAGGCTCAGCGCCGCACCCGGCTTGACCACGATCCGCTTCACCTGGAAGCGGTCGGCCAGCACCAGGCTTTCGAACCAGCCCCAGGGCCGGTGATCGAGCGGAAAGGCCGTCGCCTGATGCGCGCCCTTGTCCTTGAGCGCCGCCACCGCCTGTTTCACGTCCTGGGCGCGGTCCATGTCGGCCACCAGCACCGCGTCGCCCATCGCGATCGCGATGATGTTCTCGAGCCCGAGCCCGACCACCTCGAGGTTGCGGTCCTCGGAGCGCAGCAGCGTGTTGTGGCAGTCGATCGCGGTGGCATTGCCGGAAAGCGCCACGCCGTCGCCGTCGGGGTCGGATTCGCGCCAGATCGCGTCCCAGCCGCCGAGGTCCGACCAGCCCGCGGAATAGGGCACCACCGCCAGGTTGTCGGCCTTCTCCATCACCGCGTAGTCGATCGAGATCTCTTCCGCCCCGGCCCAGGCGTCCGGGTCGAGCCGGTGGAAGTCGAGGTCCGGCCTTCCGCCCTCGATGGCGCGTGCCACCGGTTCGACCAGCCCCGGCGCGTGGCGCATGAAAGCGGCGATGATCGCCTTGACCGAGAACAGGAAGATCCCGGCGTTCCACAGGTGCTTGCCGCCGGCAACCATCGCCTCGGCCGCCGCCGCCTCGGGCTTCTCGACGAAGCGCACCAGGTCCATCACATGCGGGTCGCCCGCATCGAGGGTCTCGGCCAGCTCCAGGTAGCCATAGCCGGTCTCGGCGTGGTCGGGGGCGATGCCGAAGGTCACGAGCTTGCCCGCCTCCGCGGCCGGTACGCCGAGCGCCACCGCGGCACGGAAGGCCGCGGGGTCCGGCACCCGGTGGTCGGACGGGGCCACCAGCATCAGCGCGTCCGCGTCTGCCCCGGCCCGGTCGAGCCAGAGCGCTGCGGCGAGCACGGCGGGCGCGGTGTTGCGCCCCTCGGGTTCGATCAGGATGGCGCCGGGTTCGATCCCGGCGGCCGTGAGCTGTTCGCCGACGACGAAGCGGAAATCCGAATTGGTCAGCACCAGCGGCGCCGCATAGCCGGGACCGGACAGCCGCCGCGCCGAGGCCTGGAACGGCGTCTCGTCGCCGATCAGCGGCGTGAACTGCTTCGGATAGGATTTCCGCGACAAGGGCCACAGCCGCGTTCCGGAGCCGCCCGCCAACAATACCGGTGTAATCATAATGTCATGTCCTGTCAGAACCCCGATGGATGGTGCTGCGCCGCCTGTCGGTTCGCGCCGGCCGGCGCCTGTATCGCACCGGCATGACGGCGACCCCGCCCATCGTTTCACTCCTCTGGTCCCCACGATACCGCTGCTGACGCCGCCGCGGAGAACTGCCTCATTCGCCCGTCGGGCCCCTGCTCCGACCGGGAACGGCCAGAGCGCTAGCACGCCGCCCGTTCTGCGACAACGCCGCAGCGCGGCTTTTCGCGCTTGCGAACAAACTGTTCCGTGTTCGTGGCGAGAGTTTGACCCGGTTTTGGCGCGGATGCGGAACTTCGGCGCGGCCGGAGAACGCCCGGACGCGCCGCTGCAGGAACGCCAGAGCGCAACCGGCAGGAGCATTTTGCGACGGATCCGCCCCACGCCCCCCCCCGACACCTCCGCCGTCGCGGCCCCGGGATCGGCCCGCGGACCTGCCCGCCCGGACCTCCCGAACCCGGCCCAGGACCGGCGCGCGATAAGCAGACTTCATGACAACCCGATGACACAGTCCCGGTGCGCGGTTTGCCGCCGCACCGAATCAGGTCCCTCCGGTACGCCGCCAACCGCACCTCCTGCCGCTACGCCCGCGGCCCGCTCGGCACGTCACCGCCCAAACTACGGATTCATTGGTGAAATTTTAAGCGCTCGGCCAAGAATGGCGTCCGTGAGCAGCACCGTCCGGCCCTTTGCAACTTCGCCACATTGTTGTCGAAACAGGACCTGCCCACAGGGTGATTGCAGCCGCCAAGCCCCAGAAACGGAGGCTTTATTTCAAATTTAAGACATAATTCTGTGACCATTTCCGACTGTGAGGCGTCGGACACACAAGCGGAACGGTACTGATATCCATGACTTCACATAATTCCGCCCTTCGGCTAGCAACGACTGAGTTGAGTGGTTTTCGTTTCCGGGCAGGCGTTACAGGCAAAAAGAAGCAACGCCCCGGACTCCCGTTCAAGGTGTAATATTGATAACCGCTGTGAGGCGACGGTGAGCATTCAAAGTTCTGCAGACGCATATGGCGTCACACAAACTTCAAAAGGCATTTCAGGCCCGGTTGGAGGTTCCGCCGTTTTCTGGCGCGGCAAACGGCTCGCCGACATCGTCGTCAGCCTGGCGCCGCTGCCGGCCCTCGGCCTGGTCGCGGCCGCGCTCCTGGTCCTGAACCGGCGCTTCAACAAGGGGCCCCTGTTCTTCCGGCAGACCCGGATGGGGCAGGATCTCGTGCCGTTCACGGCGATCAAGTTCCGCTCGATGCAGCCCGCCGCCAGGATCACCCGCTCGGTCGAAGACCCGATCGAAGTCGACAGGATCACGGCCCTCGGACGGATCATGCGCAAGATGCGGATCGACGAATTGCCGCAGGTGCTGAACGTGCTGCGGGGCGAAATGAGCCTGATCGGCCCGCGTCCCGACTATTACGACCATGCCCGCGAATATCTCGCGCAGATCCCGGAATACCGCCTGCGCCACCTCGTGCGCCCCGGCATCTCCGGTCTCGCCCAGGTCACGCTCGGCTATGCCGAGGGCCTCGACGCGACCCGGGCCAAGGCAACCGCGGACCTCGCCTATATCCGCAATGCCTCCTTCCTGCTCGAAGTGCGGATCTTCTGGCTCACGCTGGTGACCGTGTTCATGCGCCGCGGCGCCTGATCCGCTTCCCCTCCCCGCGCCGGCAGACGTGACCTGACGTCACCTTCCGATTTCCAGCGCTGCAGAAAGCGTCCGACCGGTTGAACCTTCGGTCGGGTTGCGACTATTTCTCTGCGCCATGTCATGGCTCATCCAGATCCTCGGCGGCGGCGACGACACCTCCGCCTCGCCCGTCTTCGACGCCGCGCCGGCCCCGGCCGAGCGGCTTGTCGTGATCGGCGACGTGCACGGATGCGACCGGCTGCTCCTGTCGCTGCTCAACCGCCTCGGGGCGCTCGACCCGTCGCCCGAGCGGCTGATCTTCACCGGCGACCTGATCGACCGCGGCGACAACAGCGCCAGCGTCCTGTCGCTGATCTACGGCCTCACGCGCCGGCTCGGTGACCGTCTGGTGGTGCTGCGCGGCAACCACGAGCAGATGATGCTGGATTTCCTCGACGCGCCCACCGAGATGGCGGCCCGCTGGCTGCGGTACGGCGGGTTGCAGACGCTCGCGAGCTTCGGCGTCGGCGGCGCCACCGAGACGATGGCCGACGCCAAGGCGCACGAGGTCCGCGACCGGCTCGCCGAGGCCCTCGGGCAGACGATGATCGACTGGCTCTGGGAGTTGCCCACGAAATACTCGTCCGGCAATGTCCACGTCGTCCATGCCGGCGCCGACCCGGCCCGGCCCCTCGACCGCCAGTCCGCGCATACCCTGATCTGGGGGCATCCCGATTTCCTGCGCCGGCCCCGGCGCGACGGGCAATGGGTGGTCTACGGCCATACCATCGTCGACGTGGTCGCCGCGGAAAACGGCCGGATCGGCGTCGACACCGGGGCCTACGCGACCGGGCGGCTCTCCGCGGCGCTGATCACCCGCGACGGGGTCGAGAGCCTCTCGGTCCCCGACTGATCTGCCGCCTCGTCGGCCCCGCCGACCCGTGACCGCCCCGGAACGGCGCGGAACCGCGCCGGATAAGGCCCCGAACCCGCCATAAAGTGCAGCATTTTTGCCATGGCGTCCAACTTCCGACGCATTTCGCGGTTCCGCGCCCGTGTTGCCGTTGTTATAAGTCCGCAACACAGGTGGATGCGGCCCCCACGCCGCACCTAATTACGTAGGGGACAGAACATGCGCATTGTTGCTGCATTTGCGGTCGTTGCATCGCTCGCGGCGTGCGGAATCGCACCGACTGTAAAAGAGGGCGATTCGGCGGCCGGCGAGGTCAAGATCGTCGCCGTAACCACTGAAACGATTTCCACGGCCAACGCCTCGCCGTATCGCCCGCGCACGCTGCCGGCGATCTTCAGCTACTCGGCAGGTGCCGGCGGTGCGCCGATGGGCGCCGGCGCGACGCCCGAACCGACCTACTCGCCCGAATCGCGGCCCGGCACGCTGCCGACCCGTCTGCCCGATCCCTACACGCCCGGTGCCTACACCATCGGCGTCGGCGACGTGGTGCTGCTGTCGACCCCGACCACCGGCGACACCGTCGAAGCGCTGACCGGTCTCCTTGCCGCGCAGTCGCAGCGTCAGGGCTACACCGTGCAGGACGACGGCGCGATCGCGATCCCCGAAGTCGGCCGGATCCGCGTCAGCGGCCTGACCCTCGAAGAAGCCGAAGCCGAGATCTTCCAGGCCCTCGTCGGCAACCAGCTCGACCCGACCTTCTCGCTCGAAATCTCCGAGTTCAACTCGCAGCGGGTCGCGGTCGGCGGCGCGGTCAACAGCGCGACCGTGGTTCCGATCACCCTGCAGACCCCGACGCTTTCGGAAGTGATCACCGCCGCCGGCGGCGTGAACCTCACCGACCAGACCTACGCCTCGATCCGCATCTACCGCGACGGCTCGATCTACCAGGTGCCGATGTCGGCCTACCTGTCGGATCCCAGCATCCAGACGATGAAGATGAAGAACGGCGACTCGGTCTTCGTCGACACCGCCTATGACCTCGACAAGGCCGCGGCCTACTTCGAACAGCAGATCCGCGTCGCCGAGTTCCGCGCGTCGCAGCGCGCCGCCGCCCTCGGGCAGCTCGCCTCCGAAGTGGCCCTGCGTCGCGACGAACTCTCCGAGCGCCGCTCCAACTTCCTGTCCAAGGTCACCCTCGACGCCGTCCAGCGCGACTACGTCTATGTCGCCGGCGAAGTCGGCGTGCAGAGCCGCTTCACCCTGCCCTTCGAACGCACCGCCTCGCTCGCCGATGCGCTGTTCACCGAAGCCGGCGGCGTGCCGAGCGAAATGGGCACCCTGTCGCAGCTCTACGTGGTCCGCGCCGCCTCGACCGGCCCCGGCGTGATCGCCTGGCACCTCGACGCGACCAACGCCGCGAGCCTGATCCTGGCGACCAAGTTCGAACTGCGCCCGAACGACGTGGTCTTCGTCTCCGAAAACCCAGTCCGCTCGGCGGAACGGCTATTCAGCATCGTCTCGACCGGGGTCGACATCGTCGATACCGTCTCCGAGCTCTGAGCCGACCGAAGAATAATCAGACAAGGGCCGCCGGTTTCAGCAGCGTCGCTCGTTACGGCCCCGGCGCTTTTTCTCGACGGCCGGGTTCAGAACAGGAAATCCGCCGCGCCAAAGCTGACTCCGGCGCTGTCCTCCACCTGCACCAGCAGGCACTCGTCCTCGATCTCGATGGCAATGCAGGTCTCGCTCCGCACCGTTATGTCGAGATCGCATACCCCCTGCCCCGGTTTCCGACAGGTCGATGAGATCCACCCCGGTTCGAAATCGCGGATCCGGTCAGTTTGCCCGTCTGCTTTCATCCGGAACACATCCGCCCCCGCCCCGCCGATCAGCACGTCCCGGCCGGCCCCGTCCACGAGCCGGTCGTCGCCCGCCCCGCCATAGAGCCAGTCCGCACCCGACCCGCCCTGGCACGTCGTCGCCGTCGCGGCCGTAGATCTCGTCGCCGCCCCGGCGTCCCCTTCAGCACCGCGTCGAAGGGCGTGCCGCCGAGCAGGCTGTCGGCCCTGCGCGACCCCACGACCAAGATGCCTGCGGGCATGTCCGCCACCCACTCGTCCCCTGCCCGTCCACGCCATCCAGCGTGAGCCATCCCAATTCGCCGAGCTCTACGACGGTGTCGGTCCCGTCGGAATAGACCGCGAACCGCGCCGCCAGCTCCTCCAATGACGCATAGAGCCGCCCGTCGATCTCAGCAGGTCCGTCCCGAGGGTGAAATCGGTGATCCGGTCCTCGCCGATCCGGTCCGACACCGCGCCGAAGACGAACACATCCGCACCGTCGCCGCGTTCATGCGTCGTCGCCGTCGCCGATCTCCAGCCGGTCGTCCCCGGCCCCGCCGTCGATCACGTCGTTGCCGAAATACCTCCCCTGGGCATCGTCGAAGTAGACATCGTTGCCCGCGCCGAGGTCGACCAGGTCCTGCCCCGCCCCGCCCTCGACCACATCGTCGCCGCTGCCGGCAAAGATCACGTCACCACTGGGCCCCGCCATAGATCCGGTCATCGCCGTCGCCCCGAACAGCGTGTCGGCCCCGAGCCGGCCGTGGATCCAGTCGCCGCCCTCGGCACCGCGCAACACATCGTCGCCGCTCGTCCCGTAGAGGAAGTCATTGCCCGCGGTCCCGGTCTCCCCGCTCCCCGCCCCCGCCGTGTAGACCAGCTCCAGCGCGATCCAGCTCGTAGGGCGAAAAGGTCAGGATCTCGTCCGCATGGTCCTGGAACCAGCCGAAGGAATACTCCGCCGTCGCCACCTGCGTACCCTGCTCGTAGCCCTTGGCCTCGGGGTCGTCGACGGAGATCGGGTCACCGCGACGGTCGGCGCGGCCCCGTCGCCGCGCCAGGCCGATCGAGATCCAGCGCCTGTCCCCGGTCGCTGCGCAGGCCGGTACAGCACCGCCCGGTCGCTGGCTTCGAAACCGTAGACATGGACGGCATCGCCCACCGACCATCGTACCGGCCGCGGCGCCGCGTTCAGGTCGACCACCCGCGTGCCCACGAGCTGGTCCGACATCATGTCGAACAGGTAGCTCACCGGCTTCTCCGCCCCCTCCAGCGTTTCCAGCAGGTGAAGGCGCCGTTGCGCACCGGCCAGAGGTTCTATGTGTCGACCCCGGCCGCCACCATCTGGCTGAACAGCGACACTACCGGTTCGAGCTGCTTGATCCCGTCATAGGCGTCTTTCAGCAGCTCCACCGCATCGCCCGAGCCGAACAGACTTCCCACTCGCTCACCGCAGTCGCGCCCGCCACCAAAGACCGCATCGAGCGCCGCGAGGTTGTCCACGATCTCGGTGTCGCGCGTGAACCAATCCTGCGGATCGCTTCGAGCTCCAGCCAGGGATAGACATGGGTGATGAGCGCATCGACATCGCCGGTCGCCCCCGCCGCGTCGAAAGCCGCCGTCATCGCATCGCGGAAATCCGCGGGCTTGCGCCAGCTCTCCGGCAGCCAGCTCCACAGCGCCTGCACCGATCCAGGGGGCATCGCCCGCCAAGCCGGCGCGTCGATCCGCTCGGCAAGCTCGGCGGTCATCGCCGCGGCAATCTCCACGCATAGGCCTCGGAGAAAGCCTGCGTCTCGTCGCCGTCGAGCCAGGCGCTGCCATTGGTCTTTTCCGCGAGCAGGTCGAACTCATTGCCGATCTCGGGCCGGCGATGGTGCTGAGCTCGTCCTCGTCGCCGCCTCGAACAGCGTGCGTGCATAGCGCCCCACCTCGTCCGCCGCCCGGCCCGCGTCCACCTCCAGCGTATCCGGGTCGAGGAACCGCCGAGGTCGGCAACACGATCTGCACCGCCCAGCCATTGGCCGCCGCGTCCTTGCAGGAATTCATAGGTCCGCGTACCCGGCACCACCGCGCCGTCGTCGAGCACCGTGTAGGCGTCCGGGTTGTCCAGCCCCTCAGCCACCCGCCGCCGGGAAGCGCACCGTGATCTGCCCGCTGCCGGCGAGGTCGTTCACCGCGTTCTGATACGCCGGCAGAGCCCCCCCGCCCGCGGCCTCATCCTTCACGCTGATGAAATTGACCCCGAAATGTTCGGCAAAAATCTTCGCCCCCGCACGGCATCGCCATGCGGAACCTTGACGCTGGTCATCACGAGTCCCCCTCGGTCCCAGTATATTCGTTCCCGGGATCGACCAGACCGCAGCTTCACGGGGTTTTGGGAACCGGAACCCGGCGGAAATGTGCCTCTTGCGGAAGATTTTCCGCAAGATCGCGTCCAATTCTGCGGGTCACCCGGTGCGGCGCCCGCAGACGCGCCGCTGTCCCGGCGATCTTCGAGGGCAGAGGAGCGGCGCCGGCTCCGGCGCGATGACCCGCCTGTCCACGCCACTTCCCCGCCCCCTTTTTCTTGGCAAAAATGCTCGGATGAAAACCGCTACGGGCGCTTCGCCCGCCCTTCGCGCGCAAAAAGCACCGTTAGCGCTATCTGCCGAAATCAGAGGCCTGACCCCCTGTGCGAGCTCGCCCACCCCCTCGCCCACCCGGCGAAACGGCACGCGCGTGACCTCGGACAGGCCCGGTTCAGTTCGAATGCAGGAAGTGCATCACGTCGCCGTCCTTGACCATGTAGGTCTTGCCCTCGGCGCGCATCTTGCCGACTTCCTTGGCCCCGCTCGCCGCCGCAGGCAACGAAATCGTCGAAGGCGATGGTCTCGGCGCGGATGAAGCCCTTCTCGAAATCGCCATGGATCACACCGGCCGCCTGCGGCGCCAGAGGTGCCCTCGCGGATCGTCGAGGCGCGCGCCTCTTTGGGCCCCACGGTGAAGAAAGGTTTCGAGATGCAGGAGCTTGTAGCCCCGCCTTGATGAGCCGGTCGAAGCCCGGCCTCGGCGAGCCCCAGTTCTTCGGGGCACATGGCCTGTTCGTCGCCGTCGAGCTAGCTGATCTCCTCCTCGATCCGGGCAGAGATCACCACCGCCGCGGCACCCTGCTCCTCGGCCATCTTCGCCACGGCCTCGGGCTGGTGCCGGTCGCGGCCTCATCCTCGCCGACGTTGCAGACATAGAGCACCTTCTTGGTGGTGAGCAGCTGCAGCCCCTTCCCATCGCCTTGTCCTCGTCGGCAACCGCGACCGTGCGGGCGGGCTTGCCGTCTTCCAGCGCCGCCAGCGCCTTCAACAGCCGCTCCTGCGCCACCGCCTCCCTTGTCGCCGCCCCGTACTTTGCGGACCCAGGTTCGCGAGCCGCTTCTCGATCGATTCCATGTCGGCGATCATCCAGCTCAGTCTCGATCGTCTCGGCATCCGCCACCGGGTCGACCGCCCCTCGACATGGGTCACATCGCCGTCCTCGAAGCAGCGCAGCACATGGGCAATGGCATCGACCTCGCGGATGTTGGCGAGGAACTGGTTGCGCGAGCCCCTCCCCCTTCGAGGCGCCCTTCACCAGCCCCGCGATATCGACGAAGGACATCCGCGTCGGCACCACCGACGCTGACCCGACAATCGGCGAGCTTGTCGAGCCGCTGCGTCCGGCATCACCACCTCGCCACGTTGGGCTCGATGGTGCAGAAGGAAAGTTCGCCGCCTGCGCCGCGGCGAGGTCTTGGTGAGCGCATTAAACAGCGTCGACTTGCCGGCGTTCGCCCAGCCCACGATCCCGACCTTGAAGCCCCGTCGGCCCTCCATCATCACATTCGCGCGCTGTCTAGGGAAAAACCCGGCCGCCGCAACGCCCTGCATGCTAGCCTGGGGTCCGAACGGGAGGACCCCCATGCAGCCGATCGCCTATCTCTTCTTCAAGGACACCTGTCGCGCGGCGATGACCCACTACGGCGACGTCTTCGGCACCACGCCCGACATCATGAGTTTCTCCCAGCTGCCCCCGGGCGAAGGCATGCCGGACGCCGCCGATCTGGTGATGCACGCCTCCCTCAGGATCGGCGACGGCTGGATATACGGCTCTGACGACCCGTCGGGCGAGACCGCCACCATGGACGGCTGCAATATCTCCGTGCAGATGCCCAACGACGACGAGACCCGCCGGGTCACCGACGCCCTGTCGCGGGCTGGCGGATCGCCGAAACTGGCGCCGGTGTTTCTTCACCTCGCTCTATTCCGCCTTCACCGACCGCTACGGCATCCGCTGGATGGTGATGACCGAGATGCCCGCGCCCTGACGGCACAGCGGGATCGAGGGCGTTACCCACCGCCTGCGGCGGGCGGGGGGGGCGGGGGCTAGCTGCCCCCGGTGCCTCAACGCCCCTCCGGGGGGCAGGGGCGCCCCCGCGGGCCCCACCCACACCGCGCCCGTACCGGTGTCCCAGGGGCCCGGGTCCCATGACCTTTCGGCGACCACACCCCACCCGGAATTGCCGATCCGGCAACCTTGCCCACCGGTCGCAAGAGCGGCCGGGCCCAGCCTCCGATAATCCCGCGCGCCAGAGCCGCGCCGCTTGATTTTCCCGCGCCCCTGTCGCACACCCGGCGGGACCGTTACCGGGGACCGACCGCGACTCGCATCGACGACACATTCGCCGCGCTGAAGGCCAGGGAAGAAGGCCTTCGTCGCCTATATCATGTCCGGCGATCCCGACGCCGCGACCTCGCTCGAGATCATGAAGGGCCTGCCTTCGGCCGGGGTCGACGTAATCGAGCTCGGCATCCCCTTCACCGACCCGATGTGCGACGGCCCGACCATCCAGCTCGCCGGCCAGCGCGCGCTGGAGAAGGCGGCCAGACCCTGCAAGAAGACCCTCGACATGGTCACCGCCTTCCGCGCGACTGACGCCACCACCCGATCGTTCTGATGGGCTACTACAACCGATCTACAACCGCGGCGTGCCGAAGTTCCTCGACGATGCCAAAGCCGCCGGCGTCGACGGGCTGATCGTGGTCGACCTGCCGCCTGGAGGACGAGGAGCTCTGCATCCGGCTCAGGCGGCCGGCCTCAACCATCCGCCTCGCCACCCCACCACCGACGACGGGCGCCTGCCCAAGGTGCTCACCAACACCTCCGGCTTCGTCTACTACGTCTCGATCACAGGCATCACCGGGCCGCCGAGGCTCAGGCGACGCGGTCGCGCCGGTGGCCCGGATCAAGGCCGCGACCGCGCTGCCGGTGATCGTCGGTTTCGGGGTCAAGACCCCGGAAACCGCCCAGGCGATCGCCGGCGTCGCCGACGGCACCGTCGTAGGCTCGGCCATCGTCGACAAGATCGGCAAGGGCGAGAGCGTGGCCGAGGTGCTGGCCTTCGTCAAAGGCCTCGCCGACGGCGCCCACCGGGCCTGACCCGGGCGGCCCCGCGCCGACGGAGGCGGGCCCGCCCTGCGCTTCGTCATCGCCCTCGACACCGCCCTCCGGCTGACCCGCGACCGCACCCTGCCCGCCGCGCCGCACAGCCTGCTCGCCCCGACGCTCCTGCGCTCGCAGATCCTGTCCGCGCTCTACGCCGCGGTGCGGGCGCAGGCGATGGACCGGACCGAGGCGCAGGCGCAACTCGACCCCTTTCGGGCGTTGAACCTGCGCCTGCTCGGCGACCGGGTGCTGCAGAAAACCGCCTGGGACATCGCCGCGCAGCTCGGCCGGGACGACACATTCGAGGCCGAATACCTCGCCCTCTCCCGGCTCCAGGCCGATGCCCTCGTCAGCATCGACCCCGGCCTCGCCGCGCGGATCGGGGAGGCGGTGCCGCTCGCCGCCTACGACGCGCTCCTGGACTGACCCGCCCGGCGGCCGTCAGCCCGCCTCGCCCGGCCCGTCGTCCAGCCCGTCGCCCGCCCCTTCGCCCAGCTCCCGCGCCAGGAACCGCTCGAAAGCGTCGAGGTCGACCGCCTCGAACTGGCCGAAGGCCTGCATCCAGACGCTGGCCTCGCGCATCGCCTCCGGCTCCAGCTTGCACCATTTCACCCTTCCGCGCTTTTCCTGGCTGATGAGCCCCGCGCGGGTGAGGATGCCGAGGTGCTTCGAGATCGCGGCGAGCGAAATCTCGAAGGGCTCGGCCACGTCCGTCACCGCCATGTCGTCCTCGAGCAACATCGCCAGGATCGCCCGCCGCGTGGGATCGGCGAGCGCGGCAAAGACCGTATCGAGGGCGTTGTCCATGACGCCCCGGTAGACCGGGCCGGGAATTTCGTCAACCGATCGGTTGAGCGTTTTGCCGGTGACACGCGCCGAACCGGGCGCCTGTGACACATGCCAGCGCCGCATGCGTCGTTTCGCCCTACTCACTTCGTGACCCATGTCATTGTCCGACCCGGGGGTAACATCCATTTTGCTGAATGTGATGGAGGGGTCCTGCTGGGGGGAAACGGCAAAACCCGTCTCGGCGTGCCGCGGAAAGACCTGCTTTGGTCGGGTCCGTCCCGACGGTGTGCAGGCCACTTCATCGGATGTAGTGAGCTTGGCGACGTTGGACGGGATAATGGCAAAATCATTGGTAACAGTCCAGACCACCCCCCTCGATGAGGCGGCGATCTCGGATCTGCTTTATATGCTGGAAGAGGAGAAACTGGCAGGCGACATCTACGAGGCCTTCTACGATCTCTACGGCACCACGGTGTTCGACCAGATCGCAGCATCGGAAGACAGCCATTACGCCGCCCTCGTCGGCCAGGCCGACCTGATCGGTCTCGACATCAGCGCCATCGAGGCGACGCCCGCCGGTGAATTCCTGAACGACGATCTGCAGGCGTTGTACGACGCGCTCCTGGCCTGGGGCAGCACCTCCGAAGCCGACGCCCTGCTGGTCGGCGTCACGATCGAGGAAACCGACATCGTCGACATCGCCGAAGCGATCGACGGCGTGCCCGGCACAACCCTCGCCACGGTCTACCAGAACCTGATGGACGGCTCCTGGAACCACCTCGGCGCCTTCGAGAGCGCGGTGACCGCGGTCGATCCCAGCATCATCTTCGGCACCGAGGCCAGCGAGCTGATCCGTGCCGACTCCACCGACAACACCATCTGGGCCCGCGACGGCGACGACACGGTCAAGGGGCTCTCGGGCGACGACACGATCTACGGCGAAGGCGGCGACGACCTGCTCGACGGCGGCAGGGGCCGCGACCGGCTGTACGGCGAAAGCGGCGCCGACACCCTCTACGGCGGCAACGGCAGGGACCGGCTGTTCGGCGGCACCGGCAAGGACCGGTTGATCGGCGAGGCCGGCGACGACCGGCTGAAAGGCGGCGCCCAGGCCGACGATTTCGTATTCCGCGACGGGTTCGGCAACGACACCGTCCTCGACTTCGACACCGGGAACAACCGCGAGGACATCGTGTTGCGCGGCGTCACCGCGATCACCGACTGGGATGACCTCGTCGCCCACCACCTCGGCGAAAACGCCGAGGGCGACGCGGTGATCGACGCCGGCGACGGCAACACGATCACCCTCGTGGGCGTGTCGATGGCGGATCTCGACCAGGGCGATTTCCAGTTCTGAACCCGGCAGTACTCGGCGACATGGACCGGGGCGTAGCAGGCGGGCCGAGTTGCCCCCGCGCTCCCGGTTCCCGCGCACGGCCGGCGCCCCCGGCGCAACCCCCTGAAAATGCTCAACCGCACAGTTGAATGAGCTTTTCGGGCGGAATCCGGACCCCCGTCGGCGCCAGCAAACGCACTCTCAAATTTCTCATAGAAATTTCAATGACTTGCCGAACCCCACGTTGGCGCTAACCCCCGTTGACTCGCGTCGCCGGGCCCAATAGCAACAGCACAGGCTCATGAGGGGGCAATTCCGCTTGGCAGACCCGCAGGACCATCCTTCCGCAGACCGCCTCGAGGCGCTCGGCGATCGGTTGGAAAAGCTCAAGGCCGGGTCGGAAGAAGCGCCGCACATGAAGAAGGATTATGCCCAGGCGAACCTCGCCTGGCGGATGGTCATCGAGCTTGTGGCCGGTCTCGGGATCGGCTTCGGCATGGGATACGGGCTGGACTACGTGCTTGGCACGATGCCCCTGTTCCTGGTGATCTTCATTTTCCTCGGCCTGGCGGCGGGTGTGAAGACCATGCTCGCCTCGGCCAAGGAGATCGAGTTGCAGGCCCTGGCGAAAGCCGCCGGCGAAGAGACGAAACAGGCCGCACGGGCGGCACAGGACGAGGAAGCGAAACGTGGCGACTGAAGCGCATGGCGAAGAAACCGGCGGCCTGGTGTTCCACCCGCTCGACCAGTTCATCGTGAAGCCCCTGTTCGGGCATGGCGACGTCGGCATGTTCACCATCACCAACGTCACCCTCTGGCTGGCGCTCGCGGTGCTCGCCATCGTCGCGATCTTCGTCTTCGGCACCCGCGGCCGCGCGATCATCCCGTCGCGCTCGCAGTCAGTCGCCGAGGTGCTCTACAGCTTCACCTACAAGATGGTCGAAGATGTCGCCGGCAAGGACGCGCTCAAGTTCTTCCCCTACATCTTCACCCTGTTCATGTTCATCCTGGCGTCGAACTATCTCGGCCTGCTGCCGATGAGCTTCGCCACCACCTCGCATATCGCCGTCACCGGCGTGCTGGCGCTGGCGGTGTTCCTCACCGTCACCATCGTCGGCTTCGTCAAGAACGGCGCCGGCTTCCTCAGCCTGTTCTGGGTCTCCTCGGCGCCGCTGGTGCTGCGTCCGATCCTCGCGATCATCGAGCTCATTTCCTACTTCGTGCGCCCCGTCAGCCACTCCATTCGTCTTGGCGGCAACATCATGGCCGGCCGCGGTGATGAAGGTGTTCGCCGGGCTTCGCCGCGATCGCCGCGATCTCGCCGGTCGCCGTGCTCTCGATCACCGCGATCTACGGGCTTGAGGTGCTGGTCGCCGGCGTCCAGGCTTACGTCTTCACCATCCTGACCGTCGTCTACCTCAAGGATGCGCTGCATCCGGCGCACTGAGCCGCTACGGGCGACGTCACAACACACGCAAGAAATCCAACCATTCCATCGTAAGGAGAGAAAACAATGGAAGGCAATATCGCAGAACTCGGTCAATACATCGGTGCCGGCCTCGCGGGCATCGGTTCGGGTGCCGCGGCCATCGGTGTGGGCCACGTCGCCGGCAACTTCCTCGCCGGTGCGCTGCGCAATCCGTCGGCCGCCGCCGGCCAGACCGCGACCCTCTTCATCGGCATCGCCTTCGCGGAAGCGCTCGGGATCTTCTCGTTCCTCGTCGCGCTCCTGCTGATGTTCGCCGTCTAATCCCAGCGACCCTTCCTTACGACCGGGTGGGGCACATGTAGCCCCACCCGACGTTTCGCGAGGGGCTTCTGCCCGCCGCGCGGGTTCACTCCCCACGGGTTCGCTCCCCGACAGGGATCTGGAGGACAGAATGGCAAGCGGAACTGAAACCGCCGCGAAAGCCGCCCACATGCGGCGCAGCCGACGCGGCGCATGGCGCGGCAGACGCATGGCCCACGAGGCCGCTGGCGCGGAGCATGCCGCAGCTCGAGTTCGGGACCTTCCCGAACCAGATCTTCTGGCTCGTGGTCGCGCTCGTCGTCATCTTCATGGTGCTCACCCGCGTGGCCCTGCCGCGCATCGCCGGCGTGCTCGCCGAGCGCCAGGGCACGATCACCAATGACATCGCCGCCGCCGAAGAGCTGAAGCAGAAGGCCGTCGCCGCCGAGGAGGCCTACAACGTCGCCCTCGCCGAGGCCATTGCCCGAAGGCAAGAAGATCGCGGCCGAGACCAAGGCCGAGATCCAGGCCGAGCTCGACGTCGCCCAGGCCAAGGCCGATGCCGAGATCGCCGCCAAGACCGCCGAGTCGGAAGCGGCCATCGCCGAGATCCGCGCCGGCGCCGTCGAGGCGGTCAAGGCCGTCGCCAAGGACACCACCGCCGAGATCCTCTCGTCGATGGGGGTTCAGGCCGACGCCAAGACGATCACCTCCGCGATCAACGCACGGCTGAAAGGGGTAACGGCATGAACAAGCTTCTGACCCCTGCCCTGATCCTCACCGCGGCCCCGCTCTCGCCGCCTCGGGGCCGTTCTTCTCGCTGCACAACACCAACTTCATCGTGCTGCTCGCCTTCATCGTGTTCATCGCGGTGCTGGTCTACTTCAAGGTGCCCGGCATGCTCGGCGGCATGCTCGACAAGCGCGCGGCCGGCATCAAGGCCGATCTCGACGAAGCCCGGGCGCTCCGCGAAGAGGCCCAGTCGATCCTCGCGTCCTACGAGCGCAAGCAGAAGGAAGTGGCGACCCAGGCCGAGGCGATCATCGAACACGCCAAGAAAGAGGCCGCCGAAGCCGCCGAAATGGCCAAGCAGGATCTCAAGGCCACCATCGCCCGCCGCCTTGCGGCCGCCGAGGACCAGATCAAGTCGGCCGAGACCGCCGCGGTGAACGAGGTGCGCAACACCGCCGTCACCGTCTCGATCGGCGCCGCCCGCGACCTGATCGCCAAGAAGCTGACCGCCGCCGACGGCAACGGCTGATCGAAGACGCGATCAAGGACGTCGAGGCCAAGCTGCGCGAACGGCTTGCAGTCCCGCGAAACAGCAAAGCCCGGGCCGAAACGCCCGGGCTTTTCACTGTCTGGACGTCTTCTCTGGCCGGACTTTTCTCTGGCCGGACTTTTCCATGACCTGGGGCGCTCAGAGGCGCACCGCCGGAAAGCCCGCGCCACGACCCGGACCGGGCCTGTCGCACTCGGCCTCGGGAACCGTCTACCGCCTCCGCCGGGCTGCGACGTCAGGCGTTCAGGGCTTCCGGCCAGTGGCTGTCCGCGGCGGCGACGTTGCCCGGGATGTCCTTGCGCCAATAATCGCGCACCGCATCGGAGAAATTGAGGTAGAGCTTGCCCTCGTGGATGGTCCAGGCCGAGGGGCACGGTGGTCGCAATCGCGCCCTGGGCCATCGCATAGGCGCAATAGCCGCCGTATTGCGGGGCGTAGGCCTCCGGCGCGGCCTCGAACGCGGCGAGGTTTTCCGCGCTGGCGAACAACCAGGTCGCGCCTTTCCATTGCAGCGCATATTCCTCAAGCCCATAGGCGTAGTCGCCCTCGCCAAACGCGCTGTTGGTGAAATAGGCAACCGGATCGGTGCCGTTGATGGCGATGGATGCGGTATTGAAGGTCTCGGGGCTGGCGGCACGGGCCAGGCGTGGAGCGAGCCCGAACGCAAGCCCGGCGGGCGCAAGGGCAGTGCGGCCTGGCGGCGGGTCAGCACGTTGAAACTCCTTTCGTGGTTTCCCCGAGGATGACGAAACCCGGTATGAGTGAAAAGTCCCCTTTCCCCGAGATCGGGAAAACGTGATGTGACCGGAGCACCGGTGCGCCATCCCGGCTGGACCGGCGATGCCGCGTTGCAGCCGCGTTGAAGGCAAGCCGCACGCCGCGCATGCTCCCCTGCGCTGCAGCGGCAGAGATGTCCCTCGGCGATGTCGGAAAGACAATCTGCCACTTGCCTCCCCGTCCGCGCGCGTCCGTCTCGCGCGCCCTTTCGCACACCAGCGCCCCCAAGGGCCGGACCCAAAGCGGCCCCGAAACGTCAACGCAGTTGACTTTCTCTCACCGATCCCCATGTGCAGCCTCAGACGTCCTCTGCCGCGTGAGCAGACAGCCTCTCCCGAGACGGGATGATGACAGGACGTCGCCAGAGATCCAACCAGTTCCCAATTCGCGGGGCATGGCGCTGACGCGCGGCAGGCAATCCGGCCTCCGCTCAGATCCGCGCCGAACCCGAACGCGACCGCCCTCCATCGGGAGGACGGCGACCCTTACCGGCCTGCACCCCCCGAGAACTCCTCCGGGTCCGGCCCAGAGAGACCCATATGACAAACGACCACGCTTTCGAGCCTCGGCCTCGCGCTCCGCCTCGTCGCCAAGCTCGCCAGCAGGGCATCACCGACCCGACCCCGATCCAGATCCGAGGCGATCCCGCATGCGCTGGCGGGCCGCGACGTGATAGGCATCGCCCAGACCGGCACCGGCAAGACCGCCGCTTTCGGCCTGCCGATGGCGCACAATCTCATCAAGGCCGGCACCAAGCCCGAGCCCAAATCGGTGCGCGGGCTGATCACCCCCACCCGCGAGCTCGCCAAACAGATCAGCGACAACCTCGCCGCCTATGCCCGCGACAGCCACCTCCAAGGTCAATCTCGTGGTCGGCGGCGCCTCGGTAATCAATCCCCAGGTCACGCGGCTCGAACGCGGCACCGACCTGCTCGTCGCCACCCCGGCCGGCTGATCGACCATATCGGCGACGCGGCTCGGTCCGGCTCGACCTCACCGGTACCTGGTGCTCGACGAGGCCGACCAGATGCTCGACATGGGCTTCATCCACGCACTGCGCCGGATCGCGCCGCTGCTGCCCGCCCGATCGCCAGACCATGCTGTTCTCGGCCACCATGCCCAAGCTCATGGCCGACCTCGCCAAGACCTACCTGACCGACCCGGTCCGGGTCGGTCTCGCCCCCGGGCAAGCCGCCGACAAGGTCACTCAAGGTTTGCATTTCGTCGAGCAGAGCGACAAGACCCGGCTGCTCATCGACCATCTCGACCACCGCAACGATATGGCGCTGGTCTTCACCCGCACCAAGCACGGCGCCAACCGGCTCGCGACCGCGTTGGAAAAGGCCGGCTACAGCGTCGGCGCGATCCACGGCAACAAGTCGCAAAGTGCGCGCGAACGGGCGATCAAGGCTTTCACCGCCGGCGAGCTCAAGGTGCTGGTGGCGACCGATGTGGCCGCCCCGCGGCCTCGACATCCCCGGCGTCCGCCACGTCTACAACTACGATATGCCGAACGTGCCCGACAGCCACGTCCACCGCATCGGCCGCACCGCCCGCGCCGGCCGCGACAGCCGCGCCGTCGCCTATGTCTCGCCCGCCGAGATGGGCGAGTTGAAAGCGATCCAGAAGATACATGGGCCGCGACATCCCGGTCCATTCCGGCACCCACTGGGGACCCGAACGCCACCGAACCCGCCCAGAAACGCGGCGGTGGCGGCGGCCACCAGCGGCCAGAACGCCAAGAGCAGCAGCCCAAACCCGCCAACACCAACGCGGGCGCCGGCGCCAAACGCCGCCCCCCGCCGCCGCCGCGGCAGCGCTGCAAGGCGGCCTAAAACGCTGTCACGATCCCAGCAGGCCGGGCTGCAGCCCGGCCCACCTCCACGCCTGCCGCACCCCGGCGGGCGTGCGTCCGTTTCGGCAAGTAACGACGCCCTGCTGGAAACGGATCTCACCGCACCCGCGCCGCGGCATCGTCTACTCCGCACATACTGGCAACGTCCAGTAATGTGCACACCACTAGGTTTGCGCCCCGGACTGAGCTTTTCATTCAGTGGCAGTTGTCATTTGCGCACCAAGGAGCATTCGGCGCGTGGCCATTACGTCATTTTCTGGTATCTGCCAAACCCACCTGTCAAACCCGATGGGTTCAAGGGTTCCATGACCGCCTTTTTCGATCGCTTCAGCCAGCGTCAGCCCCCCAACATCTGCTGCCAGATGCCCGGGGCCAATCATATTCATCAGAAAGACATCGACAGTTCGGGTCTCGAAGATTTCCTTTCCTAACCGCACTAGATCCGCTCCGCTTCCGTACTTGTTGTCAAAATCAGTCAACCCGACAGAACCGCCGACTTTGCTCCCTCGCGCCCTTCCTTGGACAAAGACTTGGTCCGGGCCAAAGCCAAGATACCCATAATTGCAACCCAAGCGGCCCGCGTATGAAAATATTTTCCGCGCTACCTGGTTAGAATTAGAAGCCGACAGATTGGGAAAAGAGGCAATTACCCTAAAATAGCGCCTTTCGCAGGCGACCGAAACCGTGCCAATGTCCCAGTTTCCCTTTGGTCGGGAGCGCTGAACGCCAGCTATTCCCAAGAGTTCCTCATGAGCGCCACGTGCGAACTCGACTGCATCCTTTGGTTTTCGGAATTTCTTCTCCAGAATATCCCTTTTTTTTCCAGTAATTTGAACAACCGCGTCTATTTCCAGTCCTGCAATCTGCGCGATATCGGTCATGGTTTCTCCGGCATGGGTTGCCATCGAAGGATCCGGAGCGCTCAGACCCATATTCCCCAAGTAGATCGCTGATTTCTCTGTCCTCTCTGTGATATTTAATAAATAAATCATGGTGTTGACGACTGATGGGGGCGTTTTTCATGGATCACCCAGAGGGTGCGGGTTTGCAGCAATGTCGCGTTCATCAAGGATGTTGTACGACAGATCCATCCAACTTCAATTGTTCGGTTTCAACCGTCTGCCGGCTGAGTGGCGCCACGACCTACCCATACTGATACGACCGTCAACACGGCCCGTAGGCCCGGCTTCTGCCCGGCATCCCGCCGATCTCACCCCTACCTCTCGCCCTCCGGCAGCCCGAGGACTTGTCAGCGCCTGGACCTTGGCCGACGGTGCAGATCCACATGGGTCACCAGCCAGAGCTGCGAGACCCAATCGGGCCGCGGCGCGATCACTCGACGAGCCCTTCGGCCTGTTTCGGGGTGAGAAACCCGAGCCCGGTCCCGCATGCACCGCCGCCGCCATCGCGTGCAGGTCGTTCGAGCGGAACACCACCCGTTCGGGCGGCACCTCGGTGCGCAGCCAGGCATAGGTGGGCGGCCCCCGCTCGTCCTCCTCCGGCCCGACGAAATCGTGCCCCTCCAGCCCGTCGCGCGGATCGCCGCGCCGGGCGATATAGCTGTCCGCCACGTAGAGCCCGGCCTCCAGCCCGACCAGCGGCTGGACCACGTTGTCGGGCTCCTCCGGGACCCGCCCGGCCCGGATCGCCACATGCGCCTCGCCGTATTCGAGCCGGAAAATCCGCAGCCCGGTGCGCAGGTGCAGCACCACCTCCGGATGCGCGACCTGGAACCGCGCGAAGACCGGCGCCAATTGCTCGGCCAGCACCGGCAGGGTCGTCACCACCAGATCGCCGGACACCGCCTCGCCACCGCCCTTGAGCCGGGCGGCGAGCTGGCTGAACTGGTCGTCGCTCGCCTTGGCGACCCGCGCCAGCTCCTCGCCCGCCTCGGTCGGCGCATAGCCCCGGGCATGGCGCTGAAACAGCTTCACCCCGAGCCGCGCCTCCAGCGCATCGACATGGCGGATCACCGTCGCGTGGTGCACCCCCAGCGCCGCCGCCGCCCCGCTGACCGTCCCATGGCGCGCGACCTCGTAGGCGGTGCGCAGCTCGTCCCAGTTCTGCATCGGACCACCTGTGCATTGGCGAACATATTCTGTTGAAACTCCCAGATTATGTTCATTCCCGCAAGGGACAACATGGGACCCAATGCATTCAACACCGCGTCGTCAGGAGACCCCATGACCCACAAGATCCTTCGCCTCGACGCCTCAGCCCGCCATGACGGCTCGCTGTCGCGCGCCTTCGCAGACGCCGTCGCCGCCGGCCTGCCCGGCGCCGAGATCGTCAGCCGCAATCTGTCCACCGGCATCGCGCAGATCACCGAGGCCTACACCACCGGCACCTTCAAGGCGCCGGCAGACCGAAGCGCCGAGGAGCGCGCTGCGCTTGCGCTGTCCGACGAACTCTTTGCCGAGCTCGAGGCCGCCGACACCCTGCTGATCGCCACCGCCACGTACAATTTCAACATCCCCGCGAGCCTTAAGGCCTGGATCGACCA
Source organism: Paracoccaceae bacterium (assembly GCA_041397205.1). Classification (GTDB taxonomy): domain Bacteria; phylum Pseudomonadota; class Alphaproteobacteria; order Rhodobacterales; family Rhodobacteraceae; genus Sinisalibacter. The sequence goes on from JAWKXC010000005.1 coordinate 294,888, forward strand.
GATCGCCCGTGCCGGCCGCGCTTTCCGCTACACCGAGGCCGGTCCCGAGGGCCTGCTCAAAGGCAAGCGCGCCCTCGTGCTCCGTGCCTCACAGGGTACCCCCACCGGAGCCGACCACGACTTCGCCACCCCCTACCTGACCTTCATGCTCGGCTTCATCGGCATCACCGACGTGACCTTCCTCGACGTGCCTGCCGAAGCCGGCGCCGCCGAGATCGAGGCCGCGGTTGCGGCCCTCGCCCAGCCGCTCGCTGCCTGACACCCCCCTGGCGAAGGGCCGCGACACCGCGGCTCTTCCCCCCGTCCGGCCCGCAGGCTAGGCTCGCCCCCGACCCCGGGAAAGAGCCGCCAAATGCCTGTTTCAGCCCCCCCGCGCACGCTGCGCCCCACACCGACCTCCGGCGGGCGGGCGCGATGAAGATCCTCACCGACACCCCCGACCTGCTCATCGTCGAGGACCGCCCGGTGGTCCTGGCGCTGGCCCTGATCGGCTTCATCCTGATGTTCGTCGGCGCCGGGCTGGCGATGATCCTTGCCGGCGAATGGTGGGGCATCCTGTTCGCGCTCGGCGGCGGCGGCATGGGCTTCGTCGCCTTCTGGGCCTTCGTGCGCCGGGTGCAGGTCGTGTTTCACCGCCCGGACGGCTACGTCGAACTGCGCCGGCGCAACCTGTTCGGCGGATCGCGCGTGCGCCATGCGCTGACGGAAATCGACCGCGCCGTGATCGAGGAGAGCTCCGGGTCCGACAGCGGCACCACCTACCGCGTGGCGCTGGTCATCTCCGAGGGCCAGTCGGCGGGGCGGCATCCCGTCACCGACGCCTATTCCTCCGGCCGCGGCCACCACCGCGCCGCCGAGGCGATCAATTCCTGGCTGGAGCAGACCCCATGAAAACCGTCGAAAACACTCCCGTCCGGCTGGTTCTCGAACAGCGTCCTACCGTGCTCGCGGTCGCGCTCGTCCTCACCACGCTGGCCACCCTCGCCTTCGCCATCGTGCTCTTTGCCCGCGGCAACGATGCCGGCGTGATCTTCCTCTGCTTCGCGCTGTCGCCGCCGGTCTTCGCCTATTTCTTCGTCGAAACCCGCCGGATCACCCTCGACCGGAGCGCGCAGAATGTGACGCTCGATTTCGTCGCCCCCCGCGGCACCCGCTCCAAGACCCATGCGCTGGCTCCGGCCGCCCGGGTCATCGTCCAGCGCCCCGGCCCGACCGCCGAAGCCCGCTTCGTGCCCGAAGAAGGCGCGCCCGGCAGCCCCACCCGCGCGGTGCTCACGGGCCCCGACGGCACCGAGGTGCTGCTCGCCGAGGGCTATTCAAAGGGGCCCGAGGCCTACCAGGTCCGCGAGGCGGTGAACGCCTGGCTCGACGCCGCCGGATCCTGACCTCCGCTAGCGCCGTTTCCCGAGAAACCGCCGGAACGGATCGGGGTCGCGCCCGCCCGCCGCCGCCCATTCCGCCTCCAGCGCCGCCCGTTCCGCCTCGACCAGCGCAACCGGGTCGGTGATCTGCGCCGTCTCCCCGCGCATATGGTCCATCAACCGGTGCGAATGCAGGATCGTCGGCAGCGCATCGCCCGGCTCCCAGGCGTCGAGCAGCGTCACCCGGCGCAGGTTGAACTCCGGCGGCAGCACCCAGAACCGCAGATCGCTCTCCCACAACAGCGCCTTCAACACCGGCTGGTCGCGCAGGCCCCCGGAGGCCGCGAACCGCCGCGCCCATTCGGCGAAGAAGGCGCGCATCGCCGGGCTCTTCCGGTACAGCAGCACGCCCGAATTGAGCTGCGGAAAGGCATAAGGTGTCGGCTCGCCCGCGCTTTCGCGGATCAGCCCGGTCGCCCGCCGCACGTCGTGGGCGAGCGCCAGTTCGAACCGGTCGAGCACGTCGAAGAGATCGCCGAGCGGCGCCAGCACCAGCGTGTCGGCGTCGAGAAACAGGGTGCGATCGAACCGGGTCCGCCCCAGGCAGTCGAGCTTCGAGCGCGGATGCGGGTCGTCGATCCGGTGCACCGAGTCGAACAGCCCCGGCTCGGCCGCCCCCGGATCGTCTGTGAACAGATCTACCGGAATACCCGGCTCCACGGCACGCAGCGAGCGCGCCGAGGCCGCCGCCAG
>JAWKXC010000006.1:0-290266 GCA_041397205.1 Paracoccaceae bacterium
TCGACATCCGCACCGTCGATACGATCAGTGTGAAGAGCTACAACCACCAGGCCCAGTCCGAGCCGGTGGTGATCAAGTCGCCCGACATGGAGATCATGGGCGACGGCACCGGGGTGTTGATCGTCGACGACCTCGTCGACACCGGCAAGACGCTGGAGGTGGTCCGCAAGCTCCTGCCCAAGGCCCATTTCGCCACCGTCTACGCCAAGCCCAAGGGCGAGCCGATGGTCGACACCTTCATCACCGGCGTGAGCCAGGACACCTGGATCTTCTTTCCCTGGGACATGGCGCTGCAATACGTCGAGCCTTACCGCGGCAAGGACTGAGCGGGCGGGCGGGTCCGACCGTTGATCGCGGTATTGGCTGTAGAGGCGGATCCACGTCCGGTTCGCGGACGTTGCCGCCGTCTGAGAAGAACGAAAGAATTACTTGATTGGGGCCGGTTGAGGACTATTCGGTTTGAGGATCGGAATCGCCAAAGCTGTTCCTCCCGGCCGCTGATCGGGCCTTGGTACGTGCTCATGACTATCGTAGATGACGGCGTCATTCATACACTCATCTGTCCAAAGTATAACTCATTGTCAGATGCTAAAGCCCCAACTAGGTTTTGGGTCAGGACAGGTATAGGAGAGAGCGCAAAGTGGACGGACGGAGGCTCCAAGGCTTTTGGAACCAGGAGGTTCTGGCGCCCCTGGCGGTGTACCGACAGTTCGAGACCCTGTTGCCCAGCCCTACCGCGATAGGCGCGGCGCATCGCGGCGAGGATGGCCGCTATGTCGAAGCCCTGCTCCGCAACTACCTGCAAAAATATCTTCCCAAGGATCTGGAAGTGCTAACTGGCTTCATACTCCGGCCAGCCGTCAAGACTGGCAAAAACACGCGGAACAGGAAGAACGAAAGTGACCAGCATTCGGGCCAGCTTGATATCATTGTCTGTGACACCGGTACCTATCCCGTGTTTCAGCGCATGGGCGAGACGGTGATTGTGCCACCTGAGGCCGTCGTTGCGGTGCTGTCTGTCAAAAAGAAGCTGCGCGATGCAGATGTAGATGCCGAATGCCGGGCCCTAGCAACCGTAGGTCAAATTTGCCGTTCGGATGAGGCAGAGCCACAGAAGCGTCGCCGCGGGCCCTTTCTTGCGCTAGTGGGCGCCGGCTCGGAACTTGCTGACAAAAAAGTGGCGAAAGAGGAAAAGGTTTTCCAGAAGTTGAAAGCGCTTTACGCCAAGCCCTCTACATTCGACGACATGGTCGGCTTCATCGGCGATCTTTCAGGTTGGTATGTGTTCAAGGCCCGCCCACCCGAAAATCCAACGCCGACGAACAGTATGGCAGAGTTTCTTTATCTTTCGCTAAAGGAAAGTGAACTGCATCATAGCTTCCAGTTTCTGATCTCCGGGATCCTTTCGGTCTATTATGATGAAACCTGGCGGAACACTAAACGACCGGGATATACGGCATTTCCGGCTATGCCTGCTCAGAAACTTGGCAAAATCCCGTTCGAACGGCTACGGTGATGACTTGGTGTAGTGGGGAATTTGAAAACGGTAGCGCCCCCTTGTGTCAACACAGCCGCATCCAAATGAAAGGACCGCTTTGGAACCCAAAGCGGTCCTAACCCGGTTTTTTCCGCTATCAGCCATCAGGAGTGACCGGAAACACACTTTGGCTATGTCGTCGGCAAGCAGAACTCTAACCTTCGCCAATACAAATAGAGCAACTTGCGAAGCGCTTCAAGAGAGACGTCATCTCAGGGGCCGACCTTCGGTCAAGCTGCAGCATCTGTCAAACGGGGCTCGGAGCGGACATTCTCGGCAGCGAGCGCGTGGTAGGATGTCTATCCACCAAAATGGCAAACGATCCGGGATCCCGGCAATGGATCTATCGCGTAGGTCGAGCTTCAGCCCGGCTCCCCTGCCAAACGCAGCAAGCGTAGGGTGGGTTTTCAACCCACCATCCTGCGGAAAACGCCGCGCACCCGCCCCGCGCCAACCCACCGTGTCGGATGCTGGGGACATTCCCGAAAGCGATCTCAGACCTGCTTCGCTCACGAAAAGACCGTTAGCGCTAACTCTATATAAAACAACACCTTGAGCCTATGTGCGAGCTCGCACACCCTCACACCCCCGATCCGACGCTGCGCCCTGCCCCGCCCGGGTCACCCGACCGGCTTCAGTCCGGCCCGGAACCGCGCCGCGTTGGCCTGATAGCGCTGCGCCGAGGCCAGCAACTTCTCCCGCGCCGCCTCGTCCAGCTGTCGCACCACCTTGCCGGGCGATCCCATCACCAGCGAGCCGTCCGGGATCACCTTGCCCTCGGTCACAAGCGCTCCCGCCCCGATCAGGCAGCCCTTGCCGATCTTCGCCCCGTTCAGGATCGTGGCAGACATCCCGATGAGCGTGCCGTCGCCGATCTCGCAGCCGTGGATCATCGCCTTGTGGCCGACCGTCACGTCCTCCCCGATCACCACCGGAAACCCCGGGTCCGTGTGGCAGACCACGTGTTCCTGGAGGTTGGAGTTTTCCCCCACCGAGATCAGCTCGTTGTCGCCGCGCAGCACCGCCCCGAACCAGACCGAGCTGCCCGCCGCCATCGCGACCTTGCCCATCACCTGCGCATCCGCCGCCACCCAGGCGTCCGCGTCGATCTCCGGCGCGATGCCGTCCAGTTCCCATATCATGTCTCGCCCTCCTCGAATTCCGCCTGCAGCGCCCGGATGAACGGCACCAGCCCCGGCTGCTGCGCCTGGCGCAGCCGTTCCGCCGCGATGATCGCCTTCAGCCGTTCGAAGGTGGTGTCGAGATCGTCGTTGACCAGCACGTAATCGTAGCCGTGCCAGTGGCTGATCTCGTCCCAGCTCTTCTGCATCCGCTTGGCGATCACCTCGGGCGCATCCTGCCCGCGCTCGACCAGCCGCCGGCGCAACTCGGCGATGGACGGCGGCAGCACGAAGATCGACAGCACGTGGTCGCGGAGCGCCGAATGCTTGATCTGCTCGGCCCCCTGCCAGTCGACGTCGAACAGCACGTCGCGGCCGGCCTCGATCGCCTCCTTCACCGGCCCCAGCGGCGAGCCGTAGAAATTGCCGAAGACATGGGCGTGTTCCAGCATCGCCCCGTCCGCCACCATCTTCTTGAAGGCGGGTTCGGAGACGAAAAGGTAGTGCACCCCGTCCACCTCGCCGGGCCGCGGCGCCCGGGTGGTGGCCGAGACCGAGAAGCGGAGCGTGTCGTCCCAGCCCATGAGCATGCGCGCGAGCGTCGACTTGCCCGCGCCCGAGGGCGAGGACAGGATGATGAGAAGCCCGCGCCGGGTCGTCTGGTCCATCGCTCTCCCCCTACTCGACGTTCTGAACCTGCTCGCGCATCTGGTCGACCACCGCCTTGATCTCGAGGCCGACCCGGGTGAGCTCCTGGAACTGCGACTTGGCGCAGAGCGTGTTGGCCTCGCGGTTGAACTCCTGCATCAGGAAGTCGAGCTTGCGCCCGCAAGGCCCGGTCTCGGCGATCAGGCTGCGGGCCTGGGCAACATGGGCGCCGAGCCGGTCGATCTCCTCGCGCACGTCGGACTTCACCGCGATCAGCGCCAGCTCCTGCGCCACCCGGTCCGGATCGGCACCCTCGGTGTTGTCGAGCACCCGGGCGAGCGCCACCCGCAAGGCCTCGGCCTGGGCCTCGCGCCGGGCCTCGACCGCGGCCCCGGCATCGACCACCAGCGCCTCGATGGACGCGAGCTGGCCCTCCAGCACCGCCGCCAGCGCCGCCCCCTCATGGGCCCGCATCGCGTTGAACTCCCGCAAAAGTTCCGGCAGCCCGGCCAGCAGCTTGGCCGCCAACGGCGCGAGGTCTTCCTCGGGGCCGCCGCTCTCGATCACCCCGCGCATCGCCGCCACATCGACCGGGCTCGGCCGCGCCAGCTCCAGCCCGCGTGCCTGGGCCGTGTGGTCGATCTCGACCAGGACCGCGAGCACGCTGTCGAGCGCCGCGCCGTTGATCCGCACCGCGCCCTCCGCCGCCTCGCGCCCGACCCGCAGCCCGAGGGTGACGTTGCCGCGGCTCACCTGGGCGGCCACGCGTTTGCGCGCCTCGATCTCGACGCCTTCGATCCAATCGGGGAGTTTCAGCCGCAGGTCGAACCCGCGCCCGTTCACCGCGCGGATGTCCCAGGTCCAGCTCCACGGGCCGTCCTGGCCCTTGAGCGTGGCGAAGCCGGTCATCGAATGCAGCATGGAGGACATTAACCCTTTTTTAAGATTTCGCCCCAATAATGGCCGTATTGTGGCAGAATTGGGTAACGATCAGGACATCGACCTGTCGTTAGCAGAGGTCCTCCCCCGGGGCAACAACGAGGGGCAAGGACCGCAAGCCGGCCGGGGGGCCGGGCGGGGAACCGGGGCTGTTGCACGACCGTGGGGGCGGGATATGACGAGTGATCAGGTCAAACGTGACAACGTGGTGTCGCTGGGCAAGGCGCGGACGCAGGCGCTGTTTCCGGCATTGGGCACTGTGGAAGCCTATTGGGAGGGCCTGCGCAATGGCCGGTTGATGCCGGCCCGCGCCGAGGTCGATCCGCGCGGCATCGCCAATGTGCTCGAACATGCCTTCGTGCTGGAAAAGGTCGCGCCCGGCGTCGCCCGGATCCGGCTCGCGGGGATGGCGCTCAACGATCTCATGGCGATGGAAGTCCGCGGCATGCCGCTCACCGCGCTGTTCCTGCCAGAGGCGCGACGCGAATTGCAGCAGGTGATCGAGAGCGTGATGGAGACGCCGGCGGTGGTCCGGCTGACCCTCGGCTCCGATCGCGGCCTCAGCCGGCCGCCGCTCGACGGCCAGATGATGCTCCTGCCGCTGCGCGACGCCCATGGTAACGCCACCCGGATCCTCGGCGTGCTGGAAACCCGCGGCCAGATCGGTCGCGGCCCGCGCCGCTTCACCATCCGCGACATCGAGACCAAGGCGCTGACCGCGGAACGCGCGCGCCCGGACCTCGGCGGCTTCGAACGCCTGCGCGAGCCGCGCCCGGCGCTGAAACCGGTACCGATCTCGGCCTTCCAGGGCGACGGAAAAACGCGGTTCGACGATTTCGCCCCGCGCACCCGTGAGCTGGCCCGCGAAATCGCGGCGCGCCAGGCCCGCGGCAGCTCGCGGAAAAACGACGGCGCCGTGCCGATGCCGGGCAAGCGCCTCGGACACCTGCGGCTGGTGCACGATACCGACGCGGTCTGACAGGGACCGGACGCTCCGGGCCTTCTGCGAAGAGGGTCGAAAGGATGCGCGAAACCCCGGGCTGACCCGCCCGGGGTTTTTTGTGTTTTCAGATACTTGAAGGCGAAAACTCATGCCGTGGGGGGCGGCCGCGGGAGCCGTGGGGACTGCCCCGACAGCCCGCATCCCGCCGTCCCTCGGTCGAAACGAAAACCCCGGACCGACGGCCCGGGGTTTTCCATGAATTCAGAGTGTTAGGGACAGAAGCTCAGCCATGCGCGACCTTCGCCGCGAGCGGCTTGTCGCCGCCCGCCAGCTCTTCGGCCACCAGGAAGGCCAGCTCCAGCGCCTGGCTCGCGTTGAGCCGGGGATCGCAGGCGGTGTGGTAGCGGTCGGAGAGGTCCTCGTCCGTCACCGCCAGCACGCCACCGTTGCATTCGGTCACGTCCTTGCCGGTCATCTCGAAATGCACGCCGCCCGGGTAGGTGCCCTCGCCGCGATGGACGGCGAAGAATTCCTGCACCTCGCGCAGCACCCGGTCGAACGGCCGGGTCTTGTAGCCGGTCGCCGATTTGATGGTGTTGCCGTGCATGGGATCGCAGGACCAGACCACCTCGGCGCCCATCTCGCGCACCACCTTGATGAGCCGCGGCAGGTGCTTCTCGACCTCGCCGGCGCCGAACCGCGCGATCAGCGTGAGCCGGCCCGGTTCGTTCTCGGGGTTGAGCCGGTCGATCAGCACCTTGAGGTCTTCTTCGGTGGTCGACGGCCCGCATTTCAGCCCGATCGGGTTGATCACGCCGCGGGCGAACTCGACATGGGCGCCATCCGGCTGCCGGGTGCGGTCGCCGATCCAGAGCATGTGGCCCGAGCCCGCCACCACCTGGCCGGTGGTCGAGTCGACCCGGGTCAGCGCCTCTTCGTATTCCAGAAGCAGGCTCTCGTGGCTGACGTAGAAATCGACCGTCCGGAGCGCATAGGCGGTCTCGCCGGTCACCCCGGCGGCGCGCATGAAATCGAGCGTCTCGGAGATCCGCTCCGCCATCGCCCGGTACTGCTCGGCCTCGTCGGTATCGGTAAACCCGAGGGTCCAGCCGTGCACCCTCTGGACGTCGGCATAGCCGCCGGTCGAGAACGCGCGCAGCAGGTTCAGCGAGGCCGCCGACTGGGTATAGGCCTGCAGCATCTTCGCCGGGTCCGGCTCACGCGCCGCGGCGGTGGGCGAGATGTCGTTGATGATGTCGCCGCGGTAGCTCGGCAGCTCGAGGTCGCCGATCTTTTCGAACGGCGCCGAGCGCGGCTTGGCGAACTGGCCGGCCATCCGGCCGACCTTCACCACCGGCAACTTGGCGCCGTAGGTGAGCACCATGGCCATCTGCAGCATCACCTTGAAGGTGTCGCGGATGGTGTCGGCGGAAAACTCGGCGAAGCTCTCGGCGCAGTCGCCGCCCTGGAGCAGGAACCCCTGGCCGCGGGCCACCTTGCCGAGCTCCTGCTTCAACCGGCGCGCCTCGCCGGCAAAGACCAGCGGCGGATATTTGGCGAGCTGCGCCTCGACCGCGTGCAGCGCCGCTGCATCGGCATAGTCGGGCATCTGCACCCGCGGTTTCGTCCGCCAGGAAGATTTGGTCCACTCCGTCATCGCTGTCTCCATCCTTGTCGCACCCCGCCCAACCATTTCCCCCGGACAGGCCGCTGTGCAGGCCCGTATAGAGACCTATCGCCGCAGGTGCAAAACAAAAGGACAGCCCGCCCCCGGTGGCCCCGGCGGGTCCTCTCCGGCACCTTGCACCCGGCCGCCAAAACTGGTGTTGTCTCTCCGTTCGAACCTCCCGGGACAGGTCATGACACGCAGTTCGCCAGACAGCGCCGGAGCGGCGGCATCGAAACCCGCGGCCGATACGTCGCCCCGGCGGTTCGTGTTCGTGCTCGTCGAGAATTTCACGCTCCTGAGCTTCGCTGGCGCGGTCGATTCGCTGCGCCTCACCAACCGGCAACTCGGCCGCGAAGCCTGCAGCTGGCTGCTGGTCGGCGAGAACGGCCGCGCCGTGCGCTGTTCCGCCGGCATCGAGGTCTCGCTCGACGGTGGGCTCGGCGAGATGCGCCATACCGACACGGTGATCGTCTGCGGCGGCGAGGACGTCGCGGCGCAGACCTCGAAGACGCTCCTGTCCTGGCTCCGGCGCGAGGCCCGGCGCGGCGCCGCGATGGGCGCCTTCTGCACCGGCGCGCATGTGCTGGCGGAAGCCGGCCTGCTCGACGGCAAGCGGGCGACGATCCATTGGGAAAACCACGACGGCTTCACCGAGGCCTTCGAAAACGTCGAACTGTCGCGTGCCGTCTACGTGATCGACGGCAACCGGATGACCACCGCCGGCGGCACCGCCTCGATCGATCTGATGCTGGCGCTGATCGCGCGCGAATTCGGCACCGACATCGCCTCTGCCGTCGCCGACCAGCAGATCTACACCACGATCCGCACCGAGCGCGACAGCCAGCGCCTGTCGGTGCCGACCCGGATCGGCGTGCGCCACCCCAAGCTCGCGCAGGTGATCCAGGCGATGGAGGCCAATATCGAGGACCCGGTGAGCCCGGCGAAGCTCGCGGCCGCCGTCGGGCTGTCGACGCGCCAGCTCGAACGGCTGTTCCGCCGCTACCTCAACCGCTCGCCGAAACGCTATTATATGGAACTGCGCCTGCAGAAGGCGCGTAACCTCTTGATGCAGACCGACATGAGCGTGATCAATGTCGGCCTCGCCTGCGGCTTCACCTCGCCCTCGCATTTCTCCAAATGCTACCGGGCGCATTACGAGACCACCCCCTACCGCGAGCGCGGCACCCAGGCGGGCCGTAGCGGCGGGCAGGCCGAGTGAGACGGTGCATAACCGGGCCCGTGAGATGATCCGCACCGCGCGGCTGACCCTGCGCCCGGTGCGCGACGACGACCTCGCCGGCCTGCACGCGGTGTTTTCCGACCCCGAGACCATGCGCTACTGGTCGCATCCGGCGCACGAGGACCTCGACCGGACCCGCGAGAAGCTCGCGGGCATGAAGGCCTCGCATGCCGAGACCGGGCTCGAATACGTGGTCACCCGTGCGGGCGAAGTGATCGGCAAGGCGGGGCTGTGGCGGGCCGGCGAGATCGGCTACATCCTGCGCCGCGACCTCTGGGGACAGGGCTACGGCACCGAGGCGGTCGGTGCCGTCGTCGCGACTGCCTTCGCCCGCGACCCGGCGCTAGCCGCGCTCACCGCCGAGATCGACCCGCGCAACCGCGCCTCCGCCGCCCTGCTCACCAAGCTCGGGTTTCGCGAGACCCACCGGGTCGAAAATGCCGTCGAGATCGCCGGCGAATGGTGCGACAGCGGCTTCTGGCGCTGCGACCGTCCCCCGCGGTAAACGCGCCGTTTTGGCGCCAATGTGCCGCAGGGTGAGGCATTCGTTTCGCCGCCGCGCCCTTTTCTTTTCGAAAAAGCCCGCTAGGGTGGCTGCCGGAACAATTTTGTCCAACTTGGAGTAAGACATGAAAAAGCTGCTTCTCGCCTCCGCGGCGACGGCCCTCGTGACTTCGGCCGCCTCGGCCGAGGACGTCAAGATCGGCATCCTGCTCGGTTTCACCGGCCCGCTCGAATCGATGGCCGGCTCGATGGCCGACGGCGCTGAACTGGCGATGGCCGAGGTCAACGCCGCCGGCACCTTCCTCGGCGGCGACACCGTCGTGCCGGTGCGTGCCGACTCGACCTGTATCGACGCCGCCGCCTCGACCGCCTCGGCCGAACGCCTGATCACCTCGGACGGGGTCAAGGGCATCGTCGGCGGCATGTGCTCGGGCGAGACCACCGCCTCGCTGCAGAATGTCGGCGTGCCGAACGGCATGGTGATGATCTCGCCGTCCGCCACCTCGCCGGCGCTGTCGTCGATCGAGGACAACGGCCTGTTCTTCCGCACCGCCCCGTCGGACGCGCGCCAGGGCGAGATCATGGCCAACATGCTCACCGAAAAGGGCATCGGCTCGGCCGCCGTGACCTACACCAACAACGACTACGGCAAGGGCCTTGCCGACAGCTTCGCCTCGGCCTTCACCGCTGCGGGCGGCACCGTCACCATCAACGCCGCCCATGAAGACGGCAAGGCCGATTACACCGCAGAAGTCGGCGCGCTGGCCTCGGCCGGCGGCGACATCCTCGTCGTCGCGGGCTATGTCGACCAGGGCGGGTCCGGCGTCGTGCGCGCCGCCCTCGACACCGGCGCCTTCTCGATGTTCGAATTCCCGACGGGATGGTCGGCTCGGCGCTCGAAGAGAACTTCGGCACCGAGATCGACGGCTCGATCGGCCAGCTGCCGGGCACCGACTCCCGGGCAACGCCAAGTTCGCCGACATCGTCGGCGACAAGTTCGACGCCACCTCGGCCTATGCCGACACCGCCTATGACGCCGCCTCGCTGATCATGCTGGCGATGCAGGCCGCCGGCTCGACCGATCCGATGGTCTACAAGGACAAGGTGATGGACGTGGCCAACGCGCCGGGCGAGCAGATCTTCCCGGGTGAACTGGCCAAGGCGATCGAGATCCTGGCCGGCGGCGGCGACATCGACTATGTCGGCGCCTCGGCGGTGGAACTGATCGGTGCCGGCGAAAGCGCCGGCTCGTTCCGCGAGATCGTGATCGAAGGTGGCAAGGTCACCACGGTCGGCTACCGCTGATCGCCGTTCGGCGCCTGTAAACGGGAAGCAGCCCGGGGATACACCCGGGCTGCTGAACCGCCGCGGACGACATCGCGGACACTGCGCCGGGACGGCGCCAAGAAACGCAGCGCGCCGCGAGGCGCGAGAACCGGACCGCGCCCCGAGGCGCGAGAAACTGGCCGCGCCCCGAGGCGCGAGGGGGACGCATGATCGTCGTCGAGGACGTTCACAAGCATTTCGGCGGGTTCCACGCCGTCGACGGCGCCACGCTCACCATCGACGAGGGCTCCATCACCGGGCTGATCGGCCCCAACGGCGCCGGCAAGACCACGCTGTTCAACGTCATCGCCGGGGTGCTGAAACCGACCTCGGGCAAGGTGACCATGGCCGGCGAGGACATCACCGGCCTGCCGCCGCACGAGCTGTTCCACAAGGGGTTGCTCAGAACCTTTCAGATCGCCCACGAATTCGGCTCGATGACCTGCCGCGAAAACCTGATGATGGTCCCCGGCGGCCAGTCGGGCGAGAACCTGTGGGACACCTGGTTCGGCCGCAAGCGCATCGCCGACGAGGAACGCGCGCTCCGGGCCAAGGCCGACGAGGTGCTGGAGTTTCTCACCATCGAACATCTCGCCGATCACAAGGCGGGGCAGATCTCGGGCGGCCAGAAAAAGCTCCTGGAGCTCGGCCGCACCATGATGGTCGACGCAAGGATCGTGTTCCTCGACGAGGTCGGCGCCGGCGTGAACCGGACCCTGCTCAACACCATCGCCGACGCCATCCTGCAGCTCAACAAGGAGCGCGGCTACACCTTCGTGGTGATCGAGCACGACATGGATTTCATCGACAAGCTCTGCGATCCGGTGATCTGCATGGCCGAGGGCAAGGTGCTTGCCCAAGGCACGCTCGCCGAGATCAAGGCCAATGAACAGGTGATCGAGGCCTATCTCGGCACCGGGTCGAAGCACAAGAAGCCCGCCGACGCGGCCGAGGCGGAGGCACCCGCATGAGCAAACCCTTCGAACAGGAAGGCTACAACCGCGACGCCTCGATCGTGAACCCGGGCGGTCAGGGCGAGCTTGCCGCCGGCAAGTATTCCGGCCACCCACGGCCGTCGCAGCCCGGCGAGCCGTTTCTCGTGGGCGAGGCGATGACCGGCGGCTACGGCAAGCACGGCCCCGATATCATCACCGACTGCACCATCACCGTCGACCGCGGCGAGATCGCGGTGATCGTCGGCCCCAACGGCGCGGGCAAGTCCACCGCGATGCGGGCGCTGTTCGGCATGCTCAACCTGCGCGAGGGCGACGTGCGGCTCGACGGCGAGGACATCTCCGCGCTGAGCCCGCAGGCCCGGGTGGTCAAGGGCATGGGCTTCGTGCCGCAGACCCACAACATCTTCACCTCGATGACGGTCGAGGAAAACCTCGAGATGGGCGCCTTCATCCGCAAGGACGACATCCGCGAGACGATGGAGCAGGTCTACGATCTGTTCCCGATCCTCAAGGACAAGCGGTCCCAGGCCGCAGGCGAGCTCTCGGGTGGCCAGCGCCAGCAGGTCGCCGTCGGCCGCGCGCTGATGACCCGGCCCAAGGTGCTGATGCTCGACGAACCCACCGCCGGCGTCTCGCCGATCGTGATGGACGAGCTGTTCGACCGGATCATTGAGGTCGCCCGCACCGGGCTGCCGGTGCTGATGGTCGAACAGAACGCCCGCCAGGCGCTGGAGATCGCCGACAAAGGCTACGTCCTGGTCCAGGGCCAGAACGCCCATACCGGCTCGGGCAAGGCGCTGCTCGCCGACCCCGAGGTGCGCGCGAGCTTCCTGGGGGGCTGAGGGTGCAATCCGTGTTTCCCCGCGCCGCGCTGGCAGCTGCTTTGGCCCTGCCCGTCTCCCCGGCCCTTGCCGGCACCACCTGCACCTTCGACGTCGAGTGCTACCAGACCGATCCCTGCGCGGCGTCGGGCTGGGAGCTGAGCGTCGACCTCGCCGCCGGCACGATCTCCTCCGTCGCCGAAGACCTCGAGATCCTGCACGCCACGCCGGACGGCCTCCAGATCGTCGCCCGCGGGGAGGGCTCGTTGAACCTGCTCACCATCGGCGAGACGGCGAGCCTGTTCACCAGCCATATCGCCGGCGCGCCGACGGTGCTCACCTATGTCGGGGAGTGCGCCGCACAATGAGCCTGCATACACGTCTCTTCGGGGCCTTCCTCTGTTGCGCCGTCCTGCCCGGGCTCGCCGCCGCCGAAGGCAACCGGCTCACCCTCGCCTGCGCGCCTCTCGCCCCCGCCGATGCGGGCAGCGAAGAGACGGCCCCCCTGCCCGCGTCCCCCGGGTTCCTGCTCGCCCCGGTCAAGACCGACCGCGCCGGCGCCGGCGAGATCCAGGCGACCGGACCCGACGGCGGCCCCTTTGCCGGCGTCACCGCGTCCCATACCGGGCCTTTCGCCTGGACCGCGGGCACCGTGCTCAACACGCTCACCGTCGAGGGCACCACCGCCGACGGCCGTACCCTGGTACTCTGGCACCGGCTCGACCAGGCCCAGGCGGCGGTGCCGCCCGCGGGCCAACTCGTCAAACTGATCTGCGAGGTCTCCTGATGGACTTCCTCAACGCCATCGTGGCGCTGTCCAACTTCGTGCTGATCCCGGCCATCGCCTATGGTTCGCAGCTCGCCCTCGGCGCGCTCGGGGTGACGCTCATCTACGGGATCCTCAGGTTCTCGAACTTCGCCCATGGCGACACCATGGCCTTCGGCGCGATGGCGACGATCCTCGTCACCTGGTGGTTCCAGTCGATGGGCCTGCACCTCGGATCGCTGCCGACGGCGCTCCTGGCCCTTCCCATCGGCATCGTCGTGACCGCCGCGCTGGTGATCGCCACCGACCGGGTCGTCTACCGCTTCTACCGCCAGGTGAAGGCCAAGCCGATCGTCTCGGTGATGGCCTCGATCGGGGTGATGTTCATCCTCAACGGCATCGTCCGCTTCATCATCGGCACCGAGGAACAGCATTTCGACGATGGCACCCGCTTCATCATCGCGGCCAATGACTTCAAGAAATGGTCCGGGCTCAACGAGGGGCTGGCGCTGCGCTCGACCCAGGTCATCACCGTGGTCACCGCGGTGATCGTGGTGGCGGCGCTGTTCTGGTTCCTGGGCCGCACCCGCACCGGCAAGTCGATGCGCGCGTTTTCCGACAACGAGGACCTCGCGCTGCTGTCGGGCATCAACCCCGAACGCGTGGTGTTCGTGACCTGGCTCATCGTCGCGGCGCTCGCCACCATCGCCGGCACGCTCTACGGGCTCGACAAGGTGTTCAAGCCCTTCACCTATTTCCAGCTCCTCTTGCCGATCTTCGCCTCTGCCATCGTCGGGGGCCTGGGCAACCCGCTCGGCGCCATCGCCGGCGGCTTCCTGATCGCCTTCTCCGAGGTCACGGTGACCTATGCCTGGAAAAAGGTGCTGACCTATCTCCTGCCGGAGAGCCTCGAACCTTCCGGCCTCGTGCAACTCCTGTCCACCGACTACAAGTTCGCGGTCTCCTTCGCGATCCTGATCGTGGTCCTGCTGTTCAAGCCCACCGGGCTGTTCAAGGAAATCGGTATGACCTCCTTCACCGTGAACTGGCGCGCCGTCGCGCTCTTCGCCATCGTCGCGCTGCTGATCCTGTGGACCGGCATCAACCAGAGCTGGAACGTGGCGCTGGCCATCGTCAACATGGGTCTGGTCTCGGCGATCATGGCGCTGGGCGTCAACATGCAATGGGGCTACGCCGGGCTGTTCAACGTCGGGATCATGGGCTTCGTCGCGCTTGGCGGTCTCGCCGTGGTGCTGGTGACCGAGGCGCCGGTGACCGAGGCCTGGGCGGCAGGCGGCGGCCGGATGATGCTGGCGCTCGCCTTCGGGCTCGGGCTGCTGGTCGTGGCCGTCCTCCTCTACAAGCGCATGGCCGCGGGCAAGCTGCGCGCGCTGCTGATGACCGTGCTGCTGGTCGGCGGCTACTTTGCCTATCGCGAGATCTTCGTGCCGGCCGCCGACGCGATCGAGGCGGTCAACCCGGCGGGCACCGGCTTCCTCGGCGGCATCGGGCTCAAGGGTGCCCTGGCGCTGCTCGCCTGGCCGATCGGTGGGCTGTTTGCCGCCGCGGCCGCCTGGGCCATCGGCAAGACCGCGCTCGGGCTGCGCTCCGACTACCTCGCCATCGCCACGCTCGGCATCTCCGAGATCATCATCGCGGTGATGAAGAACGAGGACTGGCTCACGCGCGGGGTCAAGAACGTGAACGGGCTCGAACGCCCCTGGCCGGTGCCCTACGAGGTCGACCTCCAGGCCAGCGCCGACTTCGCCGCCCGCGCCGCCGGCTGGGGCATGGACACGGTCGTCGCCTCGGCGGTGGTGGTGAAACTGACCTACACCGCGCTCTTCGTCGTCGTCCTGCTGGTGCTCCTGTGGATGAGCCAGGCGGCGCTCAAGTCGCCCTGGGGCCGGATGATGCGGGCGATCCGCGACGACGAGGTCTCGGCCGAGGCGATGGGCAAGGACGTCACCCGCCGGCACTTGCAGATCTTCATCCTCGGCTCCGCGGTCGTCGGTATCGCCGGCGCGATGATGACCACGCTGGACGGCCAGCTCACACCGTCGAGCTACCAGCCGTTGCGCTACACTTTCCTGATCTGGGTGATGGTGATCGTCGGCGGCTCGGGCAACAATTACGGCGCCATCCTCGGCGGTTTCGTGATCTGGTTCTTCTGGGTCCAGGTCGAACCTCTCGGCCAGATGCTGATGAACATCATCACCGCCGGCATGGCCGATGGCTCGGTGCTCAAGGAACACCTGCTCGACTCCACCGCCCATATGCGGCTGCTCACGATGGGGATCATCATGCTCCTGGTCCTGCGCTTCAGTCCGCGCGGGTTGATCCCGGAGAAATGAGCCGTGGCTCCGGCGGTCTGGCGATCCTGATCCCGGCCGCGGGCGCCGCCGCGCGGATGCGCGGGCGCGACAAGCTCCTTGAAACCGTGCGCGGGCAGCCGCTGCTCGCCGACCGGGTCGCGGCCGCCTCCACGGCCTGCGCCGCTTCGGCCGCCTCGACGGCGCCACGGGCCCCCGGCCCGGTGCTGGTGACCCTGCCCTCCCGGGAGCGCGCCCCCGGCCGCTGGGACGCCCTGGAGGGCTCGGGCGCCCACCTGGTCGAGGTCGCCACGCCCGGGGACGGCCTCTCGGCGAGCCTCGCCGCCGGTATCGACGCCCTGCCCGCTTTGGCGTCCGGTGTCATGATCCTGCCCGCCGACATGCCCGACATCACCGCTGACGACATCCGCGCCCTGCTCGCGGCATTCGATGGCACCACGATCCTGCGCGGCGCCAGCGCCGGGGGCACACCCGGTCACCCAGTCCTGTTCCCGGCCCGCGACTTTCCCGCCCTCGCTGCGCTCACCGGCGACCGCGGCGGCAAGGCGCTGCTCGAAGCCGCCAACGCCCGCGTCACGCTGGTCCCGCTGCCGGGCGACCACGCGGTCACGGATCTGGACACGCCGGAAGACTGGGCCGCCTGGCGGGCCCGCAATCCCGGGGCCGCAAACGCGAAAGGCCGGGCATGACCCCGGCCAATTCAGATCGTGAGAAATTTTGGGTCCGTCAGAGCGCGTCGATCAACCGCGCTTCGCGGGCATCGAGCGACAGCCGCGCTTCGACGTAATTGGCCGCGGTGTTCTCGTATTTGAGCCGCGGCATCGCGTCGGTGATCGCGTGCCATTCCTCCGGATAGGCGACGCGGACCGACCACATGTCGGGGGCGAAGCTCTCCATCCAGATGCCGTTGACGCGCAGAAGCTCGTGGCTGTCGAGCAGCAGGTGCATCCAGCGGCCCATGTCGCGCGGCACGCTGTCGATCCCGTCGAGATGGGTCATGTCGCCGGCGGCCACCATCACTTCGTCGGTCGCGAACAGCAGTTCGTTGAGCGGGTTGCGCACCAGCAGGCGCTGACCCGGCGCGACCACGAGATTGCCGCCGTCGGGGTTGGTCCCCTGGCTGCCGGCCCGGATCCGGACCGGGCCACGCCGGTCCGCGGCGGCAGTCGCAGCCGTGCCGTCCGGGTCGCCGTACATCACCGTCGACTCGCCGATCCAGCGCAAGGGCTGCAACCCCTTGTCGCGGGTCACCAGCTTGTCGCCCAGCCGCAGGTCACGGGCGAGCACCGGGCCGCGGGCCGTTTCGACCACCGACGAGGGGCAAAACCCGAAACCGCAAAGTCGGGCGACGCCACGGGACCAAGGCCGGTCCGGCCATCGAGCGCGGGGGCAGATCGTTTTCGACGGCGGGCGAGCGGAAGTGGAGCATGGTGTGATCCGGAAAAGGTCGCGCAGGTCTGCTGCACTTCCCTCAAAGCTACGTGGCAATCGTGCCAAGATTGTGATCGAAATCCGATAATTCCGATGTCGCCAGCGAGACGCGAACCCCGGAAAATCAGGTGTTTTCGCGCGCTTCGCCGCAGTTTCGCCGCAATTCGCCACAATCGGGTCGAATCGACGGGGGTGTCTATCGCGATTCATGGCAGCCCTTGTTGGCCGCGGCGGAATGCCTTGTTTTCTTAACCATTCCACGCCCCCGCAGTCGATTTTTCGGGGTTCGGAAACGGTCGCCGGGTCCTGCGGGGAATTGGCCAATTTGGCGAAACAATGACCTTCCGGCGCAATTCGGCAGATCTCGGCGCGCTTCGCCGGCGACCGGTTACCCGCGGCCCCCCAGCGACGACCCCGACTGCGGCCCGGCGGCGCCGATCTCAGGCGCGAAGCCTGCCCAGCCGCCCCGCGTCCGCTGTGGGGCGGGCCGCGGTGAAACGGTCGCCCGGCACCGCTTCGGCGAGCTCCGGGAAGATGGCCAGAAGCTCGTCCCGCGCGCCCTCGGATACGCCCTGCAGGGCTGCGTCACTGGGCCGGAAGCTTTCGGTCCAGGCACCGTCCGACAGCACCACCTGGTGCCGGTCGCACATGATATGCAGGTAGGTCACTTCCGACACGGCCACACGGTCGATCCCCCGCGTGCCGACAAGGTGGCGGGCGGAGAGAAACACTTCCGCCTCGGCGGCCTCCAACGAGGGGTGGTCGCCCAAGAGCAACACCCGGTGGTTCGGGCTCACCCGCAGGTCGCGCGCTGGCACGCCCGGCCCGAGCGCTCCGGCACGGATCAGCACCGGGTGCAGGCCGGTGTCGACGCGCAAGGGCGGGCCGGTCAGCCGCTTTCGCCCCACCCAGCGGACTTCCTGCGGACCGTCGTCGCGGGTGAGGACCATGTCGCCCGGCCTCAGCGTTTCGATCGCCGCTTCGCCGCGCGGGGTGGCGATCCGGGTCCCCGGCGTGAAGCAGGCGACCCGCGGCGACGCACTGGCAGCGGTTCCGGCAGTGGTTCCGGCGCCACCCGGAACGATCCCGGGGCGCCCCCCTCCGACCGACCCCGTGCCGTCGTTCGATGCAGGGAAAAAATTCTCGCGCAAGGTGGGTAGGCGGTCGCTGCCGTCGATGCGGATCATCTGCGCTCCAAAGCGTGAAAACCGAAAATGAATACGGGCGGATCATACCTCACTGCGCGGTAGCACAAAGTGCCCCTGGGACGTTAACACCTCGCAATCACGACATTTTTCCCGTGACGCGGGGCACATTGTCGTAGATACGAAAACAATCCCGCGCCCCCACGCGGGATTGTCTCCGGATCCGAAATCGACCCTGCCGACCCTGGACCGGTCGGCCGTCCGGGACCCGAATCGTCCCGGCACGGGTCCTTCCCCTCGCTTCGGATCATCCCGCCCGGCGCTCCACCGACAACACCGGGCGCGCTGCATCAGCTGCGAAGCAACATCTTCGCTTCGTGTTTCTTCAGGATCCGCCGGGCGGCGGAATAGTCTTCGAGACCGGCCTGCGTCTGCAGTTCCGGGAACAGTTCGAACAATTCCTGCCGCTGGGCATTGCCGACCCCCGCAAGGGCATAGTCGCCGGGCTGGAAGCTCTCGGTCCAGGCGCCGTTCGACAGCACCACCTCGTGATTGCGGCACATGAAGTGCAGGTAGGTGACCTCGAGCGGCTCGACGATCCGCACCCCCCGGGAATTGACCAGATGCTTGGCCGCCGCCAGCACCTCGCGCTCGTCGAAATAGAGCGAGGTCCGGTCGTTGGCCACCAGCACCCGGTGGTTGGGCGACAACAGCATGTCGCGCTCCGGCAGGCCGTTGCCGAGGGCGCCGGCCCGGATCTGGACCGGCGCGAGGTGGCGGGCCTTGGCGAGCTCGGCGAAACCGATCGGCCGCGCGCCCACCCACAGGATCTCCTGGATGCCATTGTCGCGGGTGATGACCCGGTCGCCGACCTTCAGCCGCTCCACCGGCACCTCGCCCTTCGGCGTCGCGATCAGCGTGCCGGGGTGAAGCAGGGCACCACCTGCTCGATATTCTCGAAGGTGAGCGTGCCGGCATCCTGGCCCGCGGCATCGAAATAGCTGACCGTGCCGCTCTCCCGGTCCGCCGTCGCATAGGTGATGTTGAGCGACCCGCCCGGCGTCACCGAGCCGGTGAGATCGAGCGTATCCCAGTCGTCACCGCCCTCGCCGCCATCGATCACGTCACCCGCGCCGACGCCGCCGAACCAGTCGCGATCGTCGCCGCCCGACAGCGTGTCGGCCCCGGCGCCGCCGTCGAGGTAGTCCTCGCCGCCTTCGCCGTAGATCACGTCGTCGCCGTCGCCGCCGAACAGCGCGTCGTCGCCGTCCTCGGCCTGCGCATCCGTGACCGGTACGCCGAAGAAGATGTCGGTGACGTTGATGCCCGAGTTGCCGGCGCCGTCCTGGCTGTGGGTGAGCACGATGGACGCCACCGGCCCGGCGATGGTGACCTGCAGGTTGTAGGCGTCGCTGTCGGAAGCGCCGTAGCCGCCATTGGAGGCGGCGGTATTCGCCCCGGGCGCCCCACCTGCGTCGCTGAGCGCGATCCCCGCCCCCGCCACCAGCGTCACCGGGATCTCGTTGCCCTCGGCATCATAGGCGCGGATCGTGACGACGCCGTCGCCGTCGAGGTCGTTTACGTTGAAGGCGACGTTCTCTACCGGCGGAGAAGCTCCATTCGAAGGTCCCGGCGCCGCACTGGCCGCCGGTCTCCGAATGCAGGGTGCTGTCGACGTCGAGGGTCTCGGCGCCGGTGTCGATCCCCGCGCCGTTGACCAGATCGCTGCCCGGTTCGGAGAAATGCGTGCCCGCGTCCTCGAGCCGGGTATAGCTGACCGTGACCGAGCCCGTGTCCTGGGTGAAGGTCGTGTCGATCTCGCCGTCGCTCACGCCCTCCCAGTTGAAGCTCTCGCGCTGAGTGGTCTCCGGCACCGCACCACCGTTGTCGCCCCAGATCACGTCGTTGCCGGCCTCGCCATAGACCCAGTCGTCGCCCGTCCCGGCCACGACCGTGTCGTCGCCGGAGCCGGCGGTGACCTCGTCGTCGCCCGCGCCGGACCGGACCAAATCGTCGCCGCCACCCGCCTGGATGATATCGTCATCGCCATTTTCGCCGGGCAGAAGCGCGTCGCCGGCATCGACCCGGTCGCCCTCGGGATCGCCCATATAGGCAACGTCGATCACGTCGTCCGCCTCGGTCCCCTCGACGATCCCGTCGGCCGCGGGCGCCGCCGCGTCGAAGCCCAGATCGCTCACCTTGATATGGCCGGACGTGCCCGCGTCGGGTCCGTTGTCGTGGACGATCACCAGCCGCACGATCGGGCCGGCGATCGAAACCGTGATGCCGCTGTCGTCCAGCGGCGCCTCGCCCTCGATCGTGCTGCCGCTCACGCTCTGAACCCCGGCGATCGCGGCGAAATCCACGTCGACCAGGTTGCCGTCCGGATCATAGGCGAGCACCGTCACCTGGTCGTCCCAGGTGCAGCCCGCATCCACGTCGATGAGCTGGAAATTCACATTGGTGACGGGCGCGTCGAAGGCGATCTCGGAGATCGTCGGCTGGCTCACGTCCTCGGACTGGAGCTGGCCGTCGCGCAAGGTGAAGGCGTCGCACTGGCCGTTCGTCGGCGTCGAAACGCTGACGCCGATGGCGCCGTCCCCGGTCGCCGAGGCCAGCGTTGCCGCCCCGTCGGCACCGGTCAGATCCCAGTCGAGCACGTAATCGCCGGCCGGCTGCCAGCGCGCCCCTGCGCTGGTCCAGATCGTGTTGTATGTCATTCAGTGCTTCCCTTGCTCGATGCCGGAACGGGCCGTGGTCCAGACGGCGGCGTCGCGGATGGTAACGATGGCGTCGCGGCTCGGGCTCGACGCGCATGTGAACTCTTGGATTGCCCGGGGCGACATCGCGCGCGGGCCGAAACGCCCCAGCAGCGTTGCGATACAGATCCGGTCGATATCGATCTTGCACATCGTCATTCCCCTTGGCTTACGCATACCGCGAATGACGAGCAGTGCCGGGCCACGGGGTTCCCGCACCATCAACCTGTTTTTCCATGGAGAGAGAGACCCGAATTCTCGGGCCTGGCGGTTGACTGTCGACGACGAACCCCCCAGCTCGCCGCCGACATCAACACAACGCCAACCACCTGCGGTCGACGCACACCTCTACTCCACGGTATTCCGTGGTCGTGTGCGGCCGCCCCCGTGGCCTTTAGACACCGCCCCCAGTCGGGCAACTCCAAATTACTCCTGGAACCCTTTCAGAAAAAGGAATTTTGACTGAAAAACGGCGAGTTCATGGCGCGGCGGGTTAGGAACTATACGAATCGAACCAGATCAGGGTAAACACCCGAGAGCGTTATTGTTTCTCTTTCGGAAACAATCCCTTGAGAATACCTTGGGGCGCTGCACGGAAAAATGCTGTCCCGATAGATGAACCCGATTTATTCCTCCCATTGTTGACCATCCCGAAACAACGAGGCGGCCATTTGTCCCGCGTTCAGCGACGGTCCAACCGAAGAAATGGTCAAGAAACTCCATGAAAATTGAAGAAAAATAACCTCGCTCCGGTAACCTTCAATGTGTCTTTCAGAGCACCAATCCCGTGTTTTCGACGCGACCGGTTGGCTTCCGGCAACTTCGCCGGCGAATCAGCGCCGCCTGTCGGGCGCCGTGCCGGACCGTCGCGATGCCCGTACTGGCCCGCCGTCGACCCGCCCATGCCGCCCCTGTGGCCCCTCGATCGCCCATCAGAATCCCGCAAAACTGCTTCCAGCTTCCTTGTATTCGCCACGTTTGCCCGGCACATCTTCCGCAGACAGGCCGTGCAAGGCCGCAGTACAGGACTTTCCTTCGTGACAGATTCCGCGATCCCGGCTTTCGATCCCGCGTCTCTCGACGCCTCTGACCGGTTCTCCGGCCGTCTCCCCGCCGACATTCCCGGCGCCACCGGGTCCATGTACCGGCTGCTCGCCGACAACCTGCCCGCGCGGGCGGACAAGATCGCCCTGATCGACGCCGGCGAGACCGCGACCTACGGCGCGCTCTCCGCCGAGGTCGACCGCCTCGCCGCCTGGCTCACCCGCCGGGGCATCGCCCCGGGCGACCGGGTGATCGTCTCGCTGCGCAAGTCGATCGGCGAGGTCGCGGCGATGTTCGCGGCCTGGAAGGTCGGCGCGGTCACGGTCAACGTCAACGTCCAGTGGACCGGCGCCCAGCTCGCCTATGTCGCCGAGGACTGCCGCGCCCGCGCGGCGATCCTCGACCGCGCCATGGTCGCGGGCAAGGCCGCCGAACCGCTGCCCGAAAGCGTGCAGGCCGTGCTGGTCCGCGGCAAGCCCGTTGCCGGCACCGATACCTGGAGCGAGTTGCCGGCCGGCGACGCCCCCGAGGCGGCCCCGGACCCCAAAGCCCTCGCGATGATCATCTACACCTCGGGCTCCACCGGGAAACCCAAGGGCGTGATGCTGACGCACGCCAACATCCGGATCGGCGCGACCGCTGTGAGTGAATATCTCAAGCTCGGCGAAGACGACCGGCTGCTCTCGGTCCTTCCCTACAGTTTCGATGCCGGGCTCAACCAGCTCACCACGATGTTCTGGACCGGCGGCAGCGTTGTGCACCAGCCGGTTACCATGCCGGCGGAAGTGGTGCGCATGGCGCGCGAGCACGCGGTCACCGGCATCGCCGGCGTGCCGCCCTTGTGGAACATGGTGGTGCGCTACCTCGACGAGGTCCCCACCCCCCTGCCCGCGCTGGTCCGCGTGACCAATACCGGCGGCAAGATCCCGCCCAACATCCTCGATCTGATGCCCGGCGTCTTCCCGGGCGTCGACATCTACCTGATGTACGGCCTCACCGAGGCCTTCCGCTCGACCTACCTGCCGCCGGAGCGCTTCGCGGCCAAGAAAGGCTCGATGGGCCAGCAGATCCCCTATGCCCAGGTCTTTGCGATCCGTCCCGACGGCGGTGTCGCCGGGCCCGGCGAAGAGGGCGAACTGGTCCATGCCGGCCCGCTGGTGTCGCTCGGCTACTGGGAACGCCCCGAGCTGACGGCCGAGAAGATCCGGCACTGCCCGGCGCTCGATGCGGTCACCGGCGGCAAGCCGGTGGTCTGGTCGGGCGATCTCGTCCGGCTCGATGCGGACGGCGACATGTGGTTCGTCAGCCGGATGGACGATATGATCAAGACCATGGGGTTCCGGCTCAGCCCGACCGAGGTCGAGGACCTGCTGTCGCAAAGCGGCATGGTGACCGACGCGGTCGCCTTCGGCATCGACGACGAAGCCCGCGGCCAGGCGGTGGTGGCGGCGGTGACGCTGATCGACGGCGCCGACGAGGCGGCGCTGATGGCCCATTGCCGCAAGACCATGGCGCATTACATGCAGCCCGCGCGGATCCACTCCTGGCCGGGGCCGATGCCGCGCACCGCGAGCGGCAAGCTCGACCGCCCGGCGGTCATCCGGGTCGCGCGCGGCTGACTTTCACGAAACGATCATTTCAGCGCGCCACCGATGTGGCGTTGTCCCGGGTGTTGGCAAACGGAGTGCAGCGTCGGTCCCGGTCCCGGGCGCCTTGATGCCCCCGCGCGCGGCGGCGCAGCCGGCCTCAGCCCAAGCCGCGGCCGCGATCGACATCGCCTGGATCTTCGAGGTGCAGCCAGATCGCCCCGACTGCCACCGAAGCGACGATCGCGGCAAAGAGCGCGTCGTGTTCGCCGTCCCAGACCCGGTGCTTGGTCGCGAGCCAGATCAGGAACGGATGCACCACCATCCCCGACAGGGCGAGCCCGCCGATCGCTCCGACGATGCCCCAGAAGTGCACCCCGATCAGCAGGAACAGCACGCCGGTAGTGCCGCGTACGGCGGAGACGATGAAGAAATGGCGCGAGTCGCCCGCCGCCAGCGCGGCGCGGTCGTAGGAAATGCCGATCGCCGCCGGCATCATCGCCAGCGAGATCAGCACCAGCATCGCACCGGCGTGCACATAGCGGTCGTCGTAGAGGAAATTGACCAGCACGGGGCCGATCAGCGCCAGCGTCCCCATCAGGGTGATCAGACCGCCGGTCATCAGGTAGCGCATGTAGCGCAGCTTGCGGGCGCTGGAACTCGTGCCCTTCTCGCGCACCTCGCGGTAGATCGGGATCATCACCCGGCCGACCAGTTCGCCGCCGAGCAGCAGCGGGAAGCTGCCGAGATAGTAGCCGATGTTGTAGATCCCCAGCACATGCAGGGTGAGGAACTTGCCGAACACCAGCTTGTCGCCCTGGCTGGAAAAGAACCCGAACAGCGTCGAGACGAAGATCCACTTGCCGAAATGGATGAGTTCGTGGGCCGCGGTCGGGTCCCAGCCGAAGCTGTTGCGATGCCCGTCGAGGAACCGCCGCGTCAGCAGCAGCATCGCCACCGCCTGCACGACATTGCCGAGCACCAGCGCGATGACGTTCTGCGTGTACCAGGCGACCGAGATCATGAACACCAGCGCAATCGTCTGGGCGCTGAGCTCCACCAGCGTAATCTGACCGAACTTGAGGTGCCGGATCGCGGTCTGGACCCGAGTCGAGATGAACCCGGTGATGACCATCGAGAAGACGGAGATCGGCAGGAAATAGGCAAGCTGCGGCGCGTCGAAGAACAGCGAGGCCGGGTAGGCGAGCAGGCAGGCGAAGATCCACAGGACGAAGCCGCGGATCACCTTGAGCGTGTAGGCGGTATCGAGAAATTTCGGATCGTCGCCGCGTTTCGACTGGGCGATCGAAGGGGCGATGCCCATGTCGGTGAACAGCGTCAGGCCCATTTCGACCATCGCCACCAGTGCCATCAGGCCGAAGGCTTCCGGGAACAGCAGGCGCGTCAGGATGAGGTTCGACAAGAGCCGCAGGAACTGGCTCGCGCCATAGCCCATGAGCACGATCGCCGAGCCGCGCAGCACGCGGGCCATCAAGCCGTCGCCAGAAATCATCTTGGTAGGACTGAAACCCCGAACCGCCAGTTGCAACTGATACCCCCACTGGGCCACGCGAATGACCAATACGTCCGATTTAACTTTGCGACCTTTCTACTGACCGGTCAATGAAAAGCAGGCAAAACGGATTGTGCATGTTCCTTCAACTATCCGAACGTTTCGGTTTTTCCCTTTATCCGGCGTCACTTCCGACATTCGCGCATTTGCCGCGACAATGCCGGGAATGATTTCACCCGGGCGCGGAATCGCCTATACGGGCGGGAATCAGCGGGGCCGCGAGGCGCCCGTCCATCGGTTCGCGGGTTGGCATCGGTCTGATCGAGACCGGCGCGTCGGCCAACATCGCCGAACCCACGCGCCACCTCCGGTCGGGCCGCCCGCCCGACCACACCGCCGGAAGCCGATGCCGAACCCGATCGCATATGCCGTGCTGTTCTCCTGGCCCCTCGTGGCCCTGGTGCTGTACAAGCGCATGCGCTGGAACGCGCCTTCGTCTGGACGATCATCGGCGGCTACCTGATCCTGCCGCCGTCCACCGAGGTCGACCTGCCGCTGTTGCCGCCGTTCGACAAATTCGTCGTCGCCAACCTCAGCGCCTACCTGTTGACGATCCTGGTCGGCAAGAAACGCGTTCCGCTGCTGCCGCGGTCCTGGCTGGTCAAGCTCCTGCTGCTCGCCTTCATCTTCATGACGGTGCCGACGATCCTGACCAACCCGGACCCGATCATCATCGACGCGCCGTTCATGGACAGCGGCCCCTTCGGCGCCTCGCAACGGGTGATCCCGGGCCTGGTCCCGCGCGAGGTGATCTCCTTCTCGGGCGCGCTCATCCTCATCCACGTGCTCCCCTTCCTCACCGCCCGCGTCGTGCTCGCGGGCGAGACCGGGCGGCGCGAACTGCTGCGGGCGCTGATGATCGGCGGGCTGGTCTACACCCTGCCCGCCCTGTTCGAGATCCGCTTCAGCCCGCAGCTCAACATCTGGATCTACGGCTTTTTCCAGCACGATTTCATCCAGATGATCCGCGGCAGCACCTTCCGCCCGATCGTGTTCCTGCCGCACGCGCTGTGGCTCGCCTTCTTCTTCGTCAGCGCGGCGCTCGCCACCGCCAGCCTCGCCCGGGTGCAGCCCCAGGGCCAGCGCGGCAAGTACGTGCTGGCGCTGATCTGGCTCATCCTGGTCATCATCGCCGGCAAGAGCTTCGGGTCGACCGGCTATGCGCTGGTGCTGGTGCCGGTGGTGTTCCTGTTCTCGGAAGCCGGGCGGATGCGGATCGCGCTGATCTTCGTGGCGATCGCGCTGGTCTACCCGGCGCTGCGCAATGCCGGCCTCGTGCCGCTCGACGACATCGTCGGGTTTTTCAACCAGATCAGCCCCGACCGGGCCCAGTCGCTGGGTTTCCGGTTCGAGAACGAAGAGATCCTGCTGCAGCACGCCAACGAACGGCGCCTGTTCGGCTGGGGCGGCTGGGGCCGCTACCTGACCTACAGCCCCTGGGACGGCACTCAAGATGCGGTCGCCGACGGCCGCTGGATCTTCATCTTCGGCACCTACGGGATCTTCGGCTTCATCGCCGAATTCGGGCTCCTGGCCTCGCCGATCCTGCTGATCTGGCTGCGCCACAAGCGGCTGCCGGACACCGAGACCCTGACCCATTCCGGCACCCTCGCGCTGATGCTCGGGATCACCATGTTCGACCTGCTCGTGAACTCGGCGATCGTGCCTTTCAACTGGCTGGTCGCGGGCTCCCTGCTGGCCGCCGCGGAAAAGCCTGCCCGGGTCACCAGCCGGGCCGCGAAACCGCGCGAGGCCGCAATCGCGATCACGCCGGCCACGGAACCCGAGCGCCGCACGATCATCTGAGCCGCAACCGGTCGCCGGAGCCCCCCGGCCCGCGCCCGCTCCTCCCGGCTTGCTTTTGGCCGCCGCCCCGGCATAGTCCGGCCATAGCGCGAGGCCAGACCGACGCAATCCTCACCCGCATCCTCGAAGGCATCGACCGCGGCGAGCTGTCCCCGGGCCACCTGATCGAGGAGAAGTCCCTCATCGCCGCCTACGGGGTTTCGCGCACGCCGCTGCGCGAGGCGATCATCAGGCTCGAAGCGATGGGCCTCGTCGACCGCCCGCCGCGCAAGGGCGCGGTGCTGTTCAAGCCGACGCTCGAACAATTCCTCGCGATCCTCGAAGTGCACGCCAAGCTCGAAGGCCAGGCCGCCGGTCTCGCCGCCCGCCGCCACGACGCCGAAGCGCTCGCCCGGATCGAGGCAACCGTCGCCGCCTGCGAGGCCCATGCCCGCAACCACGGCGACGCCGACCCGGCGGGCTATTACCAGCTCAATCTGCGCTTCCACGAAGCCGTGGCGCTGGCCTCGGGCAACCCCTACCTGCTCGAAATGATCAAGACCAACGCCCGCAAGCTCCTGGCCTATTACCGCGCCCGCTACCGCACCGCCGGCGCCATCGCCGCCTCGGCCCGCGACCACCGCGCGCTGATCGAGCTGATCCGGGAGCGAAAGAGGAAGCGGCCGAGGCCTTCATGACCGACCACGTCCAGTTCGACCGGGTGACCGCGGATGGACCTGCTGGCCGCGCTGGAGTGAGGCGCCAAGGCCCTTCGAAGGGCGCGGCTCAACGCGTTTCGAAACGCGTTCGAAGCGGCTTCCCTCAGCCCCCGGCGCGGCGGAAGAAATCCATGATCCAGCGGGCCACCCGGGCATTGTCCGCGGTCTCGGCCAGCGACGCCTGCGCCCGCGCCGCCACCTCCGCGGGCAGTTTGCCCGCGTATTCGCCGACCAGCGCGGTGACGAAACCATGGGTCATTTCCGGGTGGTATTGGGTCGTGAATACGCCCTCGCCGATCACGAAACCGCCGATCGGGCAGTCGGCATTGCCCATCACCACCGCGGCCCCCTCCGGCAGCCGCGTCACCTGCTCGACATGGGCCGCGTATTGCCTGAGCCGCCCCGCCTCCATCCAGGGCGCCGGGGTATGGACCTCGGTCGCCGTGGTGCCGAAGACCCAGCCGCCCGGGTTGTCCTCCACCGCCCCGCCGAGCGCCAGCGCAATCGCCTGGTGCCCGAAACAGGCGCCGAACAGCGGCACGCCCGCACCGACCGCCTCGCGGATCAGGGCAAACAGCCGGTCGAGCCATGGGGCGAGGTCGTTCACCGAGGCCGGGCTTCCGGTGATCAGGAACCCGTCATGCCCGGTCACGTGCTCGGGAAACTGGCCGTCCTTCACCGAATAGACCGGGAAATCACACTCCGGGCAGAGCGGCGCCAGCGCCGCGCGCCATTTCTCGCCGTCGCGCGGATGCGCCGCGGCGAAGGCGCTCTCGTCGGTGTTGGCCATCAGGATACCGATGCGCATGATTTCTCCTGTTTACATATTTAGCGGCTTCCCTAATATATTTTCAAACGCCGGCAGGACAACCGCAAACACACCAACCCGGGAGACGCGCATGACCGTCTGGACGCCGACCGATGACGGCCACGCCGATTTGTCGAGCCACGACACCTTCGCCGACGGCCCGCCGCACAACACCTTCGCCCGGATGCGCCGCGAAGCGCCGCTGGACTGGCAGGAGTGGGACGGCGGGGTCGGCTTCTGGAACGTCACTCGGCACGAAGACATCCTCAAGCTCAACCGCGACACCGGGTTGATGTCCTCGGCCCGCGGCATCCGGATGGAGGACCAGAGCTACGAGGAATATCTCGCCCGCCGTACCTTCCAGGAGACCGACCCGCCCGAGCACATGAAGACCCGGATCAAGGTGGCCAAGGCTTTCTCCGCGCCCGTGGTGGCCGGGTTCGAGGCGCAGATCCGCCAGCTTTGCGACGAGATCCTCGACGTGGCGCTCGAGAAAGGCACTTTCGACGCGACCAAGGAAATCGCCCGACAGCTGCCGATGCGGATGCTGGGCCAGATCCTCGGCACGCCCGAGGCCGATCTGCCCTGGCTGGTCGAAAAGGGCGACGCGCTCATTGCCAACACCGACCCCGACTTCACCGAGCACGTGCTCGACAAGATGGACACCGACGCCTACCGGCTGATGCCGTTCAACTCGCCAGCCGGCGCCGAGCTCTTCGACTACGCCAAGGACCTGATGGCGGAAAAGAACCGGACCGGCGACACCAACGGCGTGCTGCACATGATCCTGCAGCCCGACAAGGACGGCGAGGTGATGCCGGAGGTCGAGTTCCGCAACTTCTTCTGCCTGCTGGTCGCTGCCGGCAACGACACCACCCGCTACTCCATCGCCGCCGGCATCCAGGCGATGGCGCATCAGCCCGAGCTCCTCGGTCAAATGCGGGCCGGCGGCGAGATCTGGAAGACGGCGGCCGACGAGATCATCCGCTGGGCGACGCCGGCGCTCTATTTCCGCCGCACCGCGACGCGGGACTTCGAGATGCACGGGGAAACCGTGCGCGAGGGCGACAAGGTGCTCTTGTGGTGGGCGAGCGGAAACCGCGACGAGACGGTGTTCGACGACCCCTTCCGGGTGCAACTCGACCGGGCGCCCAACCCGCATGTCTCCTTCGGCCAAGGAGGCCCGCATGTCTGCCTCGGCATGCATCTCGCCCGGCTCGAAGTACGGATCCTGTTCCAGGAACTGGCAAAGCGGATCGCCGCGGTGGAACCCGCTGGACCGCACCGCTTCCTTCGCTCTAACTTCGTCGGCGGGATCAAGGAACTGCCCGTCACCATGACCCCGGCCTGAAGTCCCCCGGCCTTACCCGGCCCGCCCCGGCCGGCGCGGCCAATGAAACCGGCGCCCAGAAGGAGCCCGCCATGAAAGACCGTCTGCGCGCGATGTTTCTCGATCACCTGTCGATCCTGCGCGGCAAGTACCTGCCGGCGGGCAAGATCGGCGACGGCTCGACCCGGTTCTGCCGCTCGACCTTCGGCGTCCATTACGACAAGGACCTGCTCGACGCGCCGGGCGCGATGATGATGCAGGGCCTGCCCGACATGGAGCTGATCTGGAAGGCCGAGGAGATCCGCGACGGTTGGGAGGCCCATACCAAGGTGGTGCTCGGCGACCTCATGGACGAAGACGGCCGCCCCCTGCCCCTCGACGGGCGCGGCGCGCTGAAACGGGCGGTAGCGGACTGGGGCAAGCTCGGGCTCGAACCGATGATCGGGATCGAGCTCGAATGCTACGCGATGCAGGGCAACGAGAACGGCCGCCTCGTGCCCTACGACGCGCCGGGCGGCGTGGTCTACGGCACCGGGCCCTTCACCGATCCGCTGAGGTTCACCGACGACATCTGGGAGCGTGCCGACCAGCTCGGCTTCAAGCTTGAGATGATGACCGGCGAATACGACAGTCCGCAATACGAGTTCACCCTGACCTTCGACAGCGCCGTGAAGGCGGTGGACGATATCGTCTTGTTCCGGCAGATGGCCCGCGAGGTGGCGCTGGAACACGGGATCGTGCTGACCTTCATGCCGAAACCCATCGCCGAGGCCGGCGGCTCCGGGATGCATATCAACTTTTCCTTCCGCGACGCCGACGGCAAGAACGCCCTCGGCAATGGCCCCGAAGGCGGGCCCGAGCACATGAACGACCTCGCGAAATCCTGCGTCGCGGGGCTCATGCATCACCACAAGGCGCTGGCGGGCTTTACCGCGCCGACTGCGAATTCCTACCAGCGGCTGCAACCCGGTATGCTGGCCGGCTACTGGCGCAACTGGGGCGGCGACCACCGCAACGTGACCACACGGGTGAGCGCCGAGGGCGGCGCCAAACAGCGGATCGAGCACCGGATGGCGGATGCCTCGTCCAACCCCTACCTTGCCGTGGCTGCGGTCCTGCAGGCGGCCCGGCTGGGTGTGACCGCACAATATCCGCTGCCCGCGAAGGAGAGCGGCGACGGGTTCGAGCGGACCGATGCCAAGGACGGCGTCGGCACCGGGCTCAAACAGGTGATGCGCGATCTCGCCGCCGACACGCTGCTGGCGGAAGCCGTGGGCAAGGAGCTGGCCGAGCACCAGGTCTTCATGCGGCTCAAGGAAGAGAAGAAGACGCGCGACCTCGAAGGCGACGCCTTGCGCGATTTCTACGTCTACTACGTCTGAGGGAGGACGCCATGAAGGTGAGCTGGGAACTGGCCGACGGCACCGTGATCTCGGCGGAGGTCGCGGCGGGCACCACATTGAAAGATGCCGCCCTCGCCAATGGCGTGCCGGGCATCCTCGGCGATTGCGGCGGCAACCTCTCCTGCGCCACCTGTCACGTCGTTGTGGCCGAGGACTGGGCCGCGGCGGTCGGCGGTCCCGAGGCGACCGAGGATTTCATGCTCGACATCACCGAGGCACCGCGCGAGCCGCGGTCGCGGCTGTCCTGCCAGATCGAGATGGTGCCGGCGCTCGACGGGCTCAGACTGCGCGTGCCGCAGGCGTGAGGGAGGCCGCTTCGAAGCGGCTTGGCAAAGCGTTTCGAAACGCGTTTTGAAGGGCCTTGTCGGGTGCCGGGCGAAAGTGTGCGAGCTCGCACACGGTGTCAAGGCACTGATATTGCTACCGATAGCGCTAACTGTGCGGAACTCGCGCGCGCCCCGGCGAAGCGCGGTTCGGCGCCGCCGGGATCACAGCGATCCGAACCCCGCGCGCAGTGCCGCCAGGATCACCTGAATGTCCTCCGAGGTCACAACCAGCGGCGGCGACAGGATGATGTTCGGCCCCGAGACCCGCACCATCGCTCCCGCCTGGTAGGCCACCTCCTGCACCTTGGCGATGCTCGCCTTGTCGATCGGCGTCTTGGCCTCGGGATCGGAGACCAGCTCCAGCGCGCACATCAGCCCGTAGCCGCCGCGCACGTCGCCGCAGACCATGCATTGCGAGCCGATCTCCTTGAGCCCGGCATAGAGCTCGGCGCCACGCGCCGCGGCGTTCTCGGGGACGTTGAGCCGCCGCGTCTCGGCAAGGCAGGCGAGTGCCGCCGCGGCACCGACCGGGTGGCCGGAATAGGTGTAGCCATGCGCGATCGCGCCCGCGCCGGTGGTGTCGCTCTCGAACACCTCGGCAACCGCCTCGGAAATCATCACCGCGCCGAAGGGGAAATAGCCGTTGGTGATCGCCTTGGCCGTGGCCATCATGTCGGGCTGCACCCCCCAGAGCCGCGAGCCCGACCAGGCGCCGGTGCGGCCATAGGCGGTGATGACCTCGTCGGCGATCAAGAGGATGCCGTGACGCGAACAGATCTCGCGCACCCCGGGCATGAAGCTCTCATGCGGCACGATCACCCCGCCGGCGCCGAGGATCGGCTCCATGATGAAGGCGGCAATGGTGCCTGCGCCCTGGAAGGCGATCTCGTCCTCGAGCGCCATCAGGCAGAGCCCCGCGAGGGTCTCGGGATCGGTCTCGTTGAACGGGTTGCGATAGGTGTAGGGCGCGGGGATGTGGAAGCAGCCGGGCAGCAGCGGCTCGTACTGGGTGCGGAAATTGCTGTTGCCGTTCACGCTGGCGGCGCCGGTATGGGTGCCGTGGTAACCCTTCTTGAGGCTGAGGTATTTCACCCGTCCGCCCTGCCCCCGGATCTTGTGGTACTGGCGCGACCGCAGCGCGCTTTCGACGCTGTCGGAGCCGCCCGAGGTGTAGAAGGCCCGCGTCATCCCGTCGGGCGCGAAGAAGTCGCGCAGCTCCTCGGACAGCTCGATCACCGCGTCGTTCGAGGTGCCGCGGAACGTCGAGTAATAGGGCAGCCGGTCGAGCTGGCCGGCGATGGCCTGTTTCACCGGGTCGCAGGAATAGCCGAGGTTGACGTTCCAAAGCCCCCGACCGCGTCGACCGCCTCGTGACCGTCGACATCGGTGATCCGCACGCCCTTGCCGCCGGTCACGATGGTTGGCGGGTTCTTGCGGCTCTCGGCCGGGTGGGCCATCGGGTGCCAGAACGAGCGCGCGTTGTTTTCCTTGAGGAAATTGGCGGTTTTCATGACTGGGTCCTTTCTGGCATCGGGGCGGTTCTGGTCTCTGTCGGGCGCGCCGGGTCGGGCGCGGGAAAGCCGGGCGGCAGGAAGCCACCGGTCAGCCGCGTAAGGTGGCGGGCGCTGTCGATCACTGCGCGCTTCACCTGCGCGGCGAGGGCGTCGCTCATCCGGGTCACCGGTGCGGCGACGGCGACGGCCCCCACCACCCGGGCGGTATTGTCGAATACCGGCGCGGCGTGGGAAAACACGTCGACCTCGAAGCCGCCGACCGACACCGCGACACCGCTCCGGCGCACCCCGGCAGGGCGGCGCGGATCGCCGCGGCGTCGGTCACCGTCTCGGGCGTGCGCGCCGCAAGCGGTGCGCTGAGCACCCGGTCGACGAAGTCGGGCGGGGAGAAGGCGAGCACGGCCATGCCGGAGCTGGTGCCATGGAAGGTGAGCACCTCGGCATCGTCCATCAGCACGGAAGTGCCGTGCGCCGGGCTGTAGGCATAGGCGAGCGTCGAGAGCGTTTCGCCTTCGAGCAGCGAGAAATGCGCGGTCTCGCCGGTGGCCGCCGCCAGGCTCGGTGACCACCGCCTGAACCGTCTCGCGCATCGGCACCGCCTGTTCGCGCAGCGCCGCGAGCCGGAGGAAGGCGGGGCCGAGTCGGTAGGCGCGCCCGGTGCCGACCTGTTCGACGAATCCCTGCGCCGCCAGCTCGCTCATCAGCCGGTAGGTCGTGGTCTTGTTGAGCCCGGACCGCCGTGCCAGCTCGCTCAGCCCCAGTTCGGGCGTGGACCGGGCGAAGAGCCCGATCAGCGACATGGCCTTGGCGACGGTTCCCATGAGTGCACGCGGGCCTCCCTGCCCGATCTTTTGGCCCGGTTTTTAAGCAGATCGGGCCGGGACTGCGACATGACCTGCGACATTCTGTCCCAAAATCGTTGACAGGTTCGGCATGGCTCTGTCAATCTGAAAAAGAACCATCGGTTCGAATAATGAACCGCACCTGGTCCCGCAGAGGACGCGTGTGCGCAACAGGGAGACATTCATGAAACCGACCCACCTTCTTGGCGGCGCGACGGCCCTTGCCATGGCCGCACTCGCCGCCCCCGCCCTCGCCGAGTACCCGGAAAAGCCGGTGAGCTTCATCGTGCCCTGGCCGCCGGGCGACCTCGAGGACGTGCTGACCCGGATGATCGCGGAAGACTTCGCCGCCGAATACGGCGTCGCCGCCGCGGTCGTGAACAAGCCCGGCGGCGGCGGTGGCCCCTTCCCCGGCGCCATCGAGGTCGCCATGGCGCCGGCCGACGGCTACACCATCGGCTCCTTCGTGATCGGCGTGCCGGTGGTCGGCCACGAGATCGGCATCGACGAGCTGACGCCGGAGAAATTCGACCCGATCGGGATCTTCCTCACCTACCCCTTCGTGATCGCCACCTCGGGCGACGCGCCCTATTCCACGATGGAAGAGCTTGCCGCCTATGCCCAGGACAACCCGGTCGCGCTCGGCCATTTCGGCGACGTGCTGACGCCGACCCAGGTGACCAAGGCCTATGCCAAGCATGCCGGTTTCGAATGGGGCTCGGATGCCGCCTTCGACGCGCTCGACTGCAACACGCTGGCCTCGGGCGATGCCGACGTCATCAACACCACGCTGCAACTGATCCTGCCCTGCCTCGACCAGGTCAAGGTGCTGACCTCGATCACCGATGCCCGCATCCCGCTGGTGCCGGACGCGCCGACCATCGGCGAGCTCGACCCGAGCATCAACATCGCGCTGTGGAACGGGCTGTTCGTCACCAAGGAGACGCCGCAGGACGTCCGCGACAGGATCGCCGCGGTGGCCAAAAAGGCGGTGACGAGCGAGCGCGCCCAGGAGGTTGCGGCCACCACCGGTGCGCTGGTCTACTGGATGGATGCCGAGGCCTCCGCCGCCCGGATCGAGGCCGACAAGGCCACCATGGCCACCATCGGCGCGATCCTCGAATAGGCGAAACCGACCCGGGTCGGCGCGCCCCGCGCGCCGGCCCGTTTCCCTAAAGGCGCGCGGCTGACATGAGCGACGACACCGGTGAGAGCTTCCGCGGGCCAAAACGCGGCCAGCTGCCCTTCGTGGCCGGCTTTCTCGCGGTCTCCGCCCTGCTCGCCGCGATGCTCTGGAACCAGACCGTCTGGAAGGACGGCAAGGATCTGTTCAGCCAGGCCCGGTTCTGGCCCGCCATCGGGGTCTTCGGCATGGTCGGCTTCACAGCCCTACATTTGTGGCAGCTGCCGCGGCGCCGGTTCGTGACCGCCGACCGGCGCGAGGCCCGCAACTGGCTGCAGGTGTTCGAGTATGTCGGCTGGTTTCTCGCCTATGTCTGGCTGGTGCCGGTCATCGGCTACCTGCCGGTCACCCTCGCCTTCTCCGCCGCGCTCAGCTGGCGGATGGGCTACCGTAGCCGAAAGTACCTGTGGATCTCGCTCGCCTTCGGCGTCGCGGTGGTGCTCCTGTTCAAGGGGCTGTTGCAGGTGAAGATCCCGGGCGCGGCGCTCTACGAGCTGCTGCCGGATGCCTTGCGCAACTTCTTCATCCTCTATCTCTGAGGCGGGACCGGAATGGAGCTTTTCACCCATTTCCTCACCCAGGTCGAGGCCTCCTCGCTCATCCTGATGCGCTGGGACGTGGTGCTCGCCCTGCTCGTGGGCTCGGTCGGCGGCGTGCTGATCGGCGCGATCCCGGGCGTCGGTCCCGCCGTCGCCATCGCCATCCTGCTGCCCGCGACCTTCAGCATGGACCCGATCGTCGGGCTCACGGTGCTGCTCGGCATCTACGGCTCGTCGATGTATGGCGGCGCGATCCCAGCGATCCTCATCAACACGCCGGGCACGGCGGTGAACGCGCTCACCACCTATGACGGTTTCCCGATGACCACCCGCGGCGAGGCCCGCCGGGCGCTCTCGCTCGCCTATTCGTCGAGCTTCTTCGGCGGCATCTTTTCGGTCCTCTGCCTGATCCTGCTCGCCCCGGTGCTGGCCAGGGTGGCGCCGATGTTCGGGAGCCGCGAGATCTTCCTCGCAGCGCTCCTCGGCATCATCCTCGTCGTCACCGCCCACCGCGGACAGGCGCTGATCGCCGCCGCCATGGCCTGTTTCGGCATCTGGCTCTCGACCATCGGCTTGCACGCAGCCACCTACTCGAAACGCTACACTTTCGACCAGGCCTGGCTCTCGTCGGGCGTCAACCTGATCGTCGTCGTGCTCGGCCTCTTCGCCCTCTCCCAGGCCTTCATCCTGCTGATGGGCGAGGACGAGAAATTCCGCCTCACCAAGCTCAAGGGTTCGTTCTTCCAGGGCTTCCGCGAGCTTCTGCGCCACCCGCGGGTCGCCACCGTCTCGGCCGGGTTCGGCGTGATCATGGGGATCATCCCCGGCGTCGGCGAATTCACCGCCCAGTTCATGTCCTATACCTATGCGCAGAAGACCTCGAAACGCCCCGAAGACTTCGGCCACGGCGCCTCGGAAGGGCTGATCGCCGCCGAGACCTCGAACAACGCAGTACCAGGCGCCGCGATGATCCCGCTGCTGGCGCTCGGCATCCCCGGCGAGGCGCTCACCGCGATGATGCTGAGCGTCTTCTACGTCCACAACGTCACGCCCGGCCCGCAGTTGTTCCAGAACGACATGGATTTCGTCGTCGCGCTCTACCTGGCGCTCTTGCTGCTCAACGTGCTGGTCGTCCTGTTCCTGCTGGTCGCCACCAACCAGCTGGTGAAGGTGGTGAAGATCCCCAATCGCTTCCTCGGCGTCGCGATCCTCGTGCTCAGCTTCGTCGGCGTCTACAGCTTGCGCAATTCCTTCACCGACTGCATCCTCGCCGCCGGCTTCGGGGTGTTCGGCTACATCCTCAAGCGGCTCGACCTGCCGGTGGTGCCGATCGTGCTCGGCATGGTGCTCGGCAACATCATGGAAGTGAAACTGCGCGCCGCCATGGCGCGGGTGAAGACCCCGCTCGACTTCGTCGACCGGCCCATCGCCGCGCTCCTCGCCATCGTCATCCTCCTCGTCCTCGCCCTGCATTTCCGCCGGGTGCTCCTCGACAGAAAAGAAAGAAAGGCCCGCCAATGGTCGACCAGTCACGCATCGACGAGCTTCGCCGCCAACCTGTCGCGCCGCAGAAGCTATTTATTGACGGAACGTGGCAAGCGGCTGAGGGCGAAGCGCTCGACGTTCTCTCGCCGATCGACGGACAAGTCCTGACCACCATCGAGCGCGCCCAGGCGGTGGACGTCGACCGCGCGGTCGCCGCGGCGCGGCGTGCCTTCGACGACGGCCGCTGGTCGCGCCGGGCGCCGGCGGAGCGCAAGAAAGTGCTGCTGCGGCTCGCCGAGCTGATCGAGCGCGAGGCGCTGGCCCTGGCCGTGCTGGGGGTGCGCGACAACGGCACCGAGATCTCGATGGCGTTCAAGGCGGAAGCCGGTTCCGCCGCCGCCACCTTCCGCTACTACGCCGAAGCGCTCGACAAGCTCTACGGCGAGATCGCCCCCACCGCCGAGAATGTGCTCGGCCTTGTCCACAAGGAGCCCGTGGGCGTGATCGGCGCCATCGTGCCGTGGAACTTTCCGCTGATGATCGGGTCGTGGAAACTGGCGCCGGCGCTGGCCGCGGGCAATTCGGTGGTGCTGAAACCGGCCGAGACCGCGTCGTTGACGCTGCTCAGGATCGCCGAGCTGGCCTCCGAGGCGGGGCTGCCGGACGGGGTGCTCAACGTCGTCACCGGCGAGGGCCGGGTCGCGGGCGAGGCGCTGGCCTTGTCGATGGACGTGGACGTGATGGTCTTCACCGGATCCGGCGCCACCGGGCGGCGGCTCCTGGAATACTCGGCGCGGTCGAACCTGAAACGCTGCTACCTGGAGCTCGGGGGCAAGTCGCCCAACGTCGTCTTCGCAGACGCGCCGGACCTCGGTCAGGCGGCACGGGTCTCGGCGACGGCGATCTTCCGCAACGCCGGCCAGGTCTGCGTCGCGGGCTCGCGGCTGCTGGTCGAGGAGAGCATCCACGACGAGTTCGTCGCGGCGCTGACCGAGGCGGCAAAGGGGCTCAAGGTCGGCGACCCGCTCGACCTCGGCTCCGACGTGGGCGCGGTCAACTCGCTGACCCAGCTCGAAGGCAACCTCGGCTTCGTCTCGGGCGCGCTCGAGGAAGGCGCCGAGATCGCGCTGGGCGGCAGCCGGATCCTGCAGGACACCGGCGGCTATTACATGGAACCGACCGTTGTCACCGGCGTGAAGCCCGACCATCGCGTGGCGCAACAGGAGGTGTTCGGCCCGGTGCTGGCGGTGACCCCGTTCCGCAGCGACGAGGAGGCGGTGGCGATCGCCAACGGCACCGACTACGGGCTCGCCGCCGGGGTCTGGACCCGCGACATTTCGCGGGCGCATCGGATGGTGCGCAACCTGCGCGCCGGCGTGGTGCACGTGAACACCTACGGCGGCTCCGACCTCACGGTGCCGCTTGGCGGCGTCAAGCAGTCGGGCAACGGCCACGACAAGAGCCTGCACGCTTTCGACAAGTACCTCGACATGAAGACGGCGTGGATCGCCCTGTGAGCGCACCGGCGGCCTCCGGCGACCTCGTCGCCCGCCGCCGGCGGCTCCTCGGCCCGAACGTGTCCACTTTATACGACGACCCGGTGCATCTGGTGCGGGGCGAAGGGGTCTGGGTCTGGGATGCGGCGGGGCGCAAGTATCTCGATTGTTACAACAACGTGCCGCACGTGGGCCATTGTCACCCGCATGTGGTCGGTGCGATCTGTGAGCAGGCGGCGAGGCTCAACACCCATACCCGCTACCTGCACGACGGGCTCGTCGATTATGTCGAGCGGCTGACCGGGACCTTCGCGGACGGGCTCGACACAGCGGTGCTCACCTGCACCGGCTCGGAGGCGAACGACATCGCGCTCAGGATGGCCGAGGCGGTGACCGGCAAGCGCGGGATCATCGCCACCGACCACACCTATCACGGCAACACCGCCACGGTTTCGCAGCTTTCGGCCACCAACCGGCCCGCCACCGGCGACGGCGGCTGGGTCGCGCATGTGCCGGCACCCGACAGCTACCGGCCCTTGGGCGGCGTCGCCGGGCGCGCCCATGCCGAGGCCTTTGCCGCCGACGTACGGCGCGCGATTGCCGAGCTGGAAGCGCGGGGCGTCGGGTTTGCCGGGATCATCCTCTGCCCGGGCTTCGTCAACGAGGGCTTCCCGACGCTGGAGCCCGGCTGGCTCGACCCGGCGCTCGCGGCGGTGCGGGATGCCGGCGGGCTGTTCATCGCCGACGAGGTGCAATCCGGGTTCGGCCGGCTCGGCGCGGGGATGTGGGCGCACGCGCGGATCGGGGCGCGGCCCGACATCGTGACGCTCGGCAAGCCGATGGGCAACGGCCACCCGGTGGCGGGGGTGGTGACCTCGGCCGAGACAATGGCGGCGTTCCGTGAAACCTTTCGGTATTTCAACACCTTCGGCGGCAACCCCGTGTCGGTCGCCGCGGCGGATGCGATGCTCGACGTGCTGGAGGGCGAGGCGCTGATCGAGAATGCGCGGGTGGTGGGGGACTACGCCCGCGACGGGCTGCGGGCACTGGCTGATCGCTACGACTGGATCGGCGACGTGCGCGGCGCAGGGCTGATCTTCGGCGCCGAGATCGTCACCGACCGGGAGACCAAGGCACCCGCCACGGCCTACGTGAAGCGCGTGGCCAACGAGATGCGGGCCCGCGGCGTGCTGATGAATTTCGTCGGCATCCACTACAACACGCTGAAGATCCGCCCGCCGATGCCGTTCTCGAAGGAGAACGCCGACCACATGCTCGACCGTCTCGACGATGTGCTCGCCACGCTGGGACGGCCGGTTGACTGAGCCTGCCGACATCCTCGCGGCCTGGGGGCTCGAGGGCGCGCCCTGCGTGCTCGTGGCCGCGCGCGAGAACCGGGTCTACCGGGTCGAGACGCCGGCGGGGCCGCGGGCGCTCCGGCTGCACCGGCCGGGGCTCAGGACGGAAGCGGAGCT
Organism: Paracoccaceae bacterium; assembly: GCA_041397205.1. Classification (GTDB taxonomy): domain Bacteria; phylum Pseudomonadota; class Alphaproteobacteria; order Rhodobacterales; family Rhodobacteraceae; genus Sinisalibacter. The sequence continues at coordinate 39,247 of JAWKXC010000006.1, forward strand.
CAGGAGCGAGCTCGCCTGGATGGCGGCGCTGGCGGCGGGCGGGCTGCGGGTGCCGGCCCCCTGCCCGACCCCGGACGGTACGCTCTGTGTCACAAGCGGCGGCGTGGTCGCCGACATGCTGATCTGGATCGAAGGCGCCCCGATGGGCGTGGACGGCGCTCTGGCGCCGCTCGACGACGCGCCCGGAACCTATCGCGCGCTGGGCCGGGAGATGGCGCGGCTGCATGACACTTCCGACGCCTGGACCCAGACCGCGGGCTTCACCCGGCCCGCCTGGGACGCGGACGGGCTCGTCGGCCCCACCCCGCTCTGGGGGCGGTTCTGGGAGAACCCGCTGCTCATGGCCGCGCAGGCGGACCTCCTCGTCCGGGCCCGCGACGTGGCCCGCGACCGGCTGGCGGCGCGGGCGGGAGACCTGGACACGGGCCTGATCCACGCCGATCTGGTCCCCGAAAACGTGATCCTGACCACGACCGGCCCGGCGCTGATCGACTTCGACGACGGCGGCTGGGGGGCACGGGCCTTCGACCTTGCCACGGTCGCCAACCGGGCGCTGCGGGCGGAAAACCCGCGCGCGTTGATCGACGCGCTCCTCGCGGGCTACACCGCCACCCGGCTGCTCGACCTCGCCGATCTCGTCCTGTTTCAGGCCCTGCGCGCCTTCACATATGTCGGCTGGATCGTGCCGCGGCTGGGCGAGCCCGGGGCGCGCGGGCGGGCCGACCGCTTCATCGCGCTGGCCGAGACGATGGCCCGCAACTTGCTGGACGGAAAGGACGACTTCCATGGCTGACCGAACCATTCTGGTCGTGGGCACCTACGACACCAAGGACGACGAGCTGGGCTATATCGCCGGGATCATCCGCGGCCAGGGCGGCGGGGTGGTGACGATGGACGTCTCGGTGCTGGGCGATCCGTCGACGCCTTGCGACTGGTCGAAACACGACGTGGCGGCGGCCGGCGGGTCCTCGATCGAGGCGGCAATCGACTCGGGCGACGAGAACACCGCGATGCAGATCATGGCCGACGGCGCCGCCGCGCTGGCGGCGCGGCTCTACGGCGAGGGCCGCTTTGACGGGGTCGTCGTGCTCGGCGGCTCGATGGGCACCGACCTTGCGCTGGACCTGTGCCAGGCGCTGCCGCTCGGGGTGCCGAAATACGTCGTCTCCACCGTCAGTTTCTCGGCGATGTTGCCGCCAGAACGGCTGGCCGCCGACATCCAGATGATCCTCTGGGCGGGCGGGCTCTACGGGCGCAACTCGATCTGCAAGGCCGCGCTCAGCCAGGCGGCGGGCGCGGTCCTCGGCGCGGCCCGGGCGGTGGAGAAACCCGACTTCGCCCGGCCGCTCATCGGCATGACCAGCTTCGGCAAGACCGTGCTGCGCTACATGGTGAGCCTGAAACCGGCACTGGAAGCGCGCGGTTACGAGGTCGCCGTCTTTCACGCCACCGGCATGGGCGGGCGGGCTTTCGAGAGCCTCGCCGGCGAGCGGGTCTTTGCCGGCGTGATGGATTTCGCGCCGCAGGAGCTGGGCAACCACATCATGGGCTCGTCGATCACCGCGGGGCCCGACCGGATGACCCATGCCGGCGCCGCCGGCCTGCCGCAACTCGTCGCCCCGGGCTGCTACGATCTGGTCGATTTCGTCGGCTGGCAGGACCCGCCTGCCCGGGTGGCAGGTCAGGAGGTGCATGCCCACAACCGCCTGCTCTCCTCGGTGATGATGACGCCCGACCAGCGCCGCGAGATGGCGCGGGCGATGTGCGAGCGGCTGGCGGGCGCCAAGGGGCCGGTGGTGTTCCTGCTGCCGTTGCAGGGCTGCAACGAGTGGGACCGTCCCGGCGGGCCGCTCTGCGATCCAGAGGGGCTCGCCGCCTTCATCGACGAGATGCGCAACGCCTGCCCGGCGAATGTGGATCTGCGCGAGCTCGATTGCCACATCAACGACCCGGAGTTCAGCGCGGCCGCGCTGGCGGTGATCGACGAATGGCGGACGGAGGGGGCTTTGCCCGGCTGATCGGCGTTACTGGTCTCGGACGGCTTGACCTCGATCAAGGAATCCTCCCCCTTGTATCTGACAGAAAGACTCAGGGTCACAGGGGGTGCAGATCATGAGACACCGGGCAATCTTTGCGGCAGGGCTGGCCATCTGGGCCGGCGCAACGGGCGCGCTGGCGCAGGAGGCCGTGCCCGCTACCCTCGAAGCCCTCGGCGAGCGGCTGTTCTTCGATGAGAACCTGTCCGCCAATCGCACCCAGGCCTGCGCGAGTTGCCATGACCCGGAGCGCGCCTTCACCGACCCGCGCGGCGCCGCTTCGCCCGGCGACGACGGCGTCTCGCTCGGCGACCGCAACGCGCCGACGGCGATGTATGCGGCGCTCACGCCGGCGTTTCACAAGGGTGAAGACGGCAAGTGGTTCGGCGGCCAGTTCCACGACGGCCGCGCCGCGACGCTGGAGGACCAGGCCGCAGGCCCGCCGATCAACCCGATCGAGATGGGCATGAACGACGAGGCGGCGGTGGTCGCGCGGCTCATGGAAGACCCGGTCTATGTCGCGGCCTTCCCGGCGCTGTTCGCGCCCGGCGTGCTCGACGATCCGGACGCGGGCTACGCGGCGATGACGCGGGCGATCGCCGCTTTCGAGCGGACCGAGGTCTTCAGCCCCTTCAGCTCGAAATACGACCGCTTCCTGCGCGGCGAGGCGGAGCTCACCGACCTCGAAGAGCTTGGGCGGGTGCTGTTCTTTTCCCAGCAGTTCACCAATTGCAACCTGTGTCACCAGCTCGGCGAGAGCCTGATGGACCCGGCCGAGACCTTCACCGACTACTCTTTCCACAACATCGGCGTGCCCGAGAACACGGCCCTGCGGGAGATCAACGGCTTCGGCCTCGGCAACGTCGACGAAGGGCTGGCGGTGAACATGGAGGTCGGCGACGACCCGCGATGCGCGGCCGGTTCAAGACCCCGACCCTGCGCAACGTCGCGGTGACCGGGCCCTACATGCATAACGGCGTGTTCGAGGACCTGCGCACGGTGGTGTTGTTCTACAACCAGTACAACACCGCGGTGGAAGAGCGGAAGATCAACCCCGAGACCGGGGAGCTTTTCGCCCCGCCGCCGGTGCCCGAGACGTTGTCGACCGAGGAGCTGACCCATGGGCCCGCGCTCGACGACCAGCGCGTCGATGCGCTGGTGGCCTTCCTGAAGACGCTCACGGATGCGCGCTACGAGGACCTGCTGGAGGAATAGCCCCTCAGCCGACCCGCACGAGGTGGTTGTCCCAGGTATAGCCGCCAGGCACCGGGACCTGCGCGAGCGCGCCGTCCCGGTAGAGCGCGAGCCCGCCGGTGCAGGTGATCGCGAGCCCGTCGGGCATCGGCGCGACGCCGCTCGCTTCGCCGAGCACCGCGCCGTCGTCGGCCGCCCCCTCGGCGCCGAAGAACACCACCTGGTTGCCCTTGGGCCCGGTGACGGCGATCTCGCCGGAGCCCGGCGCGACGGCGATGGAGCCCGCGTACTGGGTGAGTGCGGCGGTGGCGGGGTGGACGAGGAACTCGGTCGCCTCGACCCCGGGCGTGAAACGGGCGACGAGCGGCACCGCTTCGCGCGGATCGCCCTGCCATTGCAGCGCGGCGACGATGCGGCCCTTGGCATCGACGGCGATGTGGCGGATCGAGTTTAGCCGCATCTCGCCCGGGAAGGCCCAGCTTTCGACCACCGCGCCGGTCTCCGTCAGGAGCGTCAGGTTGGTCTGCATGGTGGGCAGGTTGAGCTTGGCGCGCTCGAAATCGGGATGCGTCTGGATACCGCCATTGGCGACGGCGAAGGTGCCGTTCGCGAGCCGCAGGATCTCGTGCGGACCGAGCCCGCCGGAGGCGAAATCGCCGAGCCGCGCGTAGCCGTTCTCCGCGTCCCAGACGCCGATCCTTCCGTCGGGCGCATCGAAGGCGTTTTCGGTGGTGAGCAGCAGGCGCCCTTCGGCGGTATAGGCGCCGTGGCCGTAGAAATGGCGGTCGTCGGGCGTGGTCAGCCGGGCCGTCTCGGCCCCGGTGGCGCAGTCGATCACCAGCGCGAAATCGCCCGGACGGCGGGCGAAGGCCACCGCCTCGGCGCGCTCGGGATGGACCGCGGCGGCATGGCCGCGGCCGGGGAGCGGATGGGCGAAGGGCACCTCACCGTCGAGGGTGAGCCCGACCAGCCAGGTGGCGTTGTCGGCGGTGTTGGCGGCGCTGAGGTAGAGCGGCGCGGCCCCCGCGATATCGGCCCAGAGCGGGGCCGCGGCGAGGCCTGCGAGCCCTGCCCCGGCGCCGGTGAGGAAATGCCGTCTGCGCATGGGCTCAGTCTCCGTCCGCGGGCGAAAAGCCGGTTTCGACACCCAGCCCCGGCCCGACCTCCTGGTCGAACTGCAGCAGCAGGTAGGTGACCTTGGTCTGCAACCCCTCGACCCGCATCCGGGTCATCGGGTCGGCCACCGCCTGGTCGAGCGGGGCGCCGATATCGGCGACCCGGGCCCTCGTGTCGTCGATCACGCCTTCGACCCAGACCCGCGACGGGTTGAACACCGCGCCGGCGAAGCCGTCTTCGAGCATCTCGGCGACGCCCGCGAGCTGGGCGTCGATGATGTCGAGGCTGAGCCCGGAGCGCCAGGCCTCGGCCTGGGTCGGCTGCGGCGCATCGAAAGTGCCGAGCGGCCGGCCGAGGCGGGCATCGGCGATCCGGTCGAGGGCGAAGTCGACCGCGGTGTAGAGCGCCTTGGTGAACTCGGCGTCGGAGCGGTAGACCGGGTTGTCCGGCCCCGCCGTGCGCACCAGCTCGGCCCAGCCACCGGGCGCGAACCAACCGTCGTAGAGCGTGGTGCCGACCTCTTCCAGGCGGGCGGAGATGCCGACGATGGCCGGGCAGTCCTCCATCTCGGTGAACATCAGCCGTTCGAGCGCCGGCAGACCCTGTGCCGCGGCAGACCCCTGGGCGATGGTGGCCGGGTCGGCGAGGCTGTCGGCGGGCAGCGCCAACAGCGCTTCGAGGCCGCGACCGACGAAATCCTTCTTGTCCGGCCAGAAGGCGACGGTGAGCACCGCGGCCTCCTGTTCGATCGGGCCGAACTGGTAGGCTTCGAGCGGCGCCCAGGCACGCCAGGTGGCGCCGAAGCTCTCGAGCCAGGCCGCGCGGTCGGTGGTGCCGGCGCAGTAGCCCTCCGAGGCGTCGGCGAGCCCTGCGGCGGCGGCGCGGAAAGCGTCGAACTGGTGTTCGAGCACCCCGAGCGCGCGGTCGCGGACCAGCGCGTGGTCGATGTCGCCGGTCACCTCCTGGGCCGCGGCCGGCGGACCGGCGATGACGGCGGCGGCGGTTGCAAGGGCGGTCAGGGCGCGGGGCGGGGTCATCTTGCGGGGGCTCCGTTTCACAGGGAGTTGAGGAAGGCGACGAGGGCATCGCGGTCGGATTTCGGCATCAGGCGCACGGCCTCGCGGGCGGCCCGCGCCTCGCCGCCGTGCCACAGCACCGCTTCGAGAAACCCGCGGGCACGCCCGTCGTGCAACAGGTTTGTGTGGCCGCTGACCACTTGGGTCAAGCCGATACCCCAAAGCGGCGGCGTGCGCCATTCCCGGCCCGTCGCCTGCCATTCCGGGCGATGGTCGGCGAGACCTTCGCCCATGTCGTGGAGCAGGAAATCGGAATAGGGCCAGATCAGCTGGAAACTGTCCTGCGGCCGGTCGGCGAGCCGGTGGGTAACGTATTTCGGCACGTGGCAGGCGGCGCAGCCGGCCGCGTGAAACAGCGCCTTGCCGCGCAGGACCTCCGGCGCGGCCACGTCGCGCCGCGCCGGCACGGCGACGGACGCGCTGTAGAGCGTGAGCAGGTCGGCCACCGCCGGGCCGGCTTCGAGATCGCCCTGGCTGGGCGTGTTGCCGTCGGGCGCGGCGCGGCAGGCGGTCTGCGCCCCGGTGCAATCGCCGGCTGGGTCCGAGTAGAGCGGGTTCGACAGCCCGATATCCATGTGCAGCGCCGCCATCGCCTGTGCATGCACAGTGGGCTCGCCGGCCTTGAGGCCGAAGCGGCCGAGCTGCCAACTGTCGGTCTCGCGCGACCAGACCCGGTTCGCCCGTCCCGAGATGCCGTCGCCGTCGGCGTCGTCCGGGTCGGCCTGGGCCAGTAGCGCGGCGGCCGGGATCGCCTCGATCAGCCCGAGCCCGATCATCGGCGGCGCGACCCGGGGCGAGAGCTGGAGTTGCGCGTGGGCCGGGCCGTAGCCGGTCTCCGTGAGCGCATAGCTCGGCGCGCGCAAGGTCACCACGGTGCCGTCGCCGAGGGTCACGGGCACCTCCGTGTAGCGCAGCTCCATGCGGCCCTCGGCCTTGAGCCCCGGCAGCGAGCGGTCCTGGAGCTGGAGCCCGTAAGTCGGCTCGGGGGCGTTGGGCAGGCGGGCGCGGGCTTCGGGCGAGAGCGTGCTGGCCGTGTCGGGGACGGATATCCGGAGGACCATCGAGAGCGCGTCGTCGCCGGGCGCCTCCGGCGGATGGCCGCGGCCATTGGCCGGGTGGCAGCTCGCGCAGGCCCGCGCTGAATAGAGCGGCCCGAGCCCGTCACTCGCGGTGGTGGCCGAGGGCGCGGCAACCCAGAGCTTTTCGAACAGCGCCTGGCCGAGGGCGAAGTCGAGCCGCGTGGTCTCGTCGAGGTTGGCGGCGGGCGCCAGGAACGCTTTGGGCCCGGGCGGATCCATCCGGGTCGCGGCCCCGCCCGGGCGGGCCTCGAAGGGTTCGGGCGCACCGAAGGCGGTTGCCGGTGCCGTGACTGCGGCGATCCGGGCGATGTCCTCGGCCGTGAAGGGCAGGATGTCGAGGTGCGGCGCGGCGAGGTCGTCCGCCAGCCCCGCGGCGGACATGAAAAGGAGGGCGGCGGCCGCCCTCCTCGTTATCCTGAGAGTCCGGATCACTGGAACACGGCGTTGGGATCGTCGAGCGAGTCGGAGCCTTCGACCGTGACCCCTTCGAGCCCGACCAGCGCGACGGCACGCTCGATGTTGCGGGTCTGGGCGACGAGCCCGTCGATCGCGGTCTGGATCAACTCGCCGCCCGGCGCGCCGATGCCGAGAAGCTGGTCGTAGGAGGTGCCCGCCTCGGCCGCGGTGCGCAGATCGCCGAGCGCCATCATCGTGGTGTTGAGGTCCGCGAGCAGGGCCGCGCCCACGGCCGGGTCGAGCTCGCTCACGAGGTCGTGCAGCGAGGGGCCCGAGACCACCGAGCCGTCGACCCGCACGTAGCGCCCGGTGTAGACGTTGCGCATGCCGAGACCGTCGTAATAATGCGAATTATGCGTGTTGTCGGAGAAGCAGTCGTGCTCTTCCTCGGGATCGTGGAGCAGCAGGCCGAGCTTCATCCGCTCGCCCGCCTGTTCGCCGTAGGAGAGCGAGCCGAGGCCGGTGAAGGCCATCACCAGACCCTCGGTCGGATCGGCGGTCACGTCGGCGCGACCCTGCCCGTCCGCCGACCAGTTGGCGACCGCCTCTTCCAGATCGGAGACCAGGAGCTCGGTGGCCGCCACCAGATAGGCGGCGCGACGGTCGCAGTTGCCGCCGGTGCAATTGGCGGGGTCGAAATCGGTGGCAGGGCGGGCACCGGCGCCATGCGCGGTGCCGTTCAGGTCCTGGCCCCAGAGCAGGAATTCGATCGCGTGGTAGCCGGACGCGACATTGGCCTCGATCCCGTCGATCTCGTGCAGGCTTTCGACCAGCGCGGGCGTGATCTCGGTGGCGTCGATGGTCGTGCCCGCGACCTCGAAGGTGGGGTTGGCGATCACGTTGGCGGTGGCGAAGGGGTTTTCCTCGTTCATGCCGTGGTCGCCGTCGATATAGTCGATCAGCCCCTCGTCGAGCGGCCAGGCGTTGACCTTGCCTTCCCAGTCGTCGACCGTCGGGTTGCCGAAGCGGAAGGCCTCGGTCTGCTGGTAGGGCACCCGGGCGGCGCGCCAGGCGGTCTTGGCCGCTTCGAGCGTCGCGTCGGAGGGCGCGGCGACGAAGGCGTCAACGGCGGCTTTCAGAGCGACGGCCTGCGCGAGGCTGTCTTCGTAGCCGGCGAGCGCGATGTCGGCATAGGTGTCGAGGATCGCGGCGCGGTCGGTCTCGGCGAGCGCCGGGGTCGCCAGCGCCAGCGCGGCGGTCGAAAGGTTGAGGAGGTGTCGCATGATGTCTGTCCCTGTTCGCACGGTTTCTGTCGGGTCTCTATACCCGAGTATTTTACTCGGTAAAAGATCCTGATTGAAAAAATCAGGTATTTCTCGCTCACCTACCGGCCGCCCCCTTCTGGCAGCGCGATGTAACAGCTTCATGGCAGCAAAGCCGGGCAGGACCGGCGCCCGAGGGGTCAGTCCCGCGGCACGATATGCTCGGTCCGCGCACCGCCGAGCGCCTGGAACAGGGCCGAGGTGTTGGTCGCGCCGAACTTCTTCAGCAGCTTCGCGCGGTAGACCTCGACGGTGCGGTGCGAGATCTCCAGCTTGAGCGCGATCTCCTTCGAGGTGAGCCCGTCGGCGAGATAGGAGACGATCTCGCGTTCACGCCGGGTGAGCTCGTGGTAGGGCCGAATCCCGACAGATCGGCAAAGCTCCACACCGCCCGCATCAGGGGCTCGTCCGGGGTGAAGCTGTGCCCCCGCACCCGGCACCAGAACAGGCTGCCATCCTTGCGCGCCATGATCCGTTCGTCCCAGTAGGTGTTGGTCCGGCGCAGCGCGTCCACCCCCGGTCGCGGATGTTGTCGAACTCGGCGTCGGTCGGGTAGAGGATTGAAAACACGCGGTTCTGCAGGTCTTCGCGGACGTAGCCGAACATCTCGGCAAAGGTGTGGTTGCAGTCGCGGATCACCCGGTTCTCGGTCACCACAAGACCGACCGGCGCGTGGAGGAAGGCCAGGTCTCCGAACCGGCCGTCCCGGAAGCTGTCTTCGATACGTATTTCCACGATCTTGCGCCGAAGCCCCGGACTGCACGAGGGTTTTCCCCATCAATGCATACCGGAGGGACCACGCGCGGGCAACGCTGCGGGCCGTTCCGGTCCACAGGGAGGATAGCCATGAAACCGGTTCTCAGACGGGTCGGCGCGGCCGTGATCAGCCTCGCCTTTGCCGGCGCGGCACAGGCCCAGATCGGCCCGGACGACCCGATCCGGATCGCGCTCGTCCACGGCACGTCCGGACACGCCTTCGAAGCCTTTTCCAAGCAGACCCAGACCGGCTTCGAGCTCGGGCTGGAATATGCCACCGACGGCACGATGACGGTCAAGGGCCACCCGATCGAGCTGATCTACAAGGACACCCAGTTCAAGCCCGACGTCGCCCGCGCGGTGCTGGCCGAGGCCTATGGCGACGACGACGTGCTGCTGGCGGTGGGCGCCACCTCGTCCGGCGTGACCAAGGGGCTCCTGCCGATCGCCGAGGAATACGAGCGCATCCTGATCGTGGAGCCGGCCGTGGCCGACAGCCTCACCGGGCCCGAGAGCAACCGCTACGTCTTCAAGACCTCGCGCAATTCGTCGATGGACATGCAGGCCCAGGCGCTGGCGCTGAGACCGGACGAGAACCTCTACGTCGCGACCCTCGCCGAGGATTACGCCTTCGGCCAGGATGGCATCGCCGCCTTCAAATCCGCTCTCGACGGCACCGGCGCGCATGTGGTGGACGAGGAATTCGTGCCCCAGGGCACCACCGATTTCACCGCCGCGGCGGAGCGGATGTTCAACGCGCTCAAGGACCAGCCGGGGCGCAAGGTGATCCTGATCTACGTCGCCGGCGGCGGCGACCCGATGGGCAAGATCAAGGCGATGGAGCCCGAGCGCTACGGCATCGAGATCTCGACCGGCGGCCATATCCTGCCGGTGCTGCCGACCTACAAGGTGGTGCCCGGCATGGAAGGCGCGATCTATTACTACTACGAGAGCCCGGACAACCCGATCAACGACTGGCTGGTCGAAACCCACATGGAACGCTTCGACGGGCCGCCCGACTTCTTCACCGCCGGCGGCATGGCGGCCGCGCTCGCGGTGGTCCAGGCGCTGGAGACGGCGCCGGAACTGGAGACCGAGGCGCTGATCGAGACCATGGAAGGAATGAGCTGGGAGACCCCCAAGGGCACCATGACCTTCCGGCCCGAGGATCACCAGGCGCTGCAGTCGATGTACCATTTCAAGATCCGCGTCGATGAGGGCGTGGACTGGGCGATCCCGGAGCTGGTGCGCGAGATCACCGCCGACGAGATGAACATCCCCGTCGGGCGTTGATCGCTCGCGCATCGCACCCCGGCCCGCAGCTCCCGCGGGCCGGGACCCTGCCCGGACCTTCCGACCCGGACCTTCCGAGATGACCCAGCCTTCCCTTGTGACACAGGATCTCACGATCCGGTTCGGCGGACATGTGGCCGTCAACCAGGTCTCCTGCGCGTTTCGCCCGGGCGAACTCACGGTGATCGTGGGTCCGAACGGCGCCGGCAAGACGACCTATTTCAACCTGATCTCGGGCCAGCTTCCCGCCACGAGCGGTCGCGTGCTCAAGGACGGGTCGACCTCACCCGGCTGTCGCCCTCGGCCCGCGCCCATCACGGCATCGGCCGCGCCTTCCAGCTCACCAACCTGTTCCCGGCGCTGAGCGTGCTGGAAAACATCCGCCTCGCCGTGCAGGCGCAGTCCGGCCACGGCTGGCGCTTCTGGGGCCCTGCTGCGCGGTTGACCGAGCTCACCGCCCGGGCCGAGCGCTACCTCGAGGCGACCAAGCTCGAGAAGGTGGCGCATCTGCCCGCGGCCGCCCTGCCCCATGGCGACCAGCGCAAGCTCGAAGTGGCGCTGTTGATGGCGATGGAACCCGACATCTACATGTTCGACGAGCCGACCGCGGGGATGTCGCTCGACCACGCGCCCGACGTGCTGGATCTGATCTCCGAGCTCAAGCACGAGCACGCCAAGACCATCCTCTTGGTCGAACACAAGATGGAGGTGGTGCGCGCGCTCGCCGACCGGATCATCGTGCTGCACAACGGCGAATTGCTGGTCGACGGCAAGCCCGACGAAGTGATGGCGAGCGACATCGTGCGCGACGTCTACCTCGGCAAATCGGTGCCGAGACCGGAGCCGGTGGCATGAGCCTTCTGACCGTCGACCAGATGCGCACGAACATCGGCCAGTACGCGGTGCTGCACGATGTGTCACTCGACGTGCCCGAGGGCGGGGTTTTCGTGCTGCTGGGGCGCAACGGCGCGGGCAAGACCACGACGCTGCGCTCGATCATGGGGCTCTGGGCCCCTCGCCCGGCTCGGTGCGGTTCCGCGGCAAGGATATCACCGGGCTGCACACCGCCGACATCGCCCGGCTGGGCATCGCCTATGTGCCCGAGAACATGGGGATTTTCGGCGGGTTGACGGTCGAGGAAAACCTCGTGCTCGCGACCGAGACTGGCACGTTTGACCCGGGCCGCCTTGCCCGGATCAAGGCGCTGTTCCCCGCCCTCGGCACCTTCTGGACCAAGCCTGCCGGCACGCTCTCGGGCGGGCAGAAACAGATGCTGGCGGTCGCCCGCGCGATCATCGAACCGCGCGAACTGATCCTCGTCGACGAGCCCACCAAGGGGCTCGCGCCGGCCATCGTCGATGCCATGGCCGAGGCCTTTCGCGAGATCGCAGGCGCGACCACGATCCTGCTGGTGGAGCAGAATTTCGACTTTGCCCGGTCGCTCGGCGACCGTATGGCGGTGATCGAGGACGGGCGGATCGCCCATGCCGGCCCGATGGACGCCTTCGTCGCCGACACCGCGCTGCAGGCGCGGCTGTTGAGCCTGTCGGCCTAGAGGGGAACGATGGAGAGAGCCTTGCAGCGGACAGAGAGACTGATCGGCCACGCGGGCGGGGTCTACCTGCTGCCCGTGGCCGTCGCGGCCGTCGCCTTCGTGCTGATCGGCGCGCCCTCGTCCTGGGTCACGCTGACCGTCGCCGGGCTGGCGATGGGGATGATGATCTTTCTCATGGCCTCGGGGCTCAGCCTGGTCTTCGGCCTGATGGACGTGCTCAACTCGGCCATTCCGCCTTCGTAAGCTTCGGCGCCTTCATCGCCGCCAGCGTGCTGGCAGCGCTCGGCGGCTGGCTCGGGGCCGACAGCGTGGCGCTTGAGATCCTCGCGCTTTTCGCCGCCTTCGCGGCGGCGATCCTGTTCGGGCTGGCGGCGGGCTGGTTCTTCGAGACCGTGGTGATCAAGCCGGTCTATGCCGACCATCTGCGCCAGATCCTCATCACCATGGGCGCGCTGATCGTCGCCGAACAGCTCATCCTCGCGCTCTGGGGCGGCACGCCGATCGCGGTGCCGCGGCCGGCCTTCCTCGAAGGCGCCTGGGTGATCGGCGACGTGGCGATCGAGATCTACCGGCTCTTCGCCTTCGGCCTCGGCCTCGCGGTCTATGTCGGGCTCTACCTGGTGCTGAACCGCACCCGGATCGGGCTCCTGATCCGCGCCGGGGTCGAGAACCGCGAGATGGTCGAGGCGCTCGGCTTCCGGGTCGACCGGCTGTTCATCGGGGTGTTCATGATCGGCTCGGCGCTCGCCGCCCTCGGCGGCGCGATCTGGGCGGGCTACGAGACGCTGATTACCCCGGCGCTGGGGGCGGAGATGATGATCGTCGTCTTCATCGTCGTCATCATCGGCGGGCTCGGCTCGATCCAGGGGACATTGCTGGGCGCGATCATGGTCGGGCTGGTGGCGAACTACACCGGTTTTCTCGCGCCGAAACTGGCGCTGGCGTCGAACATGCTCCTGATGATGGCGATCCTGCTGTGGCGCCCGAACGGGCTGAAACCGGCGGTGAAGTGAGGCGGGCGATGGCGAGATTTTCCGGCGAAACCGGCGTCAAGGCCGCCGTCCTGCTCATCGCGGCCCTGTTGCTCTTCGCCCCGTTCCTGTTCCAGGACACCCGCGCGCTGGAAGTGGCGGCGCGGATCTGCGTCTTCATCGTGTTGGTGGCGAGCTACGACCTGCTCATCGGCTATACCGGGATCGTCAGTTTCGCGCATACGATGTTCTTCGGCTTCGGCGCCTACGGGGCCGCCATCGCGTTCCGCGAGATCGGACCGACCTGGGGCGCGCTCACGCTGGGGGCGCTCGCGGGCGTGGCGCTGTCGCTGGCCGTCGGCGTGGCCATCGGGCTGTTGTCGCTGCGGGTCAAGGCGATCTTCTTCGCCATGGTCACGCTCGCCGCCGCCTCGGTCGCGATGGTGCTCGCCTCGCAGCTCTCGGCCTTCACCGGCGGCGAGGACGGGATCACCTACCGCACGCCGGATCTGTTCAAGACCGCGACCAAGCTCGTCACCGATGCGGACGGCAAGGTCGCCGAGCCTGGGGCGTGAAGCTCAACGGCAAGCTCGCCGCGTATTATTTCGTCTTCACCGCCGCGCTCGCGCTGTTCGTGGTGCTCCTGCGCCTCGTCGCGTCGCCGCTCGGCACCGTGCTGAAGGCGATCCGCGAGAACGAGGCCCGGGCCGAGGCGATCGGCTACCGGGTCGTCGCCTACCGCACCTTCGTGTTCTGCATCGCCGCCGTCATGGCCTCGCTCGCTGGTACGGTCTACGCGGTCTGGCTCAAGTATACCGGCCCCGACACCACGCTGAGCTTCGCGATCATGATCGACATCCTGCTGATGGTGGTGATCGGCGGCATGGGCACGATGTGGGGCGCGGTGATCGGCGCCGTGCTGCTGGTGCTGTCGCAATACTACCTGCGCGACCTGATGGGGCTCGCCGCCGAGGCGACGGCCGGCCTGCCGCTGCTGCCGCAACTGCTCGCGCCCGACCGTTGGCTGTTCTGGCTCGGGATCATCTTCATCCTGCTGGTCTATTTCTTCCCGAGGGGCATCGCCGGCACCGTCCTCGCGAAAGGAGCCCGCCGATGACCCCGCTGCCCGCGCCGCGCCACGCTTTCCTGCCCGTGCTCGGCCACGAGATCCATGTCACCGAGTGGGGCACACCGGGGGCGCCGGCGCTCGTGATGTGGCACGGGCTCGCGCGGACCGGCCGCGATTTCGACGAGCTTGCCCGGGCGCTCGCGGACGCCTACCACGTGCTCTGCCCCGACACGATCGGGCGCGGGTTGTCGAGCTGGGCGGCCGACCCGGAGGCGGAATACGCGCTCGACCACTATGCCGCCATCGCCACGGGTCTCCTCGACTTCTATCGCCTCGACCGAGTCGGCTGGCTCGGCACCTCGATGGGCGGGCTCATCGGGATGCGCATCGCCGCCGGCCCGGATGCGGCCCGGCTCGACTGGCTGATCGTCAACGACATCGGCCCCGAGGTGCCCGGCGACGCCATCGCCCGCATCCTGGACTATGCTGACACAAGGCCCGACTTCGCTACGCTCGCCGCCGCCGAGAGCTGGTTTCGCGCCGCCTATGCCCCGTTCGGACCGGCCGCGGACGATTTCTGGCGGCGGATGGCGCGCACCTCCGTGCGCCGCCGCGGCGACGGGCGCTTCACCACCCATTACGACCCGGCCATCACCGTGCAGTTCACCGCCTCGCCCGGCGATCACGACGGCTGGGACCGCTACGAGCGTGTCACCGTGCCGACTCACGTGCTGCGCGGCGTGCAGTCCGACCTCCTGACCGATGAGATCGCACGGCGCATGGCCGGCACCGGGCCGCGACCGGAGATCACGCTCTATCCCGAGTGCGGCCACGCCCCGTCGCTGTCCCGGCCCGAGGATGCGGCGCGATCCGCAGCATCATCGCCACGCTCGCCGGGCGTTGACCCCGCAGCCGCGCCGAAAATCCCGACCCGGTGCGGCCCGACCGCCCGGGTCCTGCGCGGTTTGCCGCCGGTCCACCGCCCTCACCCCGACGCGCCGCCCCGAGGGCCTTCAACCGGAGCGACTGGACGTCAGCGCCCAACCCGGCCTGGTCCGGGCCCCGCTGCATTCTCACGCGCTGCCCCGCCGAACCGGTCAACGAGTGTGCAATCACAACACGATCGCCCGTCCATGCGGCCACCACTAGGCGCCGAACTTGCGTTTGAAGGGACAATTGGAGAATGTACCCCGGAAAACACGCAATTCGATTCGTATTGTATCGAACCATGCGGACACTGAAACGGTCGTGCCGAGGTCGAGCGGTAACGGCGAAAAAGTAAAAAATTGACAGGTGAAAGATGACAGTCCTTTACGCTTCCTACCAGACCAACCTTGACTCCTACAATTTGAACTATTGGTACGCCAATCCGGATTTCGACGAGTTCCGCGACGACACCAACGAATTCGGGTTCGAGGACAGCTACTTCCTCTACGAAGGCAGCGACGCGCTGGCCTCTACGGGACCGCGTTCGAATACTGGAACACCGATATGTATTTCGGGACGATCCAGGGCCTCGGTCAATGGCTCTGGTGCCGGACGCCACCGATCTGGTCTACGGTGGCGACTGGGTAGAAGGCTGGCACTGGACCGGCTGGAACGTGGACATGTCGCTGTTCTTCAACACCGGCGACACCCCCGAGATCCGGGATGACTTCGACATCATCCGCGACGTGATGAACGGCGCCGACGAGGTGTATCTGTCCGAATTCGACGATTCCTTTCGCGGTTTCGGCGGCAACGACACGATGGAAGGCGGCGGCGGGTTCGACACGCTCGCTGGCAACGACGGCGAGGATGTGCTCTACGGCGGCCTCAAGGGCGACTTCCTCGACGGCGGCAATGACAACGACACGCTGCGGGGCAACGAAGGCGTCGACACCCTCTACGGCGAGGACGGCGACGACTGGCTGGGCGGCGGCGTGAACTCCGACGAGATCTACGGCGGCAGAGGCAACGACACCCTCGTGGGCGGCACCCATGCCGACCTCATGGAAGGTGAGGCAGGCGCCGACATCCTCGATGCCGGCGAGGGTTCCGACACCCTGCGGGGCGGCACGAACAAGGACGAGCTGACCGGCGGCCGGGGCACCGATACCTTCGTCTTCGTCACCGGCGACGGAATCGACGTCATCCACGACTTCAATGCCAACAACGACGCCGTCAAGCACCACGACACGCTCGACCTGAGCGGCCTCGATGCCGTCACCGATTGGAGCGATCTCGCCGCCAACCACATGGTGCAGGTCGGAACCCGGGTCGTGATCAGCGCCGGCGGCGACGAGATCCGGCTGCTGAACGTCGACATCGCAGACCTCGACGCGGGCGATTTCGTCTTCTAAGAGATGGACCTGTAGCCCTGATGGCCGGCTGAGGCGGGCCACGAGCGGCAGCGCCATGCAGGAACCGCAAACCTGCTACCGGATATCCCCCGCCGACGGTCGCGCCGGCGGGGTTTTTCTTTGCTTCATGTGCCGGGATCGACGCGACATCCCCGCCGGGGCTAAGCGCGGATCCGCCCTCCGAATCCGCTCCTGCTGCGAAAGGCCGGACCGGGCTGAAGTCGCAGGAATCGCCGTGGTTTTCCCTGTCATCGCCCGCCGTGACGGCGCCGATCGGCGAAAATCGGCCCGGGGTCACTTGCGCAAAACCTGCAAAAACCCTCTATTGTTTATCAATCCGGCGACAGTCGCGATCTCACTGCGTCATCGTGGCCACGGATCGATGGGGGAATGGCCGGCGAAGGTTATGCAACCATTGCCCTGACCTGCCGGCCATGGTATCCGATGGTCCAAATGTGTTTGGATGGCAGGATTGTTATGATCGAACATCAGAGGACAGCAGAGCAGAAACAGTCGCAGGAAATGCGCGCCCAGAACGACACCGCCGAAACCCAAGGCGTGGACATGGGCCGTCGGGCTGCAATGTTGAATATCGGTGCGCTCGCCGGCGCGGCACCTGCCGTGGCCGTTTTGCTCACGCCCTCCGCATCGCGGGCCGCGGGCACGGGCTCGCCCTGCGAAGAACCCTGCGGCTCGGGCCGTGGCCCGGCGCCGGGCTACAAGCCGGTGAACACCGGCGCGCCGGGCTCGGCCGGGTTCCTGGGCAAGCGGGAAAGCTGATCGCACCTCACACAACGATTCGAAGCCATGTTGCCGGGACCGGCCATGGCTTCATTCATTTCTGCGCCCTTGTTTGCCCGGATCCGGCGCACCGCGACCCCGCAGGTGACGGAGATTTGCGGACCTGTGACCCTGCCCCCGCACCTCGGACTCCGCCGAAACTGACGCCCGCGCTGCCATCCCGGCGCTTCCCGGGCGACCCGGACGGAACATCGTACCGGCACATGCGACCGCGGATGGCTGCGGGCTCGACCCCGCCGCCGGCCCGACGCCGGGACGGGTCCGGGCGCGTACAGACCAGACCCCGACCGCCGGACGTCCCCGCCGGCGGGCGCGACACGGACAGATGACCGACGCCCCTTCCCCAGTCCTTTCCGCCCCGGACCTGTCCGCCTGCCGGCTCTGGCGCCCGAGCGCAGCCCTCGGCGCGGCATGGATCGGGATCATCCCGGCGTGGAACGCCGTCACGCTGCTCAACCCGTCTGCGGCCGCGATCTGGGATCTGCTGATCGAGACCGGGGATCTGGCCGCGACCATCCGGGCCTATGCCCACCGGCGCCCCGACCGCGCCGCAATGGCCGGGGCCGACGTGGCCGCCTGTCTCGCGGCCTGGGCGGCGCAGGGGATGTTCGATCCGCCCGCACCGTCCGACGAAGCCCGCCAGCTTGCTGCCCTCCCGTCTGTCCCGGCGCCCCGACCGGCCCGACCCGCTCTGCGCCGGACGCTCCTCGTGGCCGGCCGGCCGATGGTCCTGGAGATCGACGACCCGACCCTCGCCGCGGTGGTCGCCGACCTCACGGTCGACTTCCCCGCGACCGACCGCGCGGCGGAGCACGTGCTGACGTCGACCGGGCCCGAGGGCGGCTGGCTCCTGCACCTCGACGGCCAGCCGATCCGCTGGGCGCCGCACCTGCCGATGGCCCGTGGCCAGATCGTCGCCGAGCTCGTGCGCCTCGCCGGCGGCGACCGGGGCTGGCGCGCCACGGTGCACGGCGCGGTGCTGGCGGGGCCGTCCGGGGCCGTGTTCCTCGCCGGCGAGAGCGGCGCCGGCAAGTCGACCCTGTCCGCCGGTCTCGTGGCCCGCGGCTGGACGATCCTGGCCGAGGACATCGCCGCCTTTGGCGAGGATTGGCGGGTGCATCCCCTACCCTTCGCTCTCAGCATCAAGGATGGCGCGGTCGCCGCGCTCGCGCAGGACTTCCCCGCGCTGCCCGGGGCGCGCATCCACCAGCTCGGCCCGCGGCGGGTCCGCTACCAGGGCCTGCCCGCCGCCGCCCGCGCCACCCGGGCCGAAACCCCGCGCCTGATCCTCGACGTGCAGTACACGGCCGCGATGGGCGACGCCCCGGCCGCACTCGAACCGCTGACGGAAATCGAGGCGTTGGGGCTGTTCATGAACGAGGAAAGCTATATCGGCTTCGACCGCGACGATACCGGCGATTTCCTCGATTTCATCGCCCGCACCCCGGCCTGCCGGCTGCGCTACGGCGACATAGCGGCGGCGGAGCGCGGGATCCGCGCCCGCCTGCACGCCCACCGCGCCGGCCCGGCGGAGTGACCGCACCGCGGCCCGCCACCCGCGGCCGCCCGCCTCGCGGCAGGGGATCGGCGAAATCCCGCCGCCCCTGCGCGGCGGAAGGATGCCGGAACCGGCCCCCCCGGCCGTTGGATTACTGTACCCGCACGGCGCAGACCCGGCGCCGGCCGCGCCGGTGCGCGGCATATCCGCCTCAGAACGCACAACAATCCCGCTGAGCTGCCTCAACCCTCGCTTGTTGAGTTCGCGGATGCTACAGGTAGCAAAAAACATGAACGATTATCGGGTAGTCAAAGAATGAATAAGGCGAGCGATTTCGCGATGTTTACGCGATCGGAAGCGAAGGCCCACGAAGACGACAGCATCGACCTTCGTGCGATTACCAAGCTGCTCTGGGGCGGCAAGTGGATCATCGCGATCTGTGCATTGTTCGGGCTGACCGTCGGTCTGTTCCTGGCCTCGCAGATCGAGCCGCGCTACCGGGCGACGGCGAAACTGCTGCTGGGCACCGAACGCGCCGACGTGCTGCGCAACGAAGGCGTGATGGTCGAAGAATACTTCGGCACCACCACCCTGCTCACCCATATCGAGATCCTGAGCTCGACCAAGCTCATCAACCGGGTGATCGACAAGCTCGGGCTCGACCAGGGCCCCGAGGAGATGGAAGAGGCCGAAGCCCCCTCCGCCTTGCACGAGTTTCTCATCCGGATCGGCCTGCGGACACCGCCGCCCCCGGCGGCGACCCCGGACGTGGCCGCCGCGCGCAACCGGCAGTCGCTGGTCGATGGCATCTACTACGGCATGACGCTGGATTCGAACCCCGACAGCCGGGTGATCGCGATTTCCTACACGTCCGGCGACCCCAGGTTCTCGGCCGCCGTCGCCAACGAGATCGCCGAGCAATACCTGGTCGACCAGCTCGAAGGCAAACTCGAGACCACCCAGAACGCGGTCGACTGGCTCTCGGTCCGGGTCGAGGAGCTGCGGGTCAAGGTCGAGGATGCCGAACGCGCCGTCGAGGACGGCTATGCGCGGCTGTCCACCGAGACCGGCCAGAGCCTCGAAGCCACGCAGCAGCAGATCGACGCCCTCAACAAGACGCTGATCCAGGTGCGCCAGGAACTCACCGCGCAGACCGCCCAGCTCGACCGGCTCCGCAAGGCCATGAACGACGGCCATGACCTCGCGACGCTGACCGAGTTCCGCGACTCGCGGATCATCGGCGACTACCGCCAGCGCGAAAGCGAGCTGGTCACCGAGCTGGCGGCGCAGGCCTCGACCGTGCCCGCGAACCATCCGTCGCTGGAACGGCTGCCCGGCCGCGCCCGGATGGAGGCCGAGCTTGCCGAAGTGCGCAAGGGGATCCTTGCCGAGGCCGACCGCATCGTTCAGGCGCTGCAGGTGGATCTCGATGCCAAGCGCGACGGCGAAACCCAACTGGTCGAAGAAATCCGCGCGCTCGAAGTCAAGGCGGCCGAGCAGAACCGCGACACGATCGAGATCCGCCAGCTCGAACGCGAGGCGCTGGCCGCCCAGACGCTCTATGAGAACCTGCTCTCGCGGCTCCAGGAATCGACGGAGGAAGTCTCGCTGCAGGCGGCCGATGCGCGGATCATCACCCCCGCCGAAGTGCCGATCGCCCCGCTCGGCACCTCGGAGCGGCGCACCAAGGCGATGGGCCTGCTGATCGGCCTGCTGGTCGGCGTCTTCATCGTCGTGTTGCTCGACCGGATGAACAACACCTTCCGCTCGCCGCAGCAGCTCGAACAGATGACCGGCGTCAACGTGCTCGGCATGGTGCCGCTCGCCGGCAAGCACCTCAAGCGCTCCGACGTGGTCGGCTATCTGCAGGAGAAGCCGAACTCGTCGCTCACCGAGGCGATCCGCAACCTGCGCACCTCGATCCTGTTCTCCGATGTCGACCGGCCGCCGAAACGGGTGATGTTCACCTCCTCGGTACCGCGCGAGGGCAAGTCGACCACCGCCCTGATGCTGGCCCTCACCAGCAAGCAGATGGGCAAGTCGGCGATCATCGTCGACTGCGACTTGCGCATGCCGGCGCTGTCGAAGGCGCTGAACATCGAGAACGACGATCTCGGGCTGCTCTCGGTCATCAACGGCTCGGCCTCGCTCGACCAGGCGATCTTCGTCGAACCCCGCACCGGGCTGCACATCCTGATGACCAAGTCCTCGGAGCGGAACCTGAACATCAACGCCTCCGACGTTCTGGCCTCGCACCGGTTCCAGGTGCTGCTCGACTACCTGTCGAAGAACTACGATGTGGTCATCCTCGACGCCCCGCCGACGCTGGTGGTGACCGATGCGCGGATCCTGTCGTCGATGGTCGACGCCGTGGTCTTTGCCGTGCGCTGGGATTCGACCCCGCGCGAAGCGGTGATGGAGGGTCTGCGCGAGCTTCGCTCGGTCGATGCCAAGGTGACCGGCGCGGTCATGACCATGGTCAACGAGACCAAGGCCACCAAGTATACCTATGATGGGTACAGCTATTACCGGGGGCAATACCGCGACTATTACGAGAACGGATGAAGCTGAGACCGACAACCCTGCGTGGCAAACCCGATGTTCCGCCTGTTCGGACATAAGGGCGGGTCGGACGAGACCCCGCCCCCGGTCCCGCGTCCGGCCGAAGGCGACCGGCTCTACGTCGTTGGCGACGTGCACGGGCGCGCGGACCTGCTGGAAATCATGCTGCGCCGGATCGCCGCCGATTTCGCCTTTCGCGTCGGCGACGGCCGCCGGCCCAAGACCATCCTGCTCGGCGACATCATCGACCGCGGCGACAATTCGCGGGACGTGGTCGCGGCGCTCAAGGCGACGACCGGCCCGGGCCCGTTCGGTGACCTGATCGTGCTCAAGGGCAACCACGAGGCCGCCCTGCTCCAGTTCCTTGAGACGCCGGAGAAAGGCGTGAACTGGCTCCGGTTCGGCGGCATGCAGACGCTTGCGAGCTACGGGATCTCGGTCCCCGCCGGCACGCTCGGGGCCCAGGCGACCCGCGATCTCGCCGACCGGTTGCGCGACACGATGGGCGACCACGTCGCCTACCTGAAGGCGCTGCCGCTCACCTGGCGCTCCGGCAACGTGCTCTGCGTCCATGCCGGGATCGACCCGGACGACCCGACCGACGACGACGAGGACATCGTGCTCTGGGGC
Organism: Paracoccaceae bacterium; assembly: GCA_041397205.1. Classification (GTDB taxonomy): domain Bacteria; phylum Pseudomonadota; class Alphaproteobacteria; order Rhodobacterales; family Rhodobacteraceae; genus Sinisalibacter. The sequence goes on from JAWKXC010000006.1 coordinate 60,943, forward strand.
CGCGCGCGGTTCCCCGAAACCGGTCCGGTGCCGGGACTGCGGGTGGTGCATGGCCATTACGACGCCGCCGATCCGGTCGTCACTGACGAGCGCATCTGCGTCGACACCGGCGCCTATTACACCGGCCGTCTGACCGCCGTCCGGCTCGATGCCGAGACCGGGCTGATCACCGCCGGGCGGTAAGCCGGGCGCCTCAGGCCTCGTCCGACTTGCGCCGGGTCGGGAAGCTCTGGCCCCAGCCGATCCCGAGGATCGCGGCGAAGAGCGCGGCCACGGCCGGGACCTGCAGGCTGAAATCGACCATCGCGTGGACCGCGGCAGCCGCGAAACAGGCGAGCGCGAAGGCGGGCGTGCTCTGGTAGCGCTTGCGCGTCCGCACCCCTTGCAGCAATCGCCCGCCGATGAGGCCGAGCGTCAGGAACAACACGCCCGCCGCGGGCAAACCGAACTCGAACGCGTTTTCGAGGTAGCTGTTGTGGGCCCGATCCCACACCAATATCCCCTGCGACAGGGGCACATAGGGCGAGAAACTGTCCACGAACGTGCCGGCGCCATGGCCGAGCAGCGGACGGTCGAGGACACCGGCCCAGACCTGCCGGTAGATCTCGGGCCGCCCTTCGATCCCGATATTGCCCAGCCGGTCGAGAACGCCCGAGGTCATGAACAGAACGACGAAAGCAAACAGCGCAACCGGGATCGCCGTCGCCCGAAGGCTGACCTTGCCGGCGCCGCTGCGCAGCCCCCAGATCAGGACGAGGACGCCGATGAGCCCGGAGACCGCCCCGCCGCGCGACAAGGTCATGGTCAGCGCCGCGAGCAGCACGAGCGCGCCGAAGGCAAAGACCCAGGCCCGGGAGAAAAACGTCTCGAGGAAATCCCGCAGCCCGGCCAGACCGTCCCGGCTTACGCTGCCGGACACCGCCTGCAGGTAGGCGGTCACGTTCGCCAGAATGCCGAAGACCGCAACGGTCGCGTAGGTGTTCCTATTCCAGAGACTTGCCCGGAGCCCGACAGCGTCTTCCCCAGCGGCCAGGAGCCAATTGTATCCGATCGCCAGGGAGACCATCCCGTAGAGCGCCAAAGCGGTCGAGAACAGCGCGATCGCCTGGATGTAGACATGGGCGCCATTGCGTGCCGCGGCGGCGGTGCGCAACAGGATCCAGAACAGCATCGCGTAGCAGGTGAACCGCAGCGCGACCGGCCGGCCGGCATCGGGATGCACCGAGATCGCCGGGACGGACCCCTCCGGCGCTGCGGCCCAGACCGGATGCGCCCAGCCTGCCGGCAAGCCCGGCATTCCCTGCGCCAACACCCAGACGACCACGCCGAAAAACGGCAGCGAAACCCACAGGGCCGTCCGGGCTTGCCGGGGGAGTCCGGTCCGGACATCGAGCGCCACCTGCACCGCGAAGAGACCCAGCGTGCCGAGGCACATCACGAGCCAGATCAGCGGCGCATACCCGCCGTTGCGCAGAAGCGCCCAGGCGACGAGCGCGAGGGCGGTCCAGCCAAGCGCGGCTTGCACGCGCGAGTGGTCAGCGGCGCTTTTCCGGCTGCGCTGCGCCGGCGCCGCGCCCCCGGTTCTGCGGGTCTGGTCCACGCTGGTCATCGTCGCTCCTCGAAACAAACTGTCCTCTGCCGCAAAGCGCCGGCCGGCGAAACAACATCGTGCGTGTCCGTGCCGCAACCCCGGGCAGAAATCCGCCAGAGGCCATCGGTTTGCATTAAATCAATAGTTTGACCTCAGCAACCGTCACGGGTAGGCTCCGACCCGAGCGAGCATGCGAATATCCTTTACGAGGAGTGGAAAGTTGTCGGCATTGATTTCGAAATTTGGAAAGGGCGCGCGCGTCGCGGCCGCTGCCGCCGTTGCGGGGATCATGATGACCGGCGCGGCGATGGCGCAATCGACGCCGAGCTGCGATCTGGTGCCCGGGTGGGTCAGCGCGATCAATACCTATTGCGCGACGGCAACGGGTACTGGCAACCTCTGCTCCAGCGGGATTCAGGCCAATTTGCAGGCTTGCTGCCCGGCCAGCCCTGCCGGAAGCGAAGTGACCTGTCTCTGCCCCGCCCTGCAGGCCGTAAACCAGTCCAAACTGAGGGCGGCAGGGGTCACCTACACTTGCCCGGCACAGTGAAGTTTGATTGCCCCTGCGGTGAAACCTGCAGGGCGTATTCCTCACTGCACAGCAACGGTGGCGTGCACCGAACAATCCGGAAAAGCTGAAGGCGGGCGCATGGGAATGCGCCCTTTTTCGTTTCAGTTCTCAGGGGCGAGGAACGCGCGCACGGCCGGTGCTGCAATGTACAACTCGTAGGTCTTCTCCGAGCGACGCCGGATCGCGTCGAGATCCCTGCGAACGGCGTCAACAGGAATGGACGCAAGCGCGAGATCGTATCCTGCCGCGTCTGCCATCAGCCAATTTCGGAAGTTCAACCGGTCGCCCGCCATGATCGTACTGTTCGGGGACAGGGCATTGGAGGTCAGGTAACCCTGCACGGCGGCGTCCAGGTTGCCCAGGGCGACGTCCGTTCTGGCCCGCAACATCCAGGCGGCCGGATCGGCCGGGTTGACCCTGAGGCCCGCGGTTGCGATCTCCCTTGCCCGACGGATCTCATCCAGACCCGTTTCGCCGGCTGCGGCCGGATTCTCCGCGGCCTCGTCCATTTCTCGCATTGCCCGCAGGAACCACCCGCGCGCAATCAGGAAGGTGTACTGTGCGCGATCGTACATCCCGATGCCGTAGCGCGGCACCTGTCCGCCATCGTCGGTCTCCAGCAGGTACGACCGGTTGAACGCCGGCGTGCGCGACAGGGTCGCGACCGTCTGCCATCCGGCGAAGACCAGCACGGCGGCCGGTGCGAGAGCCCACAAGGGGGATCTCCGGGGGGACTTCTGGCGGGACCGGGACACGACAACCTCCTCGACGGCGCCGCGACTGTCCCTGCCCGGGCGGACGAAGTCAACCGTTCCGATCGGGACCCCGGTCAGTGCCCGAGGGCAGCGCACAGGGTCAGCGTTCCAACGGCAAGGGCCGGCTTTCGAGGATGGATTCCATCGCGAAATAGGCGGTCACGCTGTCGAGCTCGACCCGCTCGATCAGCCGCTGATAGACGGAATCGTAGCCGGCGATATCGGCGACCACCACTTTGAGCAGGTAGTCGTAATCGCCCCCGATCCGGTAGAAATCCACCACCTCGTCGATCAGCGCGACCTGGCGGCGAAACACCGCGAGCCAGTCGGCCGAGTGGTGCCGCGTGCGGATCATCGCGAAGACCACGAGCTTGAGCCCCAGCTCTCGCGGTCGAGCCGCACGCTCTGGCCGGTGATGATGCCGCGGTCGCGCAGCGCGTTGAGCCGGCGCCAGCAGGCATTCTGCGACAGCCCGATCCGCTCGGCGAGGTCGCGTTGCGACAGCCCCGAATCCTGCTGCAGCGCGCGCAGGATTGCGATGTCATGTTGATCGATCTCGACACTATTCATGCGATCATATGACCACATGATTTTCCGATCAACCAGCGCATTTTGGGTCATTTCTTCGCTTCATCGATGAGATACTGCCCCGGACAGACACGCTGGGCCCCGACCCCGCACAGAAGGACGCCAGCCGATGACCCCCTATGCAGACATCCTCGCGGGCGCAAAAGGCGCCGCGGCCATCGACCGGATCCGCGCCGGGCTGATCGGCGAGGGCATGAGCTTCGACGGCCCTTTCGGCCCGCGCAAGCTGGTCTATGCCGATTACACCGCCTCGGGCCGCGCGCTCACCCAGGTCGAGGATTTCATCCGCGGCGAGGTGCTGCCTGTCTATGCCAACAGCCATACCGAGGACAGTTTCTGCGGCCGCCAGACCACCCGGGCGCGCGAAGCGGCACGGGCCTTCATCGCGGCCAGCCTCAACGCAGGTGACGCCGACGAGGTGATCTTCGCTGGGGCCGGGGTGACCGGCGCGATCAACAAGCTGGTCGGCCTCCTCGGTCTCGTCGGCACGCCGAAACCGGGGCCGCGGCCGGTGGTGCTGATCGGGCCCTACGAGCACCATTCCAACATCCTGCCCTGGCGCGAGAGCGTGGCCGAGGTGATCGAGATCGGTCCCGATGACGAGACCGGCATCGACCTCGGCGATCTCGAAGCCGCGCTCGTCGCGCATGCCGACCGGCCGCTGGTGATCGGCAGTTTCTCGGCCACCTCCAACGTCACCGGCGTCTGTACCAATGTCGCGGCGGTCACCGCCCTGCTCAAACGCCACGGCGCGCTGTCGTTCTGGGACTACGCCGCCGGCGCGCCCTACCTGCCGATGGACATGAACCCGGCGGGCGGCCCGGCCATCGACGCGATCTTCGTCTCGCCGCACAAGTTCGTCGGCGGCCCCGGCGCCTCGGGCGTGCTGGCGGTCAAGAAAGCCATCGTCACCCGCCGGAGCCCGACCGCGCCGGGCGGCGGCACGGTCGCTTTCGTGAGCCCTTGGGCGCATGATTATGTCGGCAACCTGCACGAACGCGAGGAGGCGGGCACGCCCAACATCCTCGCCGACATCCGCGCGGCGCTGGCCTTCGCGGTGAAGGACGCCGTCGGACACGAGGAGATCGCCGCCCGCGAGGCGGCGCTCGACGCCCGCGCCATGGCGGCCTGGGCCGACGTGCCGGGGCTGGAGCTGCTGGGGCTGAACGCCCACCACCGCTTGCCGACCTATTCCTTCCTGATCCGCGACGGTGCCGGCGGGCATCTGCACCACCAGGACGTCACGCGGATGCTTTCAGATCACTTCGGCATCCAGGCCCGCGGCGGCTGCGTCTGCGCCGGCCCTTTCGGCCACCGGTTGCTCGGCATCTCCGAGGGCCAATCCTGCGCGATGCGCGACGCGATCCTGCACGGCGACGACAGCGGCAAGCCCGGCTGGGTGCGGCTCTCCCTGCACTACGCGATGGACGACGCGACGGTGGACGCGATCCTCGCGGGCGTGCGGGATCTGGCGCTGAACTGGCGGGAGTTGGCGGAAGGCCACAAGACTTTAGAGGTGGAACAGGCGTAACCGGGGCGGGCGCCCTACCCCGCGCGGTCGAGCCTGTCGCCGAGCCGCTCCAGCATGGCGAGGCACTCGGCGGCCTGGTCGAGGGCGACATATTCGTCTGCCTTGTGCGCCTGTTCGATCGAGCCGGGCCGCAGACCACCACATCCGTTCCGAGCGCCTGGAAGATCCCGCTTCGGTGCCGAAGGACACGACGTCGGCCGAATTTGCGCCGGTAAGTTCGGCGACGATCCGGCGCGCCTCGTTGTCGCGCACCGGCACCAGCCCCGCGACCTCGCCGATGACCTCGGTCTCGATGGTCGCGTCCGGGTAGACCGCGCGCATCCGCGGCAAAGGCTCACCCTCGACATAGGCGCGCAGGTGGTCGTGGACGAAATCCGCGTCGCCCGGCTGCACCGGCCGCATCTCCCAGGCGACCTCGGCCGTGGGTGCGATCACGTTATGCGCCACGCCGCCGTTGAGCGCGCCGATATTGACCGTGGTCCAGGGCGGATCGAACGGGCTGTCGGCGGGCGCGACGCGCGCAGCCGGTCCTTGAGCCCGAGCAGGTGGTGGACGTAGCGCACCGCGTATTCCACCGCGTTGACCCCTGGTCTGGGAGCGAGCCGTGGCCGGGCAGCCCGTGAAACCGCGTGGTGTATTCGTGGCAGCCCTTGTGGCCCTCGATGATCCGCATCTCGGTGGGCTCGCCGATGATCGCCACGCCGGGGGTCAGCCCGCGCGCTTCAGCACCTCGGCAAGGTGGCGGGCGCCGAAACAGCCGGTCCTCGTCATAGGTGAAGGCGAAATGCAGCGGCCGCGCTTGTGGCCCGGTGCCGACGCGGGCGGCCAAATGCGGCGCCATCGCCAGCGTCGCGGCGAGGAAGCCCTTCATGTCGCAGGCACCGCGGCCGTAGAGCCGGCCGTCGCGAGCGACCATCTCGAACGGATCTTGGCTCCAGTCCTGGTCGGTCACCGGCACCACGTCGGAATGCCCGGACAGCAGGATGCCGCCGTCGCGTTCGGGACCGAGGGTGGCGAAGAGATTGGCCTTGGCCCCGGAGGGATCGCTCATGACCTCGACCCGGGCGCCCGCGTCCTCCAGCAGTCCCGCCATGTGGGCGATCATGCCGAGGTTGCTGTCGGTCGAGACGGTTGGATAGGCGATGAGATCGCCCAGGATCTCGGTGGTGCGGGCGAGCCGGTCCAAGGGTCAGTCCTTCACGAAGAGCTTGCGCGGCACGTTGCACAGGGTCTCGGCCGGGCCGTCCTCGGTGATGAGGATCGTCTCGGTGGTCTCGAGCCCCCAGCTCTCCATCCACAGCGCCGGCATGAAATGGAAGGTCATGCCCGGTTGCAGCACGGTCGTGTCCTCGGCCCGGATCGAGGCGGTGCGCTCGCCCCAATCGGGCGGGTAGCTGAGCCCGATCGGGTAGCCGCAGCGGCCCTCGCGGTGAATGCCGTGCTTCTTCAGCACGCCGATGAAGGCGTTGGCGATGTCGCAGGTCCGGTTTCCGGCGCGGGCGGCGTCGAGCCCGGCGGCGATGCCTTCGAGCTGGGCCTGTTCGGCGTCGAGCACCGCCTGCGGCGGTTTGCCGAGATAGACCGTGCGGCAGAGCGGCGCGTGGTAGCGGCGGTAGCAGCCGGACAGCTCGAAAAAGGTCGCCTCGCCGGCGCGCATCGGGTCGCCGTTCCACGTCAGGTGCGCGGCGGTCGCGTCGAGCCCGACGGGGTGAGCGGCACGATGGCGGGGTAATCGCCCCAGACGTCGCCCACGCCGGTGATCCCGGCATGGGTGATGTCGGCGACGAGGTCGTTCTTGCGCACCCCCGGCGCGGCCCGGGCGATGGCGGTCTCGATCACCTTCGGAGATCTGCGCGGCCTTGCGGATGAAACCGATCTCGGCCTCGACTTCACGATCCGCTGCCAGTTCACCAGCGCGGTGGCGTCGACGAAACTGGCGCCGGGCAGCTCGGCCGTCAGCACCGCGTGGGCCTTGGCCGAGTAATAGTAGTTTTCCATCTCGATGCCGATCCGCGCCGTCTCCGCCCCGAGCGCCCTGAGCCGGCCGGCGAGCCTCCTGCATCGGGTGGCGTTCGGTGGACTGGACGTAGTTGTCCGCATAGCCCGTGAGGTTGTCTTCGCCCATCCAGCAGGTGCGCCGGGCGCCGAACATGTCCATGTTGCGTCCCCACCAGATCGGCTCACCTTCGAGCCGCAGGATCACCCCCTGGTGGACGTAGAAGGACCAGCCGTCATAGCCGGTGAGCCAGGCCTGGTTCGACGGGTCGGTGACGAACAGCAGCTCGATCCCGGCGGCCTGCATCGCGGCGCGGGTGAGGGCGATGCGGCGGTCGTATTCGGCCTGCGGAAAGGCGGCTTTCCTTCGGGCATGTCTGGGGTTCCTTGGTCCTGGTCGTTGTGCAGATTGCCTGAAACCGGGTTCCCTGCAAGCACGCCCGGCCCCGTCAGGCGGCCGGAGCTGCGGCGAAAGCGGTCAGGAAGGCCACCAGCGTTTCGACCGCCAGCGCCATGTCGGCGCCGGAGGCAGATTCCGCGGGCCGGTGGCTCACCCCGCCGGCGCAGCGGGTGAACAGCATCGCCACCGGGCAGAGGTCGGCCATCGCCGAGGCATCGTGGGTGGCCCCGAGGCGAGGCGCGGCGCCGGCCCGCCGGTGACCGCTTCGACCGCCGCGGCGAGCCGGTCGGACAGCGCCGGGTCGCAAGGTGTGGCCGGTTGGTGGTAGCTGCGGGTCATGTCGAGCGCGAGCCCCTGCGCCGCTGCGGTCTCCTGTGCGAAGGCGGTGAGCGCGACACCGGCGGCCTCGCGCACTGCGTCCTCGGGCGCGCGCAGCTCGACCGTGGTCCGCACCTCGCGCGGCACCGCGTTGACCGCGCCGGGGGCGAGGTCGAGCGTGCCGATCGTGCCGAGCAGGCCCGGCGTCGCCCGGCCAACCGGTCGACCTCGGTGACCAGCGCGGCCGCCCCCACCAACGCGTCGCGGCGCATCTCCATCGGCAGGGTGCCGGCGTGGCCGGTCTCGCCGGTCAGGGTGACCGGGTGGCGCTCGATGCCGCAGATCGCCGTCACCACCCCGAGCGGATCGCCCGCCGCCTCCAGGACAGGGCCCTGCTCGATATGGGTCTCGACATAGCCCAGCACCGCGCCCGGGTCGCGCGCGAGTCCGGCGATGGCGCCGGGGTCGCCGCCGAAGCCACGGAGCGCGTCGCCGAGCCGGGTGCCGTCGGCATCTTCCATGTCGAGCACGGCGGGGTCGAAGGTGCCGGCGAGCGCCCGCGGTCCGATCAGGGCGGTCGGAAACCGCACGCCCTCTTCGTCGGCGAAGGCCAGCACTTCGACGGCGAAGGGCAGCGCCACGCCTGCGTCGCGCAGCACCTCCAAAGCGAGGATCGGCAGCACGACGCCCATGATCCCGTCATAGGCCCCGCCCTCGCGGACCGAATCCTGGTGCGAGCCCAGGAGCAGGACCGGCGCCCCCGGCGGGCCCTCGCACCGGCCGATCAGCGTGCCGGCGGCGTCGAGACGGACCGAGAGCCCGGCCGCCTCCCTCTGCGCCGTGAGCTCGGCCAGCGCGGCGCGGTGCGCGGGCGTGAACGGCAGGCGGGTCACGCCGGGACCGGGCGCGGAACAGGCGGCGAGTGCGGCGAGGCGCGCGGACGCCCGCGCGGCGAGGTCAGCCGTCATAGGTGCTCACCGGGTTGTCGAGGCAAGGCACCTGTGCCGCCCAGGCGGCGTAATCGCCGCTGGTGGCGCGCGCAATGAGGTCGCCGATCGCGTCGAGCGGGGTTTCGGACCAGTCCACGCGCAGGGTCAGCGGCGCGTGGGCGGGCGAGAGCACCAGCAGCGCCGCCGATTGCAGCCCGCGCGAATCGCTCCCCGCCGCCTCGGCCGCGCGCAGACCCGTGAGCAACCGGTCGGGAAACGCGCCTTGCGCCTCGATGTAGCCCGCCACCAGCGCGTCGATCACCGCGTGTGCGGCCAGCATGTTGCCCGCCGCGATCCCGCCCTCGAAGGCAAGCTCACCGATCTCGGGCGTGTTGTCGCCGCCGGAGAAGACCGCGCCCGGCCCCGCGAGCGGCAGCGCCGAGAGCTGGCGTTGGGCTGCGCCCGGGTCGGGCTCGACCACCGATTTCACCGCCTTTTCCGCACTCTGTCCCGCTTCCATCAGCGCCAGCACGTCCTCGCCCCAGAAGGTCGACGGCGCCTTGCCCTGGCTCGCCGACATGCCGCCCGCGAGCGTACCGCGCAGCACCCAGCCGCCGACGCAGAGCGCGCCCGTGGCCGCGGCGCCGCCGATCGCGCCGGTCTCGGGATCGCGCGCAAGAAGTGAAAAGGTCATGTCTCCTCCCGGGTCTTTTCCGAATATCTATCATGAAAAATTGACCGAAACAATTAATCATGATAATTCCCACCCTATCCGGACCATCCACAAAACCAAATCCACACCCGCAAAAACCAAATTCCAACTGGGAGCAAACAGAGATGAAATCCACCGAATGGACCCGTCGGGGCCTGTTCGCGGCCGCCCTGGGCACCGCGATCGCCACCAGCTTCGCCGCCCCCCTGGCCGCCCAGACCCCGCCCGGCGTGCTCGTGGTCGGCCAGATCGCCGAGCCGAAGTCGCTCGACCCGGCGGCGGTCACGGCCCAGAACGACTTCCGCATCACCGTGAACCTCTACGAAGGCCTGATGCGCTATGCCCCCGGCACGCTGAGCCCCGAACCGCTGCTCGCCACCGGCTACGAGGTGAGCGAGGACGGGACCGAGTACACCTTCACCCTGCGCGAAGGCGTCATGTTCCACGACGGCACGCCGTTCAACGCCGAAGCGGTGAAGTTCAACTTCGACCGGATGCTGAACGAGGATCACCCCTACCACGACACCGGCCCCTTCCCGCTGGCCTTCTTCTTCTCGGCGATCCAGAGCACCGAGGCGGTCGACGACTACACCGTGAAGTTCACCCTCGACGCCCCCTATGCGCCGTTCCTGTCGAACCTCGCCTACCCGACCGGCCTCCTGGTCTCGCCCGCCGCGGTGATGGCTTCGGGCGTCGATTTCGGCCGCGCGCCCGTGGGCACCGGCCCCTACAAGTTCGCCGAATGGCGCTCGAACGAGGCGGTCGTGCTGGAGCGCAACCCCGATTACTGGGGCGAGGCGGCCGGGTTGGATGCGGCGGTCTTCCGCCCGATCACCGATGCCAACACGCGGGTCGCCGAGATGCTGGCGGGCGGGATCGACGTGATGGTCGAGGTGCCGCCGACCGCGCTTTCCGAGTTCCAGACCGACGCCTTCAAGGTCTACGAACAGGCAGGCCCGCACCTGTGGTTCCTGATCCTGAACGCCAAGGAAGGCCCGTTTGCCGACAAGCGCGTGCGCCAGGCCGCGAACTACGCGATCAACAAGGAAGCGATCGTCAACGACGTGCTCGAAGGCACCGCCGACGTCGCCGCCGGCCCGACCCCGCCCGCCTTCGCCTGGGCCTATGACGAAGCGCTCGACCCCTACCCCTACGACCCGGAAAAGGCAAAGGCGCTGCTGGCCGAGGCCGGCGTGGCCGAAGGAACGGAGCTGACCTTCTACGTCACCGAGGGCGGCTCGGGCATGCTCGACCCGATCCCGATGGGCACCGCGATCCAGGCCGATCTCAACGCCGTGGGCTTCGACGTCAAGATCGAGACCTACGAGTGGAACACCTTCCTCGGCGAGGTGAACCCGGGGCTCGAGGGCAAGGCGGACATGGCCGAGATGGCCTGGATGACCAACGACCCCGACACGCTGCCCTTCCTCGCCCTGCGCACCGAGGCCTGGCCCGATGCCGGCGGCTTCAACTCCGGCTACTACTCGAACCCGGCCGTCGACGAGCTCCTCGAAAAGGCCCGCGTCGCCACCAGCCAGGACGAGCGCGCCGCGCTCTACCGCGAGATGCAGGCGCTCGTCCAGGAGGATGCGCCCTGGGTCTTCGTCGCCAACTGGAAGCAGAACGCGGTGAGCTCGGCCAGCGTCGACAACTTCGCGCTGGAGCCCTCCTTCCTGCTGCTCCTGCAGGACGTGGTGAAGAACTGAGGGGTTTCGGGCCGGCTGTGCCGGCTGACCCGCGCCAGATCCGCGCGGATCTGGCCATGACAACCGCCGGGGGGCTCTGCCCCCCGCACCCCTGGACGATTGGACGAAGGACGATCGGTAACCCGGCAACCGTTTTCCATGCAAACGGTGAGAGGGCCCGAGGTATTTCGAGACCAAAGAAGGGGGACCGATTTCCCTGAACAGATGCGGCACGGGACCGAACCATGGGCGCCTATATCCTCAAACGGCTGATCTCGGCGATCCCGGTGCTGTTCGGCATCACGGTGATCGTCTTCCTCATCATGGCGATGATCCCGGGCGACCCCGCGACGGCCATCCTCGGGAGCTACGCGACACCCGAAAACGTCGCGAAGCTGAACCGCGACCTCGGCCTCGACAAGCCTCTGGTCGCCCGCTACTTCATCTGGCTCGGCAACATGCTGCAGGGCGATTTCGGCCGCTCTTTCAGCCTCAACCGGCCGGTGCTCGACGAGATCCTCGAACGCTTCAACGCGACGCTGATCCTCGCCGGTGTGAGCTTCGTGCTCTGCACCGCGCTCGGCATCCTCGCCGGCGTCGTCTCGGCCGCCCGGCAATACGGGCTCGCCGACAAGGCGATCACCTTCGTCGTGCTGATCGGCATCTCGGTGCCGTCGTTCTTCCTCGGGATGATGATGATCCTCCTGTTCGCGGTGAACCTGCGCTGGCTGCCAGTATCGGGCATGTACGCGATCTACGGTGGCGGCGACCTGCCGGATCTCGCTAAACACCTGGTGATGCCGGCGCTGGCGCTGGCTGTGGTGGCGACCGGGGTGATCGCGCGCCTGAGCCGCTCTGCGATGCTGGAGGTGCTGCGCCAGGACTACATCCGCACCGCGCGCGCCAAGGGCGTCGACGAGCGCCGGGTGCTGATGGGCCATGCGCTCCGGGCCGCCATGGTCTCGATCATCCCAGTCCTCGGCATCCAGGCGGGCTTCGTGCTCTCGGGCTCGGTCTATATCGAGATCGTGTTCCAGTGGCCCGGCGTCGGCCGGATGCTGGTCGACGCGATCCTGAAGCGCGACATTCTGCTGGTCCAAGGCGGCGTGGTCTTCGTCGCCGCCGCTTACGTCTTCTTCAACATCGCCGTCGACGTCGCGCAATCGCTGCTCGATCCGCGGATCAAGACGTGAGGGCCCGGCCATGAGCGCTTTCCTGAAACTCCTGTTCCGAAACCGCCTCGCCGCCCTCGGCGCGGTGGTGCTGGCCGCGATCCTGCTTCTCGCCGTCCTCACCCCGATCCTGCCGCTGGCCGACCCGGACGTGACCGCCACCGGCGACCGGTTCATGACACCCTTCAGCGAGGGACATCTGCTGGGCACCGACCATCTCGGGCGCGACCTCCTTTCGCGGCTCATGTGGGGCACGCGGCTGTCGCTTGCGGTCGGCATCGCCGCCGCGGTGATCGCCGGCACCATCGGCTCCGGCATCGGCATCGTCGCGGGCTATTTCGGCGGCCGGGTCGACAACATCATCATGCGCGGCGTCGACATGCTAATGGCCTTTCCCTACATCCCGCTGGCGCTGGCCATCGTCGCCGCCCTCGGCCCCGGCCTGATGAACGCGCTGATCGCGGTGGCCGCGGTCAACATCCCGTTCTTCGCCCGCAACATTCGCGGGGTGACCGTCGACCTCGCGGGGCGCGAATTCATCGACGCCGCCCGGCTCGCGGGGAAAGGGCATGGGCGGATCATCCTCACCGAGCCTCCTGCCCAACGTCGCCTCGACCATCGTCATCGCGATGTCGACCACGGTGGGCTGGATGATCCTGGAGACCGCCGGGCTCTCGTTCCTCGGCCTGGGTAGCCAACCCCCGGTGGCCGATCTCGGCTCGATGCTGGGCGAGGCGCGCGCGGCGCTGATCACCTCGCCGCACACGTCCGTTGTGCCGGGCGTAATGATCTTCCTCATCGTGATGTCGATCAACCTGCTCGGCGATGGCGTGCGCGACGCGCTCGACCCGCGGCTGCGCTCGGGCGCGCTGACCCGGCCGCGCGCGGTGACGCTGGTCGACCGCAAGGGCGCCATCCCAGAGGCCGACCAGAAGGGACTTCTGAACATCCAGGACCTCGAGACACAGTTCCACGTCGGCGCCCGCGTCTACCGCGCTGTGGGCGGGGTCTCGCTGCATGTAAACCCGGGCGAGGCGCTTGGGATCATCGGCGAGTCGGGTTCCGGCAAGTCGGTCACGGCGCTGTCGGTGATGGGTCTCGTCGCCTCGCCGCCCGGGGTCATCACCGGCGGCGCGGTACGTTATGAGGGCGACGACCTGCTGGCGGCCGATTACCGGACCCTGCGGGCGAAGCGTGGCGACAAGGTGGCCTATATCTTTCAGGACCCGCTCTCGACCCTGCACCCGCTCTACCGGGTCGGCGACCAGCTCATGGAGGCGATCCAGGCGCATCACAAGGTGCCGGACGCGGAGGCACGCAAGCGCGCCGTGGAGCTTCTGAAGGCCGTGCGCATCCCCAATGCCGAGAGCCGGATCCGCAACTATCCGCACGAAATGTCGGGCGGCATGCGCCAGCGGGTGGGCATCGCCATGGCGCTCGCCAACGATCCCGACGTGATCATCGCCGACGAGCCGACCACCGCGCTCGACGTGACCGTGCAGGCGCAGATCCTGGCGCTGCTCGACGATCTGCGCCGCGAGCGCGGGCTGGCCATCGTCTTCATCACCCATGATTTCGGCGTCGTCGCACAGCTCTGCGACCGGGTCGCGGTGATGTATGCGGGCCGGATCGTCGAGGAAGGCCCGACGGCCACGATCCTCGACCGCCCGGCGCATCCCTACACCAGGCGGCTCATGGCCTGCGTGCCCGAGCTCGGCGGCGGCAAGCGCGCGCTCGCGGCGATCCCGGGCCTGCCGCCGGTGGTCTCTGACCTGCCGCCCGGCTGCGCCTTTGCCCCGCGCTGCGACAAGGCGACCGACACCTGCCGGCAGGGCGAGATCGCGCTCGATGGCAGCACGGCCCACCGGGTGCGCTGCCTGCATCCCGAAGAGACCCTTGTCCCCGAGGAGGCGCCGGCATGACCGCTCTCAAGGTCGAAAACCTGTCCAAGACCTTCCCGGTGGGCGGCGGGCTGTTTCGCGAGGCCGGCGCGGTGCGCGGTGCGACCAATGTCCTTTGCCGTCGAGACCGGCGAAACGCTTGGGATCGTCGGCGAGTCCGGCTGCGGCAAGTCCACCCTCGCGCGGATGCTGGTGGGGCTGATCGAACCCACCACGGGCCAGATCGAGATCGAGGGCAAGCCCCTCGACACTGCCGACCCGGCCGCTTTCGGCAAGCTCATCCAGTATGTTTTCCAGGACCCGGTGAGTTCGCTCAACCCGCGCAAGACCATCCGCCAGATCATGGAGGCGCCGCTCGTCCACCTCCACGGCATGGCCGCTCCCGAGCGGGCGAAACGCATCGCCGAGATCTTCGACAGCGTGAACCTGCGCGAGGAGTTCCTCGACCGCTACCCGCACGAATTCTCCGGCGGCCAGGCGCAGCGGATCGGCATCGCACGGGCACTGGCGGCGGCGCCGCGGATCATGATCCTGGACGAGCCAGTCTCGGCGCTGGACGTGTCGGTGCAGGCGCAGGTGCTGAACCTGATGGCGGCGCTGCGCGGCGAATTCAACCTCACCTACCTGTTCATCAGCCACGACCTCGCGGTGGTCGAGGCGGTCTCGGACCGGATCATGGTGCTCTATTTCGGCGCCGTGGTGGAGATCGGGCGTGCCGAAGAGGTCTTCACCACCCCGCGCCACCCCTATACAAGGCTTCTCGCCGACAGTGCCCCGGTGGTCGGCCGCCCGCTCACCGCGCCCGAGCAGAAGGACAGCGAACTGCCCGACCCGCTCAACCCGCCGCCCGGCTGCGCCTTTGCCGGGCGCTGTCCGCGGGCCACCGAGCACTGCCTGACCGCCGAGCCGAAACTGAGACCCTGGGAGAGAACCAGCTTGCCGCCTGCCACCACCCGCTCGACTGAGGCCGAGACCCCGACGACGGAGGCCGCGACCGCCCCGCGGCTGTCGCGGCCTGCGCGGGTGGCCGAGGCGATCAAGGACTGGATCGTGCAGGCGCATTTCGGCCGGCGACCGGCTGCCGTCGGAGCCGGAACTGATCGAGCGCTTCGGCATGGCCAAGGGCACGATCCGCGAGGCGATGCGGATCCTCGAAGCCCAGGGGCTGGTCAAGAGCCGCACCGGGCCGGGCGGCGGCACCTTCGTCCACGAGGTGTCCAAGGAACGCGCGCGCGCCTGCTCGGCAATTATTTCTACTTCCAGCACCTCACCATCCGCGACATCTACGAGCCTGCGCCGGGTGCTGGAACCCGAGCTTGCCGCGGCGCTCGCGGGCAAGCTGCCCGCCGAGGTGCTGGGCCAGCTGGAAGCGATCGTCGGCGAATACGACGCGCCGGCAGCGACCATCGAGGAAGAGCGCGCCCAGCACATCGCCTCGCTCCGGTTCCACGCGCTGCTCGCCGCCCAGGCCGACAACGCGCTGCTCGGCTTCCTGATCGACTTCATGGTCAACATGCTCTCCGACCTCACCGTTTACCGCAAACTCTACGAGCCGCCGAACGAGGAGCTGTGGAAACGCGGCTCGGCCTTCCATTTCGAACTGCTCGACGCCCTGCGCGTCGGCGATGCCGACACCGCCCGGCTGGTGATGCGCGATCACATGGAGACCGCGCAGAAGCTCATGGAAGCCCAGGAGGCGGAAATGCAGCGGCGGTTCATCTCCGAGTAGCTCCCCCCTGAGAGAAATGCGCGCGGGTGCCGCCGGGACCACGCCTGCGCGCGCGGGCGTGCGGCGCGCGCCCGCTTCCCCGGACAGGCCCTGGGGTTGGGGTTCCGACCCCGAGCGTTTCGAATCCGCGAAACCTGCATCTGCGCGAAGAAATCCGACATGACAGGTTCCGAACACGCGGTCCGGGCGCGTTACTTTTATCACGTGGTATCATTCGCTTCTAACACGTTCCTCATGTCGTTATCCGGCTTTGCCCGGCACCTGCCTGGGGGGCAATGCGCGAATACCGCCAGCGCCGGGGGCCACGCCCGATCCGCGCGGTGGCGCGGTCAATGGCTTCGGTCGGATGGAGGCGTGGCGGGGTTCACGCCGGGGAGTTCGCCCGGCACCGCGCAGATGCGCAACGGCGGCAGCGCAGGAGGTCGGGACGCCGGGAAAGGGCGCGGGCCGCCCAGCCGCCGGTCGCCGTGCCGCGCCCCCTTGCCGCGCCGTATCGGCAACAGCGGGCGAGAGCCGGCGCTCGGTCCCTAGGGCGCCGCCACCCCGGTCGGCGCGTAGCCGGTGACGATCTCCCAGACCACTTCCTGCATCGCCCGCGCGGCCTCCGGGCCGGGGTCGTCGGCAAGGCTGCCGTCGGCCCGTTCGAGCGCATGCGGCAGGCCCAGGGGCGAGCGCCCGTAGAGCACCGCGAAATGGGTGAGCGCCATCAGGTAGGCGCCGTAATCGTTGAAGTGGATCTCGTCCGAGAACAGATCGCGCCTTGTCGCGAGCGGTCCGATCCCGCCTTCCGCCTCCAGCCGGCGCACGAAGGCGGCCATCACCTGCCCGCCCGGGATCACGTAGATCGGCCGGATCGGGTTGTCCTGCCGGGCCAGCGCGCCGCGCAGGATCTCGCCTTCCCAATGGGTCGCGAGGTCGTCGTCGAGTCGGGCGAGCCAGTCCTCCACGCCGTCGAGCCGGTGCCAGGTCTCGTAGAGATAGACCCGGGCGTGCGGGTTGCCCTCCCAGGCCGCCGCCGCCCATTTCGCGAGGTAGTCGGCCGAACCCTGGTGGCGGATCGAGTCGCGGATCTCGACCGCCTCGGTCAGCACCACCGCATCGTAATCCCCGCTTGCCAGCGCCTCCCGCGGCTCGCGGTGCTGCGGATGCGTGTTCTCCTCGGCAAAGCCGGTGACGGCGACGTCCGGCTCCCAGTGTTCGCGCAGCGTCGCGCCCCAGCCGAGCTGACTGGCGAAGCCGTGGCCTGCCCCCGCCAGCTGCGTCAGCATCACCGGCATGTCGCGGCCGACCAGCGAATGGCCGAGGTGGTAGACCTGGAGCGGGCCTGTCGCGGCCGAAGCCGGCGTGCCGTAGAGCGCGTCGAAAGCAGCCCGGTCGAGCGCCGCGGGGCCAGAGCAGCTTTTCACCAGCCCGCAGGCCGGCAGGAACAGCAGGAGCGCCGCCGTGGACCGTCTCAGAAGTCTGCGCAGCATTCGGCTTCCTCCCCCTCGCGCCGGCAGGGCGCCGGTCCCCACCGCCCATCAGGGCGCGGGGACCGGTCTGGTGTCAACCGCTCTTGCGGTGGCGGCGGGCGGCCCGCATCTCGCGGCGCTGCGCCATCGTATCCACGGCCCCGGGCGCGGCGGCACCGGCCAGGACGGGCACCGGTTCGGGCTGGGGCGCGGTGGCGGCGGCGGGGTGCGGCGCCGCGACAGCGGCCGGCGCGGGCGCCGGTTGCGGGGCCGGTTGCGACACCGGGGCCGCGCCCCCTGCCCCGAGCTTTTTCGTTACCGCCGCGGCGAGGTCTTCCAGCACCGGGTGGCGGAAGATGTCGGTGATCGACAGAGTCTGCACCCCGAGCCTGCCCTTGATCTCGCGATGCGCCTGCACCGCCAGTAGCGAATGCCCGCCGAGGTCGAAGAAATTGTCCCGCGCCGAGATGTTGGCGACCCCGAGCGTGGCGGTCCAGATCTGGGCGATCTCGGTCTCGACGTCGATGTCGAGCCCCGCCGCCTCAGGCTGCGCCGCACCGGCAGCCGGCGCTGCAGCGAGGGCCGCCGCGGGCTTGGGCCGGGCCGCGAGACCCGGCGCCGGTGGCACCGGCAGCGCCATGCGGTCGACCTTGCGGTTCGGCGTGAGCGGGAAGGCGTCGAGCGCCACGAACCGCGCCGGGATCATGTGCGCCGGCAGCTCTTCGGCGAGCGCGGCCTTCAGCGCCGCCTCGTCGACCGGGCCGTCGGCCAGCAGGTAGCCCACCAGCATCTGCACGCCGGGCGCATCCTCGCGCACCACCACGACCGACTGGCGTACGCCGTCGAGCGCATCGAGCGCCGTCTCGATCTCGCCGAGCTCGATCCGGTAGCCACGCAGTTTCACCTGGAAATCGGTCCGGCCGAGGAACTCGATGCCGCCCGCCGGCAGCCAGCGCGCGAGGTCGCCGGTGCGGTAGAGCCGCGCGCCATCGCGTTTCGAGAACGGATCGGCGACGAAGCGCTCCGCGGTGAGGTCTTCGCGTCGCCAGTAGCCGCGGGTGACCCCGTCGCCGCCGATCCACAGCTCGCCAGGCACGCCGATCGGCTGCGGCTGCATCGCCGCGTCGAGGATGTAGACCTGGGTGTTGGCGATCGGCGTGCCGATGCCGACCACGCCGGCCGCGCCGGTGGCGGTGCCGGTGGTGGACCAGATCGTGGTCTCGGTCGGCCCGTACATGTTCTCGACATGCGCTTTGGTGAGCGCGGCAATGTCGTTCACCAGCGACTCGGGCAGCGCCTCGCCGCCGAGGCAGATGTGCTTGACCTGCGAGAGCGCCGCGCCTGCCTCGTCGTTCATCACCAGCATCCGCGCCATCGAGGGTGCATTGCAGGTGCGTCACGCCGTGGCGGCGGATCTGCGCGGCGATCGAGTAATCGCCCGCCGCGGGGCCGGCAACGACGTCGGCATTGACCGCGCGCACCACCTCGGCGAGCGGCCTGAGCCCGGCGAGCAGGGTGTCGACGTCGATCCCGTAGTCGATCAGGCAGGCGACCTCGGTGACGCCGATCTCCTTGACCTGCGCCACCCGGGCGAGCGCGTCGTCGACGGTGCCGAACAGGCCGCTATCGTTGAAGTAGCGCTCGAAAGCGAAGTCGAGGATCTCTTCGAGCTCGCTTGGCGACAGGATGCCGAGGTCGAGCTGGAACGAGTTTTCCACCCCCTTGGGTTTCTTGAACGCCGGGAAGGCCCAGGCGTATTGCTTGATCAGCGCCGCCGCCGACCGCAGGTGATCCTTCATCGGCTCGCGAGCGATCTCGCGGGCGTGGTTGCGGCTGTCCGACAGGAAGGTGTGCAGCATCAAGGTGACCTTGAAATGCGCCGGGTCATGGCCGGCCTCGCGCAGCGCCCTCGTGGTAGATCTTGATCTTGCCCGCGACCTCGTCGATCGACTGGCCGAGCAGGTGCGTGAGCACGTGGCAGCCGTTGCGGCCGGCCTCGCGCCAGGTGTCGGGGTTGCCCGCGGTGGTGACCAGAGATCGAGCGTCTTCGAGATCGGCCGCGGCTGGGTGATGACTCGTGCATCTCCCCATCCTTGCGCGGGAAGGCGACGGGTTCGCCGGCCCAGAGCTTGCGCAGATCGGCGATCTGGCGGAACATCGCGGTCTTGTTCTCGGGCGGCGTGTTCTCGGGACGCAGCACGAAATCGTCGGGCTGCCAGCCGCTGGCGACGGCGAGCCCGGCGCGGCCTTCGGTGAGATTGTCGATGATCGACCATTCCTCGGCGATCCGCGCTGTGTGGTGCAGCGGCGAGACACAGGAGCCCGCGCGCACGCCGATGTTCTTGGTGAAGCCCGCGACCGCGGCACCGGTCACGCTCGGGTTCGGGTAGGGTCCGCCGAAGGCATGGAAGTGCCGCTCCGGCGTCCAGACGGCGACGAACCCGTTTTCGTCGGCGAACTTCGCGCCTTCCAGCAGCGAGCGATACTTGCCGCGCCCGCGGCCGTCGTCGTTGCCCCAGTAGTAGAGGCTGAAGTCCATGCCGCCGAGCCCGGCGCCGCCGACCGGTGCCGCGGCCGTGCCCTCGCCCGAGACCAGCGCCCGGCTCTCGTCGCCGGAGATCACCAGCTTGAAGCCGCGGGCGAGCGTCCAGAACAGCTCCAGCACCGAGATGTCGAAGGACAAGGACGTGACCGCGAGCCAGACGCCGCCGGCGGCGTGGTCGATCCGGTCGTCCATGCCGACGAAGAAGTTGGCGACGTTGCGGTGCTCGACCATCACCCCCTTGGGCCGCCCGGTCGACCCGGAGGTGTAGATCATGTAGGCGAGATCCGCGCCCGTCACCCCGCTCTCGGGGTTGGTGTCGGGCTGGTCGTCGCGCTTGGTCGCGATGTCGAGGATCTTCGCCTCGCTCTCCGGCAGCGCGGCGGCCAGCGCGGCGTTGGTCACCACCACGCCCGCCTCGCTGTCTTCGAGGTAGAGCGCGGTGCGTTCGGCCGGATAGGCCGGGTCCATCGGCAGATAGGCCCCGCCCGCCTTCAGGATCGCGAGCGCCGCGATCACCAGTTCGGCCGAGCGCGGCAGGTGCAGGCCCACGATCACGCCGGGCTTCACGCCGAGCCCGATCGATCGGTGCGCGAGCCGGTTCGCGGCGGCGTTGAGCTCCGCATAGGTGAGGCTTTCGCCCTCGAAGGCCAGCGCCTCGGCGGCCGGCGTGCGCGCGACCTGGTGCTCGAAGGCCTGGTGGACGCATTCGCCGTCGTCGTAGGCGACCTCGGTCGCGTTCCAGTCGGCAAGCAGCGTCTTGCGTTCGGCCTCGGGCAGAAGCGGCAGCGCCGCGGGATCGTCGCTCTCGCCGAGATGGGCGAGGAGATGGCCAAGGCGGGCCGCCATGAGGTCGAGCGCAGAAGCCTCGATCCGCGCGCCGTCGCCGTAGAGCGTGGTGCCGTCGGCGGTGACCGCGAGGGTCAACGCCGAGGGGCCGACGAGCCCGGCCTCGGCATTGTCCGACAGCGCGAGCTGCGGCAGCGCCGGGTCGGTGCCCGGCAGGCGAGCGATCAGGTCGGCGGCAAAGGGGCCGCGGGCGCGGGCCGTTTCCATGGCCTCCGTCAGCGCCGTGACCATGGCTTTGAAGCTGTCGGATTGGGTGAGCCGCACCGGCACCCAGTCGCTCAGATGCGCGGCCAGCGGGCTGGCCAGGGCGGGCATCGCCACGGCGAGATCGGCGACGCCTTCGCCGCCGAGCCGCGCCATCATCAGCGCGAAGGCGGCCCGGACCTGGTCGGGAGTGATCCCGGCCGGCACCGTGATCGGCCGGGCGAGCGCGCGGGCGGGGCCCGTCGCGCGGGCGACCAGCGGCAGGTCGACCGGCGTGATCGCTTCCAGCGCCTTGCGCCAGGCCGGATCGGCCTTGGCCACCGGCGCGAGGGCGGCGTCGAGCGTGGCGCGGCGGGTGGCCGGCGGGCTCTGCAGGATCGCACCGACCCGGGTGATGTCGCCGGGCTGCACCGGGTGTCCGTCGAGCCCGGTGATCCGGGTAATCACCAGATCGCCGTCGCCGGTGGCGATGGAGAGCTGGCTGGCATCGGCCGCCAGCACCGCACCCGGGGCCGCGCCGGAGCGGCTTTGCGAGACATGCGCCGCGCGGGCGAGCCACAGCCGACCGCCGGCCTCGAATTTCGGCAAGGCCAGCGGGTTCCAGTAGTCGCCGTGATCCAGGGCGCGGATCACCCGGGCGAGATCGGCCGCGGGGGCGGCGTAGTCGAGCACCGCGCCGGCCTCGGGCCGGGCGTCGCGGGCGAAGTAGCTGCGCTTCGACAGGTCCTGCTTCTGGCGCGCGGGCTCGGGCTTGGCGAGCTCCGCCATCAGCGCCGGGAAGCTGTCGATCGCGACCCCGTAGCACTTGGTGTTGAGCGAGAACGCGGTGTCCTCGTCGGTGATCTCGAACCCGGCCGAGGCGAGCACGTCGCCCTCGTCGACCCCGCCCTCGATAAGGTGCCAGGAGATCCCGTGGCGCTTTTCACCGGCGATGGCGGCCCAGACCGGCGCGTTGAGCCCGGCATAGGCGGGCAGCGGGCCGTCGTGGAAGTTGACCGCGCCGCGCTTGGGCAGGGCCAGCACCGCGTCGGGCAGGATGTCGAGGTTGGCCACGGAGAGCAGCCAGTCGAAGTCACGGCCCGCGAGCCGGTCGGCGAGCCCCTTGCCCGGCGCGATCACCTCGAGCCCGGCGCCCCTAGCCCAGGCCGCGACGTCGGGGTTGCGCGTGACCACGGCGGCAATCGCGTGACCGCCCCCGCGCAGGAGTTCGCCGCATTGAATGACGAGGCTTTCGTGGCCGACAAGGACGGAACTGAAATGGGACATGGGTCAGATGGACCTCTGCGGTTGGGTGTTGGAAACGGAGCCCGGCGCATTGGGCGCCGGGTCGGCCGGACGGCCGCGCAGGAGCGCGCGGGCGTCATGGGCCAGAAGCGTGGTCAGGAACCGGGGCGCGACCCCGCGGTCGCGGCGGGTGAGCGTGCAGCGCAGCCAATGGAGCCCGCCACCGGCGAGGTGGGCGAGGCTCGCGAGCCCGGCATAGGCGACGCCGTGGTTCTTGGCGAAGTAGTGCCAGCGGCTGTCGAACCAGTAACCGGGCACCCGCGCCCAGGACTTCATGCCGGTCGAGACCGAGCCGATATGGGCGACCCGGCTCGCGGGCACGTAGTCGGTCTTGTAGCCGGCGCGGTGGGCCCGCAGGAACAGGTCGGTCTCTTCGAAATAGAGAAAGAAGGTCTCGTCGAAGAGCCCGATCTCGTCGAGCACGCTCCGGCGCATCATCACCGAGGCCCCGGCGAACCAGTCGATGGACCGGGTCTCGGTCGGCGTCTCGACCGGCACCTTGGCATTCTTCAGGAGCTTCGACACCGGACCGAATTTGATCGCGCCCTCGAATTCGCTGGCGATCGAGGGGAAGCGGAAAGAGGTGAGGTGCGTGTCGCCCTCGGGCCCGTGGATGTAGCTGCCGGCAAAGGCGGTGCCCGGGTTGGCTTCGAGGTGGTCGAGCAGCACCCGGATCGCGTCGGGCGCGGGGAAAGCGTCGGAATTCAGGATGTAGACGTAGTCGGGCCGCGTGCCGTCGGCGAGCCCCGCCCGGATGCCGACGTTGTTGCCGGCGCCGAAGCCGCCGTTGCGGCCGGACTGGATCACCCGGATCCGGCCGTCCCTGTCCCAGCCGACCTCGGCGACATGGGCCTGCATCTGCTCGAACGACCCGTCCTGGCTGTCGTTGTCGACCACCACGATGCCGCCGGCGATCCCGTCCATCGCCGTGCGCGCGGCGGCGACGGCGCGCAGCGTCATTTCCGCCGTTTTGTAGTTGAGCACGATGGTCAGCAATGTGGGGCCGGTGGTGACCCGCCCGGAGGTGAGCGGCCCGGTCATTGCGCTGCCACCCCGACCGGCGAGAGCATTGCGCGCGAACGCTCGGCGGCGTCAAGCTCGGCCTTCTCCAGCACCTTGCGGATCCGCGCCGCCAGCACCCGGACGTTGGGCTCCAGCACCATCGAATCGTGGTCGCCCGGCACCTCGTGGATCGTCAGGTCCGGCGCGAAGCGGGTCCAGCCGTTGTCGCGGAACATGTAGTGCTTGTCCTTGCCGACGAGCCGGCCCGGTGCCACTTCCCAGCGCGCCATCAGCGGCGGGCGGAACAGCGTGAGCGGGCCCTCCCAGCGGCGCAGGTTGTATTTCGCCACGCTGTCGAGGAAGGCCGCTTCGATGGCGGCATCGTGGAACACGTGCTCGCCCTCGGTCTCCTCGGGGACCCCCTGGCGTTTCTGGCGCTCCCATTCGATCCGGTTGCGCGCCCAGGTCGAGACATAGCCCAGGCCCTCGTCCTTGAGATTGAGCCAGTTGATCATGTAGCGGTCGCGCCGGGTCAGCGGCGGGCGCACCGGCATCGGCGTGTCGAGCAGGATCAGCGACGCGATCTCCTCGCCCGCCCCTTCGAGCTGGCGGGCGATCTCGTAGGCGGTGATGCCGCCGCCGGAGAAGCCGCCGAGCATGTAGGGGCCATGCGGCTGCACCTGGCGCATTTCGGCGATATAATCGCGCGCCGCTTCCTCGATGCTGTCATGCGGCGCCTCGTCGCCGTAGAGCCCGCGCGCCTGCAGCCCGTAGAACGGCCGGTCGGTACCGATGAGATGCGCGAGATGGCGCAGGTTGAGCACGTTGCCGAACATGCCGGCCACCAGGAAGAACGGCGTACGCGGCCCCCCCTCGCCCGAATGCATCGGCACCAGATGGGTGAAGCGGCGTTCGGCCCGCGGCGCTTCCGCCTTGCCCGCGCCGCCCTCGGCGCCGGCCTCGTCGGACACCCCGCGCGCGGCGATCAGCGCCGCCACCTTGCGGATCGTCGGCGCCTCGAACAGAACCGAGATCGGGAAGTCGACGCTCCAGGTCTTGCGGATCTGGGCGAAGAGCCGCACGGCGATGAGCGAATGCCCTCCGAGGTCGAAGAAGCTGTCTTCGGCGCCGATCTTGTCGACCCCCAGGAGCTCGGCCCAGAAGCCGGCAAGCGTGGTCTCGATCGCGCCTTCCGGCTCGACGTAATCGCTGTCGAGCTGCGGCCGTTCGAAGGTCTGGCCGCCGCCCGACTGGCTTTCTTCGACCGCGCCGGCCTGGGCGATCAGCGCCGGCAGGTCGAGCGACGACAGGATCACCTGCGGGCTGCCTTCGAGCGCGAGGGCGCGGAGGAACAGATCCGCCCCCTCCTCGGCGCGGATGCCCTGGCCGAGATTGTGCCGGAGCCGTTCCTCGGCCGGCGACAGCGGCTGGATCGCGGGCGCACCGGTGGCCTCGGGCGCATCGGCCGCGGCGGCAAAGCCTTGGACGGATTCCATCCGGCGGATCGAGAAGCCGCGGATTTCGACACAGACCTCGCCCTCGGGCGTCGCCAGCGTCACGTCGAAACTGGCGATCTCGCCGTCGGCGCGGTTGGTGCCGGCGTTGCGGACCCAGCTGACGATTTTTGGCGGCAGGTCGCGGAACACCTTCACCGACTGGTAGGAGACCGGGACCCAGAGATATTTCCCGGGCTCGTAGCCCTCGATCAGCCCCATCGCCCAGCCGGTGGCCAGATCGAGCAGGCCCGGGTGCAGCCGGTAGCCCGCGTCGGGGTCGCCATGGGCGACCGGAGGCAGGGCCAGTTCGGCCAGCCCCTCGCCCTTGCCGAGCGCGGTCGATTGCAGCACCCGCCAGCGCGGGCCGAATTGCAGATGCGCTTCCTGCGCACCCTTGAGCGCGCCGCCCTCGGGCGCGCGCACCGGCTTGGCACAGCGCGCGGCGATGGCCGCCACGTCGAGCGGCGCGGGCGCGCGCATCGGCAGCAGCGAGATCTGCGCCTGGGCATTCACCTCGCGGCTCTTCTCCGGTCCGCTCTCGACGACGAGCTCGTAGCCCGTGTCGGTGCGCGGCAGACGGAGCTGGACGGCCCGGGTTTCCTTGGCGCCCACCGCCAGCGGGCGCAGGAAGTAGAGGTCGCGGATCTCGAAAGCCTGGGTCTCGCCCTGCCCCGCCATCGCCTGCGCGGCGAGCTCCAGATACCCGGTCCCGGGCAGGAGCGCATCGCCCGCCGCGGTCCGGTGATCGTCGAGCACCCAGCGGTCGGCCACCGTGTAAGTAGCTGTAAAGACGCGGTTTCCGGCCGCATCGAAGGTCTTCTCGTCGAGCAGAGGTTGCTCGGCAGGCAGCACCGGCGCCTGTTCGGACGCCCCGGTGCGCGCGGCCATGGCATCCGCCGCCATGCCGGCGTCCGCCCAGATCCCCCAACCCACGGCCTGCACCTTGGTCTTGCCGCCGGCGCGGGCGCGGGCATAGGCGTTGAGGTATTCGTTGGCGGCGACGTAGTCGACCTGGCCCGCCGGCGCGGTGGCCGTCGAACTCGACGAGAACAGCACCATCCAGTCGACGTCGCCGTCGGGGAAGACCTCTTCGAGCACCTGGGTGCCGTGCAGCTTGGGCGCGAAGACGTCCTCGATCTCGGTCATGGTCTTGGTCTGGATCAGACCGTCCTCGATCACGCCCGCGGCATGGATGATCCCGTGCACCGGGCCCATCTCGGCTTCGATCTTCGCGCGCACCTCGCGCATGTCTTCGACGTTGGAGACGTCGCCCGCGAGGCAGAGCACATCGCCGCCCGCGGCTTCGAGCCCCTGCACCGCGCGAATGCGGCGCGCGAGCGCGTCGCCCGGCGCGGTGTTGTCGAGGAGCTTGTCCCAGTCTTCCCGGGGCGGCAGCCCGCCGCGCGAGACCAGCACGATCCGCGCGTTGGCGGTGGCGATCAGCCGTTCGGCCAGCGTGAGGCCGATGCCGCCGAAGCCGCCGGTGATCAGCACCACGCCCTTGTCCTTGAGCTTCGCTTCCCCCGCTTCTGGCGCGTCGAGCGGCTGCGGCCGCCAGCCCATTTCGTAGCGCTTGGTGCCACGCAAAGCGGCTTCCAGCGCCACCGGCGGCGACAGCAGTTCTTCGAGCACCGGTGCGACATGGGCCGAGACATCCGCCGCCGTCCGGCCGCGCGCCTGCGGCAGGTCGAGATCGAGGGCCGAGACGGTGATGTTGGGGAACTCGCGGCCGATCACCCGGACCGGGCCCGCCAGCGTGGCCTTTTCCGGGTAGGCCAGCGCCTCGCCCGCGACCTTCACCGCGCCGGAACTCAGCACGTTGATGTGGATCTTCTGGCTCCAGCCCTCGTCGCCGATGGCCTGGGCCAGGAACACCAGGCTGAAGAAGCCCTGTTCGAGGTTGCGGTGGAAGAAGCTCGATCCGGGCCGGAAGGCTCTCGCGCGTGGTCGCGAGCCAGCCGTGGACGATCCGGTCAGGCAGGAACTCGCGCTCCATGAGGTCGCCGATCAGCGCGTCGTAGCTGTCACGGCCGCGTTCGGGCGAGAGGATGTAGCCGGTCTCGCCGTCGCGGGCGAAGCTGTCGCCCGCGCGCACCGTGAGCACCTCGTGGCCGGCGGCGCGCAGCTTTTCGGTCACCTGGTCGGTGAGCCCGCCTCGTCGGCGAAGACCAGCCAGCGCTGTTTCTCGACCCGGAGAGATCGCCGGTCACGTCGATGTCGCAGCCCGCATAGGCCGGGCGCCAGGCCGGGCGCCAGCCCCAGTTCTCGGGGGTTTCCTCGCGCATCAGCCAGCCGTCGTCGGCCTTGCCCGCGCCTCGCCCGGCGCGATGAAGTAGCGCGCGCGCTGGAAGGCGCAGCTCGGAAGCGGCACCCGGACGCGGCGCGCCGTGCCCCAGACCTGGTCCCAGGCGAAGCTGCCGCCAAGCGCCCAGACCCGGCCCAGCATGGCCATGAAATAGGCGTCGTCCGGGGTGTCGTCGTTGGGATGGCGGAGCGAGCCGATCACCTGGTTGGCGTCGACGTCGGGGTGCTGACCCGCGAGCGAGGTGAGCGCCTTGCCGGGACCGACCTCGATGAAGATCCGGTTCTTCTTCGCCAGCGTTCCGATGCAATCGGCGAAATGCACGGTACCGCGCAGGTGCGCGACCCAATATTCCGGATCGGTCGCCTGTTCCGCCGTCATCATTTCGCCGGTGCGGTTCGAGGTGAGCGGGATCTCGGGCGGGTTGAGCGTGATCGAGCGCAGGTAGTCGCCGAAATCCTTGAGGATCGGCTCCAGCATCCGCGAATGCGCGGCGATGTCGATCTGGATCCTCTGGCAATCGACCTCGCGGGCCTTGAGCTCGGCCTCGAGCGCGTCGAGCGCGGCTTGGGGCCCGGTGGCGACCGAGAGATTGGGCGCGTTGACCGCGCCGAGGTCGAGGGCGTCGCCCAGCAGCGGCCGCAACGCATCGGCCGAGAGCGCGACCGACAGCATCCCGCCGGCCGGCACGGTGTCGAACAGTTTCCCGCGCAGGTGCACGAGGCCGATGCAGTCCTCGAAGGACATCACGCCGGCAAGACAGGCGGCGGTGTTCTCGCCCATCGAGTGGCCGACCAGCGCCTTGGGCGTGACGCCCCAGCTCATCCAGAGCTTCGCCAGCGCATATTCGACGATCATGATCAGCGGGAGTTGCACCGAGGGCTGCTTGAGCCGCGCATCGGCCGCCGCCTCTTCGCCCTCCTCGGGCAACCACAGCGCCCGGATGTCGTAGTCGAGCTTGGGCGACAGGATGTCGAGCCCGGCATCCATCCAATGGGCGAACTCCGGTTCGGTCTCGTAGAGATCGCGCGCCATCGTGGCGTATTGCGCGCCGCCGCCGGGGAACATGAACACCGTATCCGGCCGGTCGAGCGCGACATGGGTGAAGACCCGGCGGGGATCGGTCTCGGCCAGTTTCTCTGCCGCCTCGACGTGGCTTTCGGCCACCACCACCCGGCGGCGTTCGAAGGCGTGCCGGCCCTCTTTCAGGGTCCACGCCACGTCGGCGAGGTCCTGATCCTGGTGGGTGATGAGGTGATCGGCGAGCCGCGCGGCATTGCCGTCGAGCGCGGCCTTGGACCGCGCCGACAGGCAGAGCACCTGGAACGGCCAGTCGGAGGGCTCCGAGGCCGCCCGCTCGGGGGCTTCCTCCAGCACCACGTGGGCATTGGTGCCGCCGACGCCGAGCGAGTTGACCCCGGCCCGGCGCGGGCCTCACTGGCTGACCCAGTCGGTAAGCGTATCGTTCACCCGGAACGGCGAATGCTCGAAGTCGATGGCCGGGTTGGGCTTCTCGAAGCCGAGCGACGGCGGATCTGCCGGTGGTGCAGCGACAGAGCAGTCTTGATCAGGCTCGCGACCCCGGCGGCGGTGTCGAGATGGCCGATATTGGTCTTGACCGAACCGATCCGGCAGAACCCGACCTCGTGGGTGGTTTCCTGGAACGCCTGGTCAGCGCCGCCACCTCGATCGGGTCGCCGAGATAGGTCGCCGGTGCCATGGCACTCGATGTAGTCCACGGTGTCGGCGCTCACGCCGACATCAGCTGCGCTTCGCGATCGCCTCGGCCTGGCCGTCGACGGACGGGGCCAGGTAGCTCGCCTTGGCGGCGCCGTCGTTGTTGATCGCCGAGCCCTTGAGCACGGCCCAGATGTGGTCGCCGTCGCGGATCGCGTCGTCGAGCCGGCGCAGCACCACCGCGCCCGCCCCCGAACCGAACACCGTGCCCTGCGCGCGGTGGTCGAAGGCGTGGCAATGGCCGTCGGGCGAGAGCACCTCGCCTTCCTTGTAGAGATAGCCGCGGTTCTGCGGCAGCTCGATGGTCACGCCGCCGGCGATGGCCATGTCGCAATCGCCCGCGATCAGCGCCTGCATCGCGTAATGGGTCGCGACCAGCGAGGTCGAACAGGCCGTCTGCACGTTCACGCTCGGCCCGGTCATGTCGAAGATGTGGCTCACCCGGGTCGACAGGAAATCCTTGTCGTTACCGGTGTGGCGCAACAGGAACATGCCGACATCGTCGACGAGGTCGGGGTTCGAGCAGATGTTGAAGTAGAAATAACTGCCCATGCCGCAGCCGGCATAGACGCCGATCGGTCCCGGCGCCTTGGACGGCGGATGGCCGGCGTTTTCCAGCGCTTCCCAGGCCACTTCCAGGAACTGGCGGTGCTGCGGATCCATGATCGCCGCTTCCTTGGGCGACAGCCCGAAGAAATCGGCATCGAACTCGGCGAAGCCGTCGAGCGGCGCCGCGGCCGGCACGTAGTCCGGGCGGTCGACGAGATGCGGCGCCTCACCGGCTTCGATCAGCGCTTCGCGGGAAAAGTGCCGGATCGATTCCACCCCGCGCACCAGGTTGTCCCAATACGCCGTCACACCGTCGGCACCGGGCAGATGCGCTGCCATGCCGACGATCGCGATGTCCGTGGCGTTTTCCGTCGCCGACCGAGACGCGAATTCTTCGCTCATAAAATGTTCCTGCTCTTTCGAGACCCAAAAAACAGTCGCTTTACCACGAATCGCACAGTGCAGATAGTGGGCACAAACTTCCTGAGGGGTCCCGTGCCATTGCCCCCAGTGTTCACGACCGTAGGGCGAGATTACGGCACCGCTTTGAAAAAACCCGGACAGCCGCTGAGGTTACCCCCCGGCCGGTCCACCCCTCCCGGTGCATGCGCCCCCAGGCGCGCTGTGACCACCACCAAGCGAATCGTGCAAAACGTTTCGCAGACAGACCATTTTCCCCCGGCGGACCCCGTTTCGTCCAGATCCCCTGTGAAAACACGGGGGTAATCGGGGGTTGAACAGCGGGGTCGAATCGGCGAGGTGAGCGGTAACGGACGCTCTTCGCCGGCCCGCACCGCCGCCGGACGACACCCCGGCCGCCTTCAACCGGAGACCCCTCGCATGCACGTCACGACCGGCACCTACGCGACGCCGAACGGCGCGAAATACATCCGGCAGATGTGCAAGCATTTCGCCCACGAGATCGAGACCAGTCTCGACGAGACAGATGCCGGCGCGCCCGAGGGCCGGCTGCGGTTCGCCATGGGCACCGCCCATCTGTCCACCGACGCCACCACGCTCACCGTGCGGTTCGAACTGGAGAACGACGACGCCTTCGAGGGCGCCCAGCACGTGATCGACGAGCACCTGGAACGCTTCGCCTTCCGCGAGGGCTTCAAGCACATGGACTGGGACTGGACCCCTCCGCCCTCGGCCAGGTCGGTCAAGCGCGCCGCGGCCGATCTGCTGCGCAACCGCCTGCCGGGCCTGCATGCCGCCCTGCGCAAGGCGTCGGGTCGCACCCGCTAGACCGCCGGGGCCGGCCGGCTCGGACCGCCCAACGGTTCACCGGCGCCGGTCCCGCTTCGGCCGCCAGTTCTCCCCGATTTCGGCGCCGACCGGCGACGGAAGTCCCAAGCCCGCACGTACAACGGACAATTCCTCCCGAAAGAGGGCGGAAACTGCTGTGGAGTGGGGCATGAAAGACCGCCGATCCGAAATCGAGGCCGCGCTCGCCGTAGGTGCGCGGAAACGTCACTGGGGACGCTGGGCCGCGCTCGCGGTTCTGGTCGCGGCCGCGGGGCTCGCCGGCTGGGTCACTTTCGGCACCGGCCTCTCACCCGCCGAAACTCAGACGAGCTACCGCACCGACGCTGTCACCCGCGGCGACCTCACCGTCACAGTAACCGCCACCGGCACGGTCGAGCCGCAGGGCGTGGTCGACATCTCGTCGGAACTGTCGGGCACCCTCACCGAAGTGCTCGTGGACTTCAACGACGAGGTCACCAAGGGCCAGGCCCTCGCCCGCCTCGACACCACCCAGCTCGAAGCCCAGTTGGCGGTGCAGAGCGCCAACCTCGCCGCCGCCTCGGCCCAGGTGCTCTCGGCCCAGACCACGCTCGAAGAGGCCAAAGACACGCTCGACACCCAGTCGAGCCTCTATGACCGCGGGCTGGTCATCCACTCGGTCTACGAGGCCGCCGACGCCGCCTGGAAGCGCGCCGATGCGGCCTATCTCGTGGCCGACGCCAATCTCGACCTCGCCCAAGCCAATTACGATGCCCAGTCGGCCGAGCTCGACAAGGCGGTCATCCTCTCGCCGATCGACGGCGTGGTGCTCGACGTCGCCGCCGAACCCGGCCAGATCGTCGCCGCCTCGCTCTCGGCGCCGACGCTGTTCACCATCGCCGAGGACCTGTCCAAGATGCAGCTCCTCGCCTCGGTCGCCGAAGCCGACATCGGCCAGGTTTCCGAGGGCGACAACGCCACCTTCACCGTCGAAGCCTATGACGGCGTGGTCTTCCCTGCGTCCATCGCCCAGGTGCGCTACGCCTCGACCGAAGAAGACGGGCTGGTAAGCTACACCGCCGTGCTCGCGGTCGAGAACCCCGACACCAAGCTCCTGCCCGGCATGACCGCGGTCGCCGATATCGTCGTCGCCGAAGCGACCGGCGTGCTCACCGTGCCGAATGCGGCGCTGCGCTATGTCCACAGCACCCCCGCCGCGGCCGCCGCACCCGACGCCACCGCCGACGACACCTCGGGCGACACCGGCCCCGGCCGCAACTCGGGCTTCCTCGGCATGATCATGCCCGGACCGCCGGGCCAGGACGCCACCCCCTCGGCCCGGGCCGACGGTTCCAGCATCTGGGTGCTGCGGGACGGCCAGCCAGTGCGCATCGAGGTCACGACCGGCGCGACCGACGGCAGCCGCACCGAGGTCGCGGGCGAGGGCCTCGCCGAAGGCGACCAGGTCATCACCGCCGCCCTCGGCGCCCAGTAGGAGCCGGCCATGGACAGCGACACCCCGGTCATCGAACTGCGCGACATCGCCCGGGTCTACGGCAGCGGCGCCGCCGAAGTGCGCGCACTCGACGGGGTGAGCCTGCGCATTGACCGCGGCGAGTTCGTCGCCATCATGGGCCCCTCGGGCTCGGGCAAGTCCTCGGCGATGAACATCCTCGGTTGCCTCGACAGCCCCACCGCCGGGCAGTACCTGTTCAACGGCGTCGACGTCGCCGGCCTCACCCGCGACCAGCGCGCCCTGATCCGCCGCCACTGGATCGGCTTCGTCTTCCAGGGCTTCAACCTGCTGGCCCGCTCCTCTGCGCTGGAAAACGTCGAACTGCCGCTAATCTACCAGGGCGTCCCGCGCGCCGAACGCCGCGCCCTCGCGATGGCAGCGCTGGCGCGCGTCGGGCTGGAGGGGCGCGAACACCACGGGCCCGCCCAGCTTTCCGGCGGCCAGCAGCAGCGCGTCGCGATCGCCCGGGCGCTGGTCGGCAACCCGGAAGTGATCCTCGCCGACGAGCCCACCGGCAACCTCGACCAGAAGCG
The DNA here is from genome assembly GCA_041397205.1 of Paracoccaceae bacterium. Classification (GTDB taxonomy): domain Bacteria; phylum Pseudomonadota; class Alphaproteobacteria; order Rhodobacterales; family Rhodobacteraceae; genus Sinisalibacter. The sequence goes on from JAWKXC010000006.1 coordinate 93,512, forward strand.
CAGCCACGAGATCATGAAACTGCTCGCCGAGCTCCACGACCAGGGGCTGACCATCGTCATGGTCACCCATGAAGACGATATGGCCGACTACGCGCCGCGCCACATCTGGCTGGTCGACGGCCGGGTGGAAAGCGACGGCGCCCCCACCGGTCGGAGCCAGCACCACCACAGGGAGGCCGCGCAATGATCTGGGAAACCTTGCCGCTCGCGCTCCAGGCGATCTTTCGCAACACGCTGCGCTCGGCGCTCACCGTGCTCGGCGTGGTGATCGGCGTCGCCGCCGTCATCGCGCTGGTCACCCTCGGCCAGGGCTCGACGGCGCAGGTCACCTCCCACGTCGAGAGCCTCGGCACCTCGATCCTCACCCTGCGCCCCGGCGCCCAGGGCATGGGCCCGGGCCGGGACACCTCGGCCCAGCCCTTCACCCTCGGCGATGTCGACGCGCTCGAAACCGAGCTTCCCGCCGTCGCCACCGCCGCCCCCTACGGCAGCCAGACGATGACCGCGGTGCTCGGCTCCAACAGCGACTCACCCCAGGTCGTCGGCACCGACGGGCGCTACCTCGCGGCGATGGACTGGGAAGTCGTCTCCGGGCGCGGCTTCACCGACAGCGAGGTCTCCGGCGCCCAGGCGGTCTGCCTGCTCGGCCAGACCGTGCGCGAGGCGCTGTTCGACACCGAGACCGATCCGGAAGGCACGCGGATCCGCCTCGGCACCCTGTCGTGCAAGGTGATCGGCGTGCTCGAGGAACGCGGCTCGGGCTCCTTCGGGATGGACCAGGACGATGTGGTCATCGTGCCGATGCGTACGCTTCAGGTGCGGGTGCTCGGCAACAGCGACGTCTCCTCCATCACCGTGGCCGTCGCCGACGGCTATTCCACCGACGAAGCGACCACCGAGATCGAGGCGCTGATGCGCGAACGCCGCGGCATCAGCGCGACCGAGACCGACGATTTCTCGGTGATGGACATGGCGCAGATGGCCTCGATGCTGTCTTCGGTGACCTCGACACTGACCGGGCTGCTCTCCGCGGTCGCGGGCGTGAGCCTGGTGGTCGGCGGCATCGGCATCATGAACATCATGCTGGTGAGCGTCACCGAGCGCACCCGCGAGATCGGCATCCGCCTCGCCGTCGGCGCCACCGCCAGTCAGGTGATGCTGCAGTTCCTCGTCGAAGCCGTGGTGCTCTCGATCATGGGGGGCGTGATCGGCATCGCCGTCGGGCTCGCCATCGCCGGCATCGCCGGCGGCCAGATGGGCCTGCCCTTCGCGCCCAATCTGGGCGTGGTCGCGGGGGCCTTCGTGTTCTCGGGCCTCGTCGGCGTGGTCTTCGGCTACTTCCCCGCCCGCCGCGCCGCCCGGCTCGACCCGATCGAGGCCCTGCGCTACCAATAGGCCCGCACCGCCCCGACTTGGCTCTGGACGCGTCCGGGATCGCAAAGCAGACTGCCCCCGACGCTCGGATGAGCGCGCAGTGAAGCGCGAGGGAGGCAGAGATTTGACCGGAACCACCAGCGGCGGCGCCGCCCTGCTCGCACGGCTCAAGACCCTCGGCATCGACTGGATCTTCGCCAATTCCGGCACCGATTTCCCGCCGATCATCGAAGGGCTCGCCGAGGCGCGGGCCAAGGGCATGGACCTGCCGCAGGCCATCACCGTCCCGCACGAGACCGCCGCCGTCGCCATGGCACATGGCGCGTTCTTCGGCTCGGGACGCGCCCAGGCGGTGATGGTGCACACCAATGTCGGGCTTGCAAATGCCGCCATCGGCGCGATCAACGCGCGCGCCGACAATGTGCCGATGCTCCTGTTCTCCGGCCGCACGCCCACCACCGAACGGGGCCGTTTCGGCTCCCGCACCGTGCCGATCGGCTGGGGCCAGGAAATGCGCGACCAGACCGCGCTCGTGCGCGAGGCCTGCAAGTGGGACTACGAGCTGCGCCTGCCCGAACAGATCACCGAGCTGGTCGACCGTGCTCACGGCATCGCAAACTCGGTGCCGCGCGGACCGGTCTATGTGAGCTTGCCGCGCGAAGTCCTGTGCGAACAGGTTCCGGCGACCGAGGCCCGGCCGCAGATGCAGCCCGCGGTGAGCGCCGCCCGCCACGCCGATATCGAGGCGGCGGCGGATCTGATCGCGGAAGCCAGAAACCCGGTGATCTTTGCCCAACGCGGGGCCGGCTCCGAGGCGGCGTTCGCGGCGCTCTCCCGGATGGTCGAGACCTGGGCGATCCCGGTCTCGCATTACTGGGCGGTGCAACTCGCGGTCCCGACCGACGCGCCGATGGCCGCGGGACCCGACCCGGCGCCGCTCCTCGCCGAGGCCGACGTGGTGGTGGTGCTCGACGCGCTCGCGCCCTGGGCGCCCGACCAGCACGGGCCCGCCCCCGAGGCCCGGGTGATCCAGATCGGCCAGGACCCGCTGTTTTCCCAGACCCCGATCCGCAATTTCCGCTCCGATCTGTCGCTGCCGGGCGACCTCGGCGAGAATATACTGGCGCTCGCCGCTGCCCTCGACCGCCGCGACCCCGGCGACCGCGCCGCCCGGCATGCCGCCCTTGCCGCCCGCAACGCCGAGAGCTGGAAGGCGCGCGACGCCGCCGTCGCCCGTGACTCCGACGGCCCGGCGCTCACCAAGCGCTGGATCAGCGCGGAGCTGGCGAAGGTCGCCCGGGACCGTGACGCGACGCTGTTTGCCGAACTCGGCGCGCAGTTGCCCTACATGCGCCTCGCCTCCCCCCATGCCTGGTACGAAAGCCCGCATTCCGGCGGGCTCGGCTACGGCTTCCCCGCCGCCCTCGGCTACAAACTCGCCCAGCCCGACCGGCTCACCATCGCCACGCTCGGCGATGGCTCCTACATCTTCGCCAACCCCGTCGCCTGTCACCAGGTCGCCGAGGCGCTCGGGCTGTCGCTGCTGGTCATCCTGCTCAACAACGGCGAATGGGGCGCGGTGCGCGCCAGCGTGACCGGGCTCTACCCGGGCGGCCATGCCGCCGCCGCCAACGCGGTCCCGCTCACCGATCTCGGCCCTTCGCCCGACTTCGCGCAGGTCGCGCAGGCGAGCCGCGCCTGGGCGCGCCGGGTCGAGGACCCTGCGGGCTTCACCGCCGCCCTCGACGCAGCCCTCGCCCATGTCACGGCCAACAAGGGGCTCGCGCTGATCGACGCCCGCGTGGCGCGCGACTGACCCGCGCGCCGTCCTATCCGCCCCGGAGCGGCGCCGGGTCCTCGCAGGTCGGCGCGTAGCTTGCCGTGGTCTCCAGGCTGTGCGCGACGTCGAGGCGCACGAAGCCCGCCTTGGACCGGGTGAAGATCTCGCGGTCGACATCGTACCAGAAGCTCGGCGGGTCGAAGGTGCCGCCGGCAACGCCCACTGCCCCTTCCGACAAGCCGAGGCGCCAGAACAATGTCGTCCCGCAGCGGGGACAGAACTGCGTGGTGAACCCGCGCCCGCTCTCGGTCTGGAAGCTGTACTCGGACAACGCCCCCTGCAGGAGCTCGACCCGCTCCTCGGGGAAGTAGACCGACACCCCGAAAGCCGAGCCGGTGCGCAGCTGGCAATAGCGGCAATGGCAGGCCGCGGTCTTGGTCGGCGCGCCCGTGGTCCGGTAGCGTACCGAACCGCAGGCACAGCCGCCTTCGTGGATCTCTTCCGTCATCGCAATCCCCTCGCCTTTGCCGCATCCTGTCGCGCCGCCCCCCGGCTGGCAACCGGTTTCGGCTGGACGGGTTCCGGCCCGCGCCTGTAGCGTCGCCGCACACAGGAAGGACCCCGGATGAAGGAACCGCAGGTCAAGTCGATCCAGGCGCTCGCCCGCGGGCTCGAGGTATTGCAGCTCCTGCAGACCTCCGGCGCGCTGACGCTGCACGACCTCCACCGGCTCTCCTCCATCCCCAAGGCCTCGCTGCTGCGCATCCTGAAAACCCTGAAGGACCAGGGGCTTGTCTGGCGCCGCATGGCCGACGACGCCTATGTGCCCTCGTTCTCGCTGGCCGAGCTCGCCGGCCGGATGGACCGCGAGCAGGAGCTGGTCGAGACCGCCTCGCCGGTGCTCGAAGCACTGACCGCCGAAATCCGCTGGCCCTCGGTGCTGGCGGTGCCGCGGCTCACCCATATGGAGGTGCTCGAAACCAACGCCTCGCGCGCCTATTTCGACGACATCGCCCTCGGGCCGGTGGGCTTTCGGGTGAACATGCTGCGCTCGGCCTCGGGCCGGGCCTATATCGCCTTCTGCGAGGCCCCGGTGCGCGACGCGATCCTCGACAGCCTGCGCCGTTCGCCGCATCCGGGCGACCGGGTCGCCCGGAGCACGGACTATGTCGACCGGCTGATCGCCGAGACCCGGACGCGCGGCTTCGCGCTGCGCGACCCGGATTTCGGCGGCGATTTCGACGCCGGCCGCGCGACGGCGGACGATGCCCGCGACTCGCTCGGCGTCGCCATCCGGCTCGAGATGCACGTGCCGGGCAGCCTCAACATCACCTGGAAACGCCGCGCGCTCACCCGCGACGCCGCCGTCGCCCGTTTCGCCGCGCCCGCGCAGCGCGCCGCCAAGGAGATCGCCCGGCGGCTGGGCGAGCGACAGGATTTCACTAGGTGAAATCCCGAGCGGCGGGCGATTGAGCGCCACCGCCCCCCGGCTGTAGCCTCTGCCCGGAGGAGACATGCCGGGAGGACAGACATGAGCGGGCTCACACGCACGGATATCGACGACATCCTGAAGCTGATCGACGGCTCGGATTTCGACGAGTTGAAGCTGGAAATGGGCGACGTCAAGCTGGAGCTGCGCCGCCGTGGCGCCGCGCCCGCCCCTGCGCCCGTAGCCACCGCTTCGGCCCCTGCCCCCGCCGCTGCCAAACCCGCGCCGACCGCCGCCGTTGCCGCGCCGGTCATCGCCTCGGGCGGCGGCTCGGAAGTGCCGGCTCCGCTGCTCGGCACCTTCTACCACGCGCCGAAACCCGGCGCCGATCCCTTCGTCAAGGTCGGCGACCGGGTCACCGAGGACAGCGTGATCGGCATCATCGAGGTGATGAAGCTGATGAACCAGGTGACCGCCGGGATCGCCGGAACCATCACCGAGATCGTCGCGCCCAACGGCGAGCTGGTCGAGCACGGCCAGCCGCTCGTGCGCATCCAGCCCGCCTGAGCCGCGGGCCGGACCATGCCGAAAATCAACCGTATCTTCATTGCCAACCGCGGCGAGATCGCGGTGCGGGTGATCCGCACCGCCCGCGCCCTCGGGATCGAGACCGTGCTCGGCACCTCCGCCGCCGACCGCGACACGCTGGGGGCGAAGCTCGCGACCCGCGCCGTCTGCCTCGGGCCCGCGCCCGCCAAAGAGAGCTACCTCAACGTCGGCGCCGTGATCGAGGCCGCCAAGGGCACCGGCTGCGACGCGATCCATCCGGGCTACGGCTTCCTCTCCGAGAACCGGGCCCTCGCCGAGGCCTGCGCCCATAACGGGCTGATCTTCATCGGCCCCGAGGTCGCCAACCTCGAAGCCGTCGGCGACAAGCTGACCGCGCGCGGCCATGCCGAAGCGGCCGGCGTGCCGCTGGTGCCGGGCGGCTCGGCCGACACCGCCGAAGAGGCGATGAAGATCGCCGACGCGGTGGGCTACCCGATGCTGATCAAGGCCGTCTCCGGCGGCGGTGGGCGCGGCATGAAGCGGGTCGACCGGGCCGAAGACCTGCCGGCCCAGCTCGACCTCGCCATATCCGAAGCTGCCGCGTCCTTCGGCGACGGCCGGGTCTACCTCGAACGCTTCGTCACCGTCGGGCGCCATGTCGAGGTGCAGATCATCTCCGATGGCGACACCGTGCTGCACGCCGGCGAACGCGACTGCTCGGTGCAGCGGCGTTACCAGAAGGTGGTCGAGGAGGCCCCGGCGCCTGCGCTCTCGGACAAGCTGCGCAAGGGGCTGCAGGAGGCCGCCGTCGCCTATGCGCGGCACATCGGCTACCGCTCCCTCGGCACCGTCGAGTTCCTCGTCGACGTCACCCGCGACAGCTTCTACTTCCTCGAGATGAACGCCCGGATCCAGGTCGAGCACCCGGTTACCGAGGCGATCACCGGGCTCGACCTCGTCGCGATCCAGATCGCCATCGCCGAAGGCGCACCCCTCGGGATCACACAAGACGATATCCGCCTGACCGGCCATTCCATCGAATGTCGGCTCAACGCCGAGGACATCGACAACAACTTCATGCCGAGCCCGGGCCGGGTGACGCAGGCCTGGTTCCCCTCGCTCCCGGGGCTCCGGGTCGATACCCACATGCAGCCCGGCGCGATGATCTCGCCCTATTACGATTCGATGATCGCCAAGCTCATCACCCATGGCGCCACCCGCGACGACGCCATCGCGGCGATGCGCGACGCGCTGAGGGTCTGCGCCCTCGACGGCGTGCGCACCAACGCGAAGCTGCACCAAGCGATCATGGCCGACGACATCTTCGCCGTCGGCGGCGTCGACACCAATTACCTGCCCGGGCTCCTCGCCCGGCGCGCCGAGGAGGCGGACACATGACCGACATCACCCTGATCGACACCACCCTGCGCGACGGCAACCAGTCGAACTGGGGCGCGACCGGGCTCGACACCGGCATGATGCTCCAGATCGCCCCGGTGATCGACCGGATCGGCTTCGAGGCGATCGACTTCACCACCTCGACCCACATGGCCGTCGCGGTCCGGTTCAAGAAGGAAGACCCCTGGGAGCGGATGCGCGCCTTCAAACAGGCGGCCCCCAACACGCCGCTCAGCTTCCTCACCACCGGCATGCGTTTCATCTCCTGGGAAATCGCCTCGGAAGAACTGATGGAGTTCGCCTTCCGTCTGCTGGTCAACAACGGCACCGAGCGCTTCGCGGTGATGGACCCGATGAACAACGTCCCCGCCATGCTGAACATGGCGGGCATCACCAGGAAGGCCGGTGCTTCGCAGGTGGTGGCCGCCCTCACCTTCACCCTCTCGCCGCTGCACGACGACGCCCACTGGGTCGAAAAGACAAAGGCGCTCTGTGCGTCGGGCAAGTTCGACAAGCTCTACGTGAAGGACCCGGGCGGGCTGATTTCGCCAGAGCGGGCCAAGGCGCTGTTCCCGGCGCTGAAAGTCGCGGCCGGTGGCGTGCCGCTCGAGTTCCACTCCCACAGCACCATCGGGCTCGCCCCCTTCGCCTATCTCGAAGCGGCCGACAATGCGCCCTGCCTGCACACCTCCGCCTCGTCCGCCGCGAACGGGACCGGCCAGCCGGCCATGTCCTCGACCATCGCCAACCTTCGCGACCTCGGCCATAGCGTCGACATCGACGACGCTGCCGTCGCCGAGATGGACGCCTATTTCACGGCCCTTGCCGCCGCCGAAGGGCTCTCGCACCGCGGCCCCGGCGAATACGACCGCAGCTATTTCCGCCACCAGATCCCCGGCGGGGTCATGGGCACGATGATCCGGCAATTGAAGGAGACCAAGCGCGAGCATCTGCTGCAGCAGGTGCTCGACGAAGTGGTCCGGGTCCGCGCCGAATTCGGCTACCCGATCATGGTCACGCCCTTCTCCCAGCTCGTCGCCACCCAGGCGATGCTCAACGTCACCGGCAAAGCGCGCTACGAGACCGTGCCCGACGAGGTGACACGCTACGTGCTCGGCCGCTTCGGCACCCCCGCCATGCCGATGGACGGCGAGGTGGAGGACCGGATCCGCTCCTCGAAACGCGCGAACGAACTCAAGGACGAGGCCCACATGGCCCCGCTCGACGAGCCTGCGCGCCAAGATCGGCAAGCACTACTCCGACGAAGAATTCCTGCTGCGCGCCACCATGCCCGCCGAGCAGGTCGACGCGATGGTCGCCGCCGGGCCGGCACGGCGCGGCTACGACCCCAAGACGAAACCGGTGATGGACCTGATCCGCGAGCTCACCGCCCGCAAAGGGCTCGGGCATGTGAAGATCGAACGCCCGGGCCTGAAGCTCGAACTCAACGGAGGCGCCTGATGCATCCACACGAAATCCGCGCCGCGGTCTTCGACATCGACGGCACCCTGGCGATGATGGACAAGGACAAGGGCACCTACGAGGCGCTTCCCGGCGCCGTCGAAGCGCTTGCCGCGGCCCGCGGACGCAACATGCCGGTGGTCGCCTATACCAACGGCACCTTCTTCCCGCCGGTCCACTATTTCCCGCTCCTCGCCGACGCCGGGCTGGAGCTCGACCCCGGCCATATCGTCACCCCGGCCGTCGTCGCCGCACGCCAGCTCGTGAAGCTCGGCCACAAGCGCGTAATGGTCACCGGCGCCGAGGGCACCATCGTGCCGCTGGTCGAGGCGGGGATCGAGGTCGTCGGTGCCGATGCCGCCGCGGGCAAGGTCGACGCGGTGCTGCTCGCCTGGACCCGCGATTTCGGCCTCGCCCAGCTCGAAGCCGCCGCCCAGGCGGTCTGGGACGGCGCGCCGCTCTACGCCACCTCGGTCGCCCCGTTCTTCGCCGGTGCCCATGGCAAGCGGCTGCTCGGCGTCTCGGGTGCGATGGCGGCGGCGCTGAAGAACGCCACCGGCGTCGACGCGCAGGTCTTCGGCAAGCCCGCGACCACCGGGCTCGAGATCGTCACCGACATTACCGGCGTGCCCGCGGAAGCGACCGTGGTGATCGGCGACGACCCCAGGCTCGAGATCCGCATGGGCCGGCGCGCGGGCAGCTATTGCATCGGAGTCACCACCGGGGTGAGCGACCGCGCCGCCTTCGAGGCGATCCCCGAGCCCGACCGCGCCCAGATCGTGGTCGAGAGCCTCGAAGGGCTGATGGCGCTCGAGGTCTTCCGGTGAGTGCGGCCGACGGCGACATCCTCTGGCAGGCGCCCCCCGCGCGACGGGCCGAGGCCAACCTCACCCACTTCCTCGCCTGGCTCGCCGACCGCGGGCACAGCTTCGACGGCTACGGCGCCCTCTGGGACTGGTCGGTGCGCGACCTCGACGGCTTCTGGCGCGCCATCTGGGATCATTTCGAGGTGATCGCCGAGGGCGACCCCAGCCGGGTACGCACCGCCGATCCGATGCCGCGCACCCGCTGGTTCCCGGACACGAAGCTCAACTACGCCGAACACGTGCTGCGCCACGAAACGGCGGGCGACCCCGACCGGGTCATGCTGCACCATTCCTCGGAGCTGCGCGCTCCGGCGACGATGAGCTGGGCCGAGGTGGCGGGCGCGGTGCGCAAGCTCGCCACCCGCCTGCGCGCCATGGGCTACGGGCCCGGTTCGCGCATCGCCGCCTACATGCCCAACATCCCCGAAACCGTGATCGCGATGCTCGCGACCACCGCCATTGGCGCCACCTGGTCCTCGGCCGCGCCCGAGTTCGGCGCCCAGACGGTGATCGACCGCTTCAGCCAGATCGCCCCCGACCTCGTTTTCGCCGTCGACGGCTACCGCTACGGCGGCAAGGATTATGACCGGTCGGGCGATGTCGCGACCATCCTCGCGGCGCTCCCGAGCGTCACCCGGCTGGTGAAACTCGCCTACCTGCCCGGCGCGCAAACCCCCGGTTTCGCAGGCGAAACCTTGGGCTGGGACGAGATACTCGCCGGCCCCGCCATCGCGGCCGAGGATTTCGCCTACACCCGCGTCGCCTCCGACCACCCGCTCTGGGTGCTGTTCTCCTCGGGCACCACCGGGCTCCCGAAACCGATCACCCACGGCCACCACGGCATCGTGCTGGAGCACTACAAATCCGCGGCCTTCCACTTCGAGCTCCAGGAGGGCGGCGCACTGTTCTTCTACTCGACCACCGGCTGGATGGTCTGGAACACGCTGATGTGGGGGCCACTGATGAACGGCCGCGCGGTGCTCTACGACGGCCACCCGAGCTACCCCGATGCCCGGCTGCTCTGGCGCATCGCCGCCGAGACCCGCGCCTCGGTGCTTGGGGTGAGTCCGACCTATATCCAGATCGTGCGGAACCAGGGGATCGAGCCCGGCGCGGAATTCGACCTCTCCGCGCTGCAGTCCGGCATGCTTGTGGGCTCGCCCTCGACGCCCGAGACCTTCGAGTGGGTCTATGCATCGGTCAAACCCGATGTCTGGGCGAGCTCCCAGTCCGGCGGCACCGAGGTCTGTTCCGGCCTCCTCGCAGGCTCGCCGCTGCTGCCCACCCGGGCCGGCGAGATCCAGGCCGCGGGCCTCGGCACCCTCGCCCGCGCCTGGTCCGAGGACGGCACCCCGGTGATCGACGCGGTCGGCGAGCTGGTGATCGAGGCGCCGATGCCCTCGATGCCGATCTTCCTCTGGGGCGATGACGATTTCGCCCGTTACACGGCGAGCTATTTCGACACCTGGCCCGGGGTCTGGCGCCACGGCGACCGGGTGACGTTCAACGCCCATGGCGGCGCGCATGTGCTCGGCCGCTCCGACGCCACCCTCAACCGCTACGGTGTGCGCATCGGCTCGGCCGAGATTTACCGCACGATGGAAGCCATCGACGGAATCGCCGACAGCCTGATCGTCTGCATCGAGGAACCGGACGGCGGCTATTACATGCCGCTCTTCGTCGAGATGGCCCCGGGAGCGGCGTTGACCGACGAGAAAAAAGCCGAGATCGTGCGCCGCTTGCGCTCCGAACGCAGCCCCCGCCACGTGCCCGACGTGATCCTCGAAGCGCCCGCCATCCCGCTGACGCTCACGGGGAAAAAGATGGAAGTGCCGGTGCGCCGGATGCTGCTCGGCGAGCCGCTCCACAAGGTCGCCTCCAAGGACGCCGCCCGCAACCCGGACACGCTCGACTGGTTCGCCGAGTTTGCCCGCCGGCGCGCCGCGGTGGGCCCCGCGTGAGCGCGCCCGGGCCGTTCGACCTCAGCGGCAAGGTCGCCTTCGTCACCGGCGCGGGCCAGGGCCTCGGCCGGGCGATGGCCGAGGGTTGGCGGAAGCAGGCGCGCGACTGGCGCTGTTCGAGCGCGACCCGGACGGCCTCGCCCGGACCAAAGCCGCGCTCACACAGGCCGGCGCCGAGGTGCTCGCCATCGAGGGCGACGTGACCGACGCGGACGGGCTCGCCGCCGCCATCGCCGCAACCGTGGCACGCTTCGACCGGCTCGACGTGGTGGTCGCCAATGCCGGCATCTCGGAGGCCGCACCGGGGCTGCTCCACGAAATGCCGCGCGAGGACTGGGAGCGGGTCACGGCGGTGAACCTCGGCGGGGTCTACAACACGCTCCGCCCGGCCCTCGCCGAGATGGCCGGCCAGGGCAGCGGCAAAGTGATCCTTGTCGCTTCGATGTTCGGCCTTGCCGGCGCCGCGGGCATCTTCCCGCGCCCCGCATATGCCGCCTCCAAGGGCGCGGTGGTGAACCTCGCCCGAGAACTGGCGCTGGAATACGCCCCGCACGGGCTGCAGGTGAACGCGCTCTGCCCGGGTTTCTTCCGCACCGAGACACGGCCGCGGAACGAAGAGCTGGCCCGGCAAATGACCGAATACACGCCGCTCGGCCGGATCGCCGAGGCGACGGAGATCAAGGGCGCCGCGGTCTTCCTCGCGGCGCCTGCGTCCAATTTCATGACCGGCCAGGCGCTGGTGATCGACGGCGGCGTGTTGGCGCGCTGAGCCCCGGGCGGGACGCCGCCACCGGGCGGGGACGCCGCCGCGCGGCGGCGTGAAAGCGGGCGCGCGCCCGCTTCCCCCCGGCCCCGACCGGGCGCCTGAACCACGGAGCCGCGAGACATCGTCAGGTCGCCGTCGTGCGCAAGACAAATGTTAGCGATACCGTCAGCAATATCAAAGACTTGACCCCCTGTGCGAGCTCGCCCATTCTTGGGACGCACCGGCTTGCCGGGGCCGTCAGCGCCCGGTGGCGACCTCGAACACAGCGCCGTCCAGCGCCTCGGTCACGGTGATCTGGCAGGTCAGCCGGCTGTGGTCCCGGGGTTCGTTGGCCATGAATTCGAGCGTGTCCGCCTCGGCGCTTTCCGGTTCCGGCAGCGGTCCGTTCGGGGCCTCGATCAGGTAGCAATGGCAGGTGCCGCACATCGCCGCGCCGCCGCATTCGGCAACGATCCCGGCGATCCCCGCGCCCTTTGCGGCATACATCAGGGGTTCGCCCTCTTTGGCCTCGATCTCGCGCCGCGTGCCGTCCTGTTCGATGAAGGTGACCTTGACCATGTTCCGCTTCCCCGCTTCGTCCCTCAGATGAATTGCTTGCCGCCGTCGATCACCAGCGTCTGCCCGGTCATGAACCCCGACAGCGGCGAGGCGAGGTAGAGCACCCCACCGGCGATGTCCTCGACCTCGGCATTGCGCTTGAGCGCCGCGCGGTCGACGCCGTAGGTCTTGGCGTTCTCGATCTGGCTGTAGCTCGCCTCGGTGAGGGTGAACCCGGGCGCGATCACGTTGACCCGGATATTGTCGCCGCCCAGCTCCTTGGCCATGACCCGGCTCATCGCGATCACCGCCCCCTTGGAGGCGACGTAATGCATCCATTGCGGCGAGCCCGAAAAGACCGTGGCCGAGGCGATGTTGACGATCGAGCCGCCGCCGGCCGCCTGCATCAAGGGCGCGATCGCCCGGCTGACCTGCCAGACGCCTTTCACGTTCACCGACAGCACCCGGTCCCACTCGCCCTCGTCGAGCTCCATGAACGGCGCCCGGTTGAGGGCCCCGAACAGCGCGGCGTTGTTGACCAGCACGTCGGCGCCGCCCAGCTTTTCGGTGGCCACCGCCGCGAGCGCCCGGGCGCTCTCGGCCGAGGTGACGTCGAGCGTGGCCCCATGCGCCTCGCCGCCGGCGGCGGTGAGCAATTCGACCGTCTCGCCGATCCCGCCCGCGTTGATGTCGGCCACCAGCACCCGCGCGCCGGCCGCGATGAGCTCCTGCGCGAAGGCCCGCCCGAGCCCTCCCGCCGCGCCGGTGACGATCACGCGTTTGCCCGCGAGCCCGAGGTCCTTCACCATTATTTGCCGCCCTCTCCCTTGACTGTCGTGAACTCGGGGCCGCGCCCGAGGTAGCGTTCGATCCGCAACTCCGCCTTCACCGCCGCGGTCTGGCCCTCGGCCAGCGCCCGGCCCTGCGGCGTGAGCATCAGGGCGTTGGAGCGTTCCTCCAGCATCAGGACGATCTCGGCGAGCGGCACGTCGTACCAGCCGGCGATGGTGCGCATGCCATGCGGCGTCGAGCGCCAGCCCTTGTCGGCATCCTTCAGCACCGCGTCGTTGATGTTCTTGGCTTCTTTCGTGGTGTCGTGGCCGTCGATGATCGCGAGCACCGCCTCGATGTCGACGCCCTCCGGCCGGTGGCGTTCGAGGATCTCGCGGGCGATCTCGACCGAATGTTTCTCGTGGTCGTGGACCAGGTCCTTGCGGGTCGGGTTGCGGCCGATGGCGAGCAGCAGCAGGTCGGGGTCGATCCGCTTCCAGCCGACGTCGTGGAGCAGGACCGCCGGCAGCACCACGCTTTCGTCCGCCTCCGGGATCTCGTCGAGCAGGATCCGCGCCAGCGCATAGGCGACGATCGTGTGCTCGTCGTTGTTGCGCACGTCGAGATAGGGCCGCGCCTCTTCCCACAGCGGCAGGTCGCGGGGAAGGATGATGTCGTCTCCGATCATTGCGGCACCTCGTAACTCAGGTAGATCGTCTTGTATTCGAGATAGGCCTCGACCCCGTAGCGCCCCTTTTCGCGGCCGAGCCCCGACTCCTTCATGCCGCCGAAGGGCACGTAGTGCGACGAGCGCTGGATGTCGTTGAGCCAGACCGAGCCCGCTTCCAGCCCCTCGCAAAGCGCGAGACCGCGGGCGAGGTCGCGGGTGAAGACGAAGCCCGCGAGACCGTAGGGGCTGGCATTGGCGAGCGCGAGGCCCTCGGCGCAGCTGTCGACGGGCGCGATCCCGATCACCGGGCCAAAGGTCTCCGCGCGCATGATCTCCATCTCCGGCGTCGCGTCGGCAATCAGCGTCGGCGGGAAGTAGAAGCCCGCATCGTAACCGTCCCCCGTGACCCGGGCGCCGCCGCACAGAATCCGGGCGCCCTTGGCCCGGGCGTCGTCGGACTGGCGGGCCGAGGTGGCGAAGATCTTTTCGTTCACCAGCGGGCCGAGATCGCCCTCGCCCCCCGCCGGCGCCAGGCTGAGCGCGTCGGTCCGGGCCGCGAGTCTGCCGAGGAAGTCCTCGTAGACCGGCCGTTCGACATAGACCCGGTTGACCCGGTAGCAGAACTGGCCGGTGTTGGCGAAGCCGTGGCGGGCGATGGCGGCGGCGGCCTTGTCGAGGTCGGCATCGGCACAGACCAGCGCCGCCGAATGGCCGCCGAGCTCCAGCGTGAGACGCTTCATCGTCGCGGCGGCGGCGGCGGCGATGGCCTTGCCGGCGGGCACGGAGCCGGTGAAGGCGATCTTGCGCGGCGTGGGGTGGGCCACCAGCGCCTCGCCGAGGTCGCGGCCGCCGGTGACGACGTTGAAAGCGCCCGCGGGGAGCCCCGCCTTGTGGAAGATCTCGGCCAGCATCAGCGTGGACAGCGGCGTGTCTTCGGACGGTTTCGCGACCACGGTACAGCCGGCGACCAGCGCGGCGCCGAGTTTGAACATCAGGAGCGTGACCGGGTAGTTGAACGGCGTGATCGCCACGACGACACCGACCGGCTCGCGGGTGACCAGGGTCTTCTCGCCCGCGGGCGACCCGAGCGGCATCGTGGCGGTGAGGCGCAAGCCCTCCTCGGCATAGATATCGAGCAGGTCCGCCGAGCGGGAAATCTCGCCGGTGCAGGCGTCCAGCGGCCGGCCGAGCTCGGCATGCAGCACCGCGCCTACCTGACCGGCCGTATCGCGCATCGCCTGCGCGCACGCCTGCACCAGCCGCACGCGGTCCAGCAGCGGGGTGGCCTTCCAGCCCGCCAAATGCGGCGGCGGCCGAGGCGATGGCGGTGTCGGCCTCCGCCGGCCCGCCGCGCGGCACGGTGTCGACCACCGCGCCGGTGCGCGGGTTGGTCACCGGATCGGTCTCGCCCGAGCCCGCCGCCTGCCAGCGGCCGTCGATGAACATCTCCATGGGCGCCTCTCAGAGTACGTGCAGCATCAGATCGACCCGGGTGCGGGCCAGCTCGGCCTCGGCGAGCGCACGGCCGGTCTCGGTCTCGAATTTCGGCAGGTCGCGCTCGACCTGATCGGCGTAGCTCTTGAGCGTGCCGCCGAACCAGTCCGACGCGATCGAGATGCCCACCACCGAATAGCGCCAGAGCTTGTCGGCATCGCGCACGATCCGGTCGTTGAGGTGGCGGGGCTCGGACCGGGTGTCGTGGCCGTCGATGATCTCGCAGACCGCCTCGATCACCTGTGCCCCCCAGCCGGTATCGGCCAGCACCTCGCGGGCCAGGCGCACGCCCTCGGCCTCGTGCAGGTAGCGCACGTCGGAAGTGAGGAAATTCTCCGAGCGGAACCCTCGTCGATGATCCGCTCCATGTCGATCGAATACCAGCCGATGTCGTGCAGCATCGTCGCGAGCAGGCAGATGTCGCGGTCGGCTTCGGGGTGCGCGTCGAGCAGACGCTCGGCCCAGTGGAAGGCGAGCGGCAGGTGCACGTCGTTCTTGCGCACACGCATGTAGGGTTCGGCTCTGCGCCAGACCGGATCGTAGCGCGAGGGATCGGGGGTCATGGAACGGGTCCTGAAAGCGGGGGCGCCGGGTCGCGGCGCCCCCTGTTGCTCAGTCGAGGATGGTCACGGTGCCGGCGTTGCCGTCGACCCGGAGCCGCATCCCGGTCTTGATCTTGGCCGAGGCGGTGCCGGTGCCGGTGACCGCGGGCAGGCCGTATTCGCGGCAGACGATGGCGGCGTGGCTCATCATCCCGCCGATGTCGGTCACCGCCGCCCCGATCTTGCCGAAGACCGGCGCCCAGGAGGGGCTGTGACCGGGGTGACCAGGATCTCGCCCTTCTGCAGCTCGCCGAGCCTGGTCGGGCGAGCGCAGCACCCGGGCGACACCCTCGTGCACGCCCGGCGCCGCGGCCATGCCGGAGATGCCGTCGCCGGCCTCGTCGGAGCCCACCCAGCGCTCGATGGCATCCGAGGTGATGCCCCAGAGCATGATCGTGAACGGCTCGGTGATGACCTCGGGCGGCGTGTTGAGCGCCGGGATCGCCGGTTGCGAGGCCAGCGCCTCGACCAGCGCCCGGCGGCGCTTCACCTCGCCGGGCCACACGGCCGAGCCCACCACCGGCGTGCCGATGGCCCAGCCGGCGGCGTAATCCCACAGGATGTCGCGCACCTCGTTGCGGTGGAGGTAGAACATGCCGTCCTCTTCCTCCCAGAAGCCCGCGCCCTGGAGCAGCTTCGACAGCTCGCGCATCTTGCGCCAGAACACCCCGAGCGCCCAGTGTTCGATGTAGAAGTTGTGGTCTTCGACGTAGGGGAACACGGTGCGCGACAATCCGAGCTTGCCGTCGAACACTTCCTGCGCCTCGGCGTCCATCATGTCGCGGTATTCGGTGGTGATGCGGTCGCGCTCGGCGAGCAGGCGCTGGGTCGGGCGCTCGATCGTCTCGCCCGCCTTCGCCCGCGGGATGTAGTCGCGCAGGTAGCCGAGCGGGATGTCGAGGTGGTCGATCCAGTACTTGTCGGTCGAGTAGAAGCCGTTGCCGGAGGTGAAGTTGAACCACGGGTCCTTGGCCGCGTCCCAGGCGGCGATCCACTTGGCGCCGTTGGGCTGGGCGGCGACGGCGGCGAGCGCCTCGTCGACGGAGCCGGTCATCAGCGCGTCGTCGACGCCGAGCCTCGATGGCGAGGCGGGCCAGTTTCTTGATCTCGTCGTCGGGGCGGAACAGCTCGCTGTCGACGCCCTGCACCATCTTGGCGATGGCCTGGTCGGGAATGGTGGGGAACTCGCCCTTCACGAAGCCGAAGAAATCGAGATAGGCGGCATAGCCGAGATTGAGGAACTCGAAGTGGTACTGCCAGATCTTGTAGGAGAGCTCGATCAGCTTGTCATAGGCCTCGAAGATCGCGTTGGTGTTGTCGAGCCCGACGCCGTCCTTGATCCAGTCGAGCGGCACCACCTCGGGCAGCTCGGTGAAGCTGATCGCGTCCATCTCGTCGATCATCGCGAGGACCTTCTTCTTCCAGTTGTCGAGAAGGTCGTTCCAGTTGCCGTAGTAATGCCCGGCGCGTTCGAGGAATTGCGGGATCCGCGCCTCGATGTCCTCGGGCGCCACGGCGACGGGCGAGAAATAGACGAAGCCGTTGAGGATGCGGTAGTCGATCCCGTTCGCCGGCGGCACCAGCAGGTGGCGGGAGTTGTACTGGCTGAGGCATTTGATCGCGAAATCGAGAAAGATCACGTCGAAGGAGCGCAGCGGCGTCGGCCAGTGCTGCGAGTTGCAGAACCAGAACTTCTGGTCGTCCTCGGCCCGGCGCGCGGGCTGGAAACGGGTGTAATAGGGGTAGAGCTCCTCCCACCCCTCGGCGCCCTTGGGCGCGGCCACATCGAAGGCGCTCGGAAAGAGCGGTTTCTTCACGTCCATTGGTATTCCTCCCTGGAATTCTTGTTCTTTGTGTCGGACCTTCGGCACCGCTCGGCGCGCGGCGCCCCGGAGTATCAGGTGCGGGTCTTGGACCCGACCGGGTTGTTCAGCGTGTTGACGATGCCCATCATGCCGATGCCATAGGCATTCTTCGGCTTCTCGGCCTTGTTCTGCGACCAGATCGTCTCGGGGCGCGATTGCAGCGCGAGCAGGTTTTCGCCCTCGGGCAGATCGGCGTCGATCGCCCATTCCACGTCCTGCGGGCACTTGTTCTGCTTTTCGAGCCGCTTGGCGAGGCGGGCGACGGCCAGCACCTCGGCATCGGTGAGGCAGGGTGCCTTGCGGCGGGCCTCGTCGACCTCCTGCTCGGTGGCCTCGCCGGCCTCGGCGTTGCCGACAAGCTCGACATGCTTGTCCGAGATCTTGCGGTCGAGGATCTCCTCGAGCACCTTCTCCACGCGGTAGTTGTCCGGCGTCACCACGCCCGAGACCACCATCTCGCCGAGGCCCCAGGAGGCGTCGATCACGATCTTGGTGCGGTCGCCGTTGTTGGGGTCGATCGACATCGCCACGCCGGCGGCGCGGGCATTGACCATCTTCTGCACCGCGACCGACATCAGCACGTCGACCTGCGGGATGCCGTTCTTCTCGCGGTAGGCGACGGCGCGGGTGGTGTAGAGCGAGGCCCAGCAATCGCGGACCCGGTAGACCACGCTGTCGGCGCCCTGGACCCAGAGATAGGTGTCCTGCTGGCCGGCGAAGCTCGCATCCGGCAGGTCTTCCGCCGTCGCCGAGGAGCGCACCGCGACGGGCATGTTCTCGATCCCGGAGGCGGCGCACATCCCGGCATAGGCGGTGCGGATCGCGGCCTCGACCTCGGGCGGCAGCTTGTGGCTGCGGATGCGGATGCGGATCGCCTGGGCGGCACGGTCCACCTGGTCGATGTCGTCGGGATCGACGCCCTCGAGGTGGCGATCGATCTCGGCTTTCAGCCCGTGGTGGTCGAGCATGGATTTATAGGCGTCGGTGGTCACCGCGAAGCCCGGGGGCACCGCGACGCCGGCTTGCGTCATCTCGCCGAGCGAGGCGCATTTGCCCCCCACCCGGTCGTGGTCGGCGGTGCCGATGACGGAGAAATCGAGGGTGTAAAGATCGTTCGCGCCCATCTCGTCCCTCATTTGCCCAGGGTGACCATCACCGAGGTCGGAACCCGGAAGGTGATGTTGCGGTGGTATTCGGCCTCGAAGCCCGGCGCGAGCCGCATGTCGGGGAAGCGCTCGGAGAGCTGGCGCAGCAGGATCGCCGCCTCCATCTTGGCGAGCTGGAAGCCGAGGCAGTAGTGAATGCCGTAGCCGAAGCTCAGATGGGTGCGCGCATTGGAGCGCATGATGTTGAGCTCTTCGCCGGCCGGGAACTGCGCTTCGTCGCGGTTGGCGGCCCCGGTGATCATCAGGATCTCGGCCCCCGCCGGCAGCTCGACGCCGCCGATCACCTTGGCCTCGCGCGCCTTGCGCCGCCAGCCAACGACCGAGGGCATGTAGCGCAGCATCTCTTCGACGGCGTTGGGGATCAGGCTCTGGTCGGCCTTGATCGCCTCCCAGGCGTCGCGGTTGTCCATCATCGTGAGCACGTAATTGCCCATGAAGGTCGAGGTGGTCTCGTGGCCCGCGAACAGCGTCGAATAGAGCAGCCCGGCGATCTCCTCGTTGTCGATCTCGGCGCCCTCGGCCTGCGCGGCCAGCATGTCGGAGGGGAAGTCGTCGCCGGGATTTTCGCGCCGCATATCAAGGAGATCGTGGATGTACTTCCAGTAGGCCACCATGTCGTGGGCGACCGGGATCATCTCTTCGTCGGAGAGATCCGACCAGGTCATCTTGCCCCGGCTGGCGCCGTATTGCTTGATCTTCGGCACGTCGGCATCGGGGATTCCCATCAGCGTGAACAGCACGTGCGCCGGCACCGGGAAGGCGACGATCTCCCAGAAATTCACCACCGCGCCGCCCTTGCCGGCCTCTTCGAGAAGGTCGAGATGTTCCTTCACGATCACCTCGATCTGCGGCTCGATCGACTTGAACCGGCGCGGCCCGAAAGCTCCTTGCGCGATCTTGCGGATGCGGGTGTGGTCGGGCGGCACCCGGGCGGTGAGACCGGAATAGGCGGTGAAGCCGCCCTCCTTCAGGATCCGCTTGCCCTCCTCGCTCATCGGCCGCATCGGCTTCTGCGCGTTTTCGGAGGAAAACGTCTTCCAGTCGTCGAAGATCGCCTTCACGTCGTCGTAGCGCGACACCACCCAGTAGCCCGAGGGCTCGTGAAAGAAGATCGGCTGTTCCTCGCGGAACTCCTTCCACAGGGCGTGGGGCGTGTTGAGGTCGAACGGGTCAAAACCGTCCGACGGCAGGGCGCCGTCGTGCATGTTCATCAGAATTCCTCCCTTGGCCGTCTCGCGGTCGTCGATCGACCGCCTCGCGGTGTTGAGAATCACCGTAGGGTCATCGCTTTGGTTTCCCTTTGGCCGATTTGCGGGCTCGCCAGAGACCGGCACAGATCGTCGTACAACGCCTTGATATCCGGCGAAGGATTGGTCTCGCCGATGGCCGCCGAGGCGGCGAGGTACTGCTTGTACTGGCGATGAATCGCGTCGATCCGGCCTTGGGCATGAAGTACCCGCATCGCCTCGGCCGTCGCCTCCTCGCTGGTCGGGTCGAGCGCCAGCGCGCGCTGCACCCGGTCGAGCGCCTCGTTGGTGCGGCCCTCCTTGCGCAGGAGCTTGGCCATGTCGAACTGGACCCGGATCGCCATTTCGCGCAGCCAGATCCGCCGCGGCAGGCACCAGTCCTCGTTCTCGCTCTCGACATATTCGTTGGGCAGGTCCTCGAACAGATCGCCGCCATAGAGCCGTTCGGCCGCGAAATAGACAGGGAGCGCCGCCGAGGCCTCGCCGTGGCGGGCGAGCGAGATCGCGCGCCGGCAGAGCTGTTCGAAACTGGTGATGTCGAGCCAGGATCCCACCGGCACCACGAGGTTGTAATAGTCGCCCGAGCGCTGCACCGCGTCGGGGTTGCCGAGCGCCTTGCGCAGCATGGTCACGGTATGATGCAACCGCGACCGCTTGGTCTGTTCCGACCCGCCTTCGGGCCAGAGCAACTCGCCGATCCGCTCCGAATGCACCCCCTTTTCGCCGGCCTGCAGCAGATAGGCGAACAGTGTCCGGGTCTTGTTCGGCGCCCCGCCCGGAATGCGCCATTCGACCGGTTCCGACCCGCCGGTGTAGACCGTGAGGCGCCCGAGGCAATGGATGTGCCAGCGCGCGGCCGTGCCCGAGCGCGGCGCGAGCCCACCGCGCGGCCGCGCCAACCAGTCCGGCGCCGCGCCGCGCGCCGCCTGGCGCTCGACATCCTTGAACAGCGTGCCGCCGGCATAGTCGGGCACCACCCGGCCGAGCATGAAGGCGAGCTGCTCGTCGAGCGTGCCGGCGCGGTTGAGCTCGGACGGCATCCAGAACGGGTTCTCGTAGAGCCCGGAGGGGGCCAGGAACTGCCGATGCGCCCGCATCGCGGCCTGCACCTGATCCTCGATCATGTGTTCCTTGTTGTAGAGCGACAGCACCGGCGCGCCGATCTCGGCCGCCAGACGCTGGGCGATGCCGCCCCAGGTCTCGTAGCTCGAGGCCCCGTGCACCGTCGCGAGCCCCCAGCTCATGTCGACGATCACCCCGGAATACTCGCCGAGCCCGGACAGAATCCTGCGAAACCGCGACAGCACCTCTGCGGCGTCGATCGGCACGAGGTCGAGACCGAGCGCGCCCTGCGCGATGCGGCGATCGGGCGGGATCCCCGGCAGAAGCCGCGGGTCGTCGCTGACCAGTACCGTGCCCCGGCCCTGGGCATAGGGGTCGAGTGCCGCGAACACGAAGGCGGGCTCGGCGAAACTGCAAAACAGCGCCGCGTTCACGTCGGACCGGGTCGTGGCGAGAGGAGCGGTATCCATCGAACCCTTCGTTCGCTTGACAGGGGACAGGCTGACCCCGCCAGGTTAGCGCAGACAACCCGATTTCCAAAGACAAACCAAAGTTAACACGTTAACCTGATTCGAGCCGGCGCAGAAACGCGCGAGGTTCGAGCGTTCGCAGAAACGCACCAGGGAGGACAGCCATGAGACCCGCACAGCCGCGCATCGCGGCGGGGCCGTTCAGGACGTTCGGAACGTTCGGGGCATTCAACCGGCGTCGCCGGTCCGGGACGCGGGACTGAGCTGTTGGCCACGGCTTCGCAACCGGACAATGTTTTCGACTACGTGATCGTCGGGGCCGGCTCGGCGGGCGCCGTGCTCGCTGCGCGGCTGAGCGACGATCCGGCGATTACGGTCTGCCTGATCGAGGCCGGCGGCACCGACCGGTCTCCGATCGTCTCGACCCCGCTCGGGGTGATCTGGCTGTCGAAGGACCCGCAACGGAACTGGCTCTACAAGTCCACGCCCCAGGAGGCGTTGGACGACCGGGTGATCTCGGTGCCGCGCGGCCGCCTGCTTGGCGGCTCCTCGGCGATCAACGGCATGATCTACATCCGCGGCCACCGCGCAGATTACGACGCTTGGGCCGCGGCCGGCAACACCGGCTGGGGCTACGACGACGTTCTCCCTTACTTCCGCCGCTCCGAGGCCAACACCAATCCCGCCCTCGACGATGCGCTGCACGGGCGCGACGGCCCGCTCACGGTCTCCGACCTGCGCGACCCGAACCCGGCCGACCATGCCTTCGTCGCCGCCGCGGAACGGTTGCAGATGCACGCGACCGCGGATTTCAACAATGCCGAGCCCGAGGGCGTCGGGATCTACCAGGTCACCCAGAAGGACGGCCGCCGGCACTCGACCGCCGCCGCCGTTCTCGTGCCGCTGCGCGGGCGGGAGAACCTGCATGTCGAAACCGGTGCGGTGGTGACGCAGATCGCCGTCGAGGCCGCCCGGGCGACCGGGGTGGTCGTCTGCTCCGCCGCCGGGGCGCCCGCCCGCACGATCCACGCCCGCGCCGAGGTGATCCTCTGCGCCGGCGCCATCGGCTCGCCCGACATCCTGCTGCGCTCGGGGATCGGCCCCGCGGCCGAGCTCTCCGCCGCGGGCATCGACCCCGTCGCCGATCTGCCCGGCGTCGGGCGCAACCTGCAGGACCATGTCGACGTGATGGTGATCTGCAGGAGCCGGTCGACCGGCCCCTGGGGGATCTCCGCCCGCGCCCTGCCCCGGCTTGCCGCCGATGCCGCGCGCTGGCTGCTCGCCGGCCGCGGCATGCTGTCGTCGAACCTGGTCGAGGCCGGCGGCTTCGTGCGTTCGCAGCCCTCCGAGCCGCGACCCGACATCCAGTTTCACCTGATCCCCGGCCGCAAGAGCCACCGCGGCCGGATGCTGGAATACGGCCACGGCGTCTCGCTGCACACCTGCGTGCTGCGCCCGGCGAGCCGCGGCAGCGTCACCCGCACCGGGCCCCGCGGTGCGCCGGTGATCGACCTCGGGCTGCTCACTCACGAAGACGACATGGAGCGGCTCCTGCGCGGGGTGAAGCTCGCCCGCGAAATCCTCGGCACACCGCCGCTCGCCGATCTCGGGCTCAGCGAGATCGTGCCCGGCGAGGCCGCCCGCTCCAACGAGGCGCTGCGCGCCCATATCCGCGCCCAGGCCCGCACCGTCTACCACCCCGTCGGCACCTGCGCGATGGGCACCGGCACAGCCGCCGTGGTGACCCCGCGGCTGAAGGTGCGCGGGATCGACGGCCTCAGGGTCGTCGACGCTTCGATCATGCCCACCATCGTCTCGGGCAACACCAACGCGCCAACGATCATGATTGCCGAAAAAGCGGCCGACATGATCGTCGAAGATCGGAAGGCGGCCGCGCGTCCCGCCTCCGAAACCGCTGCGGCCGGCTTCGTCGCCGTGGCCCCCCCGGTGACCGCCACCGGCCATAACAACCACCAAACCCATATGTCAGGGAGGACATAATGATCCACAGAACAGGCATCGCGGCGCTGGCCGCCTTCGCCGGCATGACCATGGCCGGCGCCGCCTTCGCCGCCGACCCGGTCTGCGGCGCCAATACCGGTGAGGCCGCCTCGGGCGCCCCGATCCTCGTCGGCGGTATCCACGGCAACGCCGCACCCGGCGACTTCTCCGCCGCCACCGACGCCGCCGCCGCCTATTTCGCCTGCGTCAACGCCAATGGCGGCATCGGCGGCCGGCCGATCGAGTACCTGGTCGAGAACGACCAGTGGAACCCGGAGCTTGCCGCCCAGGCCGCCGCCAAGCTGGTGGGCGACACCCCCACGGTGGCCCTCGTCGGCAACGGCTCCTTCGTCGAGATGGCAGTCAACGCCCAGACCTATGTCGACAACGACATCATGGTGATGGCCTCGGGCTGCGCGATCTCGGAGTGCTTCGAGACCCCGAACCTCGTGTCGACCAACCAAGGGCCCCTGCCCTCCAACCTCGGCGCGGTGCAATATGCCCGCGAAGAGCTCGGCGCCACCAACGTCGCCTGCATCGGCCTCAACATCCCCAACAACGGGGTCTGGTCCTGCGAAGCCTCGATCAACTACATGAAGGAAAACGGCGGCGACGGCTCGATGGCGCTCCTGAACCCGGGCGCGCCTGACGTGAACTCGGCGCTGCTCGAAGCGATCTCGTCGGGCGCCGACACGATCCTCATCAACCAGCCCGCCGGGCTTGCGCTGGCGATCCTGAAGGCGGCCGAAGAGCAGGACCTGCGCGACGCCTACAACTGGATCGCGCCGACCCCGCTCTATGACCTGTCGATCCCCGACCAGGTCGGCGAATACTGGTGGGGCCATGTCTACGTCTCGGCCGAGCTTGCGCCTCTGCAGGTCAACGGGCCCGACGCGCAGAACTGGCACGCGGTGATGGACGGCTATGCCAACGCCGACGACCCGCGCGACACCTTCGCACAAGCCGGTTACCTCTCGGCCAAGTTCTTCACAGAGACGCTGATGGACATGGACCCGGCCGATCTCGACGACCGCGCCAAGGTCTCGGCCGCGATCCGCGCGATCTCCGGCAAGGAGAGCGACCTCATGTGCGGGCCCTACTATGTCGGCGACGCCGATTTCCACCAGCCGAACCACGCCGGCTACATGGTGAAGATCGTCGAGGGCGGCTACGAGATCGTGCGCGACTGTTTCGAATACGACTCGAGCTATTTCGAGCCGATGATCGAGATCGAGAAGCAGCTCGGCCTGCGCTGATCCGGTACGAAGAAACACGGGTTCCGGCCGGCGCGTCCGGCCGGAGCATGACCGGGGCTCCCCGGTCGGGTCGAGATCGCAGGGGCAACAAGAGCGACATGGACAGGACAAGACTACTCGGCTGGCTGTTCTACGCCGTCCTGATGGCGGCGATCTGCGGCTGGCTCGGCTGGGGCAAGCCGTTCAAGATCACCGGGCTGTTCCTCACCTCCGGCCTTGCGGTGGGCTCGCTCTACGCGCTCGGCGGCATCGGCATGGTGGTGCTCTACCGCGCGACCGGCGTGCTCAACCTGTCGAGCGGCGCGGCCGGCGCGGCGGGCGCGATGACCGCCTGGCAGCTCGAAACCTGGGGGGTCTGGCCGCCGATCGGCTGGCTCGCCTGCCTCCTCCTCGCCCTCGCGATCACCCTCGTCTACGGCCGCTTCATCGCCCCGATGCTCGCCTGGCGCGACACGGTGGTGAAGGCGGTGGCGACGCTCGGCTTCGCCCTCATCGTGCTCGGCCTCGTCGCCTTCCTCTGGATCGACGACCCACGGTCGCTGAAACTGCCCACCGACGGCATCGGCATCAAGGTGCTCGGCCTGCGCGTGACCGCAACCCGGCTGATCGTGCTCGGTGCCGCGATCGCCATCGTGATCGGCATCCACATGTTCCTCGGCCGCACCCGGGTGGGCCTGCAGATGCGGGCCCTCGCCAATGACCGCGACCTCTCGGCACTGGTCGGCATCCCGATCCTCAAGGTCGAGACCATCGCCTGGGGCATCGCCGGGCTGCTCGCGGGTTTCACCGGGCTGATGTTCGCCGACCTCATCCGGCTCGAACCGACCGTCATCACCTTCATGGTGATCCCCTCCGTCGCCGCCGCCATCGCCGGCCGGCTCGACAACCTGGCGCTGGTGCTGGTGGGCGGGCTGTCGATGGGGGTGATCGAGAGCATGCTCACGCTGTCGCCGATGCTGAAGGGCGCCCGTCCCATCGCGCCCTTCGTTATCGCCGCACTCGTGCTGCTGTGGTACCAGCGCGGCACGAAGCTGACCTTCGGCGGGGGCGACTGAGATGCTGAAACGCCTGCTCCATGTCACGCCCTCGGGCGCTGCCGGCCTCGCCTTCGCCGCCTTCGCGCTGATCGTGATCCCGGCGCTCGCTGGCAACCTCTGGCTCTCGGTCTTCATCTCGACCGGCTGCTTCACCCTCGCCATTGCCGGCGTCGCCTTCATGCATGCCCGCCTCGGCATGGTCAGCCTGACCCAGGTCGGGCTGATGGGGATCGGTGGCTGGGTGATGCTGCGGCTCAACCACGCGCTCGACTTCCCCTTCGAGGTCAACCTCGTGATCGCCGCCCTCGTCACCATGGTCTGCGGCTGGGCGCTGGCGCTGCCGGCGATGCGGATGCGCGGGCTCTACCTGGCCCTGGTCACCCTGATGGCGGCGGGCGGGCTCGAGATCCTCTTCGCCACCTACCAGTTTCCCAACGGCGGCACCGGCTTCTGGGGCGTCAAGACCGGCTCGGCCGCGCCGTTCCGCCGGCCCTGGATCGCCGAGACGCCTGAGGCCTACCTGCGCTACGTGGTGGTGCTCGTCACGCTTGGCTTCCTGTTCATCGAGGCGCACCGCCGGCTCTGGCCCGGCCGGGCCTGGGCGCTGATCCGCCGCTCCGAGGCGGCGGCGATGGCGGCCGGCGTCAACGTGACCTTCTACAAGATGTGGGCGTTCGGCATCGCAGGCCTGCTCGCGGGCGCCGCCGGCGGGCTGCTCGCAGGCTCGCTCGGCCTGCTCGACGACGCCACCTTCCGCGCGCCCGAGAGCATCATGCTCTTCGCCCTCGCCGTGGTCGGCGGCGCGCGCTACTGGCTGGGCGCGGTGATCGCGGCGACCCTGTTCCGGATCCTGCCGGCGCTGCTCAACAACTGGGGCGTCGATGCCGACCTCGCCTTCGTGATCTTCGGCGCCGGGCTCCTGCATGCCGTCATCACCGCGCCCAACGGGATCGCCGGCCAGCTCATAGAGCTCGGGGCGTCGCTGCGGGCGCGGTTCACCAGGGGAGGCGACAGATGATCGAGATCGACAAGGTCACCGTCCGCTTCGGCGGCGTCGTCGCCCTCTCCGGGGTCTCCGCCACGTTCACCGAACCCGTCGGCGGCATCATCGGCCCGAACGGCGCCGGCAAGACGACGCTGATGAACGTGTTCTCGGGCTTCGTGCGGGCCTCCGAGGGCCGGGTGGTCTGCAACGGCCAGGACCTGCTGCCCCTCGCGCCGCATCGCCGCGCGCGGTGGGGGCTGCGGCGGTCGTTCCAGAAGGAAGAGATCGCCAACGATCTCACCGTCTTCGACAACGTACTGGTGCAGACCGATACCGGCTTTGCTGGCCTCACCGGCGGCGCGGCGCGGCGGGCGGAAGTGGCGCGGCTCCTCGACCTGGTCGGCCTCGCGCCCCGGGCCGGGACCTTCGGCCGCGACCTCTCCGGCTTCGAACGCCGCCTCGCCGATGTCGCAAAGTGCCTCGCCGCCAACCCGCAGGTGATCATGTTCGACGAGCCCGCCGGCGGTATGTCGGTCGAGGAAACCCGCAGGCTCGGCACGCTCATCAAGGCGATCCACGCCGAAACCGGCGCCCAGACGCTGGTGATCGACCATGACGTCGAGCTCATTTCCGATGTCTGCGACGAGGTCCTGGTGCTCGATTTCGGCCGCCGGATCGCTTTCGGGCCGACCGCGGAGGTGCTCGCCGACCCAGCCGTGAAAGCGGCCTATCTCGGCACCGAGGAGGTATGACCATGGCTCTGGAAGTGACCGGGATCGAGGTGTCGCAAGCGGGCCGCCGGATGGTGACCGACACGTCCTTCAGCCTGCAGCCGGGCGAGGTGACCGCGGTGCTCGGGGCCAACGGCGCCGGCAAGTCGGAGCTGGTGCTGGGCCTCGCCGGAATGCTGCCGGTGACCGCCGGGCGGATCGTGGCCGATGGCACCGATCTCACCGGCGCCGGGCCCGACGTGATCCGCGCGGCCGGGGTCGCCGCCGTGCCCGAGGGCCATCGGGTCTTCACCCGGCTGTCGGTCGACGATAACCTGCGCGCCGCGGGCGCGGGCCTGGGCGCCGGCGATCTCGAGGGCGCTTTGGCCGACACCTACGGCGTCTTCCCCGAACTCGCCGAACGCAAGGGCCAGCGCGCCGGCACGATGTCGGGCGGACAGCAACAGATGCTCGCCCTCGGACACGCGCTGATGTGCCGCCCGCGCTACCTGTTGATCGACGAGATGTCGCTGGGCCTCGCGCCGCTCGTGGTGAAGCGCCTGATGGGCGTGGTCGGCGATCTCAAGGCCCGAGGCGTCGGGATCCTGCTGATCGAGCAGTTCACCGACTTGGCACTCGGGATCGCCGAGCAGGCCCTGGTTCTGCGTGGCGGCAAGACGCGCTATTCCGGGCCGCCCAAGGCGCTGATCGACGACAAGGCCCTGCTCGACGCGGCCTATTTCGGCACCGATGCGGCGGGTCGAGGGGCCCATGTCGGGGTCGGCTGACGGCCGGAACGGGGCATTGGCTTGGCGGACAAACAAGCACCTTTGGGGTGCCGGGAACGAAATCCAGAAATCCGGATATCCGGATTCCTGGATTTCGTTTTTTCCGCGCAATAACCAAGGGTTGCAGGCGCCCCATCGGGTCGCCCACCGCGGCGTTAATCTTTCGGCAACCCGTTCCAGGCGATGACAGCGGCGACCTTCACCTGTCTCAAAGCCCGCCCTTCAAACGCTCATCCCGCCGTCCACCGACAGCACCGTCCCGGTCGTATAGCTCGCCTGGTCGGAGGCGAGGTAAAGCACCGAGCGCGCGATCTCTTCCGGTGTCGCGTGCCGGTGCATCGGGATGATCTCGTCGAAGAACTCGGTTCCGTCGCGCCCGATCTCGGCGCCGAGCCCCTTTTCGACATTGAGCTGGAACCCATTGCTCACCGGCCCCGGGTTGATCGTGTTGACCCGGATGCCGCGCGGCGCGAGCTCCTTCGCGAGCACCCGCATGAGGCCGGTCAGCGCGTGTTTCGCGGTGATGTAGCCGTAGACGCCGGGATCGCCGCGCAGGCCCGCCACCGAGGAGGTGATCACGATGCTGCCGCCGGCCCGCATATGCGGCACCGTGTATTTGGCGGCGAGGAAAGCGCCGCGCACATGCACCGCGAGCACGCTGTCGAACACCTCGGTCGGATAGCTCTCGATCGGCGCGACGGTGCCGAAATTGCCCGCGTTGGAAAACAACACGTCGATCCGGCCGAAGCGCGCCACCGCCGCGGCAACGTAGCCGGCCACCGCCGCCTCGTCGGCCACATCCGCCACCGCCGTCAGCACCTCGCCCCCGTCCAGGGCCGCGGCCGCCGCGTCCAGGGCCGAACGGTCGCGGTCGACCAGCACGATCTTCGCCCCTTGCGCCTGCAGGAGCCGCGCGGATGCGAGGCCGATGCTGCCCGCCCCGCCGGTGATCACGCAAACCTTGCCCGTCAGGCCGAACATGTCCGTTTCGTCGCTCATCGAAAGCCCCCTCAGCCGCGTTTTGCCGCGACCCACTCGGCCGCGGTCGCGATACCACCGAGCGGGAAGATGTGCAGCCGTTCGATCAGGCTCTCGGGGTGCGCCGCTCTATGCGCCGCCAACGCCGTCGCCACCTCGGTCGGCTCCATCGGGCGCAAGAGTTTCGACAGGTCCTTCGCGCGCTTCTGCAACACGCCGAGCGACGGCCCGACCCCGCAGGCGATGGCGAACCGATCAGCGTCTGCAGCTTCCCGGGTCCCGCAATGCCGACATGTATCGGCAGGGTGATCCGTCACCCGCCAGCCGCTCGGCCCAGCCGATCACCGGCGCCGCGTCGAAGGCGAACTGGGTCACCAGCGCCATCTCTGTCCCGGTCGCTTGCGCATACTCCTGCTTCCAGCGCACCGCCGCGTCCACCGCTGCGGTCCCGCCCGCGAGGTCGATGTCCCGGTTGCCTTCCGGGTGGCCCGCCACGTGCAGCCGCCGGTAGCCGTGCTTCTCGAACAGGCCCGTTTCAAGGAGTTGCATCGCGCTGTCGAACGCCCCACCGGCGTCGCCAGACCGCCCGCCAGCACCAGCGCCTCGCGCACCCCGGCCTCGCCGGCATAGGCCTTGATCCAGTCTTCGAGCATCGCGGCGTCGGCGATGATCCGGGCCGGAAATGCGGCATCACCTCGAAGCCCTCCGCCGCCAGACGCTTTGCCGCGCCCAGCATGTCCTCGAAGGGCGTGCCCTCGATATGGGCGATGTAGACCCGCGTGCCCGGCGCCATCGGTGCCGTCATGTCCGCAACCTTCCCGAGCGTCCGCGGCATCCTCGATCGACACGCCGTCGAGCAGGTCTGTCGGGGAGCGGTCGCCTCAACCAGTTTCATCCTGTCACCCATGTTGTCCTCATGCCTCGTCTTCATACCTGTGCGCGGTAGATCGCGCGCGATGCCGCGTGGATCGGCCAGGGCGCGACCGTCGCGCGGACCTCGACCTGCCGGTGACGCTCCACCGTCGGTTTCGAACTGCCGCCACCGGGTTCACCCCAGGTGACCGTGACCTGGCGGTACCCTCCGCGGCCGCCTGCGGCTCAAGGATGGCGAGGCTGATCCAGGCGCGTTCTCCCGGCGAATAGGCGGGCGTGATCGAGAGCCCGACCATGTCGCCGCCGAGGCTGACCCTGTCGTAGGGATGCGCGGCATAATGCGCCGCCGGCATCTCCATGTGCTTGGGCGCGAGATCGCCCCCGTCCATCAGCCCACGGAAGATCGCGGCGACGTCGTCGGGGTTCCAGACCAGGGTCATCTTCCTGCGATGCGGACCGTCCGCGATTTTTTCCAAAGCCGCCCGGCCGATGAAATCGTGATCGAACTTCACCACCCGTCCGTAATCGAGATCCCAGGGCGTGAGGTAGTAATCCTCGACGTCGTCCGAGACGTAACTGCCCCCGAGTGAGGCCAGCGCCTCGAAAGATGTGGCCGAGAGCCACTCGCGGTAGGGTTTCATCGCCTCGCCGGTGTAGATCGCGGGCAAAGGCGACGGCACCCAGCCAGATTCGCCGCCGCCGCCGCATAGCCGGGCGCCGACCTGCCGCATCCCGTGTTCCGCCCCGGCGGCGAGCAGCGCGGCCTTCACCGCCGGGCCGTCCTCGACCGGCCCCCAGAGAACTCGAGCCCCTGCTGTCCGCCCATGCCGTGGCTCAGCGTGCGCGCCTTGCAGCCGGCGATGGTGATCTCGCCCATGGCGAAGAACTTCGTCGTGAGCGGCCCGCCCTCGTTCACCGCGTTGAGGATGTCGAGCGCCTTCGGCCCCTGCACCTCGAAGCGGTAGGTGAGCCGCTTCTTGTCGGGATCGTCGAGCGACCGCTGGTCGCGCAGCACCTCGACGTCGTAGCCGCCGGTCTCGGCGTGGAACTGCACCCAGTTGGGCAGCACCGGGCGACCGACGATGTTGACCGCGTCGTCTTCCAGCCCGAAGACGATGGCATCGCCGATCACGTGGCCACCGTGGCTCACGCAGACGAGCTGCTTGGCCTTGTCGCGGCCGAAATTGGCGAAGCTGTTCACCGCGAGGTCGGAGAGCAGGCGGAGCGTATCCGGCCCCTTCACGTAGAGGTCGGTCATGTGCAAGGACTGGTCCATCAGCGCCGCACTTTCGCGCCAGGCCCGCATCTCTTCCATCCAGTGGGTGAATTCCGACGGGATCGGGAAGGCGTAGCGCCCCATCTGGCTCTCGTAGAGCATCCGGGCGGCGGGCCCCTCGGCCTGAAGGCGGTCTTCGAGCGATGTCATGTCTGTCCTCGCTGGCAGGCGGGTCCGCTCGTGGCGGGCTGCGCCGCGATCAATCCTTGGTCATGCGCTCCGAGATGCGAGCGGCCTGGAACGTGTCGGCGAGCCGGGTGAGCGTCGTCTCGGCGACGATGCCGGTTGTCACGAAGGGATCGCCCTCGGCGAAGGCCCGGGCCTCGGCCTCGGTGGCCGCCTCCAACACGCCCCAATGGCCGATAGCTGTGCCGGCGGCATCCCACAGGGCCGAGCCGATCAGCACAGAGGCGCGTCCGTCACCGCCCGACCGGACCCAGTCGCGATGCGCCGGGCGGGCGGCGTCGCGGTCGGCGTCCTTGCCCGGATGGTGGCGGCACTCCATGAGGAAGAACATCGCGCTAGTCCCCCAGGAATCCGGCCAGCAGCGCGGCGACCCTGTCGGGCTGTTCCACGGGGGCGAAATGGCCCGCCTCCTCGACCACTTCGAGCCTGGCGTCGGGCAGAAGTGCCAGCATCTCCGCGTGCTGGGCGGGCGGGCTCCAGGCGTCCTGCCGACCGACGACCAGCAGCACCGGACAGGCGATCTCGCCGAGGTAGCCGGACGCGTCGGGCCGCGTCACCAGCGCCATGATCTGGCGTTCGTGCAGGTCGGGGTCCATCCGCAGCACCATCTCGGTGAGACCCTGCATCAGCGCCGCGTTGTCGCGGTTGGGCGCATGGACCATCGGCGGCAGCCAGCTTTCGGCGAGCGCCGCCATGCCCGCCTCCCGGGCGAGCGCGATGACGCGAGCGCGTTTCTCGATCTCGCCCGGGCGCAACGGGTGAATGCCCGTGTCGAGGAGCGCCAGCCGCTCGATCCGCTCCGGCGCCTGACGCGCCATTTCCATCGCCACCCGCGCCCCCATGGAATGGCCGGCGACCCGGAGCTTGCCCGGGAACGCGGCGAGCGTGTCCGCGGCCATCCGCGCGATCGTCTCCTGGGAGGAGAGATCGGCAACCTCCGCGTCGAGCCGCGCGAGCACCGGCTCCCAGACGAAGCGGTCGCAGAGCAGGCCGGGGATGAGGACGTTCGTCGCCATGGTCAGTTGATCATCGTGTTGGGCAGGATCAGCGAGATCTGCGGGAAAGCGACGAGCAAAACCAGCGTCACCAGCATGGCGATCCAGAACGGGATGACCCCCTTGAAGATCCGTGCGAGCGGCACGCCTGGCGCGACCGATTTGACGATGAAGACGTTAAGCCCGACGGGCGGCGAGATCAGCCCCATCTCCAGCGTCAGCACCACCAGCACGCCGAACCAGATCGGGTCGATGCCGAGCTGCTGCACGACGGGGAAGAAGATCGGCATCGACAGCACCATCATCGCGAAGCCCTCAAGGAAGCAGCCGAGGATCAGGTAGATCGCGAGCATGATCGCGAGCACGCCCACCGCCGGGATCGCGAGCGTGTTGAGATACTCGCCGAGCGCCTGGGGGATGTGCGAGAGCGCGAGGAAGGTCTTGATCATGTAGGCCGAGATCAGGATCA
This sequence comes from Paracoccaceae bacterium, assembly GCA_041397205.1. Classification (GTDB taxonomy): domain Bacteria; phylum Pseudomonadota; class Alphaproteobacteria; order Rhodobacterales; family Rhodobacteraceae; genus Sinisalibacter. The sequence goes on from JAWKXC010000006.1 coordinate 126,534, forward strand.
GCATCACCGTCGCGGTGGTGACGACCGAATCCTTCGCCGCCTTCCACAGCAGCGCCAGCGTCAGCCGGCGCATCAGCGTGCCGAACACGATGATGAGCCCGGCCCCCACTGCGGCCGCCTCGACCGGCGAGAAGAAGCCGCCGTAGATGCCGCCGATGGTGAGCACGATTACCAGCAGGATCGGCGCGGCGCCGCCGATGGCGCGGAGCTTCTCGTCCATCGTGGTCTTGGGCCCGGCCGGACCGTAGTCGGGGTTGAACCGGGTCAGGATCGAGATGGTCAGGATGAACATGCCGAGCAGCAGCAGGCCCGGGAGCACGCCCGCGAGGAACAGCCGCCCGATCGATTCCTGGGTGAGCAGCGCATAGATCACGAAGCCGGTCGAGGGCGGGATCAGGATGCCGAGGGTGCCGCCGGCCGCGACCACCCCGGTCGACAACCGGTCGTCGTACTTGAACCGCTCCATTTCGCCCAACGAGACCCGGCCGATGGTGAGCGCCGAGGCGACGGAGGAGCCCGACAGCGCGGCGAAGCCGCCGCAGGCGATGACGGTGGCCGAGGCGAGCCCGCCGCGGATCGAGCCGATCCAGGCATAGGCGGCGTCGTAGAGCTTGCGGCTCATGCCGGTCTCGGTGGCGACGTTGCCCATCAGGATAAACAGCGGCACAACCACAAGCTCGGACGAGGCGGCCAGCGAGAACGAGTCCGAGGCGAGCTGCGACAGCGCCGCGGCGGGAGAGTTGAGGATCCAGTTGCCGAAGAAGCCGACGGCGAACATCGCGAAGGCCACCGGGATGCGCAGGCCGAGCAGCACGAAGAGGATGGCCATGCCGACGAGGCCGATGGTTTCAGAGCTCATGCGTTTTCCCTGTAGCCGTGATGCGGCTGCGGCGTGAGGATCAGGCTGATGGCCCGCAGGATCATCCCCGCGGCGGTGATCAGCGACGCGACCAGGATGAAATACTGGAACCAGACTTTCGGCAGCTTGATGATATTGGTCGCGAGGTTGAGCATCTTGGACAACTCGGCGCTCTGCCAGGTGGTCCAGGCGATGCCAAGGAAGATCGCGGCCCCGATCAACGCCGAGGCGATGTCGCCGCTGCGCACCATCCAGCGTGGCATGGCGTTTTCGAACAGGTCGATCGAGATATGCCCGCCGACCTTGTCGCAGAGCGCCATGGCGCCGAAGACGAGCACCACCATCGCCATCTCCGAGATGTCCTGCGCCCCCTTCAGCGGCGCGCCGAAATAGCGGCCGATCACGTCGATCAAGATCACCACGACCTCGGTGATGAGCCCGAGCGTGGCGATGAGGGCAGACAGGCGGGTGAGCCCGTCTGCCCCTTTCTGCACGGTGGCGAGCACCTACATGCCCTGCATGGTCTTGAGCACGTCCTCGTACCCACCCTCGGACACGATCTTGTCGGTCACCGGATAGGTCAGCGCCTCGAAGGCGGCGCGTTCTTCGGCGCTCAGCGTGTAGACGGTGTTGTCGCCGGTCGAACTGATCTGCTCGATCACCTGCGCGGCGCGGGCATTCCAGCCGTCCTCGGCCGATTTCGACAGCGGCCGGCCGGCGATCGCGTCGAGCGCGGCTTTCTCGCCCTCCGACAGCCCGTCATACTTGGCCTTGTTCATCACCACGTAGAACGAGATGTGGCCGAGCGGCGCATTGAGCGTGTAGCTGTTGGCCACCTCGTCGAGCTTGAAGTCACCGATGGCGCTGGCGCCGGTGATGACGCCGTCGATCAGGCCGGTCTGCAGCGAGTTGTAGATCTCGCCCGCGGGCATCTGCACCGGGGTGGCCCCGAGGGCTTCGACGCCGGCGGCGGCGGCGGAGCCGGAGACCCGGATCTTGAGCCCCGCGACATCGGCCGGCGTGCGCACGTCGATGTCCTTCATGATGAAGACGTTGGGCTCCGACAGCCACAGCGCGAGCGGCACCGTGCCCGGAAACTCCTCGGCGAGCAGCCCGGCATCATAGGCGTTCCAGATCAGGTCATAGCCGGTCATGCCCTCGGGCAGCGCGCCCGGCAGTTCCGAGACCATGGTCTTGGGGAATTGCGACGAGGTGTAGCCCTGCAGGCCCCAGACGATGTCGGCCACGCCCTGAACGACGCGGACATATTGCTCGAGCGGGCCGGCGCCGAGCTCGCCGCCCGGGTAGACTTCGATTTCGAGGCCGGACTCGGCCACCGCGGCCTGCAGGGGCTCGATGGTCGAGGCGGTCAGCGTATGCGCGGGCGGCACCCAATGGGCGAACTTGAGGGGTTTCGGCGCCCGCCGGCAGAGCGGCGGCGGCGGAGCGCGGCGGCGGCAGCCGCCCCGCGCAGGTAACGAGTATGGATCATCTGTGTTCCTCCCTGATCCGGTTTCGGGTCGACCTTGTGGGTGGTCGCTTCCTTCGGCTTGTGCAGCCTATGGGCGGGCCGGTATCGGGCAAAGCGATTTCTGCGTCGCGGCCCCGGGCACCGCCCCTCGGACCGGCCGGCGCCCGGGCGGGGCACCGGCCGGCTCCGTCCTCAGCTGGTCTTGGTGCGCCAGCTGTCGGCGTAGTTGGTGCGGGCTTCGGCCGAATACGGCGTCGGCGACACGCGCACGCGGATCGTGGTCTGCTTGTGCGGCTCGACGCTGGTCTTGCCCGACCCGCCATCCGGCTCGCCCCAGACCATTTCCAGCACGTCGCCCACTTCGACGCTGTCGTCCACGACGCCGAGCGAGAGCATGCAGCGCTCGTTGAAGGAATAGCCGTTGAACATCGACATCCCGACCATCTTGTCGCCGTGCATGACCAGGTCGGCCGTGGACGAGCGTAGTTGGGCTGAGGAAGTCGATCCACTTGTAGTTCTCTTCACCGGGCGCGAAGGACGAGGCGATGACCTTCATCACGTCCTCGGCGTTCCACTCGAAGGTGACCTTCTTGCGGTTCTTGCCCTCCTTCATCGCGGCGAGGGCCTCCTTGCCGATGAAGTCGTCCTTTTTCCAGCCGATGTAGAAGCCGTAACCCAGTTCGAACGGGTTGACGTAGTAATCCTCGATATTGTCGGAGACGAAGCTGCCGCCGATCAGGCCCGCCGCCTCGTAGGAGGTCTCGGTGAGCCACTCGCGGTACTCCTTCATCATGCCGTCGCCGGTGTAGATGCCGGGGAGCGGCGACGGGATCAGCCGGATTCGAGCGTGTTGGTCGAATAGGCGCGCGAGCCCACCAGGTGCATGTCGACGCCGACGTCGCGCGCCGCCTGCTGGATGGTGGTCTGGATGTAATGCTTGTCGGCATAGGGGCCGAAAAGCTCGAGCCCGGCGCGCCGGCCATGCCGTGGCGCAGCACCTTGACCCGCCGCGAGCCGACGTTGATTTCGAGACGTGGAAGAACTTCACCTCCGGCACCCCGAGCCGCCGTTGATCTTTTCGAAGATCTTGTCGGCATCGGGGCCTGGATCTGGAACCGGTAATGGGTGCGGAAGATCGCCTTGCCGTCGGGGCGCGAGGTCGGAGCGCGGGTCGTGCGAGACCTTGACGTTCCACTTCCCGATGGCGGCCTGGAACATGATCCAGTTCGACACCGGGGCGCGGCCGACGGTGAGGAACTTGTTGGGTTCGAGCCGGAAGATGATGTGGTCGCCGATCACGTGGCCGGCCGGGGTAACGGGGACGAAATGCTTGGCCCGGTCGGTGCCGAACCGGCGAAGCTGTTGATGCCGACATGCGACAGGAAGGCCTCGGCGTCAGGGCCTTCCGACGGTGACCTCGTCCATGTGGTGGGTCTGGTCGTAGAGCACGACCAGATCCGCCAGGCACTATCAGCGCCAGTTGGTAAATTCGGGGGCGACGACCGGGTAGACGTACATCCCGATCTTGGAGTTGCGCAGCCGGTCGACGATGTTGCCGGCCTGCATGATGTCTTCGAGGGTCGCTGCCATTTTTCCTCCCGTGGCACGTTATGTTACATTTGTCGCGAGACACCGCGCCGATTTCAAGGAAATTCCACTTCGGCCGCGATTTCCGCCCTCTCCTCGCGAAAAAGCATCGAAATCGGATACACAGCCTCCGGTTCAGTCGACGATCAGCGCGAGACCCGGCACGGAGTCCGAGCAGATCGCCCCGTTTCGGAAGGATCGAGGTTCTCCCGGGCGATGCGGGCGTGTTCGCGGGCAATGGCCTCGGCCCGGGCGCCCTCGCGCGCCTCGATCGCCTCGACCAGCGCCCGGTGCTGGGTCTGGCCGATGATCATCGCCCGGTGCGCCGCATCCCCGTCGGCCTGCCCGAGTACGAAAGCCGAGGGCGAGGCGAAGGGCAGCGACTTGACCCGGCGCAGCTCGGCCTGGACGATCTCGCTGCCGCACAGCGCGGCCAGGGCATCGTGGAACGCGGCGTTCAACTCGGTGTATCGGTCGAAATCCCGCGCGCTTTCGGCGACCCAGACGAAGCTGTCGATTTCGTCTGATATTTCCTTTATTTCCTTTAGCTTGCCCGGGTCCGCACCGCGTTCTGCGGCCAGCCGTGCGGCGGTGCCCTCAAGCACGCCGCGCAGCTCGATCGCGTCGATCACGTCGCGGTAGGTGAACGAGCGCACCGCGAAACCGCCGCCGGGCGCCCGTTGCAACAGGCCCTCTTCGGCCAGCCGCGACATCGCCTCGCGGACCGGTGTGCGCGAGATGTTCATCTCCTCGGCGAGCGCGACCTCGTAGAGCCGTGTACCGCCCGGGATCTCGCCCTGGACGATCCGGTGCCGAAGATCGTAGGTCGCTCTCTTGGTATGCGTGCTGCCGCGTCGTTCCGCCATGACGGCCCCCATGTACACGTCCAGATGTATACATTCTGACGCCGGGCTTGTCACACGGCAAGCACCCGCGGCCGTTCAGCCGGCGGCGACGGCCTCGATCACCCGCGGGTCGCCCGAGCCGAGCATCTCGATGAGATGCGGCCGGTGGCTGCGGACCGCGCGCTGGTTGACCGAACCCTTGTCGGTCACCTCGCCGCGGTCGAGGTCGAGCGGATTGAGCAGGATGATCGCCCGCGGCACCCGCAGCGACGAGCCCGTCGCGGTCGCGTTGTAGGCCGCGAGCCGCGCTGCGATCTCGGCGCGCAGCGTCGCGTGGCCGTAGAGCGCGTCGTCCGACATCTCGGCGCCGCCCGGCACCAGTTCGGCGCATTCGGGACGGAATGGCACCAGCAGCGCGCCCAGTTCGTCCCTGCCCTCGCCCACGATCACCGCATCGCGCGCGAGCCCGCCCAGCGCGTCGACCAGCTTCGCCCGCAGCGTGCCGACCGAGACCCAGGTGCCGGTCGACATCTTGAAGTTCTCGGCGGTCCGCCCGTCGAAGAAGAACCCGGCGCCGGCATCGTCCGGATCGGCGAAGCGGAGCGCGTCGCCGAGCTGGTAGTAGCCCTCGTCGTCGAAAGCCTCCGCCGTCAGCTCCGCATCGCGCCAGTAGCCCGGCGTCACGTTCGGCCCCTTCACCCGCGCTTCCCACTTGCCGTCGTTCGGCACCAGCTTGAGCGAGATGCCCTTGGCGGGCACCCCGACATTGCCCGGGCTCGGCTGCGGCTGGGTCTGGAACAGGGCAAAGGGCGCGGTTTCGGTGGCCCCGAGCCCGGTCGAGAGCAGGATCTCTTCGCCCGTCGCCCGGACGGCGGCCGCCTTGAGCTCGTCCCAGGTGTGCTGGGCCATCGCGGCGCCGGCGTAATACATCAGCTTGAGGTCGGCGAAGAAGGTCCGCGCGAGACCTTCGTCCTCGTCCATCGCCTTCAGCAGCATCTCGAAGCCCGCCGGCACGTTGAAATACCAGTTGGTACGCACCTCGCGCAGGTTGCGGATGGTCTCGGCCATGCCGCCGGGCGTCGGCCGGCCGCCGTCGATATGGAAGGTGCCGCCGTTGTAGATGGCGATGTTGAACATCAGGTTGCCGGCGGCGACATGGTTCCAGGGCGCCCAGTCGAGGATCACCGGCGGCTCGTCGCGCAGATAGGAATAGCAGTCGGTGACCTGCTCCATATTGGCACAGAGCATCCGCTGGGTCTGGATCACTGCCTTGGGGGTGCCGGTGGTGCCGGAGGTGAACATGAACTTGGCCACCGTGTCGGGCCCGGTGGCGGCGCGGGCCGTATCGACCGCCTCCGTCGCCGCGGTGTCGAGCAGGCCCTGCCAATCGGCCTCGGGCCCGGTCACGCCGAGCCGCGGCAGCCAGGGGAAGGCCGCGTTGATCGCCGGGGCGAAGGCGTGGAGATCGTCGGCGAAGACCGCGCCGGGCGTAATCTGGTCGCGGATCCCGTGCAGCTTGGAATGGTCCTGCGAGGCCAGCGAATAGGCGGGCGCAAGGGCGGCGGAGGGGATGCCGACGTATTGCGCGCCCAGCGCCATGAGCGCGTGCGGGATCGAGTTCCCCGACAGGATCACGAGCGGGCGCTCGGTGGTGAGCCCGAGGTCGAGCAGCGCCTGGCCGATGGAGCGGACGTAGCTCAGCGCCTCGCCGTAGCTGACCCGCTGCCAGTCCCCGCCCCCGGGCGCACGCTCGGCCATCCACGTCCGGTGCGGGGCAACCGCCGCCCAGTGTTCGAGCCGCTCCGACATCGTCTCCGGGTGCGCGCCGAGCGGGGCCACCTGCGCAACGAGCACACTGCCGTCGGCGCGTGCCGTGCTGACGATCTCGGCGTCCCACAGCTTCACCGGCCGCAGGTGCGTTCCGGGCCCTGTCGACGCGGTCTCGGTCGGTGCTGTCATGGCGGTCCTCCCTGTCTCGGACCCGCCATTTCAATCGGCGCGTCGATTCTCCGAAAAAAGTTTACGGGGAAACTTTTTCTACGGATAGTGAATTCGCACGACTCAGATCCGGTCGCCACGGGAGGAGCAAGTGGAGTACCTGAGCTACGAACTGCGTGGCGATGTCGCCGTGCTGGGCCTGAACCGTCCAGCCAAGCGCAACGCGATTTCCGATGCCTTCATCGAGGAACTGGCCGAGACCATCCGGCGGGCCGAGCGCGAGGCCAAGGCCGGCGTGATCCACGGCCACGGGCCGCATTTCTGCGCCGGGCTGGACCTGGCCGAGCACGTGAAGAAGACCCCCTTCGAGGGCGTCCACGGCTCGCGGCGCTGGCACGAGGTGTTCGGCTGGATCCAGCGCGGCAAGCTGCCCTGGTTTGCGGCGCTGCATGGCGCCGTGGTGGGCGGCGGGCTGGAACTCGCCTCGTCGGTCCATGTCCGGGTTGCCGACCGCAGCGCCTTTTTCGCGCTCCCCGAGGGTCAGCGCGGCATCTTCGTCGGCGGCGGCGCCTCGGTGCGCACGGCGCGCCTCATGGGGGTTGCCCGGATGACCGACATGATGCTGACCGGCCGCTCTGTCGACGTCGACACCGCCGAGCGCTGGAACCTCGTGCAATACGTGGTCGACGAGGGCCAGGCGCTGGACAAGGCCATTGCCCTTGCCGCCCATGCCGCGACAAATGCCGAGATCTCGACCTATGCCATCCTCCACGCCCTGCCCCGGATCCAGGACATGGGCACCGACGACGGGCTGTTCGTCGAGAGCTTCATCGCATCGTTCACCGCCACCAGCCCCGAGGCGGAAGCGCGGCTCAACGCCTTTCTGCAGAAGAAGGCCGGCAAGGTGATCCGCCCGGGCAGCGAGACGGGCGGCGGTGCGGAGACTGACGGCGCATGAACGCCCCAAAGGAGACCTTCGACGACGAAAGGGTCAATCTGGGCGAGATCACCGGATCGCTCGGGTTCCTTCTGCGCATGGCCCAGCTCAAGGCTTTCGACTTCTTCTTCCGCACCCTCGACGGCGAGGACCTGCGTCCGGGCGAGTTCACGGTGATCTGGGTGATCCAGCTCAACCCCGGGCTCCGGCAGGGCACCTTCGCCCGCACCCTCAAGATCAAGCCCGCCCACATGACCAAGCTCATCGCCCGCCTCGTCGAGCAGGGGCTGGTGCACCGCGAAGTCCCCGAGGACGACCGCCGCTCGGTCCGGCTGTCGCTTAGCCCGGAGGGCGAAGCCTTCGTCGCGCGCTACCGCGACCAGTTCCTGCACCTGCACCTCGCCGAACGCTCCGACCTCACGCCGGAGGAGGCGCGCACCCTCATCCACCTGCTGCGGCGCTATGCCGGGATCGAGGGAGCGGCGACATGAGCCTCAACGTCGACGACCTCGTCGCCATCGACATCCATACCCATGCCGAGGAGCCCTGCGACTGCGCCAACCCGCGCGACGACGGCTACATGGAGTTCCAGGCCGGCATGGCGAAGTACTTCCGCAACCCCGCCGGCGCCGACGGGATGTTGCCGAGTGTGCAGGAGACGGCGGCCTATTACCGCGACCGCAAGATCGGTGCGGTGATCTTCCCGGTGGATGCCGAGCGCGAGACCGGGTTCCGGCGCTATTCCAACGAGGAAGTCGCCGGGATCTGTGCCGAGAACCACGACATCCTCATCCCCTTCGCCTCGATCGACCCTTGGAAGGGCAAGATGGCGGCGCGCGAGGCGCGGCGGCTGATCCTCGACTTCGGCGTGCGCGGCTTCAAGTTTCACCCGACCTTCCAGGGCTTCTGGCCCAATGACCGCATGGCCTATCCGTTCTACGAGGTGCTCGAGGAGGAAGGCGTGATCGCGCTGTTCCACACCGGCCAGACCGGGGTGGGCTCGGGAATGCGCGGCGGCATGGGGATGCGGCTGAAATACTCCAACCCGATGGGGATCGACGACGTCGCCGTCGACTTCCCGGACCTCCGGATCATCATGGCGCACCCCGCCTTCCCCTGGCAGGAAGAGGCGCTGAGCGTCGCCACGCACAAGCCCAACGTCTATATCGACCTCTCCGGGTGGTCGCCGAAGTATTTCCCCGAGATTCTCGTGCGCTATTCCAATACCATGCTAAAAAACAAGATGCTTTTCGGCTCGGACTGGCCGGCGATCACCCCCGACCGCTGGCTCGCCGATTTCGAAAACGCCCCGTTCCGGGATGAGGTTCGCCCACTCATCCTGAAAGACAACGCACAAAGGCTCTTGGGCCTTTGAGGGCGACAACAGGGAGAGAGAGATGAACAAGACCTTCAAGATCGCCGGACTGGCCCTTGCGGCCTCGATGGCCTGGGGTTCGGCCCAGGCCGAAAACCTGCTGCTGGCCCCGGCCGCGCCGCCGGTCCACCCGGCCTACTACATGTACGAGAAGTTCGCGGCCTTCCTGGAGGAGGAATCCGGCGGCGAGATGACCGGCACCATCCTCGGGCCGGAAGTGGTGTCGCTGCCGCAGATGAAGGACGCGCTGCAGACCGGGCTGGCCAACGTCGGCAACGCGCTGCCGCTCTACTTCGCCGCCGACTTCCCCGAGACCGGCGTCGCCGGCGACCTCGCCCTGCTCGGCCGTTCGCCCTACGCCATGGGCCTCGCGATGACCGAGTTCGGCGTCACCTGCGCCCCCTGCCAGGACGAGTTCAAGAAGTTCGGCGCCGTGTTCCTCGGCTCGGGCTCGTCGAACGTCTACGTGCTGCTGACCACCAAGCCGGTGCGCACCCTCGATGACCTCAAGGGCCTCAGGCTGCGCTCGGGCGGCGCGCCCTACTCGCGCTGGGCCGAGCATTTCGGCGCCACCCCGGTCAACCTGCCGGTGGGCGACACCTTCGAGGCGATGAGCCAGGGCACCATCGACGGCACCATGGCCTCGATCGTCGACATGCTCTCCTACCGCCTCGTCGACATCGCCAAATACGTCACCGACGTGCCGCTCGGCACCTACCACGTGACCTCGAACTACACCACGGCGAGCGACATCTGGGCCGGCATGAGCCTCGAACAGCGCACCCAGTTCGTCCGCGCCGCCAACCGGGGCGACCTCGCCTTCACCGACCGCTGGGGCTTCCAGCTGCCGGCCGAGGCGATGGCTGCGGTCGAGGCGACCGACATCGAGATCATCGAGCCCGACGCGGCCTTCCTCGACGCCTCCAACGCCTTCGCGGCGGAAGATGCGGCGGCCAAGGCGGCCGAGAACGAGCTGTCGGCGCAGTTCGCTGCGCTGGTCGAGAAGTGGACCGCGATCGTCGACGAGGTTGGCGAAGACCCGGTGGCGCTGGCCGACCGCGCCTGGGACGAGATCCGTCGAAAGTGGATTTCGCGACCTACGGGATGGACGATCCGGCCCGCCCCCGGGGCGGGCCAACTCTTCTGCGCCGGACCCGCCAGCGTGCACCAGCTTGTCACCCTCGCCGCGCGCGCGGCCAAGTTCCTCGGATATCTCGGCGCGCTCGCCGTGGTCGCGATGATGCTGCACATCAGCCTCGACGTGATCCTGCGCAACGCGTTCCGGATCTCGCTCGACACCGTTCCCGAGATCGTCGCCCGCTACTACATGACCGCGCTCGCCTTCCTGCCACTCGCCTGGCTCGAAATTCGCCGCGACATGATCTCGGTGGAGCTGCTCGACTTCACCCTCTCGGCGCGGTCGCGGCGCTATTCCGATGCGCTGGTGATGCTGATCGCCACCGCGGTCTACGCGCTGCTCGCCTGGACCAACTGGGACAAGGCGCTGGCGGAAACCCGCGTCGGCACGCTGGTCGAGATCGCCACCTACAAGATGCCGGTCTGGCATTCCTTCTTGGTTCGCCGCGGTCGGTTTCACGGTTGCGACCTTCGTCAGCGCCCTGCTCGCGGTCGGCCGCCTGGTGCCGGCCGTCGGCGCGCCGCTCGAAGACGCGGCCCGCACCGGTCGCATGTGAGGGGGCAACATGAGCGTCGAAACCGGCATCTGGGGCGTCGTCGCCCTCGGCATCCTCCTGATCCTGCGCTCGCCTGTCGCGCTGGCGCTCATCATCGTCTCGTTCTCGGGCATCTGGGTTGCGATGATCGGGCTCAAACCCGCGCTCGGCATCCTCGAAAACACCCCTATTCCTTCGTCGCGAGTTGGACCATGTCGGCGGTGCCGATGTTCCTGCGATGGGCTTCGTCGCCCTTCACACCGGCATGACCGGCGGCCTTCGCCGCCGCCAAGGTGCTGCTCGCGCGGCTGCTCAAGGGCCTCGCGATCTCGTCGATCTTCGCCTGTTCCGCCTTCGCCAGCGTGTCCGGCCTCGGTCGCCACCGCCGCCGCAATGGGCCGCATCGCCATCCCCGGAGATGGTGAACGCCGGGTTACCGCCCTCATCGCGGCCGGGTCGATCGCGTCACGGCGGGACCATCGGCGCGCTGATCCCGCCGTCGATCCTGATGATCATCTACGGCATCATCGCCGAAACCTCGGTCACCCAGGCCTCGTCGGCGGCCTCACCATCGGCATCCTGACCGCCGTTTCCTATTCCGTCGGTGTTGATCATCAGCCTCACCCGCCCGACGTGATCTCCGCGCGCGGGCGCATTGCGACCGGCGAAAGCGCCGGGTCCTGATCCAACAGGCTGCCGGTCTCGGTGCTGGTCGTCGTCGTCTTCGGCGGGCTGCTTCGGCCTGTTCACCGCCACCGAGGCCGGCGCCGTGGCGCGCTCGGCACCGTGATCCTCGCCGCCGTCACCGGCAAACTCACCCGCCATGCGATCCTCGCGCTCGCTGATCGGAAACGGTCGACGACTGGTTCAAGGCTCATCATCGGCATCGGTGCCACGATGTTCACCTCGCTTTCTCGGCCTGTCCGTAGGGGTTCATCGCCCAGGCTGTCTCCCGCGCCAGATCTCGCTAAGGTCGGGCTGATGCTCATCATCGTGTTGATCTACCTCGTCCTCGGCACCTTCATGGAGCCTTTCGGTGCCAGGATGCTGGTGACCTTGCCGGTGTCTCCGCGCCGGTGCTCGCAGCCCAGGGCGTGTCGCTGGTCTGGTTCGGCGTCCTCGTGGTCAAGCTCCTCGAGATCGGCATGATCACGCCGCCGGTCGGGCTCAACGTCTTCGTGATCCGAAATGTCGCGGCGGCACACGTCACGACGGCGCAGGTCTTCAAGGGCGTGGTCCCGTTCATTCTCGCCGATATCGTCGTCGTCGCGCTGGTGATCGGCGGTGCCGGGGATCAACCTGCTGCTTCCGGCCCGCTCTGGAGCCTGCCCAGCCGTGTGTGTGCGGTATGAGTGCGGGCACCCGCCTGCCTCGCTCAACCGCCTCCTGCGCCACTCACAGCCTGCCGCCGCCGGCGCCGGATCCGGCACCGGGAAGGGATGCTGGTCCGGCTGCATGCCCCCCCTGCCCGCGCGCCGGAACGCCAGGTTGCCGGCCGCGCGCAGCACCCCGCGAACCCATTGCGGCCCGGCCCCGGACAGCGGCCGGGCCTGCACCAACCCGGTCAGAAATCGTTCCAACCGTCGTCTTGGTCATCCAACCTGTGGATGGGCGCTCGCGGACCTGCGCCTCGCGGCGCTCGCCCGGCGCGGGCGCTACATCGCCCGCGCGCGCCGGCAAAATCGGCCAGCACCTGTGCCGCCGAGCGCTTTCGCCGCGCCGGTCCGGAACCGGCCGGTGGTCTTCAGGAGTTCGGTCGCGCCCCCGGGACAGCGCATGGCTGGCCGCGGTGGTCTCTTCGAACATCGCGGCGTTCTGCTGGGTCACCTGGTCGAGCCTGGTTCATCGCGGCGTTGATTTCGGCTGCGCCCTGCGCTCTGTTCCTGCGGACGAGAGCGTTGGCCTTCTTCGAGATCTTTGCGGCTGATCATGAGCTGTCGACGATCCCCTTGAGCGTCTTGCCGGCCTGACCCACGAGGTCGACATCCGCGTTTCACCTGGTCGCCGGACGCGGGTGATCAGGCCAGCTGATCTCCTGCCGCATCGGACGAACAGCGAGCGCGCGCACCTCGGAGGCCACCACGGTGCAACTGCGCCCGGCCTGCCCAGCTGGGCCGCTTCGACCCCGGCATTCAGCGCGAGCAGGTTGGTCTGGAAGGCGATGTCGTCGATCACGTCGGTGATCTTCGCGATCTGCTGCGACGAGGTCTCGATCTCGCCTTATCGCCGCCACCGCCTCGCGTACCACGGCCCCCGAGGCTTCGGCATTGCCCTGCGCGGCCGTCGACCAGGCCATTGGCTTCGCGCGGCCCCCTCGGCCGCCGACCTGACCGAGGCGGCATTCGATCGGCGCCGCCGCCGTCTGTTCCAGGGTCGCTGCCTGACGCTCGGTCCGGCTCGACAGGTCATCGGCGGCGTTGAGATCTCGGCCGCCTCTCGCCGTCGATCTGGCCGGCATTGTCGATCACGTCGGTCATCGCGTCGAGAAGATGCTCGACCGCAAGGCCTTGCAAATCCAGCCGGAGCTGTTCGTAGTCCTCCGGAAAACGCCTCGTCGATCCAGGGTGGTCAGATCGCCGTCGCGCAACCGGCCGAGCCCGCGGCGCAGCATGTGTCGACGACCTGCTGTTGCGCGGCGGACATGTTCGCCCGCAACGTTTCGGCGGCCTCGATCTGGCGCTGTTTCGGTCACGTCGTTGCCGACCAGGACAATCCGGATCGGATCGCCCTTGTAATCCATGACCGGGTGAACCTGCCGTCGATGACGGCGTCGGTCCCGTCCGCACGCGCGCAGGCGGAAGCGCCCGTAGACGCTTTCTGCCGCGTTGCAGGCGGTCGAAGACCCGTCCCTGTTCGCGCGCCTTGTCCGGGTCGAACCGGAACACCGCCCTCGCCGGTGCGCCTCGAGCAGGCAATTGGCATCCTGCCCCATCATTGCGCAGAAATGCCCGCTGGTCTTGAGCACCTCACCCGAGATCGCGAATTCGGCCTTGACCTGGTTCGCCTCGATCGCGGCGATGATCGAGTTGTTCAGATAGCTCGCGGTGACGTCGATCCATTCTGACGATATACCCCATCGGCGCGCCGTCCTCGCCGGGAACCGCATTGACCGCGAGGTCGAAGCGACTCCTCGCCGATGGCGATCTGGGTCCGGAACGGCAGGTTTGCCGGGTCGGACATCATCGCGCGGACGCGTTGGTGCCAGCCCCTGCCGGGTGAAAGACATCCATCGACCGCCCGACGACCGCGTCCACCTCGAAGCCTGGCAAGGTATCTGAAATCCGCCACGTGCTTCGACAACATCGCCCGCATCGACCGGTTGAGGCCGATCACCGTCAGGTCCTTGCCCACCATCATCGTCGATGTGTTGGAGTTCTCGACGGCGATGCCGCGGAACTGGTTTTCACGCGCCTTCTCCGCCCCGCTTTCGAGATCGCGGCGGAACGTCGAGCGTGCGGGCCATACTGCCGATCTCGTCGCCGCGATCGGTGGTCGGGATCTCGATGTCGTAGGCGCCGCCGGCGATGCGTCGCATCGCCTGGTTCACGCCTGCACACCGGGCCGCACGATGTTGCGGGCCACGAGAAGCGACAGGACCAGCCCCGCGAGCACCACCGCCCCGGCCCGCAGCAGATCGCGTTGCGCACGGTCAGCGGCGCGAAGACCTCTCGGTTGCCTCGCGCGACGGCCGCCCAGCGCGTGCCCAGGAATTCCAGCGCCGCGCGGCGGTGAAGATGTGCGTGCCGGCCTGGTCGGGAAATTCGCCGACCGCCGCCCCGCGCCGGCGAGCGCCGCGACGGCGGCGTTCTCGACCTGTGTCGACAGGATGCCGTCGACCTTGGTCCGGGGTCGGTCCGCATCAGCCCGTCCGCGCCCACGACGAAGGCGTCGCCGGTCTCGCCGAGACCGGCCGCGTCCTGCATGATCGCGTTGATCGCGCCGATCGGCATCTGGTAGGCGACCACGCCGATCCGCGCCCTTTGGCATCGAACACCGGACGGGCGATGAACGAGGCCGGCGCATCGTGGCTCGGGGCATAGGGCGCGAAATCGACGTATACCGAAGGATCGTCGCCGCCGATCGCCGCCGCGAGCGGTAACCTCGCCAAGCCCGGTATCCTTCCACCGGCCGGTCACGAGGTTGGTGGCAAAGTCGAGTTCCTTGAACACCGTGTAGATGAGGTCGCCCGCGGTATCGAACAGGAAGATATCGTAATATCCTTGGCGGGCCTGCAGCAGGTGAAAGAACGGGTGGTACCGTCTATGCACCGCGTCGTAGACCGTGCCATCGCCGGCGGCTTCGAGCCGGTCCTTTTCGCCCAGGGGATGCGGGTTGTCGTCGATATAGGTCCGCTGCAGACGGTCGGTCGCATCCGGGATCTGCGCATAGGCTGCGGCAAAGGCGTCGAGCGCGTCGATCGTCGTCGGGTTCTGCGCCATGATCGTCAGGTCGCGGTCGATCGCGTCGAGATAGTTCAGAAACGCCGCACCTTTCAGGTCCGCGACACCGGCCAGCCGCAGCTCCGCCTCGCTCCGCAAGGTCCGTTCGGCATTGGAATAGGAGATCAGCCCCGTCGTGGCGATCCCGCCGATGGTCAGAAGAACCATGAAGACCGGAAGTTTGAGACTGATGCTGATGGCATTCAGATATCGGTTCACGTCGGGCACCCCGGGATATGAAACTACCAGCGGAAGCGATACGACAGTCCGGCTAAAAAAGGATGAAGCCGGCAGCAGAAGTGGGCCCTGCCGAACACCTGCCGCGGCAGCCACGCCTTGCCCCGGACGCCGCGCACCGATCCGGACCGGCGCCAGCGCGCCGGGCCAGGGTTTCGACCCCGCCGCGCGCATTGGGCACGAAACCGGCCATGCCCAGGCCGGCGACATCGCGGAGCGAAACGCCGGCCTTCGCGGCACCGGCGGCGACGATCCCGACGGGCTCGACTCGGTCCGTCCGTGCCGGGCGCAAGGCGCCGATCCGCCGCCCCCGATGCGCCGGATGCAATACTCCGTTGACCGTTAACACTTTTTACGTCAACGTTAACGCTTCGACGGACCACTTGGGCGGGGCAGGTCCTTATTGCTGAGCGCATCCCCCGCACGGGCGATCTGTTGGAGAACTCCCAAATGACCATTACCGCGACCAATGTCCTGAATCTGCCGGACGACGGCACCAGCAATCTTCTGGCGGGTGCCACCGGCATGACCAGTGTCAACATCGGCGGCACGACCTATCTTTATGTCGCCGGCTATTACAGCAACGCACTTATGGTCTACGAGACCGGCCCGGGCGGATCGCTGACGCCGGTGCAGAGTATCGTCGACGATGCCACAACCCAGCTCCTTGGTCTGTGGACCGTCGACACGGTCTCGGTCGGGGGCGAGACCTACCTGGCCACGGCAGGCACCGAACACGGCATCTCGGTCTTTCAGGTCGGGGCGGACGGAAAACTCAGCCTGACCGAAAGCATCGCGGACGACGTGACGATCTTCTCGACCTACCCGTACGACGTAATCACGTTCGAACTGAATGACCGGTCCTTCGTCTACACGGTCGGCTATGATGACAACGGCGTGTCGGCGTTCGAGCTTGAAACCGACGGCACTCTGACCAACCTGCAAAACGTCGCCGACGCGGACAACGCCGCCTACGAGCTCTCCGGTGCCCTCGGCGGCACGGTCGTGACCGTCGCCGGCGCCCATTACCTGATCGTCGCCGGCTACATCGATGCCGGCATCAGCGTGTTCCAGATCGACGGCAACGGCACTCTGACCAACGTCGACAACGTCCCGGACGACGCCTCGACCCTTCTGAATGGCGTGTCCGACGTCACCACGGCGCAGGTCAACGGCATCACCTACGTCTACACCGGCGCGTTGAACGACACCGGCCTGACGATCTTCCGCATGGATCCGGGCGGCGCCCTGTCCTTCGTGGGAACCGTTCCCGACGACGCCGCGCAGTTCACGCAAGGCATCTGGGGCATCGAGACGATCGAGATGGGCGGCAACAGCTACATCATGTCGTCGAGCCGCACCGAATACGGGATGAGCCTTTACCGGATCAACGATGACGGGACGCTGACCAACCTCGTGAACATCGGCGACGCCGACAACGGGTCATACGAACTCTCGGGCCATTACTACACCGAGATCGTGCAGATCGACGGGGCCTACTATGTCTACGCCAGCGGGCAGACCGACAACGGGGTTTCGGCGTTCCGCCTCGATCTGCCGATCTCCATCAGCTACAACGGCAAGGTGGTCGACATGTCGGAGACCCTGGTCGGCGCCATGCGCGCCGCCCCGGCCGGCAGCACGATCACCATTACCGACGCGGCGCTGCTCGACGCGTCGTTGGAGAACGTGGACGTCACCCAGGACGACATCACCGTCGACATGGGAACATCCGGCATCGCCGCCTATTTCTACCTGTCGGACTACGCGTTCACCTTCAGCGTGATCGGCGACGGCACCGCGATCGTCTACGGCAGCGACGCCAATGGCGAGACGATCTCGCTCGGCGACGGCGCCGACGAGGTCTTCGGCATGGGCGGCCGCGATGACCTGTCGGGCGGCCGCGGCAGCGACTGGCTGCATGGCGGTCACGGCGCCGATACCATCGCCGGCGGCCGTGGCGACGACACGGTCTACGGCGGCGCCGGCAACGACAAGGTATATGGCAGCGGTGGCGACGACAGCGTCTATGTCACCAATGGCCGCGACTGGGTTTCGGGCGGCGACGGCAAGGACACGCTGAACGGCGGCAAGGGCGACGACACCATCAACGGCGGCGACGGCAACGACCGGATCGACGGAGGAAACGACAATGACAAGTTGGTGGGCGCGGCCGGCAACGACCGCATCGATGGCAGCCTTGGCAACGACCTCCTCGACGGCGGCGTCGGAAAGGACACGCTGATCGGCGACAAGGGTAGCGACACGCTCAGCGGCGGTGGCGGCAACGACACGATCAACGGCGGTGCCGGCAACGACCGGCTGTACGGCCAGTCCGGGTCGGACACCTTTGTCTTCGCGGTCGGCGACGGATCGGACCGGATCTACGATTTCCAGGACGACTTGGACCAGCTCGACCTCGACCTCGCCGGCCTCGGTTACGGCTCGGTCAATCTGCTGTTGAACACGGTGGCGAGCCAGGTCGGCAGCAATGTCATCCTCGATTTCGGCATCGACGGCACCATCCGGATCGACAACGTGCAGATCAGCGACCTTCTGAACGACATTATCTGATCCGGACGCGCCCCTGTAGCGACACCGCTCTGCGGTCCCGGCCCTCGGGTCGGGGCCGGACGTCGCCAGGCGCGCCCGTTTCGCCCACGCGGCCGCGGCGGCGTGGGTGGCGACGACATCGACCCCCTTCGGACGCAGCCTCACGGGTTCAGGATCCGCCAGGATCGCGGCCCGCTCCTGACCGAAGGCCGGACGATGGCTGCCACGGGCCTGCGGGTCGCCGCGTCCCGCCACACCGACGGAGGGTGCACACAGGAGCGCCTCCCGCCGACCTCACCGCCCGGCCCCACCTCCGCGCCACTACGCCCGTTGCCGCGCCTTGGCCATCGAGCGGATTTCGTCGGTGTTCAGCCAGACGCATTCCGAGGCGCGCAGGAGGTACTGACCGGAGTGGACGTCATAGTCGAATTGCAGGCTCTCGCCCCGGTATTCGGTATGGAGGACCCGGTGGCCGGACCAGAAATCCGAAGCCACCCGGAGTTTGCTGCCGAAGACCCAGCCGCCGTAGGACGCCCCCCAGGTGGTGCGCAGGACGATCTCGTAGAGACGAAAGTCGGGAGACTGGTATTCGAACGGCGGCATCTCGAAGATCAAATCGGGCCGGGTCGCGACGAGACCGGACCCCATCCCGAGCCAGACCCGCATCACCCGGGCCTTTGCCAGGGCGCCGACCGGATAGAAAGGACGGCCTCGATAGTGCAGGAATTCGCTGGCGACGTAGCCAACGTCGACCGAGGTGAACTCGTCCGGTCCCACGGGCGAAAAGATGCACCGGTCTGAAGTGTTCGGTTCGTTGTTCTGGTCCATGTCACGCATCCATCCGGTCCTGTCTGAGACGTTGATGATGGGACCAGTGAACCAGAACTGCCGTGACACCGGCGTGACACGGGCTGACGTCCCTCTGGCAACCCTGCATCGGCATGCGGGACTGGCAGCGCACGCACATGTTTCCCCAGCGTCACCTTTCGTCTATGATAGCGCTATAGTCAAAACCCTTTCGAACCATGGATCCGGAGGCGACATGCGCCTTTTTCCCTACAATTTCAGGCCGATACTTTGTCTTCTCCTGAGCCTCACCGCCCTGACATTCGCGCTGCCCGGCAGGGCGCAGGTCACGCTGGACGATCTGCGGGGCTCGTATCACGGGCTGGTTTTCGACCGGGACAGCCGCCTCGTCACGGTCGACGACAGCACGCTCGCCGGGCTCTATGCCGACCTCGCCGACGCGGTGGCACGCGAGAGCGCGACGCCGGAGATCTTCCGGCAGGCCCTGTCCTCGGCATCGGTGCTGGCCCGGACCGTCGCGCCCCAGGCCGGGGCGGCAACGCCCGACATCGGCCAACTCGACCTCCTCCTCTCCGCAGCCCTCGCCACCGCCGGCGCCGATCCGGCAATGGACCCGCACCGTCGAGTGCTGAACCTTTTGCGCGCCTTTGGCAGGGATCGCTTTCCGGTGCTGGCACTGCCCTCGGATCCGGAGGTTCAGGCGGCCCTGCAGTCCTTCCAGGCGCGGACGGCCTTCACCTATCGCGAGTGCACCGCGGACGGGATGCCGACGCCTCCGGATTTCCCCCTCGACATCAAAAAGGGCGACGCGAACTGGACCGCGCCCATCTTGATCCCATCGGAGATGTCCCCGATCAACAACGACTCCGTCTACGGGGTCTTTCCGCCCACGCGGGTCTTCTTTCACGAAAGCGAGAACCCCAAAGGGCTGTGTTCCCTGTTGCTGCGGTTCTCGTCCAGGAGCAAGGGCGCAGCCGGCGCCGCGGAGATCGCACTGTCGGGCGTGATCTGCCAGAGCTACGAGACGAAGGACACCTGCTTCTGGGAAAACAGCAGAATACTGAACGGGAAACGCACCCCTTTCAATCTGTTGGATATCGCCGGCGATGAGAGGCTCCGCGAAATAACCGCGACATGGCTGAACTCGGCATCCCTGGGCGATGGCATCAACATGAGTGACACCTGCGATACCTGCCACAGCGGCCAGAATGCATTCGTATTCTATCCGGACATCCTCTGTCCCGATGACTCCGAAGGCTCCTGTTATGGAAAGAAGAGCGATCGCGACCTGACAAATCCGATCGGCTACGGCCCGCCTGTGAACGTCAAGGAACTGGAGATCGACGAACAGGCCTGCACCCATTGCCATGAACTGGCGATCGACGACGATAAATACTGGCCCGACCTCTGCCTTCTGATCAAGCATGTGATCCAAAAGGATCTCATGCCGCCGGAGATCGCGACCACCCCCCCATACGCCAAGACGTTATACTGGAACGCCCCGATCCCGCCGGAAAATCCGTTCGCGAAAGCCGTCATCCAGCTGCGGGCGAAATGCCCGCCGCTATGACGCAATCCGGTCGAGCAGCAGCCTTGCGTCGGCGCCCTTGCGGTCGACCCAGTACCTGGACAGCGCCTCGGCGAGGTCGACCCCGGTGAGGCCCTTGCACGCCGCGGCCAGCGACGCGCGCGTCCGGGTCTTGAAGAAGATCGCCCGACTTGCCGCCGCGACCGACGCGCCGTCGCGCGCCGACAGGATCCCCAGGGCCTGCATCCGGCGCAGGCTGTGCTCGACATCCACCTGGGCGAGCGACAGCGGCAGGAAGCCGAGCTCCGCCGGACCGTGGATCACCGCCACGTCCGCATCGCGGGTGCGCCGGCCCTCGCGGTACTCGGTGAAGATCTCGCCGACCCCCTCCATCCCGTAGGCTTCGCATTCCACCGCCCGGAGCCGCCGAGGCTGGCCGCGCCCAGCACCCGCGCGCCGGCCTCCATGGCGAACAGGATCTCCTTTGTGCCAGACGCTGCGCTGCTGTTCGAAAACGCCGTCCACGAGGCCAATGGAGGTGGCGCCCTCCCGGGCCGCGCGGGCGATGTCGCCAAATCCGGCCGGCGGGTGAAAGGCGATGCCCGGATAGGCCCGCGTGTCGAGACCATGCAGGGTCGGCCCGGCGAAGACGGCGATCATGACAGCAGCCTCGCGAGCCCCATGAGCGTGTCGATCGCATTGCTCCCGAGCCGCCGCGAGGTGCTCGCTTCGCAGGTAAGCCCGGGCGCGAGCACCCGGACGACGGTGATCGGATCGTCGGCCCCGGTCAGATCAAAAACGCAAGGTTCCGCGGCTCCGTCCGCCTCCATGCGCGCGACGATCTCGGCGAGCCGCGGCGGGGCAGCCGCAAAGTCCGACGCCCCGGGATAGCGCCACCCGATCTCCTTGCCGGACAGATCGGTCCCAGCCGTGCCGCGCCTGTAGTGATGGTCCTTGAGGTCTTCCCGCGCCCCGGCGATCAGCCCCATGCGCACCTGCGCCGCCTCGACCAGCGCCGCCAGGGCCGCCTCCACCAGGTCCGCCCGGCAGGCGACGCCAAAACACCGACCCTGTTCGATGCCGGACCCCGAGTCGTAGCGCAGGATCGTACACAGGACCGTCGACGTCCCGAACGCCCCGGGGACCAACCGGAACACCGGTCGCGCCGGGGCGAGCCCAGTGGTTTCGATGGCCGCAAGGACCTCCGTTGGCGCGTCCTCTAGGCCGAGCCGCGGCAGGAAATCGGGAAACCCCGGGAACTGGTCGATCTGCGACACCGAATGGTGCTCGATGAGTTCCAGAAGCGCATGGCGCGCGGCGCTTTCGGGGTCGGTATGCGCCCCGAGGCCGATCGAGGCCATGGTGAAGTCGGACAGGGCCGCGGCGTCGGAATAGTCGAGACCGACCAGTTCCAGGGGCGCCAGCACCGGCGCCCCACTTCGCAACCCGCGCCCTTCCACCCAGCGGATGGGCATACCGCCGTCGATCTCTGCGACGGTGCAGCGCGACAGGGCCTGAAGCGGGACGACGTCGTGCCCCTCGGCCAGGACCGCATCGAGGCTCGCCGTCCGGCACACCCGGGCCGCGCAGTCCTCTGCATGGGCGCTTTCGAGTGCCTCCATCACCGCCGAGATCTGCGCCTGCGGCTCCGTCAGCCCCTTGCCGAACGACGTCGCCAGCGATTTCGAGCGCGGCCGGATGCAGCTCCAGACCGGCACCGACGGGCTGTCCAGCCCGGTCAGGCAGGCGAGCCGGCTCACGCCGGCCCGCTGCAACAGCGCGCCGATCTCGTCGAACCTCCGCCCAGCGGACGCAACCCGTCGCGACAGGCCTCCAACCCGGGTATGCGCGGGCCAGTTTTTGCACCTGGTCGATCACAGTCACCCTGTCGGGGACCCTTTGAAGACCTTGGCGGTGTTCTGCCCTTTGCACGGCTCACCGTTCTCGGTTGCGTCGGTGGCGGCGATCAATTCCTTGATGATGTTCACCGACGTGCTGAACCTCGTGATGGAAAAAGCTGTGTCGTCCTTCGGCTTCACGAGGAAACAGAAATCGGCGTTGCAGGCGTTGCCGCCCAGCTTCCACAATTCGGCGGCTGCCGCGGCCCTCGCATCCAGCGCGCTCTTCTGCGTGGCGCTGCCGGAGTCGAAAGTCTCAGACTCGGACGCCACGCCGATATAATAGAGCGCCGTCATGAGGAGACCGTAGACGAAGTCGAATGTCAGATGATTTTTGAGCGCGTATTCCTCGATCGCCGATCTCTCGATCAGGGTCGTGCGCGCGCCATCGGGCGAAATATACAATATCACGATTCCGAGGCTCTCGTCACCGACCAGCAGCAGGCGCAGGGGCGTGTCTTTCTCATAAACGTGGCAGTCTTCCATTTTAATTCCTATCTAAATACCGGCCAAACGCAGCCCTTCCTTGAAACGATCAAGTACACTCGGATCCCTGTCCGGCACGACCCGGACGAGATCGTCCAGTTCCACGCCCGGATAAAGCGCCCGAACCTTTCGCCCGTAATGGCGGGCCTCGCGCAGATCCCCGTTCAGCGCATGGGTGGCCGCGAGAATCCGGACGACGGATTCGTCATCCTTGATCCGACCACAATACCCGATCGAGCGCGTATAGTCTTGCAGGCTGAAGGCGATCCCGGCGCCGACCCACCAGTAATGTTCCGGCGGGCTCGGGTTCAGCGCGAGGGCGCGTTCGAATTTCTCCATCCCCTCCGCGGGGCGGGCGAGGTGTGACAAAGCATCGCCGTATTGCACCAGCAGGTCCGCCGAATTGGGCGCAAGCGTTTCGGCGATCTCGAAATGCGCTTCGCTTCTGTCGAATTCCCGCCGGTAGAGCGCGATCACGCCGTTGATCCACTGGCTGAGCCCGTCATTCGCGTCGACCTCGACGGCGCGGGCGGCGCAGAGGTTGGCCGCGTTTAGCTTTTCCGGGTCACCGGCCCCGAGCAGCAGCCATTCCTGGTAGAGCGTCTGCGCCAGCCGGGCCTGCGCCGGCGCGAACCGGGGCGCGTCGGATCCGGCGGCGTGGAAGTGCTTTCGCGCCCGTCGCAACTGCGGCAGTTTGCATTCCTTCATCGCGCTCTGCCCGAGCAGGTACAGGCCATAAGCCCCGGCGCTCGCGGGTTTCGCGAAGGAATTCGCGAGCTCCCGCTCGATCCCCGCGCTCAATTCCTGCGCGATCAACCGGCACAGGGTCGAGAACGACGACAGCAGCGCCGCGCGGGCAACGGAAAATTCCCCGGCCCAGACGATCTCCGCGTCCGAAACCCGGGTCAGCCTGAGGCTGAGACGCCGCTCGGGCTTCACGAATCCGCTGACCTGATAGTCCGACCCGAAGGGACATCCCGAAAGCGGCATGTCCCGCGTATGGCCGAGCTGGTAGCTCGAATGCGGCGCCAGCATCGTGAAGGTCCGAAACCGCGACAGCTCGTTCGCGACATCCTCGACCAGCATGTCGAGCAGGGCTTCGTCCTGCGGGGCCCGTTCGACCCAGGCGGGCTTCAGGAAGGAAACGCGGGGCGGAGCCACCTGCCCGCCTCCCGGTGCCGCGTCCACATCGTCCGCGCGCTTTGGCGCGGCGAAACGACGGTCGGGCGGCCGGTCCCCGGGACGGACCGGTCGGTCCGCCGCCGCGTCGCTGCCGTCACGGTCGGCATGCGTCAGACCCATCTCCGCGTAGCGCGCGGCCTCGCCGGGCATGTTCGCACGGAGATAGGCCTCCGTCAGTGCGCGGTACGAGGCGGCGCGTGTCGGGTCGATCCGCAAGAGGGCGC
Source organism: Paracoccaceae bacterium (assembly GCA_041397205.1). Lineage (GTDB taxonomy): Bacteria > Pseudomonadota > Alphaproteobacteria > Rhodobacterales > Rhodobacteraceae > Sinisalibacter. The sequence continues at coordinate 150,573 of JAWKXC010000006.1, forward strand.
CGGCGATCCTGTCGAGCTCTTCCTTTCGGGCCGCGCCGTGCCGGGTCATGTCCCGAAGCCGCCGGTCCATCGCCGCGAAGAACCGGTCTTCGAGCCGCATCCGCTCGACCAGAAGCCAATCGTGGTACCGGTCCGTCACCCCTTCGACCCCGTCGAGGAGCTGACCGAGGTAGAGGTCCTGCGCCACCGCCCCATCGTCGGCGACGAGCCGCGCGAGGTCGATCCGCCGGTCGGGGTCCTCGATCCAGAGATCGCGCCCATCGGTGTGCAGGACAATGCCCGACCCCTCCAGGGCGCGTCTCAGCCGTGAGAGCAGTTGCCGCAGGTTGTCATAGGGGATCTCGCCGTCCCTCGTCTCCCAGAGCATCTCGGCCGCGATGCGTCGCGACGCCCGCAGGCCCGGGGACAGGACCAGGTAGGCGAGCAGCTGGTAGCCTTTCCGGGGAAACACCGCCCCCGCGCCCGCCGTCTCGATGGCCGGCGCTCCCACGAGCCGGATGCCGATCTGTGGATCTTTCGATTGGCTCGACAAAACGTCCCGCATCGTTCGGAAATCCAGGTCAGAAAAAACGCTAAAAAACCCTCGTAACACCGCTAATCTGCGCCCTACGATACGACAGGTCCGACATTCTGTCACCCGTCGGTCTCGCCCGCCGGGGCCGGAAGCGTACCCCCTGCCCGCCAGCGGCACCAAAGGAATGTTCGCCGCACGGTCCAGCCCCGCGACGCTTCCGCACCGAAACGTCGCGAGCCTCCCGCAGGGTGGACACCCACGCCTCGTCGGTTAGGGTCGACGGGTCCCGAACTCAGGAGCGCGCATGGACCAGCAGCATCCAATCTACGGCCGGATCGACGGCCCGATCGTGATGATCGGGTTCGGGTCGATCGGCAAGGGCACCCTGCCCCTGATCCAGCGGCATTTCGAGTATGACGCCGAGGCCCTGACGGTGATCGACCCCGACCCGGGCAAGGCCAATTTCCTGCGCCAGCACCGGATCCATCACCTGCAGGTCGCGCTCACGCCGGACAACTATCGCACGGTGCTGGGCGGTCTTTTTCCCGACGGAAAAGGGTTCTGCGTGAACCTCAGCGTCGATACCTCGTCGCTCGACCTGATGAAGTTCTGCCGCGAAATCGGCGTGCTCTACATCGACACCGTGGTCGAGCCCTGGGCGGGGTTCTACTTCGAGACGACGGACAATGCCGCGCGCACCAACTACGCCCTGCGCCAGGCGGTGCGCGACGAAAAGGCCGCCAATCCCGGCGGGCCCACGGCGGTCAGCTGCGGCGGCGCCAATCCCGGCATGGTGAGCTGGTTCGTCAAGGAGGCGCTCCTGGTGCTGGCGCGCGACACCGGCCGCACCATCGCCCCGCCCCGCGACCGCGCGGGTTGGGCGGAGCTCATGCAGGCCCTGGGCGTAAAGGGCATCCACATCGCCGAGCGCGACACCCAGGCCCGCCGGATGCCGCGTCCGCGCGGCGTGTTCGTCAACACCTGGTCCGTCGAGGGGTTCATCGCCGAGGGGTTCCAGCCCGCCGAACTCGGTTGGGGCACCCACGAAACCTGGTTTCCCGACAACGGCCATGCCCACGACAGCGGATGTCGCACCGGGATCTGGCTGGAACGCCCCGGCGCGATCACGCGGGTGCATACCTGGTGCCCGACGCCGGGGCCGCAATTCGGGTTTCTCGTCACCCATAACGAGGCCCTCTCGATCGCGGATTACTACACCGTCGGTCCCGCGGAAGCGCCCACCTACCGCCCGACCTGCCACTACGCCTATCACCCTTGCGACGACGCGGTGCTGTCTTTGCACGAGATGTTCGGTTCCGGCCGGCAGCAGACCCGACACCACATCCTCGACGAGGACGAGATCGTCGAGGGGATCGACGAGCTGGGCGTGCTCCTCTACGGGCACGAGAAGAACGCCCTCTGGTACGGCTCGCGGCTGTCCAATGCGGCAGCTCGCGACCTGGCCCCGTTCCAGAACGCGACCGGGTTGCAGGTCACCAGCGCGGTTCTGGCCGGCATGGTCTGGGCGCTGGAAAACCCCGAGGCGGGGATCGTCGAGACCGACGAGATGGACCATCTGCGGTGCCTCGAGGTCCAACGCCCCTATCTCGGCCCGGTCGAGGCGCATTACACCGACTGGACGCCGCTCCAGGACCGCTGGGAGCTGTTCCCCGAGGACATCGACGAGACCGATCCCTGGCTGTTCCGCAACGTTCTCGCGAGCTGACCCGCCGCAGACCGTCATCCTGATTCCGTCGCGGCGAACGACCGATCCCCCCCCGCCGGGCGGAGCGGCCGCTGTGCTACCCGGGGCGTGCACCGGCCTGCCGCATGGGCCCGGCACGCGTGCACAGGGCGGGAAGCGCGCGACCGGGGTCCGGCGCGCAAGCGCGATCACCCCGGTCGCAGTCCTGAGCGCCCCTAGTGTTTCAGCATGATGTGCCGGGCGACGGTGTAGTCCTCCAGCGCATACATCGACATGTCCCTGCCGTAGCCCGACGCCTTGAGCCCGCCATGCGGCATCTCGTTTGCCAGCATGAAATGGGTGTTGATCCAGGTCGCGCCGTAGCGCAGCCGCGCCGCCGTTTCCATCGCCCGGCCGATGTCCTTGGTCCAGACCGACGAGGCGAGGCCGTAGTCGCTGTCGTTGGCCCAGGCGACGGCCTGGTCGACGTCGTCGAAGGGCGTGACCGAGACCACCGGGCCGAACACCTCGCGCTGGACGATCTCGTCCTGCTGCTGGGCGCCGGCGACCACGGTGGGCGCGTAGTAGAAACCGCGCTCGCCCATGGCGCTGCCACCCGTCGTGATCTCGACATGGTTGAGCTCGCGCGCCCGCTCGACGAAGCTCGCCACCCGGTCGCGCTGGCGCGAGGAAATCAGCGGGCCGATCTCGTTGAGGCTGTCGTCGGCGTTGTCATAGACGATCTCCGACACCGCGCTGGTCAGGTCGGCGACTAGGTTGTCGTAGTTTTTCTTCGAGGCGTAGATCCGGCAGGCGGCGGTGCAGTCCTGCCCGGCGTTGTAATAGCCGAAGGCGCGCAGCCCCTCGACCACCTCGCCGATATCGGCATCGTCGAACACGATCACCGGCGCTTTGCCGCCCAGCTCCAGATGGGTGCGTTTCACCGTCTTCTGCGCCGCCTGCAACATCTTCTTGCCGGTGGCGACGTCGCCGGTGAGCGAGATCATGTCGACGCCCCTGTGGTTGACGAGCGCGCTGCCCACTGTCTCGCCCCGCCCGGTGATGACGTTCATCACCCCCTTGGGCAGCTCCTCGGCGAGGATGCGGGCGAGTTTCAGGGCGGTGAGCGGGGTCTGTTCGGAGGGCTTGAACACCACGCAATTGCCGCCCGCGAGCGCCGGCGCCAGCTTCCAGGCCATCATCATCAGCGGGTAGTTCCACGGCGCCACCGAGGCGACCACGCCGATCGCGTCGCGCCGGATCATCGAGGTGAAGCCTTCGAGGTATTCGCCCGCCAGCGGCCCGTGCATGTTGCGCACGGCGCCCGCGAAGTAGCGCCAGCAGTCGACGATGGCGGGAATCTCGTCACCCAGCGCCGCGTTGATCGGCTTGCCGCAGTTGAGTGCTTCGAGCGCAGCGAAGGCTTCGCCCTCCTTCTCGATCCGGTCGGCGATCCTGAGCAGCGCCGCGGAGCGTTCGCCGGGCGTGGTCCGCGACCAGCGCGCGAAAGCCGCCTGCGCCCCGGCGACGGCGGCGTCGACCTGGTCGAGCGAGGCCTCGGGCAGCTCGAGGAGGACTTCGCCGGTGCGCGGGTTCAGGATGCTCTCGGGCGTCTCGGTGCCCGCGGTGAAGTCCCCGTTGATGAGGAGTTGGGTGTCCATGATGTCCTCCGCTGTCATGTTCATTTGCCCCCGCCGGCGGTCTCGGTGCCGCCGCGGGTCAGGTAATAGGCGCCGAGGATCGGCAGGAAGGTGACCAGCACCACCACCATCGCCACCACGTTGGTGACCGGGCGCTGGCGGGGCCGGACGAGTTCCTCAAGCATCCAGATCGGCAGGGTCTGCTGCTGGCCGGCGGTAAACGTGGTCACGATCACCTCGTCGAAGCTGAGCGCGAAGGCCAGCATCCCCGCCAGCAGCGCGGTGCCGTTGGGCAGCACCACGTAGCGGAAGGTCAGGAACCCGTTGGCGCCGAGATCGGCCGAGGCTTCGAGCATCGAGCCCGAGATCCGGCGGAACCGCGCGACCGCGTTGTTGTAGACCACGACGATGCAGAAGGTGGCGTGGCCGAGGATGATCGTCAGCGTCGAATAGGAGATGTCGCCGAGGTTGAAGGCCGAGCGCAGCGCGATGCCGGTGATGATGCCGGGGAGCGCGATCGGCAGGATCACCAGGAGCGACACCGCCTCGCGACCGAAGAACTTCGCCCGGCTGATCGCGGCCGCGGTGAGCGTGCCGAGAACGAGGGCGATCAGCGTCGAGACGGTGGCGACCCGCACCGACAGCCCGAGCGCCTGCCAGACGTCCGGCCGGTTCCAGGTCACGCCGAGCCACTTGAGCGTGAAGCCGGGGGGCGGCCATTGGTAGGTCCGGTCCTCGGTGGTGAAGGCGTAGACGAAGATCAAGAGGATCGGCAGGTGCAGGAAGGCGAGCCCGGCAAAGGCCGCGATCTTCAACCCGAGCGAAGCGCGATCAGAGGGCATCGAAGGCTCCCTTGCGCTTGGCCATCCACAGGTAGACCCCCATGATGACGATGGGCACGACCGCGAAGGCGGCGGCGAGCGGGATGTTGCCCGCGGTGCCCTGGTGGGCATAGACCGCCTGGCCGATGAAATTGCGCGAGAGGCCGACGATCTGGGGGATGATGTAATCGCCCAGAGTCAGCGAGAAGGTGAGATCGAGCCCGCGATCATGCCCGGCAGCGCCAGCGGCAGGATCACGTGGCGCAGCTCTGCCGGCGGCTGGCGCCGAGGTCGTCGGAGGCTTCGAGCAGGTTCACCGGCACCCTTTCCAGAGACGCCTGCAACGGCAGGATCATGTAGGGCAGCCAGACGTAGAGGAAGACGAGGAAGGTGCCGATGTAGCTCACCGAGAGCGAGTTGCCCCCGATCACCGGCAAGGCAAGTATCGCGTTCAGCACGGCACTCGCGCCGATCCCGTCGACCGCCCAGGTCAGGATGCCTTCCTTGGCCAGGATCAGCTTCCAGGCGTAGACCTTTACGAGGTAGCTCGACCAGAGCGGCAGCATCACCGCGAGGTAGAAGAACGCCTTCATCCGGCCGCGGGCGTAGCGGGCGGCATAGAAGGCGATGGGAAAGGCGACAAGGACCGACGCGAGGGTCACGGCGGCGGCCATCAGCGTGGTGCGCAGGATGATGTCGAAATTCGCCGGCCTGAGCAGCTCGCCGTAGGTCTTGAGCGTGAAGGTCCGGTTGATGAGCCCGGTGAACTCGTCGATCGAAAAGAAGCTCTGGACAAGCAGCGCCACCAGCGACCCGACATAGACCACCGAGCCACAGGAGCGGCGGGGCGAGCAGCAGCGCCAGCAGCAGCCGCGGACGGCGCCAGAACAGATCGGACAATCTGTCCGAAAGGGTGGGAAGCGCCGGCATCCTCAGCCCTCGTCCATCTGGTGCAGCGCGCCGCGTCCCAGGTGAGTGCGACCGTCTCGCCCACACCAGGCGCCGCCCCGAGCGCCGGGAGATCGGCGGTGATCGCGTTGCCGCGCACGTCGACGACCACTCGGTTGACCGGCCCCATGTAGCGCACGCTCGCGACCGTGCCATCGAGCCGGCCCTGCCCCGCAGCCGCGAGGCCGACCGCCTCGGCCCGCAGGCTCGCCCAGCTTTCGGGCCCGCCGGCACGGGCGCAGAGCGCGGGCGGCAGCACATTGGCGGAACCGACGAAATCGGCGACGAAACGGGTCCGCGGCCGCTGGTAGATGTCTTCCGGGCTGCCGAGCTGAACGATCTTGCCCTCGTTGAACACCGCCACCTGGTCGGCCATCGACAGCGCCTCGCCCTGGTCGTGGGTGACGAAGACGAAGGTAATGCCGAGCGAGCGCTGCAGCGCCTTGAGCTCCACCTGCATCGCCTCGCGCAGTTTCAGGTCGAGCGCGCCGAGCGGTTCGTCGAGCAGCAGCACCTTGGGCCTGTTGACCAGCGCCCGGGCCAGAGCCACGCGCTGGCGCTGACCGCCCGACAGCTGGGCGGGCTTACGGTCGCCATAGGCGTCGAGCTTGACCAGCGCCAGCATCTCGTCCGCCGCGGCGTGGCGCTGCGCCTTGCCCGTGCCCTGCACCATCAGCCCGTAGGCGACGTTGTCGCGCACGTTGAGGTGCGGAAACAGCGCGTAGTCCTGGAAGACGGTGTTCCCCGGCCGGCGGTTGGGCGGCAGGGTCTCGGAATTGGCCCCGAAGATCCGCACATGTCCCGCACTCGGCCGCTCGAACCCCGAGATCAGGCGCAGGCAGGTGGTCTTGCCCGACCCGGACGGACCGAGCATGGCGAAGAAACTGCCCTCGGCGATGGCGACGGAGACGTCGTCCACCGCGCGGACCTCGCCGAAGTGGCGCGAGACATGTTCGAATTCGACGGCTTTGGTCATGGCTTTCCCGGTCGTCGGCGGCGCCTTTGGACGCCGCCGGATGCCTTGTTTCGAATGAGCGGGCTCAGCGGCCGCCGATCACGCCGATGTAGTCGGAGACCCAGCGGTAATAGGGCACGCATTCGCCCTGGCTCGCGCAGGCGCTAACCGGGGTGGTCCAGAACTTGATCTGCTCGAAATTGCCGAGCCCGTTGGCGTCGCAGCCCTCGGCGGTCTGCATCCCCGAGCCGTCGGAACAGGCGCCGACCACGGAGGGCACTGCGCCGAACCAGACCGACAGGTCCGACATCAGGTTGGAGCTCAGCGTGTGTTCCATCCACATGTAGGAGCAGTTCGGATGCGCCGCATCGACGCTCATCATCGTGGTGTCGGCCCAGCCGGTCGCCCCTTCCGCCGGGACGACCGAGGCAATCGGCGCGCCTTCGCTCTGCAGGATGTTGACCTGGAACGGCCAGGACCCGGAGGCGACGACGCCTTCGTTCTTGAAGTCGTCCATCTGGATGAAGGCGTCGTGCCAGTAGCGGTTCACCAGCGTGCGCTGGACCCGCAGGAGGTCGAGCGCGGCGGCATATTGCTCCTCGTTGAGCTCGTAGGGATCGGTGATGCCGAGGTCGGGATTGTGCGCCATCAGGTAGTTGGCGGCGTCGGCGACGTGGATCGGCCCGTCATAGGCCTGCACCCGGCCGGCGTTGGACTGGCCGTCGGGCAGCGTCATCTCCTCGAAGACCACGTTCCAGCTGGTGGGTGGGGTGTCGCCGAAAACCTCGGTGTTGTACATCAGCACGTTCGGACCCCACATATAGGGCACGCCGTAGTGCACCCCGTCGACGGTGTGCCAGGGCGCGTCCTTGAGCCGGTCGTCGACCGTCGACCACGACGGAATGAGGTCGATGTTGACCGGCTGCACCCGCTTGCCCGCGACCATCCTGAGGGAGGCGTCGCCCGAGGCGGTGACCAGGTCGAACCCGCCCTCGTTCATCAGCGCGACCATTTCGTCCGAGGTGTTGGCGGTCTTGACGTTGACCATGCAGCCGGTGGCTTCCTCGAACTTGGTCACCCAGTCGAAGGCGGGATCGGTCTCGCCGCGTTCGATGTAGCCGGCCCAGGCGACGATATCGACCTGGCCCTCGCCGGCGCCGATTTCGGCGACCTGGGCCATGAGCGGTTGGGTGGCGACCAATGCCGAAACGGCGACCGTCGTGAAAAAGCGATGCGACATGTGCGATCTCCCTGGAGGTGATGTTCTTGGTTCCGGTCCTGACGCCGCGCCCTGCTTCGGGCCGGCGCGGCCGGACTGCGCAAACTGTCCGCCCGCGGCAGAGATTTCGCAATCTCAAAATCGCGACCAGTATTATCGGAAAAACCGATGGCTCAGCCGGTGACCTGGAACGAACTGCGCGCCAGGCGGACGAAATCGCGGGCATTGTCCGACAGCGGCGCGCCGCGGCGCCAGGCCATGCCCACCTGCACCGTGGGCAGATCGCCCGAGACGTCGCGGATCTCGATCCGGTCGCCTTCCAGCGACCACGGCCGGTAGATCAGGTCCGGCAGGATCGCCACCCCCATGCCGTTGGCCACGAGCGAACGCACCGCCTCCACCGACCGGGTGCGAAACGCCACCTCGGGGCGGGCGCCGAGCGACGACAGCAATTGCCGGGTCGAGGCCTCGATCTCCTCGACCGAGAGCATGATGAGCTTCTCGCGCGCCACATCCTCGAGGCTCACCGCCTCCTCCGCCGCCAGCGGATGGCCGAGCGGCAGCCAGAGCCGCATCGCCGAGGCGACGATGCTTTCGACCTGGAAAGCCGCCCGGTTGTGCAGGTTCGACACGATCAGGAAGGCGACGTCGATCTCGCCGCCGATCAGCAGGTGTTCGAGATATTCGCCGGTGTCTTCCACGGCTTCGATGGCGACCCCGGGAAAGGTCCGGCGAAACCGCCCGAGCGCGTCGGACAGCCCGTAGCCCGCGACCAGCGAGGTGACGCCGAGCCGGATCTCGCCGTCCCGCGCCTCGGGTCCGACCATGAAGGCGCGCCGTGCATCAGAGACATCGTCGCGGATCTTGCGGGCGTGGCGCAGGAACTGGTGGCCGGCGACGGTGATTTCCAGCCCGCGCGCCCGGCGTTCGAACAGCGCGATGCCGAGGTCGGCCTCCAGCGCCTTGATCGCCTCGGTGACGGAGGATTGCGAGATCGCCAGCGCCTTGGCGGCCGCCGAGACGCTACCCTGCTCGGCCGCAGCGACGAAGAATTGGAGCTGTCTCAGGGTGAAGGCCATCGGGGTCCGGCGGTTCGTGCGCGCGCGCCCCGAGTGAACCAGATTTGGCGCCCCAAGGGAAGGAAATCACATCGTTTTCCCGGCCCTGGAGGCGCGACTTCCGGCAGGTGAGAGATACATCCGCCCGTCACGCCCGTCCGGAAGGCCCACCGAAACCGGTATGCGGGCGCGCCGAAGGCACCCCCGCCCGGTCGCATCCAGGAACCCGAGGGCATACCCAGGCGCTTCCGGTTTCGCCTGTCCGGTTTGGCATGCTTGCCTTGCGCACCGCCCCGTGCGGTGTCGCCTAGGCGCGCGGTCGAGACGGCGCCTCCAGCACGCCGGCCGGGCCGACAGCGAGCTGGCGCAGATAGCGTGACCCGATGAGGTCATGCGGGAACCCCAGTTTCGGCGCGGTCGCGGCGCTCAGCGCGTCGAGCACCTCCGCGTCGAGGTCTCCCTCCGCCGCCGTCAGGATCGTTGCCAGTTGCTCGGGCGTGCGTGCACCGACGAGCGGCACGAGAGTGTGTGCGGCGCGGCCCCGCAGGAGCCAGCGCAGCGCTGCTGCGAGCGGCGAGAGCCCTGCCTCCTCCGCGATGCCGGCCACGGCGTCGGCCGCCGCGCGCAAGGACGCCGGCAGCGCCTCGGGCTGGCGCCGCGCGGGGGCGGCCCCACCGGCGAGCGCGCCCGCGGCCAGGGGCCCCCAGCCGACCGCTCCGAGACCCAGCGCGTCGGCCATCGGCAGCAACTCGCGTTCGGCGTCGCGCGCGGCGAGACTGTATTCGATCTGCACGGCGGCGGGCATCGACCAGCCGCGCAGTTCCGCCATCGTCACCGCCCGCGAAACCAGCCAAGCCGGCGTATCCGAAAAGCCGAAATGGCGGATCTTGCCCGCCGTGACCAGCGCATCGAAGGCCTTGACGATCTCAGCCAAGGGGGTCGTGCCGTCCCAGTAATGCAGCCAGAAGATGTCGACGTAATCGGTGCCGAGACGGCGCAGGCTCTCGTCCAGCGAGCGGATCATCGTGCGCGCGGAGTTGCCGCCGGCGAGGATATGACCGCTGGTCGACGCGGTGTACTTGGTCGAAACGACGAAATCGTCGCGTTGCCCCTTGAGGAAGTCGCCGATGATCTGCTCCGAGGCGCCGCCCGCGTAGTTCGGCGCCGTGTCGAGCAGCGTCCCACCGGCCCCGGCGAAGCCGTCGAGGATCTGACGCGCGGTCTCGGGCGCTACGCCCCAGTCTTTGGTTTCCCCGAAATTCAGGGTCCCGAGGCCGATTTCCGAGACCCGCAGGCCGGTCGTGCCGAGAAGCTTGTGCCGCATGCCGCTCTCCCTCAGGCCCGCCACGCGGCGAAGCTGGTCCGCCGGGCCACGCAGGCCTCGATCATCGGGCTCGGCCGCCAGGCAATCGGATCTTCCTTCGCAAGCTCTTTCAGGCCCGCCAACACCTCTTCCGGCCCAAGCGTGTCGGCGTAGTGCATCAGCCCGCCGCGCCAGCGCGGAAAGCCGTAGCCGAACACCGTCACCAGGTCGATGTCCGCCGCCGAGGTGGCGATACCCTCGCCCAGGATATCGGCCGCCTCGTTGATCATCGCCAGCAGGAGCCGGTGGCGGATCTCGTCGGCGCTGAAGTCGCGCCGGGTGATCTTGGCGAAATGCGCTTCCTCGAGGGCGAGATCGGCGACGATCGGGTCGTCGACCTTGCCGCCCCCGCCGGGGTAGCGGTACCAGCCCGCGCCCGCCTTCTTGCCGAGCTTGCCCAGCTCCACCATCCGGTCGGCGATCGGGATGTAGCGCCGGTTCGGATCGCGGGTGGCGTCCTGCCGGCGGCGGTTGGCATGGGCGATGTCGAGCCCGGACAGGTCCTGCGCCTCGTAGGGGCCCATGGCGTAGCCGAACTCGACCATGGCCTCGTCGATCTCCCAGGGCGTCGACCCGTCCATCAGCACGGTATCGGCCGCTTCGCGGTAACGCGCGAGAATGCGGTTGCCGATGAACCCGTCGCAGACGCCGGCCAGCACCGGAACCTTGCGCAGCGTCTTTGCCAGGCTGAACCCCAGCGCCAGGGCGGTGTCGGAGGTCTTGGCACCCCGGACGATTTCAAGGAGCTTCATGATATGGGCCGGCGCAAAGAAGTGCAGGCCGACGAGGCGCGACGGATCGTCGAGATGCGCGGCCATCTCGTCGATGTCGAGATAGGAGGTGTTAGTTGCAAGCACCGAATCCGCCGGCAGCACGGCCTGCAGGGCCGTGAGCACCTGCCGCTTCACCTCCATGCTCTCGAACGCAGCCTCGATGACGAGACCGGCATCGCTGGCCGCCGCGTAGTCATGGCTCACGGTGAGCGCGGCACGGCGGGCCGCGGCGGCGTCCTCCGAGGCCAGCCCCCGCGACAGCGCGGCGTCGAAGAGCCTGGCGATGTTCTGCTCGGCGCGGGCAACGCCCTCGGCGTCGGTTTCGAGCACGCTGACCCGCAGGCCCGCCGACAGAAGCGCATAGGCGATCCCGGCGCCCATGGTCCCGCCGCCGACGACGGCGGCCGTGCGAAGCTCCGGCACCGGCGTATCGCTGAGCCAATCCGGCGCGCGGGCGGCGCGTTCGGCAAAGAAGACGTGGCGCAGCGCCCGGGCCTGATCCGAGCTGCGCAGCGCGACAAAGGCATCGCGCTCCTGCGCCATGGCGGCATTCAGCGGCAGATCCACCCCGGCCTGCATCACGTCGATGGCCACCTGCGGCGCCTGCTGTCCGCGCATCTTGCCGGCCGCGCGGGCGCGGGCGGCATCGAACAGCTCCGGTCCAGCCTCGCCGACGTTCAGTTCGCCGACCGGCACCATGGTCCCGAGGAGCTCCGGGTTGGTCAGTTCGGCGAAATAGACCGGATCGGCGTCGATCTCGTCGATCAATCCGAACGCCTTTGCGTCCTCCGCCGTGATCGGCCGTCCCGTCGACACCATCTCCAGGGCCTTTTCCATGCCGACGAGGCGCGGCAGGCGTTGGGTGCCCCCGGCGCCCGGCACGACGCCGAGGGTCACCTCCGGGAGACCGAGCTGGGTGCCGGGAGTGGCGATCCGGTAGCGGCAGGCAAGCATCAGCTCGAGCCCGCCCCCCAGCGCCGCGCCGTGAACGGCCGCGATCCACGGCACCGGGCTTTCCTCGATCCGGGCGAGCACGTCCGGAAGGTCCGGCGCCACCGGCGGCGCGTCGAATTCGCGCGCGTCGCCTCCGGCCGCGAAGACCCTGCCCCGGCCCGAAACGATGACCCGTTCGAGCCCTTCGGCCTCGGCCCAGTCGACCGCGGCCAGCAGCCCCTCGCGCATCGCCAACCCGATCGCGTTGACCGGCGCGTTGTCGAGCTCCACATAGCCGACCCGGCCCGTTTTCCGTGTGATGACAGCCATTCCACCCTCCCAGCCGTTATGTTATATAGTGCATGATTGGAAACATAATGCAACAGTCTGGACGAGAAATGAGCTATGAGACACTCGACGTCACGGTTGCGGCCGGTGTGGCGCGGATCGCTTTCAACCGCCCGGACAAGCTGAACGCGCTGACGCGCGTCATGCTGCACGAGCTCGGGAGCGCGCTCGACGCGGCCGCGGAGAATGACGACGTGCGGGTGATTTCCCTCACCGGCCGGGGCCGCGCCTTCTGTGCCGGTCAGGATCTCTCGGAGCGCGACCCGCGCAAGCTCGGCGGCCCGCTCGACCTCGCGGCGATCCAGCGCGAGCTGTTCCATCCAATCGTGCGCAAGCTCCGCGAGACGCCGAAACCGGTGGTCGCCTGCGTCACGGGCGTGGCCGCCGGCGCGGGGGCCGGGATCGCCCTGGCCGCCGATATCGTGCTCGCCTCGACGGACGCGAAATTCGCGCTCTCCTTTGCAAAGGTCGGGCTGTCGGTGGATGCGGGTCTCGGCCGGGCGCTGGCACAGGGACTTGGCCCGGCGCGCGCCCGGGCGGCGCTGATGCTGGGAGAGACCCTGACGGCGAAGCAGGCGGCCGAGGCCGGTCTGATCTGGGCCGCGGTGCCGGACCCGGAGCTGGACGCGGCCCACGAGACACTGCTGGAGCGCCTCACCCACACGCCCCGCACGGCGCTGTCGGGTATCAAGACCGCCATCGCCGCGGCGCATCTTCCGCTCGACGCCTATCTGGAGATCGAAGCCGCCGCACTGGGGGCCGCGCCGGGGCGCATCCCGATTACGCCGAGGGCGTCCTGGCGTTTCTCGAGCGCCGCCCGGCCCGGTTTTCCTGAGACGCCCTCGCCGAGAAACCCTTCGGCGCGGATGAGCTTCACAAGATCGTCCGCGGAGGTTTGCAGCGCCTGGCCCGACGTATCGAGCTCGGCCTGGGCGCGGCCGTAGAGCGGTTCGCGGCTTCGCAGGATCGCGCGCAGCTGTTCCATGGCTTCGGGGTTGCCGGCCATGGGCCGGGTGTCGCCCTGGCTGCGCACCCGGTTCATGTGTTCTTCCGGGCTCGCCTTGATCCAGATCGTATGGAAATGCGCCAGCAGCGTCTTGAACGTGTCGGGTTCGGCCACGACACCGCCCGCGACCGCAAGGATCAGGCTGTCATGGGTGGCGACGATCCGGCTGAGCGCCTGGCTCTCGAGTTGCCGGTAGCCGTCGGTGCCATAGAGCGCTACGACCTCGCTCACCGGCATGCCCGCGTGATCCTCGATCTCGATGTTAAGCTCGAGGAACGGCACGTGGAGCACCTGCGCCGCCATCGCACCGAGCGTCGACTTGCCCGCCCCACGCAGCCCGATCAGGCAGACACGGCGCGCCCGCAGCTGCTCCGGCGTGTTGGAACTGAGCGCTTCCATCGCCGCGCGGCGCACCGGCGGTCGCCGACCGGTAGAGGTCGGCGATGCGCAGCGCATCCGAGGTCCAGGGATCGTCTTTGCCGACCATCCATTCGATTCGACAATCGAGCGCGGCCGCGACCCGCTGCAGAAGACCGATCGAGATATTGCCCTCGCCGGTTTCCAGCTGGGCGAGATACCGCGGCGAGACGCCCGAACGTTCCGAGACGACCCGGCGCGGCAGCCCTTTGAGTTCGCGCGCCTTGCGCACGCGCGCACCGACACGCTGGATCAGCTGATGCACGTCGGCCTCGAGCCCATCCATCTCCGATGTCGGCGTGGCCTCGCCACGGAAGTTGGTTATCTCGGTCATTCGGGTCGCTTCATGAACTATAATGCCAAATCTGACCGAAACCCTTGCAAGACGCAAGTATTCCCGAATGTCTTCTGTGTCGCGGGGACCCTGAAGACACAGATGACGGCCCGCGCCCGGGGCCGTCTGGCTACGCCCCTGAAGCCGGGATCAGATGCGCCGCGACCAGAGCGCGGATGTCCTCGGGCGGCGGCGCCTTGCTGAATTTTCCGACCCGGATGAAGACGGAGACGAAATCCCCCTCGAAGCAAAGCTTCCCGTCCTGGTAGCCGTCGACGTGAAACCCCAGCGAGGTTTCGCCAAGCCGGTTCGGCCAGACCTTGCAGCGCAACCGGTGGCGCGGCGTGATCGGGGCGCGGAAGTCGAGGCGCATCGACACGAAGGGCGTGCCGACGCCGACATCGAGTTCCATGTGATACCAGCCGCCGGGTCCCAGATGATGTTCCCACCATCCGTTGATCGCATCGAGCGCAAACCACGGGATGCGCGCGGTATAGACGATCTCGGCCGGGTCGCAATCGCCCCAGCTCACACGGATCTCGTGCTCGTATGGCGCTGGGGTCGGCGACATCTCTAGTAGGTTTCCACGTGGTAACGGCCGTCCTCGCGCATCGTGTCACGCAAGGCCCGCCACGATTGCCCCATGCTCTCGGAGATGTTGGAAAACGCCTTCTCCACGCCCTCCTCCATCCCGCGCAAACCGCAGATGTAGATATGGGTGTTGGGGTCGGCCAGCATTTCGACCACGGAATCCTGCTCGACCATCAGCCGGTCCTGCACGTATTCCTTTCCCGCGCCGGGGATGCGGCTGAAGACGAGATGCTTCTTGAGCAGGGTCTCGGGCACCTTGTTGAGCGGGCCGAAATACGGCAGGCTCTGCGGCGTCCGGGCCCCGAAGAACATCGTCATCCCGCCCGACCGCGCGCCGACGGTGCGCTGGCGGCGCATCGTGAAGGCCCGGAACGGGGCCGAGCCGGTGCCGGTGCAGATCATCAGCAACCTCGCCGACGGGTCGTCCGGCATCAGGAAGGTGGAGCCGAACGGGCCGGTCACCTTGATCTTGTCGCCCTGTTTGAGGCTGCAGACGAAATTCGAGCACACGCCATGCTCTTCGCGTTTCACGGTGAGCGAGACGTTGTTGTAATTGGGCCGTTCCCCGTCGCGCGGCGACGACACCGAATAGAGGCGCGGCAGGTAGGGCTTGCCCTCAGCGTCCTCGCCCGGCGGGATGATCCCGATGGATTGCCCCTCGAGGACCGGGAACGCATTGCCTTCGAAACTCAGGATGACGTGGTGGACCTCGGTGTCGCTGTCCTCGTGCGTCAGCCGGTAATTGCCCTGCACGACCGCTTCGATCGGGTTCGACAGGTTGTACATGTTGACCGTGGGTTTTGCCGCCGACGCCGGCGCCCTGGCCTTGCCGCCGGCGCCCTTGTGCGCATCCGCCAGCAGTGCGGCCATCGCGTCGTCGATCGCTTCCATGCCGGTGTCGGCCGCCTCGCCGAGATCCTCCTGCGCCGGAAGCTCGTCCCAGGAATACTGGTCATCGAGCGAATAGGCCTCGGCGACGACACGCCATTCGTCGATCGAACCGGTGGGGCAGACCGGGATGCAGGCCATGCAGTAGTCGCATTTCGACGCGTCGACGACCACGTTGTTGTCGTCGTGGACGATCGCCTCGACCGGGCAGGTCATCTCGCAGGTGTAGCAGCGAATGCAGATCTCAGGGTCGATCAGGTGCTGTTTGAGCGGCTGGTTCACGCCTTCTTCTCCTTGAGCACCAGATCGGGGAGGATGAGCGCGTCGAGCAGCGCCGTGCAGCAGCCGGCGCAGTCGCTGCACCCGACACAGCCGCCGCGCAAATTGGCTATCTGAACCGCAAGCGCGCGCGTCCGCGGCGCATGGGCGACTTCGCGTTTGTGGATCATGGCTCTCTCCCTTGTCGACAGGTGGGCAGGCGACAGACGCCGCCTGCCCGGGTTGCGTCACGCCATGGCGAGTTTGACGTATTCGAAATCGCCCGGCTTGTTGTCGATGCCCACCTTCGGCGGTGCGATCCAGCCGGCGAACTGGCCCGGCTCGGTCACCTGCACCATCAGCGACTGGATGAAATCGCCGTCCGCATGGGTCGGCAGCCAGTTCCGGATCCCTTCGTCGTACTCCGCACCAGAAACGATCCGGCCCTCGGGGTTGAAGTTGTGGCCGGCGAACACCCCGATCTGACGGTTGAAGCTCTCGTGCGGGAGCTTCATCTCGAACTCGATCCCGGATTTCTCGATGATCTTGTTCCAGCGGCCGACGCCGCCCGCGGCGTCGCGGGTGTAGTCGTCGCGCAGCCGCATGTTGATCGCGGTCAGCGCCGGGACCTCCTTGCGCACCACCTGGCCGTCTTCCAGATCCCAGACCGTGTAGCTGTCCTGCTGCAGCTTGTGGTCGTCCTCGATCCGGTGCTCCTGATAGCGGCCCTTGATGCCCGCGTTGAACGCGTTGGCGGCATTGGTGGACACTTCCTGACCGAACAGGTCGAGCGACAGCGTGTAGTGCAGGTTCAGCTTCTTCTGGATCAGCGGCAGGTCGATCACCCCGAGCGCGCGGATGCGGTCGGTGTCATAGGGATCGTCGATGCCGTTTTCCTTCATCACCTGGCAGGTGCGCTCGATGGTGCGGCCGACGCCGGTTTCGCCCACGAACATGTGGTGGGCTTCTCGGTCAGCATGAACCGGCAGGTCCGCGACAGCGGATCGAACCCGGACTGGGCAAGGCTCTCGAGCTGCATCTTGCCGTCGCGGTCGGTGAAGTAGGTGAACATGAAGAACGACAGCCAGTCCGGCGTTTCCTCGTTGAACGCGCCCAGCATCCGCGGCGCTTCCTCGGACCCCGACGAACGACGCAGCAGATCGTCGGCCTCTTCGCGGCCATCGGCCCCGAAATACTTGTGCAGCAGGTAGACCATCGCCCAGAGGTGACGCCCCTCCTCCACGTTCACCTGGAACAGGTTGCGCATGTCGTAGAGCGACGGGGCGGTGATGGCGAGGAAGCGCTGCTGCTCGACCGAGGCCGGCTCGGTGTCGCCCTGGATCACGATCAGCCGCTTCATCAGGTTGCGGTATTCACCCGGCACTTCCTGCCAGGCCGGTTCCCCGGCATGTTCGCCACAGGGGATGCGGCGGTCTTCCACCTGCGGCGCGAGCAGCACGCCCCAGCGATATTCCGGCATCCGGACATAGTCGAACTTGGCCCAGCCCTTCGGGTCGACCGAAACGGCGGTGCGCAGGTAGACCATCGACTGCTGGAACTGATCGGGGATCAGGTCGTTCCACCAGTTGATGTAGCCGGGGTGCCACTTTTCGAGCGCCTTCAGCACCCGTTTGTCGGACGAGAGCACCACGTTGTTGGGGATCTGCGTGTCGTAGCTGACATTGATGAGATCGAGCATAGTTTCCTCCTGCTGCCGCCGATCAGACGCGTTCCATGTTGTAGCTGCCGCGAACGCCGGTGCCGTAGCGCTGCAACGCGCCCTCGGGGCCGACGGCGTTCGGCCGGTTGAAGATCCAGTTCTGCCAGGCGGTGAGCCGCCCGAAGATCCGGGTTTCCATCGTTTCCGGTCCGGCGAAGCGCAGGTTGGCCTCCATGCCGGTCATCGCATCGGGGCTGAACGAGGCACGCTCTTCCATGAAGATGCGGATCTCGTCGTCCCAGTCGATGTCGTCGAAGACATAGGTGACCAGCCCGGCGTCGTTGGCCGCATCGGCCTCGAGCGCCTGGCCGATCTTGCCCTTCAGATCGCCGACATGCTCGGGCCTGCCGAGAAAGCGGGTTTCGAGCCGGGTGAGGTCGTTGCCCATCGGGTACTGGCCGAAGTTGGACTGGCCGAGCGTGATTGTGGCGACGGGACGGTTGTCGCCCTCGAACTCGCCTTCCATCATGTAGGTCCGGTCGGACGCGAACAGGATCTCGGCGAGCACGCCCGCGTAGCACGACCCGTTCTCGACCAGCCCCACCAGGGACCGCGAGGTCACGTCGATACGCTTGAGCGTGCGCTTCCAGAACTTGAGGATCTCGTTGACCAGCCAGTTATCCGCGTTGTCGAGCAGCACCTGTTCGTGGAGGCGAGAACCGCTTGCGGGTCGCCCTGCGTGCGGAAGACCACCAGACCCAGCTCCATCTCATTGAGACGCAGATGCAGGATCGCGTCGTCGAGTTCCCGGGCGAGCTTAAGGAGATAGGATTGATCGCCCTGCGCTTCGAGTGCGGCGGCATCGGCGGGCGCGTCTTCCTCCGGCCCCCGGAGCGTGATCGTCGCCTTGCGCGCCGCGCGGTCGATGGCGACGTGGACCAGCGAATAGGCGAGCGACCCGCCCTCGGCGATCGACCGCTGGATCGGACCGAGGGTGATGCCCTTGCCGGTCGGCTTGGTGGAGGCGTCGGCAAATTCGCGGGCACGCTCCTGAACGGTCGCGTCAGATTCGAGTTCGGGATCACTTCGTCGACGAGGTCCCAGTCCTTGGCCCGCTTGCCGCGCACGCCCTCTTCCATGGTCGAGAACACGTCGGCGAGGTCCCGGCGCACCTTGCGCTTGTCGGTCACCCGGGTGAGGCCGCCGGTGCCCGGCAGAACCGCCAGCAGCGGCACTTCCGGCAGCGCCACCGAGGACGAGCTGTCGTCGGTCAGCATGATGTAGTTGCAGGCAATGGCGAGGGCTCGTAACCGCCGCCGGCGCAGGCACCCTTGACCGCGGCGATCCACTTCTGGCCGCTGTCGTCCTCGGCCGCCTCGAAGGTGTTGCGGGTTTCGTTGGTGAACTTGCAGAAGTTGACCTTGTGGCTGTGCGCCGCCCCCCGAGCATGCGGATGTTGGCACCGGCGCAGAACACCTTTTCCTTGCCCGACTGCAGCACGACCACCTTCACCTCGGGGTGCTCGAAGCGCATCCGCTGCACGATGTCGGCCAGGCTCGATGTCGACGCTGAAGTCGTAGGAATTGAGCTTGAGCTTGTAGCCCTCGAACAGCCCGCCATCCTCGTCCACGTCCATGAACAGGTTGGCGATGTCGCCATCATATTCGACCCGCCAGTGGCGGTACTGATCCTCCCCCAATGAAGTGGTCGGCCGTTATGTTTAGGAAAACGGAGGATCAGAATGGCTACGAAACGACACAAGCCCGAGGAAATTGGTAACCATCCGGCGTAGGCCGTGGTCAGGCGGCTTTTCGGTTCGGTGAGGTCCGGCGCCAGTTCCACGGCAGGAGTTCGGGCACCTGCGAGGCGCGGGTGTCGGGGAGGCGGGCGAGGACGTCGGCGAGCCAGGCCTGAGGGTCGATGTCGTTCAGCTTCGCGGTGACGATCAGGGAATACGTGAAGGCGGCGCGGTCGCCGCCGCGGTCGGAGCCGGCGAAGAGCCAGGACTTGCGGCCGAGGGCTATGCCGCGCAGCGCCCGCTCCGCCGCGTTGTTGGTGAGGCAGATCCTGCCATCGTCGAGGAACCGGGTGAAGGCTGCCCAGCGGTTCTTCGCGTGCATGTAGTCGATCGCCCTGGCGACGGGATTGTGCTTCGACATTCTGCCCCGTTCGGCGCTGAGCCAGACGTGCAGCGCTTCGACAAGGGGCCCGGAACGCCGTTGCCGAGCCACATGCCGGTCCTCGGCCGGCAGGCCATTGATGTCGCGCTCGATGTCGAAGATCGCGTCGATCCGGGTCACGGCCTCCAGCGCGACGGGGGAGATGTCGTGGGCGGATTTGCCCTTGCGGACATTCCCCCGGATGTCGGCGAGTTCGAAGAACTTGCGCCGGGCATGGCTCCAGCACAGCGCGCTGGTGACCGGTCCCGGATCGCGGTCGGCCCGGTAAAGGTCGTTGTAGCCGCCGTAGGCGTCGGCCTGAAGGATGCCCTGCCATCCGGCGAGATGCCGGTTCGGATGGGACATCTCCCGGTCGCGGGAGAAGGCGAACAGCGCCGCGGGTGGCGCGCCGCCGGCGAACGGCCGGTCGTCGCGGACATAGGTCCAGAGCCGGGCGGTCCGGGTTCCGCCCTTTGCCAGCAGGGGCACTGTCGTATCGTCGCCGTGCAGCCGCTCGGCCGCCAGGACATGGGCCCGGATCAGCCCGTGGATCGGTTCGAGCGCCGCGGCACAGGCCCCGACCTGGTCGGCGAGCGTCGAGAGGCTGAGATCGACGCCCTCGCGGGCGTAGCGCTCCGCCTGCCGGTTCAGCGGTTGGTGCTGACCGAACTTCTCGAACAGGATCGTCGCCAACAGATGCGGTCCCGCCCATCCGCGCGGGAGGGCATGGAACGGCGCCGGCGGTTGCGAGATCTTCTCGCAGTCCCGGCAGGTGAACTTCTCGCGGACGGTCTGGATCACTTTCCACCGGCGCGGAACGACCTCCAGCGTCTCGGTGACGTCCTCGCCCATCTTCACGATGCGGCTTGAGCCACAGCAGGTGCAGGTGGTCGGCGCCTCGATCACCACCCGCTCGCGCGGCAGATGATCCGGAAAGGGTTTGCGGGCCGGACGGCGACGCTCGAAGGCCGCGACGGGCGCGGTCTTCGCGACCATCTCCGCCGCGATCTCATCCTCGGTCGCAGCCGCCTCGAGCTCCTCGAGTTGCAGCTCCATCTGGTCGATCAGGCGGGCCCGGCGCTCGGAGCTGTGACCATATTGCTCGCGCCGCAGCCTGGCGATCTCGAGCCTGAGATGTTTGATCATCGCCTCGGAGGTCGAGACCACGGCCCGGGCGTGCGCCAGTTCCGCTTCGGCGGTCTCGGCACGCGCCTCCGAGGCCGCGAGCGCGGCGCGCAGTCTGGCGATCTCGGCGGCGGGGTCTGACATGGTCGATACCTACCATGCCGGTGCCGGAAATCCCAACAAAACAAGGTCAATGAGGCGGAATTACCCCGCCTTCGCAGGGCGTTGCGTCCAACGCGGATTGCGCCAGTCGATGCCCTCCAAAAGGTAGCCGAGCTGGGCCGCGGAGATCTGCACCGCCTCGCCGCTACGGCTCACAGGCCAGATGAACTTGCCGGCCTCCAGGCGCTTGGCATAAAGCGACATGCCGACCCCGTCGTGCCAGAGCAGCTTCACGAGATCACCCCGGCGCCCACGGAAACAGAAGATCTCGCCCGCATGCGGGTCCCGCCCGAGCCCCTCCTGCACCTGCAACGCCAGCGTGTTCATCCCTCGGCGCATGTCGGTCACACCGCCGGCGATCCACACCTTCACCCCCGCCGGGAACGCGATCATCCGCCGTCCACCACCGCTATGAGCCGGGCCAAGACTGTCGGGTCCACGTCGAGGGGAACCACGAGCCGCCGCCCGTTCCCCAGCACGATCTCGACCCTGACATCCGAGCATGCGGCCGGATCAGACACCCCGGGCTCAGGTAGAAGCGTCAGCGGGGCGAACACCGGTGATGGCTCGCCACCAAGCTCGCCCTCCCGATACTGCCGCCGCCACGTCGTCAGCAACGACCGCGAAACTCCATGCCGCCGCGCCGTCGCCGAGACCTGCCGATGCCCGACAAAGCTCTCCTCAACAATCCGGATCTTGTCCGCATCGTCCCAGTTCCGCCGCCGCGGCACATCCTCGGCGGACAGGACTTCAATCTCAGGTCTGAACTTACGGTCGGCCATAAGGTCGGACCTATCACTGGCGTCAGAACCCCGTTAGACGGCCCTCACCGGAAGGTTACCTTGCGCCAGCGATAATAGGTCTGCTCGGTAATGCGAACCTCGCGGATCGCATCCACCCTTGCCATGCCTTGCCCGACAAGCACCTCAACCTGCCGCAGCTTCGTGACAATTTCCTCGGGCTTGTGTCGTTTCCTAGCCATTCTGATCCTCCGTTTTCCTAAACATAACGGCCGACCACTTCATTGGGGGAGGATCAGTCTCATTCTTTTCTTCGCGTGGAGACTGGCGCAGCCTTAATGGACAATGCACGGTTCTACGCTAGGTTGGATAAGCGAGCGAATGGTAGCAAATGACCGTCTGATTTCATTCTATTACAAGAGCTTACTCAAACGAAAAACCTCAAACAGATATGACGCTTATCATTGAACATGACGGCACTCGGACAGAGTTCCCCGACGACTCATTGCTGATCTTTGTAGACGAAACAGGCCATGAAGACTTCGCTGACCCAAACACCCCTTATTTCGGTCTCGCAGGTTGCGTGTGCGCTGCCAGCGACTATTGGCGTGACATTGACCAACCATGGATTGCGGTCGAGCAGGCTTTCCCCGAGGATATGCGGCCGCTCCATGCGGGCCGACCTCCGGCCTAACGAGTTGAGGCCAGAACAATTGTAAGCGATCGACCAATTCTTTGCCCAGGCGCATTCGGCCGCTTCGCGACCGTAGCGAAGGCAAGCATGACAAACGAGTCGACGGTGCCATTACTGCAGTTACTTGTGCAACAGATGTTCCAGCGGATACTAGATTCTAGTTAAGAAATCTGGACAGGATTACAGTCAGCTGATCATTTGCGTTGAGCACTCGGAACGGCTCGACACGCAGTATGCAAAATACTTTCGCCTAAATCGTCTGGTGCGCAAAGATCGCGCAATTGTACCCGCATTCCTCTGCACCCAAGCGAAATCGTCGGGTGTGGATCTTATGCGTGGGATTTGTGTGGCAGATTTTCTTGCCCACACCGCAGGAAGCATGTCCAGAACCACGCAAGGTGGCGAACGAAGCGCCATACGGCGAGACTTCAGAAGCGCCTTTCATCATGACTGGGCAGTTCATCTCTTTATTGATGCTATCGGGGCGCCAATCTAGATGCTCCAGCAGAAACCATTCCAAGTAACTCGGAGCCTCTGCAGAACCTCCGGTGGCCCAATTCGAACGCAGATTTCCCTTTCCCTTGGGGCGAATCCGGCCTATATGCCCCGTCTCAGCGGGAGGCGCACCCTTGGAGGCAGCCCGCATCTACAATCTGGAGAGACCAATGGCTCGTGAAATTCCTGACTTTCACGCCACGGTACGGACGGGGACAGGCAAGGGGGCCGCTCGTCAAGCCCGCCGCGAAGGGCTCGTACCTGGCATCGTATACGGTGGCGCACAAGAACCGCTGCCGATCAACATCCCCTTCAACGTGCTCCTGAAGACCCTGCGCGAGGGCCGCTTCCTGTCGAAGCTGCTCAACCTCAAGGTCGAGGGCCATGACGACGTGCGGGTGATCTGCCGCGGCGTCGAGCGCGACACCGTGAAGGACCTGCCGACGCATGTCGATTTCATGCGCCTGCACCGCAATACGCGGATCAACATCTTCATCCACGTCGAGTTCGAAAACGAAGCGACGGCGCCCGGCATCAAGAAGGGCGGCGTCCTGGTCGTGACCCGGCCGGAAGTGGAACTCAACGTGGTTGCCGGCGACATCCCGGAGAAGATCACGGTCGACCTCGCCGGCAAGGACGTGGGCGACGTGATCCACATCTCCGACGTGACCCTGCCCGCGGGCGTGAAGCCGACCATCGAGCGCGACTTCATCATCGCGTCGATCTCGGCGCCGTCGGGCCTGCGCGGCTCGGACGAGGAAACCGACGAGACCCCGGTTACCGAGGTGATCCACGAGGCGAAGGACGCCGACTGATCCTCCGGCGCATCGCAGGGATATCGGACGGGGCCTTCGGGCCCCGTTTTCGTGCGCACAGGGCCGCTGTCGGGCGGTGCCGCGCTGCCGGCCGCGTGGCGCAGCGCGGGGCCTGCGCCAGAAAGACCCGCGTGCGAGGGTGCCTTGGCATTCCCGTCCCGCTCGCATAACGTGATCGCATGACGCCCTTGGGGACGGGGCGGAAACGGTGAAGCGCGCAGCCGGAGGTGGGATGAAACTCTTTGTCGGTCTCGGGAATCCCGGCGCGAAATATGCGCGCAACCGGCATAACATCGGGTACATGGCCGTCGACCGGATCGCCGAGGAGCACGGGTTTGCGCCCTGGCGGGCGAAGTTCCAGGGGCTCGTGACCCAGGGCCAGCTCGGTGCCGAAAAGGTCGTGCTGCTGAAACCCGAGACCTTCATGAACCTGTCCGGCCAGTCCGTCGGCGAAGCGATGCGGTTCTTCAAGCTCAGCCCCGAAGACGTCGTCGTGTTCCACGACGAGCTCGACCTCGCCTCGGGCCGGATGAAGCTCAAACAGGGCGGCGGCCATGCCGGCCATAACGGGTTGCGCTCGCTGCACCAGCATATCGGCGACAATTATGCCCGGGTGCGGCTCGGGATCGGCCATCCCGGCCACAAGGACCGGGTGTCGGGCTACGTGCTGTCGGACTTCGCCAAGGCCGACGAGGGCTGGCTCGACGATCTCTTGCGCGGGCTCGGCGACGGCGCGCCCTGGCTCGCGACCGGGGACGGCGCGAAATTTGCCAATGCCGTGGCGCTCCGGATGACGCCGGCGAAGCCGAAACTGGCCGCCAAACCGAAACCCGACGCGGCGGCGGAACCGGCCTTTGCCGGAGAGGCCGCTCAGGCGGTCGAGGCGCCCGAGGCGGCCCGCTCGCCGCTGCAGAAACTGGTGGACAAGTTCCGGTGAAACTCGAAGACGCCTTTCTCGATCAGGCGCGGTCGAACCGCAGTCTCGGGTCCCCTTTCACCGCCAAGGTGCTGACGCTGGTGGCACGGCGGCTCAGGCCCGGCACCCCGGTGGTCGAGCGGATGCTGCACTGGCGCGGCGACATCTCGAACCGCGGCGCCTCGCTGCCGCTGCGCCTGCTCGGGGGGCTGCACGCGCTGGTGCTCACCGGCGCCTGCCCCGAGCTCGCCGCCTGCTACCCGCCCAACCTTTGTCCGGGCGAGGAGAAGCTCGGCGCCGCGCTCGACATCGCGCTCCGTGACCACACCGAGGTCCTGCTCGACTGGCTCGAACACGCGCCGCAGACCAACGAGGTCCGGCGCTCGGCGGTGATGATTTCGGGCGCCCACTGGCTGGCGGCGAAATTCGGCATCACCGATTTCGTGGTGTCGGAGCTCGGTGCCGCCGCCGGGCTCAACCTGATGTGGGACCGGTTCCGGCTCGACCTCGCCTGGGGCGTGCTGGGACCGCGCGATTCCACCGTCCGGCTCGACCCCGAGTGGCTGGGCCCGCCGCCGCCCGAAGGCGATGTGCGGATCGTCGACCGCCGCGGCGTCGACATCGCGCCGCTCGACCCGCATGACGAGGCCGATGCGCTCCGGCTCATCTCCTACCTCTGGCCCGACCAGCCCTGGCGGATCGAACGCGCCAAGGCGGCGATGGCGATGTGCGACGCGGTGGTCGACAGCACCAGTGCCTGCACCTGGCTCAGCCAGCGCCTGGCCACGCCGCCCCGGCACCATTCACCTCGTCACCCACACCGTCGCCTGGCAGTATTTCTCCGACGAGACCCGGCGCGGCTGCCTCGGGCTGATGGAAGGAGCCGGGGCCCGCGCCACTGCCGACGCGCCGCTCGCGCGGCTGTCGATGGAGGGCGACGACCGCAAGGGCGAGGTGCGCCGATCGAGCTCACGATCTGGCCCGGAAACCACAAGCTCAACCTCGGCCGGGTCGATTTCCACGGCCGCTGGATCGACTGGAACGCCCCTCCGGAACACAGCCCTCGCAAAAAGAAGGAAAAGCCATGACCGACAGCCCCGTGATCGCCCAGAAAAGCCCCTATCCCGTCGAGGTCGAAGAGGGGAAGACCTATTTCTGGTGTGCCTGCGGCCGGTCGAAGAACCAGCCGTTCTGCGACGGATCGCACAAGGAAACCAGCTTTACCCCGGTGAAGTACACCGCCGAGGCCTCGAAGAAGGTGTTCTTCTGCGGCTGCAAGCACAGCGCCAACGCACCGCTCTGTGACGGCACCCACAACAAACTCTGACATGCGCCGACGGCCCGCCGCCGTGCCCCGGTCTTCGCCGCTGGCCGCGCCGTTTCGCGGCGCCCTCGCCCTGTTGCTCGCCGTCGCTGTTCTCGCCGGCGGCGGCTGTGCGCTCCGCGACGGCGAGGTCGGCCGGCTGGCGGCGGTCGCGACCCTGTTCGCGCCCGGCGATGTGGCGGCGAATTTCTCGCGCATGGACAAGATGTTCGAGAGCGTCTCGATGGTGGACCCGGCCCCCTGCCCGCGGCGCCGGCGGCGATGCCGAAGGGTTCGACGCCTGGGCCAGGGCGCGCAACCTGACCTCGATCGTGGTGCTGAGCCAGGGAGAGGTACGGTCCTGAACTACTACCTCGGCACCGGGCCCAGGATCTGCGGATCAGTTGGTCGCTCGCCAAGAGCTTCCTCGCCACGCTCGTCGGCACCGCGGTCGAAAGGGCGAGATCGCCTCGCTCGACGATCCGGCGACGGCCTATGCCCGGAGGCTCGTCGGCTCGGCCTGGGACGGCGTCACGATCCGCGACCTCCTGCACATGGCGCGGGTGTCGCCTTTGACGAGTACGGAAACTACTGGTCCGACGTGAACCGGATGAGCCGGGCGATGGTGCTCGGCAGCTCGCTCGACGCGCTGCGCCGGGCTCGACAAGCGGCTCGGGCCGCCGGGGCAGACCTACCGCTATTCGTCGATGGACACCCATGTGCTCGGCATGGTGCTGCGGGGGGCGACCGGCAAGCGCATCCCGTCGCTGATGCGGACGCGGATCTTTGCGCCCCTTGGGCTGGAACGCGATCCCTATTACCTGCTCGACGGCGCCGGAGAGGCCTTTGTCGCCGGCGAGCTCGGGCTCACCACCCGCGATTATGCCCGGTTCGGCGAGATGGTGCGCGAAGGCGGCCGCGCCGGCGGACGGCAGGTGATCCCCGCGGCTGGGTCGCGGAGATGACCCGCCCGAGCGCGCCGAAGGGGCCGACGGGTGGCCCCGGCGGCGGTTTCGGCTACCATTGGTGGATCCCGAAGAACCCGAGGGCCGGCGAGATCTTTCCGCAGCCTCTGGGCAGCGGATGTGGATCGACAATGCGCGCGGCGTGGTGATCGTCGTCACCGCCGCCGACCGCAACGAAGGCGCGCCGGGGTGGCGCGGATGAGCGAAAAGATGTTCAGGCGATCGTGAAGGCGGTGTCATGAAACCTGTGCCAGACAATCCCGTAAACGTGCTCGGTGGCGAGCTCCTGCTGTGTTGCGACGATCCGGTCACCGGTTTCTTCCGCGACGGCCATTGCAACACCTCCGATGCCGACATCGGCCGGCACACGATCTGCGCGGTGATGACGGCGGAATTCCTCGCCTTTTCAAAGTATGTCGGCAACGATCTCTCGACCCCGCGGCCGGAATGGCGGTTTCCGGGGCTGAAGCCCGGCGACCAGTGGTGCGTCGTGGCGGCACGTTTTCTCCAGGCCCATGATGAAGGTTGCGCGCCCAAAGTTCGGCTCGAAGCGACGCATATCCGGGCACTCGAAGTGGTGCCGCTGGAAATCCTCGAAAAATACCGCGCCTGATGCAGGTGACGCATTCACAGCCGACCTCCGCTCCCGTATGGGAGATTTGAGGATCAAGGGAGACATTGCATGGACGCGGACGCGCTGAACCGCCTGTGCTGGGCGGCGGGCATTACGACTCATTACGGCGACCGCGAGGTGCCCGAGGCGACCAGGCACGCCCTGCTCGCAGCGCTTGGCGTGCGCGAGGGCCTGTCGCCCGAGGCGGCCGGGCTGCCGCGCTACGACACCGATCCCGCAATCGCCGGCGCCGCGCCGATCCCGCACTGGCTGGAGAACCGGCGCGCCTGGGGGCTGTTCTGCCAGCTCTACGAGCTGCGCTCGGACCGGTCCTGGGGGATCGGCGATTTTGCCGACCTCACGCGGCTCAGCGAGACCGCCGCCGCCGCGGGCGCGGATTTCGTCGGCATCAACCCGCTGCACGCGCTGTTTTTGTCCGACCCCGACCGCACCAGCCCGTTCACGCCTTCGAACCGCCAGTTTCTCAACCCGCTCTACATCGCGATGGACGATCTGCCGGGCAGCACCCGGCCAGACAAGGCGGCACTGGCCAAGGTCCAGGCGACCGACATGGTCGACTACGGGCTGGTCGCGCGGATGAAACGCAAGGGGCTGCGCGCGGTCTTCGCCCGCAAGCCGTTCGAGGGCAACCGCTGGCCGGAGAGCGATTTCGAAGCCTTCCGCGCCGAAGGCGGCCTTTCGCTGGAGCGGCATGCGCTGTTCGAGGCGCTGAGCCAGGCGATGGTCGACAAGGGCCATGACGCCGGCTGGAAGGACTGGCCCGAGCCTTTCCGCGACCCCGAGAGCCCCGAGGTCGTGGCCTTTGCGAAGAAGAATGCCCGCGACGTGACCTTCCAGGTCTGGCTGCAGTGGATCGCCGCGCGCCAGCTCGCTGCCGCGGCGCAGGCGGGGCGCGAGGCGGGCATGCGGATCGGGCTCTACGTCGACCTCGCGGTCGGCGAGGCGCCGGACGGTTCGGCGACCTGGTCGGACAAGAGCTTCACCCTGCAGGGCGTGGTGGTCGGCGCGCCCCCCGACGTGTTCTCGCAGGACGGCCAGAACTGGGCGCTGTCGGCGCTGTCGCCCACCGCGCTCGCGCGGGCCGGCTACGCGCCGTTTCGCAACCTGATCGCGGCGCAGCTGAAATACGCGGGCGCGCTGAGGATCGACCACGTGATGGCGCTGCGCCAGCTGTTCCTGATCCCCGACAACGCCCCCGCCTCCGCCGGCACCCATGTCGCCTACCCGCTCGCCGAAATGCTCGGCGTGGTGGCCGAGGAGGCGGAGAAACACGACGCGGTGGTGATCGGCGAAGACCTCGGCTGGGTGCCGGACGGGTTTCGCGACGTGCTGCAGGCGGCCAATATCATGGCCTACCGGATCCTCTATTTCGAACAGGACTGGGGCCTGTTCACCCGCGCCTCGACGTACCCGGAAAAGGCGCTCGCCTCGCGTCTCGACCCACGACCTGCCGACGCTCGCCGGCTGGTGGTCGGGCGACGACATCGCGCTGCGCGAACGCTTCGGGCTGATCGACTCCGAGAAGGCGGCGGGCGACGTGGCGCGCCGCGTCGACGAGCGGGTCGCGCTGGTCAACGCCTTCATCGACGGCGGCGAACTGCCGGGCGACGCGCAGGACGGCGCTGCGGCCACGCTGCCGCCGCGGGTGCTCACCGCCGCCTACCGCTTTCTCGCCGCGACGCCGTCGATGCTGGTCGGCGTCCGGCTGGCCGACCTGGTCGGCCCCGAGGGTCAGACCAACGTGCCGGGCACGGTCGACGAACATCCGAACTGGCGCCGCCGTGCCAGTGTGACGCTCGACGAGATCGCCGCGCAACCGGCGTTCCGCGAGGTCACCGCGGCGATGCGCGAGATGCGGCCGCGGGGGTAGCACCGCGGGCCGGGCGGGCCAGGGGTCTGTCCGACGTCCTGTCCCGGGCGGCCTGAAACGCCCCGCGGGCGCAGGCCTCAGCCGGGCTCACGGAGGCTGACCCGGACCGTCGCGACCGCCGGTTCGCGGCTGATCGCGACGTCGACGGCGCCCTTCCGCCAGACCGACCGCAGCGGCGTGCGGGCGGCCCGATCCTCCTCGAATCCGAGATCCGCCAACAGATGCGGCGAGACCAGCGCCAGCCCTTCGAGCTCGGCGTCCAGGCTGCGCCGGGTTGCCGAGCGGCGGTTCAAAGGTTCCAATTTTCTAAGCCATATCCCGAAGTGCGCTTTGCGTGGCAGCGCGAGTCGTGGGGCGTTTTCCTGCGTTGGCAGGGAATTATCCAAGAAATCAATTGTCTGAGTCAGGATATTGCAGCGCTCCCCTTGCGCGCAAACCATGAAATTTCCTACATTGGATCAGTTAACCTGATCCTTGAGCGTCCCATGCGCCCACCGCCGCCCAATGCCCTCAGGGCCTTCGAGGCCGCCGCCCGCCACGGCGGGTTCATCGCTGCGGCCGAGGAGCTGCATGTGACCCGCGGGGCGGTCAGCCGGCACGTGAAGCTGCTCGAAGAGCATCTCGGCGTGGCGCTGTTTCACAGGCAGGCGCAGGGGGTGACGCTGACCGCCGCCGGGCGGCAGCTGGGTGCGGTGCTCACCGAGGCCTTCGGCACGATCCAGCGCGAGGTCGAGCGCATCGCCGCCGACGCCAGCGTGCTCCGGGTGCTCTGCCCGCCGGCGACCTCGATCCGCTGGCTGATCCCGCGGCTGGACGGGTTTCGCCGCCAACACCCCGAGATCCGGCTGCAGCTGACCACCGACTTCCACAGCGACCGCGGCTTCGCCCCGAACGCCTACGACATCGGCTTTTCCGTCGTCCACTGGCCCAACCGGGCCCGCAACGTGGTGACCCAGACCCTGTTTCCGGTGCTGATCACCCCGGCCTGCGCGCCGCGGCTGCTGGAGGGGCGCCCGCCCCTGCGCGATCCGGCGGAGCTTGCCGGGTTCCGCCTGCTGCACGAGACCGCCGACCATGACGACTGGACCG
The DNA here is from genome assembly GCA_041397205.1 of Paracoccaceae bacterium. Lineage (GTDB taxonomy): Bacteria > Pseudomonadota > Alphaproteobacteria > Rhodobacterales > Rhodobacteraceae > Sinisalibacter. The sequence continues at coordinate 180,950 of JAWKXC010000006.1, forward strand.
ACTGGCTCAGGGCCTTTGCGGTGGCCGGGGTCGATCCGGATGCGGGCGACGACTTTCCCAACCTCGACATGGCGACCAAGGCGGCGGTGATGGGGGCGGGCATGGTCATGGCGGACCTGGTGCTGAACCGGGAAGAGCTGGACACCGGCGCGCTGGTGGCCCCGTTTGCGGATCGGATCTGCGAGTCGCCGATGGGCGGGGTCTGCCTCATCGCCGCCCGCGACAAATGGGACGAACCGAAAGTGCGGGCGTTCCGGACCTGGGCGGGGGCGCATGCGGCCGAGGAGACGGCCGCGCTGAGCCGGGCCTTCCCAGGCGCTTTCGCTCCGGACGGGAACTGAAGACGGGGCGGAGGCCGGGGGCGGCCGCGGGGCTGGTCTGCGGGTCTCCCGCCGCCACAGGGAGGACGGGCGGCACCGGAGCGGTCGCGCGATGGCAGGGGACCGGGGATGGACGCGGGACGGACGCTCAGGAAGCCTCGGACAGCGGCGCGGCCACGGCGGGCGTCCGGTCGGGCATGTGGCGGTCGTCCATCAGGTCTTCGATGAACAGGCTCAGGAGCTGGCTGCGCCCGTTCACGCCGGCCTTGCGGTAGATCGCGTTGGTCTGGGCCTTGACCGTGCCTTCGGAGGTTTCCCGCATCGCCGCGATCTCCTGGATCGACAGGCCTTTGATCGCGAACAGGGCGACGTCGCGCTCCGCAGGGGTCAGGCCCCACTCGGTGAAGGCATCTTCGACCAGGTCCATGAAGGCCGCGGAGACGCGCTCGAGCCCGCGCTCGGCCAGCAACTGGCGCTGGCGGGACCGGTGCAGGGCGACGGCGCCGAGGACGAAGCCGAGCAGCAGCCCGGCGGCGGCGCCGATCTCGATCATCTCGCGAAACTGCCACGGAATCGGCGTGGTGCGGAACCCGATCCAGGACGAGAGGATGTCGGAAATGAAGAAGCCGGCACAGACCGCCTGTACCACGAGCGCCGCCTTGATGACGTGACGATCACGCATGGTGGAGGCCGGTCTTGTCATGGGCGGCGCGTGTCTGGGTCCGGGGCGGCGCGGGCGGCATCAATCGTCGTCCTCTTCGTCGTCATCGTCGGACTTGTCCTCGTCGTCGTCCTTGTCGTCGTCCTTCTCGTCCTCGCTGTCGTCCTTTTCGTCGTCCCCGTCGTTGCTGTCATCGCCCGCGGCGCTGTCGTCCCCGTCGTCGTTGTCGTCGCCGACGTCCTGGCCGTCGTCATCGTTGCGGTCGTCGCTGCGCGTCGTCGTGCCGGTGGAGGTGCCCGCCGAAGGTCCGGTGGAGCCGGACGTCACCGGCCCGTCGTCGTCCTCGTCGTCCCAGTAGTCGCGCAGGATTTCGCCGGTACGGGGGTTGATGATGATCTCGCGGGTCATGCCCGGCTTCGTCGCAAGGATCCGGACCCGTCCGAGGATCGTGTTCGAGATCCGGATATGGCTGAAACCCTGGCTGCTCAGCTGCGCGACCATGGCGTCCTGGACGCGCTGTCCGGCGTCCTCGGCCGCCGCGGGAGAGGCAAGGGCCGCAAAGGCGGCAAGGCAGGTGATGAGCAGTGGTCGTTTCATGGGTCCGATCATGGGTCCGATCCCGGGTTCGATCCGAAAATGACGTGTCGCGGGCGGTCCTTCAACCGCCCGCGATAATCTGGCACAAGCCGGCGGCACCCGGCCGATGCCGCGCGCCGCCGTCCGGTCACGTGACGATCAGTCGTCGTCTCCCTCGTCGTCGTCTCCCTCGTCGTCGTCTTCCTCGTCGTCGTCGTCTTCGTCGTCGTCGCTGTCGTCGTCGTCGCTGTCGTCACCCTGATCGTCGTCGTGATCGTCGTCGCCGCTCATGTGATCGTCGTCGCTGTCGTCGCCGCCGATGCTGTCGTCTTCGGAATCGTCGTCGCTGTCGTCGTAGAGGTCGTCGCCGCTGTCATCCGAGGATACGCCGCCGGCGGTGTCATCGGAGCCGGTCGAGCCGCTCTGACCGCCGCTGTTGTCGTCGCGCTCTTCCTTGAGGAGGTTGCCGGCGTTGTCATAGAGCCGTTCGATCTCGCCGTTCGGGCCGGTCGCCTCGATCTTGGCGCCGTTGGGGCCGATCTTCACTTCCATGTGGTGTAGCCCTGCCCCGCCAGCTCGGCGGCGATGGTGTCGATCAGCGACTGGTCGAAGGCGGCGGCGGCACTGCCGATCCCGAGGCTGGCGGTGGTGGCGAGGCATCATCTTGAGGTTCATCGTCTGGGTCCTTTCGTGATCCATGGGTCCGGTCGGCAAAAGGGGTTTGCGCCGGTACGGGACACAGATCGACACGGGTGCCGCGGCAAGGCCATTGTCCTGCGGTTTATCCCCGGCCCGGTAAACCCCTGAAACAAGGGCCTATACCTCGGGTTTATGGCGCGCCCGGCGGTCCGCCGCAAAAACAGGCGCCCGGCAACCGGACGCCCGCCCTCGGGGTCTTTGTGCTACAGCGCCCGCCCATGGGCGGCACCGTGTCAATCGCTGAAGCTGCGCCCTTCGACCAGGCCCGACATGTCCGTGCCCAGCGCCTTGGCGACCGTGAAGATGTCCTTGTCGCCGCGGCCGCAGAGGTTCATCACGATGAGATGGTCCTTCGGCAGCTCCGGCGCGATCTTCATCACGTGGGCCAGCGCGTGCGAGGGTTCGAGCGCCGGGATGATGCCCTCGGTCTGGCACAGGAGCTGGAAGGCGCCCAGCGCCTCCTTGTCGGTGATCGCCACGTATTCGGCGCGGCCGACCTCGTGCAGCCAGCTGTGCTCCGGACCGATGCCGGGATAATCGAGCCCGGCCGAGATCGAGTAGCCTTCGAGGATCTGGCCGTCGTCGTCCTGGAGCAGGTAGGTGCGGTTGCCGTGCAGCACGCCCGGCCGACCGCCGGTGAGCGAGGCGCAATGCTCGACCTTCTCGTTTACGCCCTTGCCGCCGGCTTCGACGCCGATGATGCGGACGTCCTTGTCGTCGAGGAAGGGGTAGAACAGGCCCATGGCGTTGGAGCCGCCGCCGATCGCGGCGATGATCGTGTCGGGCAGACGGCCCTCGGCCTTGAGGATCTGCTCCTTGGCCTCCTTGCCGATGATCGACTGGAAATCGCGCACCATCGCCGGGTAGGGATGCGGGCCCGCCACGGTGCCGATGCAGTAGAAGGTGTCGCGCACATTGGTCACCCAGTCGCGCAGCGCGTCGTTCATCGCGTCCTTGAGCGTGCCGCGGCCGGAGGTGACGGGGATCACATCCGCCCCCAGCAGCTTCATCCGGAAGACGTTGGGCGCTTGGCGCTCGACGTCGTGCTTGCCCATGTAGACCACGCATTTGAGCCCGAACTTGGCGCAGACGGTCGCTGTCGCCACGCCGTGCTGGCCGGCCCCGGTCTCGGCGATGATCCTTGTCTTGCCCATGCGGCGGGCGAGGATGATCTGGCCGAGGACGTTGTTGATCTTGTGCGCGCCGGTGTGGTTGAGCTCGTCGCGCTTGAGGTAGATCTTGGCGCCGCCGAGCTCCTCGGTGAGCCGTTCGGCGTAGTAGAGCGGCGAGGGGCGGCCGACGTAGTGGGTCCAGAGATCCTGCATCTCGGCCCAGAAGCTCGCGTCGGTCTTGGCGTTTTCGTACTCGGCCTCGAGGTCGAGGATCAGCGGCATCAGCGTCTCGGAGACGAAGCGGCCGCCGAAATCGCCGAACCGGCCCTTTTCGTCGGGGCCCTTCATGAAGGAGTTGAAAAGGTCGTCGGCCATGGCGCGTACTCCCGGTTGGACTTCGACTGTCCTAATCGGAAGGGCGCCGCGGGGCGAGAAGGCGTTTCGAAACACCTTCGGGACGCGGTTTCGAAACCGCGTGAGAAGCCGCTTCGAAGCGGCTTCAGGAAGCGCGTTCGAACGCGCTTCGCGGGGACAGGTGTCGGGCGTTGCCTCGGCATCGGCGAGGAGCGCGGTGCCGAGCCCCTGCCCGCGCGCGGCGGCGCTCACCCGGACGCCTTCGATCTGCGCCCGGCGGGCCGCGCCGAGCGACAGACCGGAGAGGAAGGCGATCTGGTAGGTGGCGAGGATCGCCCCGGCTTCTTCTGCGACGATCAGCCGGTTGTTGCCCTCCGCCGCCATCGCGTCGAAGGCGGCGAGGTAGCTCGCGAGCGCGGCCGTTTCCCGCCCGGCGCCCAGCACGTCGTCTGCGAGCATCGCGACCACGGCGGCGACGTCCTCGCGCCGGCCCTCGCGCCAGCGGATCATGCGACCGCGTCGATGAAGGCGCGGATCAGGGCTTCGTCCTTGACCCCCGGGGCGGTTTCCACGCCAGAGGAGACATCGACCTGTCGCGCCCCGGTGAGCCGCACGGCAGCGGCGACGTTGGCGGGGTTGAGCCCGCCTGCGAGCATCCAGGGGCGCTGGAAGTGGTACCCGCGGAGCAGGCCCCAGTTGAAGGGCACGCCGGTGCCGCCGGGAAGGGGTGCATCCTTCGGCGGCTTGGCGTCGACCAGAAGCTGGTCGGCCACCGCGCTGTAGGCGTCGAGCCGGGCCACGTCTTCGGCGCTTGCGATCCCCACGGCCTTCATCACCGGCAGGCCGGCCCTTGCCCGGATCTCGGCCACCCGCGCGGGCGTCTCGGCGCCGTGGAGCTGGAGCATGTCGACCGGCACCCGGGCCAGGATCGCGTCGAGCGCCGCGTCGTCGGCGTTTACTACCAGTGCCACCTTGGCGATCCCCGGCGGCACCTCGACAGCGAGCGCCGCGGCAGTTGCGATATCGACGTTGCGCGGGCTTTTCGGAAAGAACACGAAGCCGAGATAGCGCGCGCCGGCCTCGACCGCCCAGCGGACGTGGTCGGGGGTGCTGAGCCCGCAGATTTTCACCTGAACGTTCGCCATCGGCCCCGTCCCGCCCTCATCGCAGATTTTTGTGGGCCGCCCCGCCCCCCGGCCGGGATCAGCGGCCGTCGTCGAGCAGGGCGAGCACGTCGTCGCCCGAACCGGCACCGCCGCGCTTGAGGCTCTTGACCTCGTGCGATAGCCGCACCGCCGCCTTTTCGGCGCGCCGCGCCTTGGAACGGTGCTTGCTCTCGCGCATCCATTCCCAGACGAAACCGATCATCAGACCGGCCACGATGCCGAGGAAGATGACGATGAACAGCGGCAGGCTCACCTGCCAGCTGTAGCCGAGGAAGCCGGAGATCTCGGCGGGCAGGAGGTGAAGGGTGACCATGTCGCGATTGGCGAATGCGACGGTCGCGAGCGCGACCCCGAGGGCCGCGAGGAAGAGATAGCGGATGGTGCGCATGGGGGACCTCAGTTACCGTTCAGTCGGTCCCGAAGGTACTTGCCGGTCTTGAAGAAGGGAACATGCTTTTCTTCGACTTCGACAGCTTCGCCGGTGCGCGGGTTGCGACCGGTGCGCGCATCGCGCTTTTTCACCGAAAACGCCCCGAACCCGCGCAGTTCGACGCGGTCGCCGCGGGCCATGGCCTCGATGATCTCTTCGAAGATCGTGTTCACGATGCGCTCGACATCGCGCTGGTACAGGTGCGGGTTCTCGTCCGCGATCTTCTGAATCAGTTCCGACCGGATCATGCCAATCCCCCCGTTTTGCGCGCGGAGCCCGTCTGCCGGGGCCCTGCACCGTACCGCACTATAGGGGCAAATTGCCGGGCGGAAAACACTGTGCTGTCCGTGCGGTCGGGGATTTCGGCGCCATTCCGCCGGATTTCTTGTGGGAAACCGGAGCGTTAGCCGCTGCGATTGTCGGAAAAGTACAATCCATGGCGCGCGGCGGCCATGGGATCTCGCGATGATTCGCATCGCGCGCGATAGCGCAGCTCAGCGTTTTTTCTGTGGATCGGTGAAGAGCAGGACGAGGGTCGAGCCCAGGATCCAGACCCCGAAGGTCCAGACGATGGTGTCACGGACCGGCAGCCAGCCACCGACGAATCCCGCAAGCGCGATCACCACGCCGAGGCCGCCCACGACCCCCATCAATGCGCGTCGCTTGTGTTTCATCTCCGCCTCCTGTCGGGTGCGATCCTACCGGGATCGGCAGGCGCCCGCCTTGATCGCGCGCAAGCCCGCTCGGCGGTACCGGATCGCTTTCGGGCCGTGGCGGAAGGCTTGCAGACGGGGTCAGGCACGCTAGGGTCGCGCGGCAGAAGCCGAACCGAAGCAGTTCCCGGGCAGACCCATGGATGACATTCACACGCGCCGCGCGCCGATCTGGACCGGCTGCGCCGAGCCTTCGCCGCCGGCCAGACCCGCCCGCTCGCCTGGCGGGGCGACCAACGCCGGGCTCGAAGCCCTGTGCCGGGAACGGGAGGGCGAGATCGCCGCGGCGCTCGCAGCTGACCTGCACAAGCCGGATGTCGAGGCCTTCACCCACGAGACCGCCTATGTCGCCCTGCACGCGCGCCATGCCCGGCGCAGGTTGCGCGGCTGGGCCCGGCCGCGTCGGATGCCGGTCGACCTCTACAACCTGCCGGGCCGGGCCTGGCTGATGCCGGAACCGCGCGGGCCAGTGCTGATCCTCGCGCCGTGGAACTATCCCTTTCACCTCGCCCTCACGCCGCTGATCGGGGCGCTGGCCGCGGGGAACCCGGCGGTCATCAAGCCCGCGGAACGCGTCCCCGCGACCTCGGCGCTACTCGCGCGGCTGCTGCCGGGTACCTCGACCCGCGGCCGTCCTGGTGGTGGAGGGCGATGCGGAGGTGGCGGAAGCACTGCTGACCGAGCCCTGGGGGCTGGTGTTTTTCACCGGGTCCGCCCGGATCGGCCTGAGGTCGCCGAAGCCGGCCGGGCGCACGCTCCAGCCCGGTGGTGCTGGAGCTCGGCGGCAAGAACCCGGCGATCATCGCGCCCGATGCCGATCTCGACGTCGCTGCGCGGCGGATCGCCTGGGGCAAACTGCTCAATGCCGGGCAGACCTGCGTCGCGCCCGACCACGTGCTGATCGCGCCCGGGCAGGTCGAGGCCTTTACCGCCGCCTACCGCAAGGCCCTGCGCCGGATGCTGGGCAGGGACCCGCAGGCCAGCGCCGATTACGGCCGGATCGTCGACCGGCGGGGCTTCGACCGGCTGGCGGCGATGCTGGAGGCGGGGCACCTGGCCCATGGCGGCGGCGCCGATGCGGCGGATCTCTACATCGAGCCGACCCTGCTCACCGACCTGCCCCCTGGCGCGGCAGTGCTGGAAGAGGAGGTTTTCGGCCCGATCCTGCCGGTGGTCGAGGTCGCGGGGCTCGACGAGGCCCTCGCCCGGGTCAATGCCGGCGACACGCCGCTCGCGATCTACCTGTTCACCGCCGACCGGGCGGTGCAGGACCGGGTGGCGCGCGAAACCCGTTCGGGCGCGCTGGTGCTCAATGACGTGGTGCTCCACCTCTCCTCGCCCGATCTGCCCTTCGGCGGGATCGGCGCAAGCGGGATCGGGGCCTATCACGGCAAGGCCGGGTTCGACACGTTCAGCCACCTCAAACCGGTGCTGAAGAAGACCTTCTGGCCCGACCCGCGGCTGCGCTACCCGCCGTACACGGCGCGCAAGCGGCGGTGGTTCCGGCGGATCCTGTGACCCGGTCGCGCGCCGTTCGGGATTGCACCGGGCGCGCCCGCTGATAGGCTGCCCCGGGCGCCGGCCCGCCCGGTTGCCGTTCCCGCCGCATCACAAAAGGTCACCCCCGCCATGCCCCTGTTTCTCGTCACGATCCACCGTGCGGACGGTTTCGACCCCGCCAAGGAGGTCGATGCGGCGATGCGCGCCGATATCCAGGCGCTGAACCAGGAGATGCAGGCGGCCGGGGTGCGGGTGTTCGTCGGCGGGCTGAAGCCGCCGGGCGAGACCATATCGCTGCGCACCGGGCCGGACGGCGGCGTCTCGGTTGCGGACGGCCCGCTCACTGTGACCGGGACCCATGTCGACGGGCTCTGGGTGCTCGAAACCGGGACCGACGCGGAGGCGCTGGACTGGGGGCGGCGGGCCGCCATCGCCTGCCGGGCGCAGGTCGAGGTGCGGCCGTTCCACTGAGCGCGCGGCGGGGCGGAGGTCCGGCCGCCGGTCGCGGCCCGCGGGTCTCGCGCTTCACCGGCGGGCGTCGCCCGGGCCTCAGCTCTCGACTTCGATCACTGCTGCGACCGCTTCGGTCCTGACCACCGGCGCGCCGCCGTCGCGGTCCATCACGAAGGGGCCGCCGATCTTGCCGAAGGGCGTGTCGATCACCCAGCGGCCCTCGACGCGGTTGCCCTTCGCGTTGACGTGGCCGGCATATTGGACCGGGTATTCGCCGTTCGGCGGCGCACCGATATAGGTCTTGCGGAACCGCACTTCCTTGCCGCTGCGGGTGCCGTTGATTTCGGCATCGAGCGCTTCGGCGAAGCCGGGCGCGAAGCTGTTGGGCTCCTGCGAGGTGCCCCAGACGGCACCCGCCACGTCGAACAGCGAAGCGTTGAACGGCACCGCCTCCTGGTCTTCGTTGTCGTAGTCGAACACCCCGGTCCAATGTCCCCCGAGCGACGTGCCGCGTGGTTGCATTTCATTTGCCCCCGAAACTCTGGCTCCCGATACGAAAGCGGCCCCGGAAACCCGGGGCCGCATTTTGTGTCACATGCCGTTCGGCCCCGGTCACTCGCCCGTGAGGGCCGCGCCGCGGCTGTCGCCGAGCGCGGCGCCCGAGTCGGACGAGCCGTATTGTTCCACGGCTTCCTTCTCTTCGGCGATCTCGCGGGCCTTGATCGACAGGCCGAGGCGACGCGACTTCGAGTCGACGTTGGTCACGCGGACATCGACATGGTCGCCGACCTGGAAGCGCTCGGGGCGCTGCTCGGCACGGTCGCGCGACAGGTCGGAGCGACGGATGAACGACTTCATGCCCTCGTATTCGACTTCGATGCCGCCGTCTTCGATCGACGTCACGGTGACGGTGATGATGTCGCCGCGCTTCACGCCGCCAACGGCTTCCGCAAAGGGATCGCCGCCCAGCGCCTTGATCGACAGCGAGATGCGCTCCTTGTCGGTGTCGACTTCGGAGACCACCGCCTGGACGATGTCGCCTTTCTTGTACTGCTGGATCGCCTCTTCGCCGCGCTGGTCCCAGCTGAGGTCGGAGAGGTGCACCATGCCGTCGATGTCGCCGTCGAGACCGATGAACAGGCCGAACTCGGTGATGTTCTTGACCTCGCCCTCGACCTGGGTGCCCTCCGGGTGGCTCTCGGAGAAGAGCTCCCACGGGTTGCGCATGGTCTGCTTGAGGCCGAGAGAGACGCGGCGCTTGGCCTGATCGATCTCGAGCACCATGACGTCGACTTCCTGGCTGGTCGAAACGATCTTGCCGGGATGGACGTTCTTCTTGGTCCAGCTCATCTCGGAGACGTGGACGAGACCCTCGACACCCGGCTCCAGCTCGACGAAGGCGCCGTAGTCGGTGATGTTGGTCACGCGGCCCTTGTGCACGCTTTCGAGCGGGTACTTGGCGGCCACCAGATCCCACGGATCTTCCATCAGCTGCTTCATGCCGAGGCTGATACGGTGGGTTTCCTTGTTGATCTTGATGACCTGGACGTTGATGGTCTCGCCGATCGACAGGATTTCCGACAGGTGGTTGACCCGGCGCCACGCCATGTCGGTGACGTGCAGCAGGCCGTCGACGCCGCCGAGATCGACGAAGGCGCCGTACTCGGTGATGTTCTTGACCACGCCCTCGACCGTCTGGCCTTCGGTGAGGTTGCCGATGACCTCGGCGCGCTGTTCGGCACGGCTCTCTTCGAGGATCGCACGGCGCGAGACCACGATGTTGCCGCGGCGGCGGTCCATCTTGAGGATCTGGAACGGCTGCTTGAGGCCCATGAGGGGGCCGGCGTCGCGCACCGGGCGGACATCGACCTGGGAGCCGGGCAGGAAGGCCACGGCGCCGCCGAGATCGACGGTGAAGCCGCCCTTGACCCGGCCGAAGATCGCGCCTTCGACGCGGGCGTCGTCGGCATAGGCCTTTTCGAGGCGGTCCCAGGCTTCCTCGCGGCGGGCCATCTCACGCGAGATGACGGCTTCGCCGCGGGCGTTCTCGGCCGCACGGATGTAGACTTCGACATCGTCGCCGACGGAGATGTCTGGGGCTTCACCGGGGTTTGCAAATTCTTTCAGGTCGACGCGGCCTTCCATCTTGTAGCCGACGTCGATGATGGCCTGGCCGGCTTCGACGGCGATGACCTTACCTTTGACGACAGAGCCCTCTTCGGGGGTGTCGATTTCGAAGCTTTCTTGGAGGAGGGCTTCGAATTCCTCCATGGTCGCTTTAGCGCACATACGGTGTCTGTTTCCTATCATATGCTATTCGGGCCAGGCGGTTGTCTCCGCCGGTCTTTCGGGTCTGTTGTGGGACAGGGCTGCCTCGGGGACGCGCGAGCGCCCGGGGGCCGGTGCCGAAAACAAAGAGGGCCGGTCGCCCCGGCCCTGCCCGCTCTCGTTCTCGGCGTTCGTCGCCTTGTCTTGGCGGCGGCTATAAGGCCTCCGGGCCTGCGTGGCAAGGGCGGAATGCCCGCCCCTGCCGCTTCTGAGGTGCCTTTGGTGCGGATCAGAACGCCAGCCGGAAGTACTCGGCTTCGAAGTTGTTCTCCATGCCCGCGCCATTGCAGAAGCCCATGGTCGCGCCCGAGCTGCCTTCGATCCGGCCGCCCGAGACGATCGAGGCGCCCTGGATACCGTCGGCCTCGGCCTCGAACGAGATGTCGCCGGCCGCGAGGATCTGGCCGCCGAACATGCTGAGCTGCGCCGGGATCGAGACCCCGCCGCGGGTCACGAGCTGGGCGCCGCCGCCAGTCGCGCAATCGTCGTCGTCGCCGATCTGCAGGCCGGACGCGGTGTTGAAGGATTTGTCCGACGTACTCTCGTTCACGATCACGGTGTTGCGCAGGATCACGCCCTCGCCGAATTTCATCTCGCAGTTGGTCCAGATCACCACGTTGTTCAACTCGGTGCCGGCATGGATCGAGGTCTTCTGGGTCGGGGAGTTGCAGTAGATCGTGTGGATATGCCCCTCGCGGAATCGTTGTCGACTTGGCGTTCCGAGCAAGAGAAATCGCGATCGGGCTGTCGTGTAGTCCGGAGGTAATAGGCCAGATCCGGGTCCTGCGCACGCCGGCGATGATCGCGTCGATTCGCTCGACGATGCCCGGCAGGTAGGAGCCGTCGCGCAGGGCCTCGGCGAGCCGTCGTTTGACTCCATCCGCTCGACGGAATGTCGATGTCGCGGCGGTCCAGCATCGAGATGATGGTGCGCTCGGCAGGTATTGCCGCTCGACAGCGTGGCATGGTCGTTGGAATGGACGCAGAAGCCTTCGGCGAAGTAATTGCCCGACTGAACGACGACCTCTTCCTCGCCGACGATCCCTTCTTCGAGGCAGGTCGGCCGATAGGTCTCGAACACCGAGATCCGACGGATATCGAGCGCATCGACGCCGGCGAACTTGAGCAGGTAGGTGCCGACCGAATTGGTCCGCTCCTGCGCCCGCGCGGTCGAGACCATCACCGCGTCGAACGCGTATTCGTCGGGCTCGAATTTCTCGGCTTCCCCGTCCCAATGTCCGAAGATGATGTCTTCGGCCCGCAGCACATCGCCGTATTTCGACGACGGCAGGTGGACGTTGGCAATTTCGGGCGCCGGCGCGGGCGATCTGGCGGGCCCCTATTGAATTCGCGCGCCACCAGCGCGGCATGTCCAACGTCGCCAGCAGCCTGCAAGGCCGTGCGCACGCGGTAGGCATTGGCGATGTCGAGCGCCAGACCGGCGACGGACAGGCTGCCGGCCAACAGGAAGATGCCGAAGACCGTGGCCCGCCGTCCTGGGACGACGCGAACCCGGCTGTCCGCCGGAAGAGCCGAGCCATCACGCACCCCAGTTCTCGATCGGGTGTTCGGAATTCACGGTGATTTCGAGATCGTTGAACTGTTTGAAGAAGCCAGGATCTGGAAGTCGCGCGCCGGGTAGGTCACCGTCGTCGAGATCACGCCGGCGGTGATCGACGAGGCTCGCATGCGCCGAGGCGGAAGCGTTGTGGAGCCGGTTCTCGATGTAGTCTTCGGCTTCTTCGGAGGTGCAGCCGGCCGATCGAGGCGTTGCAGTTCGCGTCTGGACGTGCGGGACCTGGCTCTGGCTGTGGAAGATCATGCTGACGTCGACGGTCAGACCGAAGGCGAGCAGTACCATCGGCAGCCAGATGACGAATTCGGCAGTGGCGTTGCCCGAAGTGTCGCGGGCGAAACGTTTTGTAGGCGATCCATCGCCATGCATCCCATGTTCTCCTTTTGCCGCCCCCTGGGCTGGATCATGTTACTGACAAATACACATCCCCTTGCTGCCACTATTGCGCCAAATCCAGGCTCCCAAATTGGGCGCAAACGCGGCCAGCGGGCGACGTTCCCCCGACTGCGGCGCGCGCATTTGCCGGAAATTGTCCGTTTCCGTCCGGAACAGGGGATCGCGCCGCAGATGCGGCCCGGTTTTGCCCGGCTGTCAAACCGGCTATCACGGAAGCCGGCAGACGGGAGGGAGCAGTCCGGCGGGGCATCCTCCTCAAGGAAAGGAGCCCCACATGATCTCGGCGACACCAATGGGCCGACTCGGCACCGGATCGGCTTTCGTGGTGCTGGCGCGCGGGGGCGCTGGTGGCCGCCCAGGGCGCGACATCATCAATCTCGGGATCGGCCAGCCCGATTTCCGCACCCCGACCACATCGTCGAGGCGGGGCCGGAGCCTTCGGCTGGCCACCACGGCCTGCGCCGGCAGACGAGCTGCCGGTACTGCGCGAAGCGGTGGCGGCCGATCTCATTCAGCGCCACGCGATCGAGTCAACCCCGACAACGTCGTCGTCGTGCCCGGCGGCAAGCCGACGATGTTCTTCGCGGTGCTGATGTTCGGCCAGCCCGGGTCGAGATCCTGTGCTCAACCCCAGCTTTTCCGATCTGCAGAAAGCGTCATCAATTTCACCGGCGCCACGCCGGTGCCGATCGCGCTGCGCGAGGACAGCAGCTTCGCCTTCGACGCCGAGGCCGTGCTCGCCCATCACCGAGCGGACCCGGCTCGTCATCATCAGCTCGCCTGCCAATCCGACCGGCGGGGTAACGCCGAAAGACGAGATCGACAAATTCGTCGCCAGGCTCGCAGCGCACCCGCAGGTAGCCGTGCTGTCGGACGAGATCTACAGCCAGATGCTCTACGGCGGGCGGACCCTGCAGCTCTGCAATATCCCGAGATCGCGACCGGCTTCGTTGTGCTCGACGGCTGGTCCAAGACCACGATGACCGGCTGGCAGCTCGGCTATGCGGTCTGGCCCGCGCGCTGGTGGGCATGCGACGCGGCTGGCGATCGAACCATTCCTGCGTCAACGCCGCGGCGCAATACGCCGAGCTGGCGGCGCTCACGGGCCCGCAGGATGCGGTGGCCGAGATGGTCGCGGCCTTCGACGCGCGCCGGCGGGTGATCGTCGACGCGCTGAACGGGCTCCCCGGGGTCACCTGCACCGACCCCGGCGGCGCCTTCTACGCCTTCCCCAACATCACCGGCACCGGGCTCAGCGCGAAAGCCGCGCAGGACCTGTTCCTCGACGAGGCCGGCGTGGCGGCGGTGGCCGGCACCTCGTTCGGCGCCTGGGGCGAGGGGTACCTGCGGTTCTCCTACGCCAATTCGACCGAGAATATCCTCGAGGCGGTGGAGCGGATCCGGCAGCTGCTCTGAGGCCTCCGCATGGTCCCGGTCCGGGCTGCGGAGCGGCCCGAAGTGGACCCGCCTGCCGCCCGGGTTTGCCTGCGCGAAACTCAGTTAGCGCTATCGTAATACACTTCAGACACTTGACCCCATGTCCGAGCTCGCCCACCCCTCGGTCAGCCCCGCGCCTCCCTTCTTTGGTTCAAAAACACCTCGCGGGGCTCCGGGGGGCAGAGCCCCCATCAGGTCGCCGGCGCAGCGGGCGAAAGACCTCGTTCAGCTTCGGTCCCCGGCGACCAAGGGCCCGACAACGAACACCTGCTCGTCCCGGATCTCCAGCGGCACGCGGTGAGCCGCTTGCCCACACAGGGCCCGGCGACACAGATCCCGGTTTCGATCTCGTATTCGGCGCCGTGCGCGCCGCAGACGATCCGGGCGCCGTCATGGGTGAGGTAGCCGTCCTTCTCCCAGGCCATCCGGTCGTGGCCGCGATGCGGGCAGAAGTTGCGCCAGCCGTAGACCGCGGCGCCCTTGCGGACGAGGAACATCGTGTCGTGCCCCTGGCCGAGCGGATCGACCCCGCGCGCCGCCCCGTCGGCGATCTCGGCGAGCGCGCAGAGCGGCGCCGGAACCGGCCGGCCCGCGGTCACTTCGCCTCGGCTTTCGGAGCCCCGGCACCGGCGCTCGGCCTTGCGCCGCGCGGCTTCTTCGAACTGCGCTGCGGCCTCCAGCGTGTTGGCGTCGAACAGCAGCGCCCGCGCCACCTTGGGGGCGAGGGTGAAGCAATCCTGTCCCGCCGCCGCCAGCCGCACCAACTGCTCAGTGTCAGCGCAGCGGGCCGCAGGATCCGGTGCCGCGGCCAGACCCGGCCGCCGCAGTCTGGCCGATCGTGCCACATCCGGGCCAGCGCCTGTTCGGCGTCGAGGCCCATTTCCAGCATCCGGCCGAAGCGGGGCGCGATGTACGCGGCGCGCCAGTAAAGTCGCGATGAACATCTGTTTCGTGTCATAGGCCGCTGTCGCCAGCATCGGCCCGCCCAGCACCTTGACCTTCGGCATCTGCCGGATGCCCGCGTCGGTCAGCGGCACCTTGACCACCGTCGCGATGCCGGCCGCGCGCCCGTGCTCCGGTAGAGCGCCGGCGAAATCGACATAGCTCTCGGGGGCCAGCAGGCCACAGCCCATCAGGTCGCGGGCGCGAGGTCGGCAGCCCGGCGCGCCAGCACGCCCCAGTCGATGGCGGGGTAGTCAGGCCGCGGTGCGCGAGAAACAACGGATTGGTGGTGATGCCGGTGAACAGGCCGGTGGGCATCAGCGCGTCCCACTCGGCCACGTCTGCCGTGTCGATGTAGAGGTCCAGCATCGGATCAGCCCTCCCCGGCCAGATGCGCGTCGATCTCGGCGCGGGTCGGCGGGTCACAGCCCTCCCGCGCGCAGTTGAGTGCCGCCGCAGCCGCGGCCCGGGTGAGCAGCCGGGTGAGCGTTTCGGCGTCGATGTCTTCGAGCCCGCGCGGCGACAGGGCCCCCGCATCCGCGAGCCCGGCGAGGAGCGTCGCGGTGAAGGTATCGCCGGCACCGACGGTGTCGCCGAGACGGGCCACGGGGGCGGCGGGCAGCCGAGTCTCTTGGCCGCCATGCCAGGCGCGTACGCCCTCCGCGCCCAGGGTCAGCACCACGAGCCGGGCCGAGGTGAGCGCCCGGAGATCGGCGAGCGCCGCCTCCTGCGGGCGGTCGGGAAACAGCCCGGCAAGGTCCTCGTCGCTGAGCTTGAGGATATGGGCGCGCTCGGCCATCCTCAGGAGCCGGGCGCGGTAGCCCTCGGCATCGCGGACCACCGAGAGCCGCACGTTGGGGTCGAGCGAGACGACCCGGCCGGAATGGTAGCAGCCGGCGAGAAAGCTCTCCCAGACCTCGGCGTCGGCCCCGTCGGTGAGGGTGAGCGAGCCGGTGTGCACCGCGGCCGCGTCCTCCGGCAGGGCCTCGTGCAGGCTGTCGACGCTGACCATCCGCTCGGCGGTGCCGTCGCGCTCGAAGGCGTAGGTGGGGATGCCGCCCGAGACCGTCACCCGGGCCATGGTCGTCGGCTCGGACCGGCGCCCACCGGTGAAGGTGACGCCCGAGGCGATCAGCGTGCCGGCCAGCAGCTCGCCCCAGTCGTCGGTCGAGATCGGGGTGATATAGGCGACGTCGGCACCCTGGCGTCCGAGCGCCATGGCGACGTTGAACGGCGAGCCCCCGGCAAAGGCGGTGGCGACCCCTTCCCGGTCGACGTAATCGATCAGGTTCTCACCCCCGACCGCGATCAAAGCGCTGTGCGACATGATGAAAGTCCTACGCCCTCGGACCCGGTTGGGGAAGGGGCGCGCGCGTCGCGCCCGACGGAAATCCTGCCGGGCGCGCGAAGCGGGGCACGGCGCCTTGCCGGGACGGCGGCGCGTGGGGGCGCGGGTCGCGGGGGGTGTCATGCCGGCCCGCCCGGACGGGTCCGGGACCGGGCCCGCCCGCGACAGCCCGGCGGGTCCGGCGCTCAGCCGTCAAGCAGGCCTGTGACATCCATCAGCCCGGCGCCGCAGGCCTCGGCGCATTCTTCCGCCGAGCGCGGCCGCGCGGTGGCGGTGAGCCGGCCGGTGGCGTCCTCCACCGTCCAGTCGGGATGCTGGCTCAGCCCCAGTGCGACCGCCGCGGCGACCAGCGGCGAGGCCATCGAGGTGCCCTGGTAATAGTCGAAGCCGCCGTCGACGATGCTGAGGATTCCGTCGCCGAAGCCATCGCCGTCGTCGTCCTGGCGGAAGTCGCCGCCGGGGGCCATGATGTCCACGGTCTCGCCGAAGTTGGAGAAATACGACATCTTTCCGGTCATGCCGGAGGCGGCGACCACAAAGGCATCGGCGCAGCCGGAGGGGGAGTAGAACTTGGCGTCGTCGGTCTCGTTGCCGGCCGCGGCGACCAGCACCACACCCTTGGCCTTGAGCTGGGCGATGGCATCGCGCTCGGCCGGCTCGCAGCCCGCGAAGCCGCCGCCGAGGCTCGCGTTGATGACCATGGCGGGGGTCGGGTTGGACGGCACGCCGGGCACGTCGATGCCGCCGGCCCAAAGCAGCGCGTCGACGATATCGGTCGTCGAGCCGCCGCAGCGGCCGAGCACACGGATCGGCATGATCGAGACCCCCGAGGGCACCGCGCTGGCGATGCCGAACTGGTTGTCGGTGGCGGCAAGCCCGGCGATCCCGGACACGTGGGAACCGTGCCAGGAGCTGTTGCTCTCGGACGAGCCCGGGAAGCATTCGTCGGCGGCGACCGCGTCGCCGGGATCGGTCGGATCGGCATCGCGCCCGTCGCCGTCGTTGCTGACGAAGGTATCGGAGACGAAATCGTAGCCCGGCAGCAGCCGCGCGCCGTCGACGTCGTCATGGGCGAAGACCTGGCCGGTGTCGATCACCGCCAGGACGACCTGCCTTTGCGGCACATAGCTGGCCCAGACGGCGGGGAAGCCGACGGCGCCCGGGGCGACCTCGTCGCCGACGCTGACGGCGTCGCCGTAGGCCCACAGGTGCCACTGGAATTCGAGGAACGGATCGTTGGGTCCGGTTCGGCCGTCACCGGGGTTCTGGGCGCCGGGCTTCTGGTTGATGCTGTCGTCGAGGATGTCGTTGATGAGGTCCTGGGTCTGGAACGCCTGCTTCATGTAGTTCTTCTGGGCGTAGAGCACGCGCGGATCGGCGTTGAGGCGGGCGATCAGCGCGTCGAGCGGCTGGTTGGCGGTCGATTCCGCCCCGCCCCGGCGCTCGACGCCGAACCGGCCGGTGGTGCTTTCGGTCTGGACCGCCGAGGCGCTGAGATCGACCAGAAGCGCGCCGGTGGCCTGGGCGGCGATGTCGAAGCCTGCGCCTTCGCGGAAGCTCTCGCGGTCGCCGGCGAGGGCCTGGGCCAGCACCGCGGCCGGCTCGACGCCGTCGGCGAATTTCACGATCACCTGGTTGCGGTAGAACAGCCGGACCTCGCCGGCTTCGGCGCCGGCCTGCGGCGCGACGGCCGGGCCGGTCTGGACCGGGGGCCGGCTGAGAATCTGGGCGCTGGCGCTGCCTGCCGAACAGACCATCGCCACCCCCGCGGCAAATGCCAAAACCGTTGCGTTGAAATTCATGTCGCACTCCCCTTCCCTGAAAATTCTTGCGCCACGCGCCGCGTCAAAGACCCAGTGGAAAGCATAGCACAGCTTTTGCGGTCCCTGCGGCGGCGGCGCCGGCAAGGGCGTTCACAAGACCGTGTACACCGCCGCGCGGCGCGCCGGCGCAGGCCGTCCGGAACGCGCAGAAATTCCCGTCCGGACGATCAAAATTTGGGCAGTCGGCAGGAAAACCCTGGGCCGCGGGCGGACCGCATCAGGCCTTTCTGGACCCGGGGTTTCGCGCATTAATAGCGTGATGGCACCAGCACATCGGGGGACATATCCATGCACCATCTGACCACCAGCCAGCATTTCGGGCGGCTCAGCCGCCGCGGGCTTCTCAAGGGGGCGCCGGCGCCCTGACGCTCACCGGCGCGGCCGCGCTTCCGGGACGGCTCCTCGCGCAGGACCCGATCAAGGTCGCCGGCATCTACACCGTTCCGGTCGAGCAGCAATGGGTGAGCCGCATCCACGTCGCCGCCGAGGCCGCGAAAGCTGCGGGGCAGATCGAGTATACCTATTCGGAAAACACCGCCAACACCGACTACCCGCGGGTGATGCGCGAATATGCCGAGAGCGGGGTCGACCTGATCGTCGGCGAGATCTTCGGCGTCGAACAGGAGGCCCGCGAGGTGGTGCTCGACTACCCGGATACCGCCTTCCTGCTCGGCTCGTCCTTCCTCGAGGATTCGGCCTATCCGAACCTCGCCGTCTTCGACAACTACATCCAGGACGCCTCGTATCTCTCGGGGATCATCGCGGGTGCGATGACCACCACCGGCAATATCGGCATGGTCGGCGGCTTCCCGATCCCGGAAGTGAACCGGCTGATGCATGCCTTCATGGCGGGCGTGAAGGAGATCAAGCCCGACGCCACCTTCCAGGTGAGCTTCATCGGCTCGTGGTTCGATCCGCCCAAGGCCAAGGAAACCGCTTTCGCGATGATCGAGAACGGGGCGGACCTGCTCTATGCGGAACGCTTCGGCGTGTCGGACGCGGCGATGGAGAAGGGCATCCTCGCCATCGGCAACGTGATCGACACCCAGGCCGAGTATCCCGACACGGTGGTCGCCTCGGCGCTGTGGCATTTCGAACCGACGCTGCAAGCGGCGCTGGCGGCGATCTCGGCGGGCAGCTTCACCGCGGCGAATTACGGCGTCTACTCGTTCATGAAAGAGGGCGGCTGCTCGCTCGCGCCGCTCGGCACCTTCGAGGGCAAGGTGCCCGCGGAAGCGCTGGCGCTGGTCGCCGAGAGGACGCCGCGATCCGGTCCGGCTCGATGGCGGTCGAGATCAACGACGAAGAGCCGACGTCGACCTGATGTCGCCCGCACCCCCGGCGCAGGGCGAGACCATCCTGCGCCTCTCCGGCATCACCAAGCGCTTCGGCGCGCTCACCGCCAATGACGCGATCAGTTTCGAGCTGAAGCGCGGCGAGGTGGTCGCGCTGCTCGGCGAGAACGGTGCCGGCAAGACCACGCTGATGAACATCCTGTTCGGCCATTACACCGCCGATGCGGGAAGCGTCGAGGTCTTCGGCGAAGCGCTGCCGCCGGGACAGCCGGGGGCGGCGCTGAAGGCGGGCGTGGGCATGGTGCACCAGCATTTCACCCTCGCGGGGCATCTGACGGTTCTGGAGAACATCCTGCTCGGCACGGAGCCTTTGTGGAAGCTCGGGCTGAACCGGCGCGCGGCGCGGGACAAGGTGGCGGCCCTGTCGCGCGATTTCGGCCTCGCGGTGCATCCGGACGCGCCGGTGGCGAGCCTGTCGGTCGGCGAGCGGCAGCGGGTCGAGATCCTCAAGGCGCTTTATCGCGATGCGCGGATCCTGATCCTCGACGAACCGACCGCGGTGCTCACGCCGCAGGAGACCGACGCGCTGTTCGAGACGATGCAGAAGGCCGTCGCCAAGGGGCTCACGGTGATCTTCATCAGCCACAAGCTGCACGAGGTGATGGCGATCTCGTCGCGGGTGCTGGTGCTGCGGCACGGCAAGCTCGTGGGCACGGTGGCGACGGCCGACACCGATCGCCACGGGCTCGCGCACATGATGGTGGGCTCGGAGATCGCCGCCCCTGCCCCGTCCGCGGCGCGGCCCGGCGCGGTGCTGCTCTCGCTCGACCGGGTTTCGACCCCGGCGGAGGGCGCCCGGACCGGGCTCAGGGAGGTCACGCTGGAGCTGAACGCCGGGCAGATCACCGGGCTTGCCGGGGTCTCGGGCAATGGCCAGGGGGCGCTGGCGGCGCTCTTGTCGGGGCTGGTCTCGCCGGCCTCGGGGACGATGCGGCTGGGCGGCGCGGCCGTCGCCCGCTGGTCGCCGCGCCAGGCGCTCAAGGCGGGGATCGGGCGGATCCCGGAAGACCGCCACGCGACCGGCACGATCGCCGATTTCACGCTCACGGAAAACGCGGTGCTGGAGCGCTACACGCTTGCGCCCGTGAGCCGGCGCGGCTGGATCGACTGGAAAGCGGCGGAGGCGCAGGCGCAGGAGATCATTGCCCGCTACGACGTGCGCTGCCCGGGGCCGGATACGCGCATCCGGCTGCTCTCGGGCGGCAACATGCAGAAACTGATCCTCGGCCGGGTGCTCGACAGCGACCCGTCGATCATCCTTGCCAACCAGCCGGTGCGGGGGCTCGACATCGGCGCCGTGACCTACGTGCAGGAACGGCTGATCGCGG
Source organism: Paracoccaceae bacterium (assembly GCA_041397205.1). Classification (GTDB taxonomy): domain Bacteria; phylum Pseudomonadota; class Alphaproteobacteria; order Rhodobacterales; family Rhodobacteraceae; genus Sinisalibacter. The sequence goes on from JAWKXC010000006.1 coordinate 201,467, forward strand.
CACGGGATGCGGGCGCGGCGGTGCTGCTGATCTCGGAAGACCTCGACGAGATCATCGCGCTCAGTGACGTGATCCGGGTGATTTCCGACGGTCGGCTGTCGCCGGAATTTGCCCGCGGATCGAAGACGCCGGCGGAGCTCGGGCAATGGATGGCGGGACAGGGATACGACGATGCGGCTTGAAGCGATCGCCCGCCCCACGCCCCTGCGCCGCTTCGGTCTGCCATTGTTAGCCCTTGTGCTCACTTTCGTCGTGGGCGGGCTGCTGGCGCTTGCCGCAGGCGCCAATCCCCTCGCCACCTTCGGGCTGATCCTGAAGGGTGCGGTGGGCTCGAAATTCGCTTTGTTGGAGACGCTGAACCGGGCGACGCCTCTGATCTTCACCGGGCTCGCGGTGGCGGTCGCCTTCCGCGCCAAGCTGTGGAACATCGGCGCCGAGGCGCAGCTCTACGCGGGGGCGCTGGCGACGGTGATCGTCGGAACGGGGCTCGGGCTGCCGGGCTGGATGCTGATCCCGCTGATGGCTTTGGCGGCAGTGGTCTCGGGCGCACTGGTTCTGCTCGGCCCGGTGCTTTTGAAGACGCGACTGGGCGTGGACGAGGTGGTGACCACGCTTCTGTTCAACTTCATCATGATCCTGTTCGTCTCGATGCTGCTGGAGGGCGTGCTCAAGGACCCGATGGGGATGGGCTGGCCGAAATCGGCGCCGATCCCGAAGGACGCGCGACTGCCACGGCTGGTCGAAGGCCTGCGGCTGCACTGGGGCTTCGGGCTGGCGCTGATCGCGGCGGTCGGGGTCTGGGTGATGCAGGCCCGCTCGACGCTGGGCTACGAGATCCGCGCGGTCGGCCAGAACGCCGAGGCCGCAGCCTTTGCCGGCATCCCGGTGGGCGTGGTGATGGTAAAGACCGCGCTCATTTCGGGCGGGCTCGCGGCGCTTGCGGGCTTCTCGGAAGTCGCGGGGCTGCGCGGCAACCTCACGCTCGATGTGAGCCCGGGGTTTGGCTACACCGGGATCATCGTCGCCATGCTGGCGCTGTTGCACCCGTTGGGCGTGGTCGGCACGGCGCTGTTCGTCGCGGGCATCTTCGTCGGCGCCGACTCGATGAGCCGGGTGGCGGAGGTGCCGACATATATCGCCGACATCCTCGTCGCGGTCGCGCTCCTGTTCATGGTGCTGGCGCTGGCGATGACCCGCTTCCGGATGGTGCGCGGATGAGCGAGATCGTCGATATCCTGATTTCCGCGAGCTTCTGGGCCGCGGTGCTGCGGATCGCCTCGCCGCTCATTTTCGCCACCATGGGCGAGCTGATCTGCGAGCGCGCGGGTGTGCTGAACCTCGGGATCGAAGGGATCATGGTGGCCGGCGCCTTCTCCGGCTGGATGGCGGTCTATGCCGGGCTCGGGCTGTGGGGCGGCGTGGCGGTGGCGCTGCTCGTCGGGATGGCGTTCGGGCTGCTGCACGCCGGGCTCACGGTGGTGTTCGGGCTGTCGCAGCATGTCGTGGGGCTGGGGATCACCCTGCTCGCCACCTCGGCGAGCTATTACGCCTACAGGCTCAGCCTGCCGGAGGTGACCTCGCCGCCGCGGATCGAGCCGTTTCCGCCGCTGCACATCCCCGGCCTGTCGGACCTGCCATTCCTGGGCGAGGCGCTGTTCAGCCAGACCGCGCTGACCTATCTCGCCTTCGTCACCGTGGCCGTGGTTGCGCTGGTCCTGTTCCGCACGCCGCTGGGCCTGGCCGTGCGGGCGGTGGGCGAGAACCCTTCCGCCGTGGAAGCGCAGGGGCTGTCGGTGACCGCGATCCGGATCGGTGCGGTGGTCGTGGGCTCGGGGCTGATGGCGGTGGGCGGCGCCTTCCTCACCATGTCGGCGTTCAGCTCGTTCTTCTTCGAGATGATCAACGGGCGTGGATGGATCGCCATCGCGCTGGTGGTCTTCGGCGCCTGGTCGCCGTGGAAGGCGCTGCTGGGCGCGCTGTTGTTCGGCGCTTTCGACGCGCTCCAGATCCGGCTGCAGCAGACGGCACTGGGGGCCGACATTCCCTACCAGGTCTTCCTGATGATCCCCTTCATCCTGTCGATCCTGGCGCTGGTGCTGATGTCGCGCCGGGCCAATGTGCCGGCGGCGCTGATGGTGCCCTACAACCGCGGAGAACGCTGATGGCCGAGTTCGATATCCTGGTGACGGGCGGGGTGCTGCCGGATGGGGTGCAGGCCGATATCGGCATCAAGGATGGCCTAATCGCCGCCGTCGGCGGGCTCTTCGGCTCGACCGCCGGCGATGTGATCGACGCGACCGGCGATCTGGTTTCGCCGCCCTTCGTCGACCCGCATTTCCACATGGATGCGGCGCTTTCCTACGGCACGCCGCGGATCAACGCGTCGGGCACGTTGCTCGAAGGGATCGCGCTCTGGGGCGAGTTGCGCGAGGAAGCGACGGTGGACGAGATGGTCGACCGGGCGCTTCGTTATTGCGACTGGGCGGTGAGCATGGGGCTGCTCGCGATCCGGTCGCATGTCGACACAACGCCCGCGCACCTGAGGGGGGTCGAGGCGATGATCGAGGTGCGCGAGAAGGTGAAGCCCTATCTCGACCTGCAGCTCGTCGCCTTCCCACAGGACGGACTCTACCGGGCGGAGGGTGCGCGCGACAACCTCCTGCGCGCTTTGGACATGGGCGTCGACGTGGTCGGCGGCATCCCGCATTTCGAGCGCACGATGGAGGACGGGCGCGCCTCGGTGCGCGATCTGTGCGAGATCGCGGCGGAACGCGGGCTGCCGGTCGACATGCATTGCGACGAGACCGACGACCCCCTGAGCCGCCACATCGAGACGCTGGCCTGCGAGACGCAACGGCTCGGGCTCGGCGGTCGGGTGGTCGGTTCGCACCTGACCTCGATGCATTCGATGGACAATTACTACGTCTCCAAGCTCCTGCCGCTGATCGCCGAGGCCGGTGTGGCGGCGATCCCGAACCCGCTCATCAACATCGTGCTGCAGGGGCGGCACGACACCTATCCGAAGCGGCGCGGGCTCACCCGGGTGAAGGAGATGCAGGCGATGGGCATCCCGGTCGGCTGGGGGCAGGATTGCGTGCGCGATCCGTGGTATTCGCTCGGCACGGCGGACATGCTCGACGTCGCCTTCATGGGGCTGCACGTGGCGCAGATGACCTCGCCCGAAGAGATGAAGCGGTGCTTCGACATGGTGACCGAGGTCAATGCCGCGATCATCGGGATGGAGGGCTACGGGCTCACCGAAGGCGCGGTGGGCTCGCTGGTGGTGCTCGATGCGGGCGATCCGATCGAGGCGGTGCGTTTGCGGCCGGATCGGCTGGCCGTGATCTCGAAGGGCAAGGTGGTGTCGCGCCAGGCGCGCAACGATGCGCGGCTGAGCCTGGCGGGACGTCCCGACAGCGTGCGGCGGCGGCATCCGGTCTGAACGGGTCCGGCGCTCCGTTGCAAAGATGAACCGGGCCCGGAGCGCCTGCGGCGTCCGGACCCGGTCATCGCGGGGGGGCGAAGGGACAAAGGCCCCCCGGTCAGTCGATAGGCGCGGTCAATGATGATGCTCGCCGACCGGGCAATCGCCCTCGTCGGAGAAGCAGGCGTCGGTCCTGAGTTCGAGCCACATCGCGTTGAGCACCGCGAAGAGGGCTGCGAGCGGCAGGCCGAGGATCCAGGCGAAATACCACATGTCTAGGTCCTTTCAGTGTTGATGCGCATGGCCGTGGCCGCAGCGGCCGCCGCCGCAACCGCCATGGCCATGGTCATGATGGGCCCCGTGGGCGTGATGGTGGCCGTGACCGTGGCATTGGCCCTGTCCGGCGCCGTGGCCATGGCCCTGCCCGCGCCCCTGCCCCCGCCCCTGTCCAGGCCGGTGACCGCTGCCGTGCAGGTCGGGCACACCGCGTGCCGCGGCGAGCGCGCGGCGCAGCGCCGGCAGGTGGCGGTCGCGGGTGCGGACGGCAAGGGCGTGCAGAACCGCGGCCAGTTCCGGCGCCGAGGCCGCGGCCGGGATCGGCTCGGCGTCGTAGCGGGCGAGGCGGGCGGTTTCGGCCGCCGCGCCCTCGGCGAGCGCCGCTTCGAGGGTGACCGGGGCGCCGCCTCATCCGCCCCTGCGGGCGTCTTCGGCAGCGTGAGCCCGTAGGCCTTGGCCATCGTCGCCAGCGCCGCCTTGCGCCGGCGTTTGGCCTGGAGGTGTTTGGCGAAGGGCCCCGCCTCGCCGAGGGCCGCGACCCGGGCCGCGCAGAGATCGGCGGCAAGGGTCTCGTCTGCGAGCGCCGCGAGCAGGGCGGCGCGGGCCGGGTCGGGCAGGACCGCACCCGGGGCGACCGCTTTCGCGGCCGCGTTGGCGGTTTCGATCAGGTGACAGCTCACAGGTGCCTCCTCAATACAGGGTGTGGGTGTTTTCGGTGATCTGTTCCACCGTCACCTTGCCCCAGAGCACCTTGTAGACCCAGGAGGTGTAGGCGAGGATCAGCGGCATGAAGATGCCCGTGACCACCAGCATGATGAACAGGGTCTGGTGCGAACTCGACGCGTCCCACACCGTGAGCGAGCTCTTCGGATCGACGTTCGAGGGCAGGATGAAGGGAAACATGGTGAGCCCCACCGAGGCGATGATGCCGGTGATCCCGAGCTTGGAGAACAGGAGCGTCGAGACCTCGCGCCCCGCCCGCATGCCGAGGACGGCGAGCGCGATACCGACGAAGCCCATGGCCGGGGCGATCACGATCCAGGGCCGGGCGGCGTAGGCACCGAGCCAGGAGCCACCGCGGGTAACCTCGGAGTAGAGCGGGTTGGACGGGCCGTCGGCCACCACTTCGCCGGCGATGCTGTAGCCGTCGACGCCGAAGGCGAGCCAGAGCCCGGCGAGGGCATAGGTGACGAAGGCCACCACGCCCGCCCAGGTGCCGATCTCGCGCGCCCGGATCGCCACCACGCCGGAGCCCTTGAGGCTGAGCCAGGCGGCGCCGTGCATGATCAGCATCGACAGCGAGACCACGCCCGAAAGCAGCGCGAAGGGGCGCAGCAGGCCGACGAACTTGCCCAGCGCCGAGCCATCGTACATCGGCATCAAGTCTTCGGTGAGGTGGAAGGGCACGCCGAGGAGCACGTTGCCGACCGCCACGCCGAACAGCAGCGCCGGCACCGCGCCGCCGACGAACAGCGCCCAGTCCCAGCCGTCGCGCCAGCGCTGGCTGTCGCGCTTGGAGCGGTACTTGAAACCGACGGGGCGCAGGATGAGGGCGGCGAGCACCGCGAACATCGCGAGGTAGAAGCCCGAGAAGCTCACCGCGTAGAGCGGCGGCCAGGCGGCGAAGATCGCGCCACCGCCGAGGATGAACCACACCTGGTTGCCTTCCCAGACCGGGCCGACGGTGTTGATCGCCAGCCGGCGCTCGATGTCGGTCTTGGCGACGAAGGGCAGGAGCGCGCCCACGCCCATGTCGAAGCCGTCGGTGAGCGCGAAGCCGATCAGGAGCACGCCGAGCAGCACCCACCAGATCACGCGCAGGATGTCGAAGTCGATCAGTTCGAAGAGGATCATGTCACTTACTCCGCGGGGGTTGCATCTGCACCGGGCTGCATCCGCAGCCGCGCTTCATGGGCCGCCAGCCAGGCGTCGGTTTCGGCCACGTCCTGGAACGGGCCCTTGCGGATGTATTTCACCATCAGGCCCATCTCGATCACGAACAGCACCGAGTAGAAGGTGACGAAGCCCGCAAGCGTGATCAGCAGGTCGGCGACGCTGAGATGCGAGGCCGAGAGCGCGGTCGGCAACACGCCGTCCACGGTCCAGGGCTGGCGGCCGAACTCGGCCACGAACCAGCCGAGCTCGGCGGCGATCCAGGGCGTCGGGATGATCGCGACGGCGGCGTAGAGCGACCAGCGTGGGAAGTTCATCTGCCTGAACGAGGCCCGCCAGAAGAAATAGGCCATCACCGCGATGAAGCTGAAGCCGAGCGCGACCATCAGGCGGAAGGCCCAGAACAGCGGCGCGACGCCGGGAATGGTGTCTTCGGCCGCCTGCACGATCTGTTCCTCGGTGGCGTCGCGCGGGTCGTCGACATAGCGCTTGAGCAGCAGCGCGTAGCCGAGGTTGGCGGAATGCGCCTCGAAGGTGTCGCGCACCTCCTGCGGGGTGGCGTCGCGTTGTTCGCGGATGGTCATCAGCGCGTCATAGGCGATGAGGCCGTCCTTGATCATGTCCTCGGCCTCGATCACGAGCTCCTCGATGCCGGGGATCTGGTGGGTGAGGCTGCGGGTGCCGATGAGGCCCATGGCCCAGGGGATATGCACCGCGTAATGGGTCTCGCGCGCTTCCTTGTCGGGAAAACCGAACAGGGTGAAGGAGGCCGGCGCCGGCTCGGTGTGCCACATCGCCTCGATCGAGGCGAGTTTCATCTTCTGGGTATGGGTCGCGGAATAGCCGCTCTCGTCGCCGAGAATGACGACCGAGAGGGCCGAAGCGAGGCCGAAGGCGGAGGCGACGGCGATCGAGCGGCGGGCGAGATCCTTGTGCTTGTTCTGGATCAGGTAGAGCGCCGAGACGCCGAGCACGAAGACAGAGGCGGTCACGTAGCCCGCCGAGACAGTATGGACGAACTTGGCCTGCGCCACCTCGTTGAACAGCACCTCGAAGAAGGAGGTCATCTCCATGCGCATGGTGTCGGGGTTGAATTCCGCGCCGACCGGGTTCTGCATCCAGCCGTTGGCGATCAGGATCCACAGCGCCGAGAAGTTGGACCCGATGGCGACGAGCCAGGTCACCACCGCGTGCTGGACGCGGGAGAGCTTGTCCCAGCCGAAGAACATCAGCCCGACGAAGGTGGCTTCGAGGAAGAAGGCCATGAGCCCTTCGATGGCGAGCGGGGCGCCGAAGATGTCGCCGACGTAATGGCTGTAATAGCTCCAGTTCATGCCGAACTGGAATTCCATGGTGATGCCGGTCGCCACGCCGAGCACGAAGTTGATGCCGAAGAGCGTGGCCCAGAATTTCGTCATCTGCCGCCAGATCGGCCGGCCCGTCATGACGTAGACGGTCTCCATGATCGCCACGAGGATCGACAGACCCAGCGTGAGCGGCACGAAGAGGAAGTGATACATCGCTGTCATCGCGAATTGCAGGCGTGACAGTTCGACCAGTCCGATCTCCATTGCGTGTCTCCCGAGGTTGCGCGTTGCGCATCTGAGATGCGTACGAGGGGCTTAAACCCGCATCTCAGATATGGATTTGATCTACGTCAAAACTCGTATCCGAAATGCGTATTTTAACGCTATGCGTCCGGGTGCCGCAGCTCGATCACCCGCGTTGCGGCCTTTTTTTCCGTGTCGCGATGGGCGGCAACGAGGATCGCGGAGGCGGGAAGGGCGGTGCGAATCCCCGCCATCACCCGTGCCGCGGTCGCCGTATCGAGACCTTCGGTCGGTTCATCCAACAGCAGGACCGCGGGTCGGCGCAAGAGGGCGCGGGCCAGTACCAGACGGCGCGCCTCGCCGCCCGAGAGCCCTGCCCCGCGCGCACCGAGCCGCAGGCCGAGGCCGCCGCGAGCGCGGATCGTGTCGGCGAGCGCGCTGGCCTCGAGCGCGGCCCAGAGGTCGTCGTCGGTGGCCCCGGGGGCGGCGAGGCGGAGGTTTTCGGCCACGGTCCCGGAGATCAGGCCGTGGCGCTGCGGCAGCATCACGAGTTCAGCGCGCAGGGCCTCGGTGGGACAGGTTGCGACATCGGTGTCGCCGAGGAGAACCCGGCCGGCTGCGGGGGCGAGGGCGCCGGCGGCGGTGAGCAGCAGCGTGCTCTTGCCGACGCCGCTGGGACCCGCAAGCGCCACCGTTTCGCCCGGGGCGACGGTGAGCGTGAGCGGGGCGAACAGGGCCGGGCCGGTGTCGTCGCGGCGGCAGGTCACACCGTCGAGGGTGAGCGCGCCCGGGGTGCAGGGGGTTTGCGCGGGAGCGGCCGGGTCGCCGATGTCGAGCGCCGGGGCCACCCGCCGTGCCGCCTGGATCATGCCGCCGATCTCGGAAAGCGCCCGGCGCACCGGGGCGACGGCCTCCGACAGCGCGAGCGCCACGAAGACGCCGATGGCGGCGCGGGCGGGTTCGAGCGTGCCCTGCTCGACCAGCCAAGCGCCGAGCCCGAGGGCGGCGGCGGACACGACTGCGCCGGTCAGATCGAGGCTGAGGCCGGTCGCGCGCTCGATGCCGTCGAGCCGCCCCCGCGCCGCGGCGTGGCGCGTGACGGCGGTGTCGACATGGGCCGCGGCGTTGGACAGCTGGCCGTAGACGGCGAGGTCTTCGCGCGCCGCGACCATCTCGACGAGGCGGGTACGGGTGGCCTGCATCGCCGCCTCGGCCTGACGCGACGGGCGGCGGGCGCGGCGCTGGCCGAGAAGGAAGACGAGGTTGGGCAGGACGAGGTAGCCGAGCCCGACCACGAGGGCGACGCCGGGGTGGACGAGCGCCCAGAGCAGCACCGTCGCGGCGAGGATCGTGACGCTGCCCGCGAGCCCCGGCAGCACCAGCCGCAGCAGCGCGCCGTCGAGCAGGTCGACATCGGCGGTGAGACGGTTGAGGAGCGCGGCCGCGCGCAGCCGTTCGACCGCGCGGTGCGGCCGGGTGAGCAACCTGCGCAGGAGCCTGAGCCGCAGCGCCGCGAGCGCGTGGAGCACGGCGTCATGGGTGGCGAGCCGCTCGCCGTAGCGTGCGGCCGTGCGGCCCAGCGCAAGGAAGCGGACCATGGCCGAGGGGGCGAAGACATTGAACAGCGTGCCGGCGCCCGCCATGCCGGCGGCAGCAGCGGCGGTGATGAACCAGCCGGACAGGCCGAGCAGGGACGCACCCATCGCCAGCACCACGACCGAGCGCGAGCCCGCGCAGGACCGCGCGGCGTTCGGCGCGGACGAGCATGCGGACGATGTCGAGGAAGGGTCTCATGCCGCGCCCTCCCCGCCGAGGGTGACGACCCGGCCGAGCCTTGCCATCAAGGTCTCGTCATGGGTCGCGACGACCAGCGTGCCGCCGGAAGCGGCGAAGGCGAGTAGCGCGTCGGTCACCGCACGGGCGGTGTCGGCGTCGAGATCGGCGGTGGGTTCGTCGGCGAGCAACACGTCCGGTGCACCGTTGAGCGCGCGGGCGAGCATCACCCGGCGCGCCTCGCCGCCCGAGAGCCCGGCGCCGAGTTCGCCGAGCGGCGTGTCGAGCCCGGCGGGCAGGGTCGCGAGGACAGGGTCGAGCGCGGCGCGGGTGAGCGTTCGCGGGTCGAGGGGGCGTCGAACGCGATGTTGTGCCGGAGCGAGCGGCCGAGGAAATGCGGCGCCTGCGGCATCCAGCCGAGACCCGCGCGCCAGGCGGCGACGTTGGCGTCGGTGAGCGGTGTGCCGTTCACGCTCAGCTGCCCGGTGGCCGGGCGTTCGAGCCCGGCGAGGAGGCGCAGGAGCGTGGTCTTGCCCGACCCGCTCGGGCCGGTGACGGCGATCCGGTCGCCGGGCGCGAGGGCGAGGTCGGGATAGCCGATCACCCGGTCGCCCCGGGCGACGGCGAGGCCGTCGAGGCGGAGCGTCCCGGTCAGCCTTTGCGCGGGGAAGGGGGTGCCGGCGCCCAGGATCTCGGGGCGGGTCTCGCCCTGCCAGGTCTCGATCTCGTCGATCACCGCCTCGGCCGCGGCCTTGTCGTGCCAGGCGGCGGCGAGGTCGCGGAGCGGCTGGAAATACTCGGGCGCGAGCAGCAGCAGCCAGATGCCGGCGAAGGGCGTGAGCGGCGCGCCCCAGGTGCCCCAGCCGAGCGCGCCAAGCAGCGCGAAGCCGGTCCAGACCGCGACCATGGCGACGCCGAGCGCGGCGAAGAGCTCGAGCACGGTCGAGGACAGGAAGGCGATCCGCAGCACCGCCATGGTGCGGCTGCGCAGGGTCTCGGAGGCTTGGTGGAAGCTCTCGACCACCGCGGGGCCGGCGCCGACCAGCCGGAGATCGGCGAGGGCCACGAGACGGTCGACCAGCAGGTCGCTCAGCTGGCCCACTTCGTCCATCTGCCGGGCGCTCGCCTCCTTGGCGGCCCAGCCAACCAGCGCCATGAACAAGGGGATCAGGGGGCCCGCGAAGAGCAGCACCACGCCGACAGCCCAGCTGTGCCACAGCGAGAGCGCGAGGATCAGCGGGATCACCACCGCCGAGCGCAGCCGGGCCGGGCGGTAGCGCAGGAGATAGGGGCGCAGGGCTTCGAGCTTTTCCGACGCGAGCGCCGCGAGGGCGCCGGCGTCGCCGATCACCGACGGGGTGGCGGCGCGGGATTCGATCCGGACGATCTGGTGCCGCAGCCCGGTGAGCACGGTCTCTGCATGGCGGTGCAGGGCGCGCTGCGCGGCGGTCTCGACCGCGCCGCGCAAGAGGGCCAGCCCGAAGTAGAGCCCGGCGGCGAGGAGCGGCGACAGCGCGCTTTCGCCGGTCAGGAGGCCCGCGAGGGTGGCGGCGATCACCGCCGCCTGCAGTGGCCAGAACAGCGCCGCGGCGAGGGACAGCGCATCGCCGATCCGGCCGTCACGGCCCGACGCATCGGTGATCGCGGCGAGGCTGGCCATGGGCGTGTGTTCCCCCGATTGACGTTGGCGACAGGATTTACCCGGCGCTTCTGACACGGGATTTGACTTCGATCAATAAAGTTGCATTTGAGATGCGATAAATGCGCGGCACGAGAGAGCGGGAAATGCGGCTGACGACAAGAACCAATCTGGCGGTCCGGGTCATCATGTTCTGCGCCGTCAACGGCGACAGGCGGGTGACCTCGGCCGAGATCGCGGGTGCGTGCAATTGCTCGGTGCATCATGTCGCGCATGTGGTCCAGCAGCTGCAGGCGCACGGGATCGTCGAGACGATGCGCGGGCGCGCGGGCGGGATGCAGCTCGCCCATCCGGTCGAGCGGATCTCGATCGGCGAGATCGTCCGGCTGTTCGAAAGCGACATCCCGGCGGCGGAATGCTTCGATCCGGCGACCAACCGCTGTCCACTGGTCGAGGCCTGCCGGCTGCGCACCTACCTGGTGCGGGCGCTGGAGGCCTTCTACCACGAGCTCGACATGGTCACGCTCGAAGACCTGGTGCGCGGCAATTGCGGTTTGATCACCCTGTTGTCGATGCGGCCCGAGCTGCCCGGGACCTGCGCGGTGCGCTAACTGCCGGGTGTGGCGCCCTGCCCTGCCGCCGCTTCGGGCCCGTGAAACCCGCCCCTGCGAGACACAGCGCGCGCACCCTGGGCATTGCCGGCGTCGAGGCAGGCTGCCGGCGTTGCGCCGGCGAGCCAGGCGCTCAGGAAGCCTGCGTTGAAGGCGTCGCCCGCACCGGTCGTGTCGACGACGGTGACCGGTTCGGCGGGTCGGTGGATCTCGGTGCCGCCGGTCAGCAGGCTCGCCCCTTCCGCGCCGCGCTTGATCGCGGTGAGCGGGAAATGCGTGGCCGGCACGCCGATTTCGTGCAACCGCGCCACCTCGGCCTCGTTGGGCAAGAACAGATCGACCTGCCCGAGAACCGCGGCGATGTCGGCGGCGGCGAGGCTGTCGTCCCAGCTGCAATCGAGCGAGAGGGTCGCGCCGGCGGCGCGGGCGATGTCGGCGATCTCGGGGCGCTCGATCAGGGTGGCAAGCTCGCCGATATGGACATGGGTCACGCCGAGCCCGGTGAGGTCCGCCACCGTAAGCGGCGGGAAGGCGGGGCCGGTGCGGTGGGTGACGAAGGCGCGGTCCTCAGCGCCGACGAGGGCCACGGTGGCCTGCGGCTCGTCGCCCCGGGCGGCGGCCTTGCACAGGCGGAGGTCGAGACCGGCGCGGGCGAGATCGGGTTCGATCAGCCCGGCGAGCGGCGGGGCCGGCAGGATCGCCGACAGGGCCGAGGGGTGGCCGAGAGCGGCCAGATGCGCCGCGGTGATGAAGGCGCCGCCGCCGGCATGGACGCCGAAGCCGCCGGCATAGACCTCGGTGCCCATGGTCGGCATCCGCGGCAGGTCGGTGAAGATGAGGTCGCAATAAAGGCGTCCCACCGACAGCACCGTCGCAAGGTCGCTCACGCCAGCGCCTCGCCGGTGGCGGCGTCGAAGATGTGCAGGTTCTCGGGATCGGCGCCGAGGCGGACAGTCTCGCCGATCTCGGGCGGGGTGCGGCCGTCGGCCTTGGCGATCACGTCGCCATTGGAGGTGCCGACGTAGATCAGGGTTTCGTGGCCGAGCGGTTCGCGGACGTTGACGCTGCCCTCGATCACGCTGTCGCCGTCGACCGGGTGCAGGTCCTCGGGCCGCAGGCCGAGGATCACCTCGCGCCCCTCGGGCAGGTCGCGGGCGAAGGTGACCGTGCCGCCGGTGGCGAGCGCGATGGCGCCGGTGCCGGTCACCCGGCCCGGGATCATGTTCATCGACGGCGCGCCGATGAACTGGGCGACAAAGATATTGGCGGGCCTGTGGTAGACCTCGGCCGGGCTGCCGACCTGCTGGATATAGCCGTCCTTCATGATCACGATCCGGTCGGCCATGGTCATGGCCTCGACCTGGTCGTGGGTGACGAAGACGATGGTGGAGCCGACCCGCTGGTGCAGCTTCTTGATCTCGAGCCGCATCTGGGTGCGCAGCTGCGCGTCGAGGTTGGAGAGCGGTTCGTCGAACAGGAAGACAGCGGGGTCGCGGACCATGGCGCGGCCGATGGCGACACGCTGGCGCTGGCCGCCGGAGAGCTGCGAGGGCTTGCGGTCGAGATACTCGGTCATGCCGAGGAGGTCCGCGACGCTTTCGATCCGCGCGTCCTTTTCAGGCTTCGACGCCTTGGAGCTGCGCAGCCCGAAGCCGATGTTCTTGCGCACGGTCATGTGCGGGTAGATCGCGTAGTTCTGGAACACCATCGCGATGTCGCGATCCTTGGGTTCAAGGTTGTTCACCTGCCGGCCGCCGATCTCGATGGTGCCGGAGGTGACCTCTTCGAGCCCGGCGATGAGGCGCAGGGTGGTCGACTTGCCGCAGCCGGAGGGGCCGACGAGGACGACGAATTCGCCGTCCTCGATGTCGAGGTCGATCGCGTGGAGGACCTGGGTCTTGTCGTAGGTTTTCACCAGGTCGCGGATGCGCAGGTTGGCCAAGGTCAGGTCTCCGTTAGTCGGTCGAAGGCGGCGCCGAGCGCGGCGTCGGCTTCGGAGAGGCGGGTGCGGCGGGCTGCGCTCCGGGCCGCGAGGTCTTGCACGGTGCCGCTGTAGAGATCGAGCGCCGTCTGAAGCGCCGCCGGCGCCGGGCCGCCGGGACGGTCGCGGCGGGCGACGAAGGTCTCGGGCGCGGTGGCGGTCTCGAAACCTTGCCGGTCGAGGCCGGTGTCGCGCCCGGTCACCTCGCGGAAGGCGCTGGTGAAGGCGGGGTAGCCCTCCCCGAGCGGGACTCCCTGGCGGATGACGGCGCGCGCCGTCAGCGCGGCGATCTCGTGGGCCTGGCGGAAGCTCAGCCCCTCGTCGCGCACCAGCGTGTCGGCCAGCTCGGTGACGGTGATGCAGGCGGCCTCGGTGGTGCGGCGCACCCGGTCGGAATTGATCGAGCAGGTGGGGAGAAGCGCCGCAAGCAGGTCGAGCACCCGGCCGCCGCTGTCGAAGGCGGCATAGCCCGCCTGCTGCACCTCGCCCTCGCTGTCGTTCATGTCGGTGAAGGGCGTGTTGTGCATCGTGCCCACGATTGTGTCACAGCGGCCGACGGTCACGGAGGCGAGGTGGCGCAGGTGTTCGATCGGCACCGGGTTGCGCTTCTGCGGCATGATCGAGGAGATCTGCACGAAGCTGTTGGGCACGTAGAGCTGGCCGACCTCGAAGGCGGACCAGAAGGCCAGGTCCTGGATCAGCCGGCCGAGGTGGAGGAAGACGAGCTTGATCGCGGAATAGAGCCCGGTGACGTAGTCGACGGACGCGATGCAGCCATAGGAATTGAGCAGCGGATCCTCGAAACCGAGGAGATGCGCGACGCGGGCGCGGTCGATGGGGAAGCCCGACGTGGTGATCGCCGCGGCGCCCATGGGGCAATGGCCGAGCCCGTCGATGGCGGCGTCGAGGCGCGTGGCGTCGCGCAGCAGCACTTCGATGGCGGCGGCGAGGTAATGGCCGAAGGTCGAGGGCTGGGCCGGCTGGCCGTGGGTATAGGCGACGATCAAGGTCGATTTCTCGACCTCGGCCTTGGCGATTAACGCGTCGGTCAGGCGCAGGACCTGGGCGAGCATGTGCTCGGCGCGGGTGCGGAGCGCCATCTTGAACAGCGTGTGGTCCATGTCGTTGCGGGACCGCGCAGTGTGGAGCGCGCCGCCGAGATCGCCGAGGCGCTTGCGCAGTTCGGCTTCGACGAGGAAGAAGTAGTCCTCGTGCTCGCCGGTGTAGGTGAGTGCGGCAATGTCGACCTCGGCGTCGATGGCTTTGAGCGCCGCGGCGGGTTTCGCGGCGTCTTCCGCGGGCAGGATGCCGGTCTCGGCCAGCATCACCAGATGCGCGCGGTTGATTGCGCCCATATGGGCCGCGTAGTGCTGTTTGACGCCTTCGAACAGCGGCGCGAGCACGGTGTCGCGGTAGGTCGGATCGGGGAATGTGCTGGTGTCGGTCATCGGGTCGGTCATCCTTTGAGCCCCGCCATGACGACGCCGCGGATGATGAAGCGCTGGAAGATCAGGAAGACGATCAGCGTCGGGATGGTCGAGATCGCGGCGCCGGTCATGATGAGTTCCCAGGCCACGTCGGCCTCGTCGCCGAAGGAAGAGAGCCCTACCGGCAGGGTGTACATCTCGACCGAGTTGGTCACGATCAGCGGCCAGATGAAGGCGGTCCAGTTGCCGAGGAACACGAAGATCGCCAGCGCCGCCAGCGCCGGGCGGACCAGCGGCATGGCCACGGTCCACCAGATCTGGAGCTCGTTGAGCCCGTCGATCCGGGCGGCCTCGATGAAATCGTCGGGCACGGTTTCGAAGAACTGCTTCATCAGGAAGGTGCCGAAGGCGGTCATCAGCCCGGGGAACATGATGCCCCAGTAGGTGTCGAGCCAGCCGAACTGCTGGCTCATCAGATACCAGGGGATGACCAGCATCTCGGTCGGGATCATCAGTGTCGACAGGATCGCGATGAAGACGATGTAGCGGCCGGGGAAGCGGAATTTGCACAGGGTGTAGCCGACCAGGCTGTCGAAGATAACCGAGGAAATGGTGACGATCACCGCGATGATGATCGAGTTCAGGAACCACCAGTAGAAGCGGCCGTCTTCGAGCACGTAGGCGTAGTTGTCGAGGGTCGGTTCCTCGGGGATGAAGTTGAGGTTGTAGACCTCGTGCGGCCATTTCAGCGAGGTCGAGATCATGAAGGCGATGGGCATCACCATCAGGATCCCGCCGGCGAGGAGCAGCAGGAAGCGCAGGATCTGGCCCATGTTGCGCGGTGCGTAGGCGGGCGATCCGCCTTTCATCAGCGCGTCTGAGCTGGCCTTGATCTGCAGGTCTTGGGTGGCGGCCATCAGCGGTCCCTCAGGATGCGGAGTTGGATGAGGCTCACCACGAGGAGCACGAGGAACAGAACCACGGTCTGCGCCGCCGCATAGCCCATGTCGAAGGAACTGAAGGCGGTCTGGTAGATCATCAGCACGAGCGGTTTCGTCGAGTTGAGCGGGCCGCCGGGGTTCTGCGTCGTCATGTTGTAGACGTGATCGAAGATGCGCAGGAAACCGATCGACGAGAACACCACGATGAAAACGATGGTGGGTTTCAGGAGCGGCAGCGTGATCTCCCAGAGCACCGTCCAGGTCGAGACGCCGTCGATACGGGCGGCTTCGTAGTAGCTCTTGGGGATCGCCCGGAGCCCGGCCATGAAAATGATGATCTGGAAGCCGAGACCGGCCCAGACCGCGGGCGCGAGGATCGAGGGCAGCGCGTTGGTGGTGGAGTTGAGGAAGTTGATCTGGGGAATGCCGAGGGAGGCCAGGAAGTTGTTGAACAACCCGATCGGCACCGGCTGGTAGAACCAGCGCCAGACCCAGGCCATCGCCACGGCCGAGGTCATGAACGGCAGGAAGTAAAGCATGCGCAGGAAGCCGTGCAGGAACCGGGTCTTGTCGAGGTGGTAGGCGATCACGAAGGAGATCACGAGGCTCACGGGGGTGCCGAGAAGGAGGTAGACGAAGGTGTTCTTAAACACCTTCCAGAACACCGGGTCGGCGAACAGCTTCGGTAGTTGTCGAGACCGGTCCAGGTACGGGCGCCGAGCAGGTTCCAGTCCTGGAAGCTGATCAGGATCGCATTGCCGGTCGGGTAGAAGCGGACCACGGTGTAGAACAGCACCGGGAGCGCCAGGAACCCCCAGGCCCAGACGATCTTCTTCTGGCGGATCGTGAGATCGCGGTAGAGCTTCATCCGCCCCTCCCCAAGGGGCCCCGGCCTAGGCAGGCCGGGGCAGACGCCGGGATCACTCGGCGTAGTATTCGTCGAGGAGCTTCTGCTCGGCTTCGGCGGCGACGGCGAGGCTGTCGGCGGCGGACATGCCCTGGAGCTGCATCCGCTCGACCGCATCGACCATCAGCTGACGCTGACCGCTTTCATCGGCGAACTTGGTGGTATGGGCGTATTCGAGACCGCGGATGAAGGGGCCGAACACCGGGTCGTTGGCGTTGCCTTCGGTCATGCCGACCGAGGGTTTCGCCGGCAGTTCGCCGACCACGTCGAGCCAGATCTGCATCGCCTCGTCGGAGGTGATGTAGTCCATGAACTTCACCGCGGCATCGTATTTCTCACCTTCCGCCTTGGTGGTGATCGCGTTGACCCAGTAGGAGGCGTAATTCGAGCGCATGCCGTCGGCGTTGGCGGGCAGCTCGGTCACGCCCCATTTGAGGCCGCGGATCTCGGCGAGCGAGCCGATCCGGAACGAGCCGTCGATATGCAGCCCCGCGAGCCCCGCCTTGAACGCCGCTTGCGGCTCGTCCATGAAGCCCACTGCGGTCACCGGGTTCTCGCCGAGGAACATGTCGGTGTAGAATTCGAGCGCGGCGATACCGGCCTCGGTGTTGTAGTTCACCGTCCGGTAGTCATCGAGGTACGGCTCGCCGCCGAACTGACGGACGAGACCTTCGCGCCACCAGTGGTGATCCTGCGCGGTCATGCCGGCGGTGATGCCGACCTGGGTGATGTTGCCCGCGCCGTCGCGCTTGGTCATCGCCTCGGCCGCGGCGATCATCTCGTCGAGGGTGGTCGGGGGTTCGACGCCCGCCTCTTCCAGGAGCCGTTCGTTGTAGAACAGCGCCAGCGAGCGCACGGCGGTGGGCAGGGCCCAGTACTGGTCGCCCTCCTTCATCGCCTGGACCATCGGGAAGTATTCGGCGTCGATCTCGGCGGCCGGGAAGACGTCGGTCGGCAGCGGCTGGATCAGCTCGGCGTCGACATAGTCGTTGAGCCAGCCGTAGAACAGCTGCACCACGTCCGGCCCCTCGCCCGCCGGGATCGCGGCGGCGACCTTGGTGCGGTAATCGGCATAGGGGAAATGGGTCATCGTGACCGTGATATCCGGGTTGGCGGCCTGGAAGTTTTCGATCAGCTGCTCCATCGCGGTGACCCGCGCGTCGAAGAAATACTGCCAGTACTCGATCTCGACCGCGTTCGCCGCGGTTCCCGCCAGCGCCGCAAGGCTCGTCGCGGAGGCAAGCAGAACCGTCCTCATTCCCTTGATTTTCATGATGAATCTCCCAGTTGCACCTCGGCCGGGGCCGATCATTCACGGACCGGATCGGGGCCCGGGCCGTTTTGTTCTCGCGATTAACTCAACTTACTTGAGCTTTAATGTCAAGTGCGCTACGCCGAAGATCATGAGATCCAGGACCGACATCGTCGCCGGCGCCAACGCCGAACGCGCCCGCAGCCACAACCGGCAGGTCGTGCTGGGCCGGATCCGTAGCGCGGGCCGGATCGGGCGGGCCGAGATCGCCCGGGGCTCTGGGCTGTCGATCCAGGCGGTGTCGAACATCATCGCCGATCTGCGCGCCGAGGAGCTGATCGTCGAGAGCGGGCGGAGGGCGGCCGGGCGCGGCCAGCCGCCGGTGCAATACGCGCTCCGGCCGGCAGGCGGCTTCGCGCTCGGGGTCGAAATCCGGCCCGACGCGGTGTTCGCGGTGGTGCTGGACCTCTGCGGCGCCACGATGGGGGCGGAGCGCGCGCGGCTGCCGGCGACCGACCGTGCGACCATCACCCGCTCGGTCGTCGATCTCTGCGACCGGGTGCTGACGGTCTCGGAAACGCCGCGCGACCGGGTGCTGGGCGCAGGCGTGGTGATGCCCGGGCCCTTCGGGCCGACCGGGCTGGCCGGCAGTGGGTCGGAGCTTCTGACCTGGGACGACATCGCGCCCGCCGACTGGTTTTCGGCGGCGATCGGCCTGCCGGTCGTGGTCGAGAACGACGCCAATGCCGCGGCGATGGCGGAGCGGATCGCCGGAGTGGCGCAGGGGCTCGACAGCTATGCCTTTCTCTATTTCGGCTCCGGTCTCGGGCTCGGCTCGGTGCAAGAGGGCCGTCTCGTCGCCGGCGCCCATGGCAATGCCGGCGAGATCGGCCATATCCCGGTGCCCGCCGGCGGCAAGATGGTGCCGCTCGAAAGCCGGGTGAGCCGGCTGTCGGTGCAGCGCGCGTTGCAGGCGGCCGGGATCACCGTGACCGACGGCGAGGACATCACCCGGGCCTATGCGGCCGGGACCCCCGCGCTCATGGCCTGGCTCGATGCCGCCGTCGAGCCGCTCTCGGCCGCGGTCGCCATCGTCGAGAACCTGTTCGACCCGCAGACCGTGATCCTCGGCGGCGCCATGCCGAACGCGATCCTCGACCACCTGATGGGCTCGGTGCGGCTCACCACGCGCTCGGTCTCTGAACGCGCCGGCCGGGCGCATCCGCGGCTCATGCGCGGCGCCTCGGGCCGGATGACGGCGACGCTCGGCGCTGCTGCGCTGGTGCTCAACCAGGCCTTCACCCCGCAGATCGTCGTGCAAACCTGAGGTAGACATGCCAACAGCCGACCAGACCCGGATCGCCCTCGACCGTGCCCGCCCACGGGTGATGGAGCTGTGGTGGGCGCTGCGCCCGCTGACCTCGGTGATCCGCTTCATGCAATCGGGCGCGCATCCCGACGACGAGATGTCGGGGCTGCTGGCGGCGCTGGCGTTTCGCGACGGGATCAACCTGTCCTATGCCTGCTCGACCCGCGGCGAGGGCGGGCAGAACGACATCGGCACCGAGGCGCGGGCCGACCTCGGCGCTTTGCGCACCCGCGAGATGGAGCGCGCCTGCGACGTGCTCGACATGCGGATGTACTGGCATTCGGAGACTGCCGACGACCCGATCACCGATTTCGGCTTTTCCAAGAGCGGGGTCGAGACGCTGGGCAAGTGGGGCCATGCCCGCACCCTTGCCCGCTTCGTCGAGATCGTGCGCACTGAGCGGCCGGACATCCTGGTGCCGACCTTCCTCGACGTGCCGGGCCAGCACGGCCACCACCGGGCGATGACCCAGGCGGCGCACGAGGTCATGGCGGCAGCGGCGGACCCGGAGTTCGCCTCGAACCTGCCGCCCTGGCAGGTGGCGAAGCTCTACCTGCCCGCCACGTCCGGCGCCGGACAGGCCTATGACGACGACCTGCCGCCGCCGCCCGCGACGCTGACCATCGACGGGTCGGGCCGTGACCCGGTGAGCGGCTGGGGCTGGAACCGGATCGGCCAGCAGTCGCGCGCCTATCACCGCACCCAGGGGATGGGGCGCTGGGTCGGGCTGGACGAAGGCGCGGACTGGAA
The DNA here is from genome assembly GCA_041397205.1 of Paracoccaceae bacterium. Classification (GTDB taxonomy): domain Bacteria; phylum Pseudomonadota; class Alphaproteobacteria; order Rhodobacterales; family Rhodobacteraceae; genus Sinisalibacter. The sequence continues at coordinate 221,260 of JAWKXC010000006.1, forward strand.
ACTGCACCTGGCCGAAACCCATGTGCCGGGGCCGGATACGTCGCTGTCGGCCGGTCTGCCCGCCGATCTGGCTGCGCTGGCGGACCTGCCCGGGGCGGCGCCGATTGCCGGGGCGCTGCGGGAGGCGCAGGCGGCGGTGGCGGCGGCGGTGGCGGCTTCCCCGGACGGTCCCGCGGTGGCGGCGGCGGCGCTTGATGCGCTTGGTGCCGTCGAAGCGGCGCGGGCGGGGTGTCCGGAGGCCCTGCGCGGCGCGGTGCTGCATCGGCTCGACGCCAAGCTCGTGCAGCTCGGCCGGGTGATCCGGCTCGCCCTCGGGGTCGAGGCGCGGGCGCGGACCGGTGCGGTGTTCCTTACGCCGGGCGAAGAGACGGCGCTTGCCCTGGAGGCCTGTCGGGGAGACGCGGACGGGTTGGAGGTAGGCTTCGACCTGCCGCCGGGCTGGGCGGTGGAGGGCGACCGGCTGGTACTGTCGCCGGACGCGCGGCCGAGCGACCCCTACCGCAGCGCCTACGACCCTGCCCTGCCCGCTTCCCCGTCGCTCGTGCTCACGATCACGTCCGGCCGGCGGGTGGTCGAGACCCGGGTGCCGTTCGAAACCGAGCCGGTGGTCTTGCCGGAGCGAAGCGTCACGGTGACGCCGGAGGCGGCGCTGGTGAACCTCGCGGGGCGCGGGCGGATGGTGGAGATCCGGCTGCGCGACATCCAGCCGGCCGGCGCCGCGGTTGGCATCGCCCCGCCCGCCGGTTGGCCGCTCGACCTGACGACCGGACGCGCAACGCTCACGGTGCCGGACGACGCTGCACCGGGGCTCTATCGTCTGCCGGTCCGGCTCGACGGCATGGATGCACAGAGCGTCACCCGGATCGAGAAGCCGCATGTCGCGCCGACCGCGCGGGCGCGCCCGGCGGAGTTGCGGCTGCGGGTGCTCGACGTCGCCCTGCCCGCCGTGAAAGTGGGCTATATCGGCGCCGGCAACGATCGGGTCGACCACTGGCTCACCGCGCTCGGCGCCGACGTGACGGCGATCAGCGACGAGATGCTGGCGAGCGACGGCGCCCTCGCCGGGTTCGACACGATCGTGATCGGGATCTTCGCGATGCGGTTCCGGCCCGGGCTGGTCGCGGCGATGCCGCGGCTGCACCGCTGGACCGAGGCGGGCGGCACTCTGGTGACGCTCTACCACCGGCCCTGGGACAATTGGGACCCCGATACGATCCCGCCCAAACGGCTGGAGATCGGCCAGCCGTCGCTGCGCTGGCGGGTGACCGACGAGACCGCCGACGTGCTGCACCTCGCCGACCACCCCGTGCTCGCCACCCCGAACCGGATCGGCCCGGAGGACTGGACGGGCTGGGTCAAGGAACGCGGGCTCTATTTCGCCAAGAGCTGGGACCCGGCCTATGTGCCGCTCATCGAGATGGCGGACCCGGACGAAGACCCGCACCGCGGTGCGCTCTTGGTGGCGGATGTCGGCAAGGGCCGGCATGTGCACACCTCGCTGATCCTGCATATCCAGATGGAGAACCTGGTGCCCGGCGCGTTCCGGCTGATGGCGAACCTGATTGCCCCCCGCAGCGATGGATGACGGGGTTGCGCGCGACAACCTGAAGGGCGGTGCCTGGCTGATCGCCGACATGGCGCTCAACATCTGGGCGCTGTCGATCGTCAAGTGGCTGGGGGCGGATTACCCCTCGACCCAGATCGTGTTTCTGCGCGCCCTCGTCGGGCTGGTGTTGATCGCGCCGGCGGCCTGGCGGCAGCGGGCGGTGTTTCGCGCCCTGCCCGACCTGCCCCTGCACCTCGTGCGCGTCGGCTTCGCCGTGGTCACCCTGACGGCGAGCTTCTTCGCGATCCCGCGCGTGCCGATGGCGACCTTTACCGCGGTCAACTTCACCCGGCCGTTGATGACCATGGTGATGGCGGCGATATTCCTGCGCGAAGACATCGGGCGGCGGCGCTGGATCGCGGCCGGGATCGCCTTCGTCGGCATCCTGATCGCGGTCAACCCGCGGGAGTTGCCGTGGAATGCGGGGCTCGCGGCGATGGCGCTGGTGGTGTTGACCGGCTCGGCGGCAGTGATCGCGACGCGGCGGCTGAGGGGCGCGCCGACCATCGTGATGATGCTGTTCTACACCGCCGGGTTGACGCTCTGCTCGGCGCCGTTCACCGCGCTCGCCTGGACGCCGGTCCAGCCCGCGCACTGGTTGCCGCTGATCCTCGTGGGCGCCTTCGCCCAGAGCGCGCAGGCCTGTTTCCTGCGCGCGCATTACCATGGCGCGGCGGGGTTCCTCGCCGTGCTCGCCTATCTCAGCCTGGTGTTCTCGGTCAGCGTCGGCTTCGTCGTCTTCGGCGAGCGGCCGGGGCCGGCCTTCGCCCTCGGCGCGGCGCTGGTGGTGGCGGCAGCGCTCTGGGTGTCGCTCGAGGCGCGCGGGTTGCGGCAGACGGGGCGGACGCGGCTTTAGGGGTGCGGCGCGGCGCCGCTGTCGTCGCCCAGGACGATCCGGGCGATCGCCTGGAGGATGATCGCGTTGGTGTTGAGATCGGTGAAGGGGGCGACCTCGCCGTCCGGGTCGGGCGAGACGTTGGAGGCGAAGCCGACGGACAGCCGCGCCCGGTCGCGCACCCAGGCCACCAGCGCGTCGGCATAGGGGCCCGGGCGCTCGGCGGCCCAGAGGTACGCGGCCTTGGTGCTGAGCGCCATGTTCTGTTCGAGGAAGGCCTGGCTCTGGAACGCCGCGCCGCCGCCGACCACGTCGATCGCCCATTCGCGGGTCTCGCGGCCGAGCTGCAGGCCGAGATAGACGAACCAGGGGTCGCGCTGGATCGGCATCTCGGAGACCGCCATCAGCGTGCCGGTCTCGGCGTATTCCTCGGTCTGGGCGACGTGCAGGACCTCGGCGAGCCAGGCGCTTTCCGGCGAGGCGCCGAGCTCAAGCGCTTCCAGCAGCAGCGGCTCGGCGCCGAGCGGGCCGATGCCGGCGACGGTTTCGAGCATCGCCATCCGCCCGTCCGCCTCGCTGCGGCCGTCGAGCGTGCGGTAGGGCGAGCCGGCCTCGAACCCCCAGCGTTCGAAAGCGCGCGGCGTAATGGGCGCAATGCGACTTGTAGGTCGACTTGAGCGCACCGTCGGTGACCGACCAGATTGCACCGTCCTGGACGATTTGGTCGAGATCCCAGGACGACACCAGTGCCGCGGCCGCCTCGCCGCGCGTGGAGTTGCGGCGCAGGTTGTCGAGGGAGGCGAGCAGCCGGCCGGCGTCGCAGCCGTCGAAATCGCTCGATCCGCTGCGGAGGACGTCGGTCCGGATCACCCCGTTCGGCAAGAGCCGGCCTTGCGACTGCGCGCCCGCGATCTGGTAGAGGATCCTGTCGGTGGCCGCCTCGAAGGGCGCGGTCTCGACGAGGCCCAGCCGGTGGGCGGCGATGAGCGCGTTGATCTGGCTGCCGACGTCCCACATGGTGACCCAGTTGAGCGCGTCGCCACCGGTATTGACGTCGGCCGTGGCCGGCGCAAGGCCGGTCCCCGGGTCGGTGAAGCGGTCGAAGAAGGCCCAGGCGAGACGGGCGTCGTCCATGTACCCCGCGACCGCCTCGGGCGAAAGCGCGCCCGGCGCCGGCTCGGGCGAAAGCGCGACCGCCTGGGTGCGGCGGAAGCGTTCCTCGATCGGGTCGTGCGAGAGCACATCGTTCACCAGCCGGTCGAGGGCGACGAAGCGGGTGATCCCGTCCTGTTCCAGCGCTTCGAGGCCGGCCAACAGCGCCCGTTCCGCCCCCGGGCCGGCGAGGGCCGCGGGATGGATCGAGAGGATCAGATCGTCCTGGGCGCCCGGCGGGATCAGCGGGGTGTCGAGGCGGGCGGGCGTGTCGAGGCGCAGTTCGCGCAGTTCCAGCGCCGCACAGCCGTCGAGCCCCGGTTCCCCCTCCGGCCCCGCGACCGGCACGACCGCGATGCCCGGCGGCAGCGCAACGTCATCGGCGACGGAGAGCCGGCCGGTGGGGTCGCAGGTGATGTCGCGGAGCGCGATGACGTCATTGGCCGCCTCAGTCGCGCCCGGCTCCGGCACCCAGTAGCCCTGCACCGCGGGGTCCGGTTCGGCAAGCACCGGGATGCCGAAGCGCGCGAGCGGCTCGGAGAGCGCCGCGAGGGCGGGATCGTCGCCGACGAGGCGCAGGGCCACCTGCCGCGTAAAGCCGAAATCGTCGCGCAACTGCAGCTCCGAGACCGGCATCGCCGACATCTCGCCCCTGACCTCGGCATCGAGGAAGGCCGCGGCGAGGTCGGCGGCCCAGCGGCGCAGGTCCGCCTCTGTGAGACCCGCGAAGCTGTCGGCGGAGACATAGTAGAGGCGGAGCGTGCCGGGGGTGCCGGGCGGCAGCACCGCGGAAAGCGGCGCGAGCGGGGTGCCGCCGAAGAACCGGGCGACGCCGTTGGCCCATGCCTCGGAGCGGGTGGGACCGGGGCTGTCGGGGCGCACCAGAACGGTGCGCACGCCGGCGGAGCGCACGCCCACGGGATCGGTCGCCGGCGCGGCGCTGTGACACAACACGCTGCGCACATCGAGCGGGTCGCCGGTGTCGCTAAGGCTTGCGAGCCGGCGGCGGGCCTCGAAGGCCGCCCGACCCTGGAAATGCGGCGACAGGCGACCGAGCTCCGGCAGGTCGAGCGCGATCTCGACCGCGGGGGCGCGGGCGCGCAGGCCCTGGACGAGGGGGCGGAAAGTGTCGGGGGCGTCGGCCTCCGGCGCGCTCACGGCGCAGGTGATCCAGAGGCCGTTGCCGGTGAAGCCGTCGAGCACTGCAAAGAGGCCGGCGGGGTCGGTCGCGGGGCCGATATCGGTCACCACCACGGCCGCGGCGGCGGGACCGGACGAGGCGGCGAAGCCGGCCCGGCCCGCGCCGAGCGCGATCCCGGAGGCCGCCGAGAGCGCGAGAAACCGGCGCCGGTGCATCACCCCTCGGCCATCGCCAGCAGGTCGCGCCGCATCCGCTTCTTGATCCCCCAGCCGGTGAAGCTGCCCATCACCGCCCTGGCCAGGGCGCGCAGCACCGAGAAGTAGAGAAGCTGGCGGTAGAAGAACCGCTGGAAGGGGAAGAGAAGCAGCATCCACATGGATTCCCGTTTGTCCGCCTTCAATGCATAGCCCGCGACGAACATTTCGAACAGGGGCAGCGCGAGGTAGGCGAAGCCGACCGGGGCCGCGGCGGCGAGCCCGCCGTAGGCGAGCTGCTGCGGGTCACCGAAGACTTGGTTCCAGACGAGCAGCAGCAGGAAGAAATCGGCAAGCGGCGCGAGCAGCGCGAAGAGATAGCCGAAAACGACCAGGTCGGGGATCGAGATGAGGCCGACGGAGGTGCGTTCGCGGATCGCGCCCTTGTGTTTCCAGGCGGTCTGGAACATGCCGAAGGACCAGCGCAGGCGTTGGCTCAGGAGCAGGCGCACGGTTTCGGGCACTTCCGTGTAGGCGACGGCCTCGTCCTCGTAGGTGATCCGGTAGCCGGCGCGGTTGACGGCGACCGTCATGTCGGCGTCTTCGGTGACGGTATCGGGGCTGTACATGCCGGCCGCCTTGAGCGCCTCGGTGCGCCAGGCGCCGAGGGCACCGGGCACCACCAGCATCGAGTTCAGCATGTCATGGGCGCGGCGCTCGAAGTTCTGCGCGGTGATGTATTCCAGCGCCTGCAGACGGGTGAGCAGGTTGACCCGGTTGCCGACCACCACCTTGCCCGCCACCGCGCCGACGCGCGGGTTGGAGAAATGCTTGACCAGATGGCCGAGCGCATCGGGGCGGACCTGGGTGTCGGCGTCGATGCAGACCAGGATCTCGGCATCGGTGTTGCGGATCGCGGCGTTGAGCGCGCCCCATTTGCCGTGGTTGAGCTGGGCGAAAACGCGGATGCGGCGGTCGGTCGAGAGCTTCTGCACCTCTTCGAAGGTGTCGTCGGTCGAGCCGTCGTCGACAACGATGATCTCGAAGTTCTCGTAATCGCTCTTGAGCAGCGTCCTGAGGCAGTTGGCGACTGCGTTTTCCTCGTTGTAGGCGGGCACGACGAAGGCGACCTTGGGCGTCTCGTGGCTGTGGATCGGCGGGATCCGGCGGTGCTTGACGACCAGCGCCAGGATGAAGGCGGACCGCGCAAGGCCGAGCCCGAGCACCACCCAGAACAGGGTGACGAAGCCGTTGCGGGTACCCGACATCACGTCGAACGAGACCTTGTCGAGCCCCGGCCAGCGGTTTTCGCTCACCGGCATGAGCGCCGCGCGGGTGGTGCCGATGAGGCTGGCGAGCGAGGTGAACTCGTAGCCCTTCGCCTCGAGTTCGGTGATCAGCATCGGCAGCGCCCTGACCGTCTCGGTGCGGTCGCCGCCGCCATCGTGGAACAGGAGCACGTTGCCGGCGCCCTTTTCGACCTCGCCGGTCACGTAGTCGACGATTTCGCGTGCCGTCATCCCCTCCCAGTCCTTCGGCACGATATCCATGCCGGAGATGATCGCGCCATGCTCCTGGGCCGCGGCCAGGGTGGCGACGCGGGCCTCTTCGAGCGGGCCGCCGGCGCGCAGGAAGGGTTCGCGGTAGAGGCGGGTGTCATGGCCGGAATAGCCGGCGATGAGCTTGCGCATCATGCTGTGTTCAAGCTCGCCGCGGGTGCGCGAGACCAGGTCCATGCGCGGATGCGAGAAGGTGTGCGAGCCGATCTCGTGGCCCTCGTCGACCATCCGCACCAGCAGGTCCGGGGCGTCGATCGCCTGCGCACCGACGACGAAGAAGGCGCCCGGCGTGCCGGTCTGTTTCAGCACGTCGAGGATCTCGGCGGTATAGGCCGCGTCGGGACCGTCGTCGAAGGTGAGGGCCAGCTGGTTCTGCGGCGGCTGGCCGTAGCGTTCGATCTCGTAGGGCACCGGCAGCCGCGCGTAGTCGACCGACGCGATGCGGTCGGCCGCAGGCGAGAAGGTGATGCTGCGCTGCCCGGTCCGGGGACCGGAGACCACGCGCAGGAAGGCGCCTTCGCCCCGGTATTGCACATGGGTCGCGAGCCGCACGTCGGCCAGCGCCGACATCACGTCGGCCGGGTTGTGCAGATCGGAGGCGAGCAGCGGCCAGAGGCCGGGGTCTTCGCTGCCGAGCGACCAGATCGCCACGTTCGGCACGCCAAGCTCGGCGAGCATGCGCAGCTGGTTGTAGGCGGAGGCGGCATCCAGGATCCAGGCCCGGTGGCGGGCGCCGTCGGCATCGGCATAGGCGACGAAGCTGTTGCCGGCCTCGGGGCTGAACCGCAGCTCGGCACCGGCCTTGGCGGCGCGGGAGGTAATCTCGGCATAGGACAGCCGTTCGGGCAGCGGCTGCCCAGTGGTCCAGTCGACCGCGAAGTTGCCGAGCGCCACCACCAGCCTTTCGGGGCCGAGCGCGGCGAGCGCCCGGCGGGTGGTGTCCTCGAACCAGGCGGCATCGGCGGTCGGCCCCGGCACCGAACCGACCCAGGCACTGCGGAACAGCCGGAGCACGATCCGGTCGAAGCTGCCGGTGAGTGCCTGGTCCTGCCAGGCCGCGCCGTCGCCCGGCAGCACCAGGCAGGTTTCGAGCCCCTGCGCCCGGAAAGTGCGCTGGAAGCGTTGCAGGAACGGGGTCAGCGCGGCGAGTTCAAGGGTCGAGAGGGGTTCGGCATCGAGGCAGGCGCCGGTGGCATCGGAGGCGCGCAGGAGGTCGGTCAGGTCGCGCAGCGTGCGGTTCGCCACGGCCGGATCATCCAGGGCGGTCTCCGGCGCCGGACCGGCGCGGTCGAGCCGGATCATCGGGAGCAGCGCCGGCTTGGGGGTAGACGCGGCGCGGTAGCTCTCGGTTTCCTCGCGGTCGTCCTTGGGCTCGACGATGAGGTTCGCGCCGGCCTCGGAGAGCGACAGGGTGAACCATTCGGGCATCAGCACGTCGAGCGTGTCGCAGCTGCGCGGCAGCGAAAGCGTCGCGTTGTCGAGCGACATCGGGATATGCCCGAAGACGTGGCGCGCGGCGCCGGCATCGGCGAGCGCGGCCATCACCGGCGCCGGCGAGCTCGGGCAGGACGGGGCCTCGCCGACATGGTGCAGGTCGGCGAGCGTCGAGCGCAGTTCGGAGAAGCCGGTTCCGCTCGCGCCGGCGGCAGCCTCCGCGGCATGGTCGTGGGCGTGACCGCCCGCGACCGTCTCGCCGATCTCGCCGGCCTTGGCCCGCCACAGGAACATCAGCTCCTCGGCCATGCCGGCAATCGGAACCGTGCCGCTGAAGAAGACGGCGGCCCAGACCAGCACGACGGCAAAGCCGGTGCGGAGCAGCGTGGTCACACGGCTGCGGCGACGCTCCGTCGGGTCGAAGAAGACGTTCTTCCTCGGCGCTTCGTCGACGTCAAAAAGAAAGGTATATCCCCCAATGGACATACGCCATCAGCCGGCGTTTTGCGCCGCCAGCCCCCCTTGCAAATTAATGGGTGCGGCTCTGTCTCGTCGGAAAACGCCCCGGGCGCCCGCAACGGTCCCCCCAAGGACCGCGCATCAGTGCCCGGGAAACCACCACCCATTCCCCAGGCCCCCAGATTAAGCGATGTGGCGAAACTTGGGCAAAAAAAGTTCACAATTGAGACGTGGCGTGGCCAATGACCGCGGCGCCGGCGGCCTGTATGTGCCCAAGAAACAAAGACACTTCCGGTTTGCGGACATTTGTCCCGAAACGTCGGGTTTGTGGAAAATTCGCGAATTCGCCTTAACGAATCACCCCCGCGTTCGGGCGGGTATCGGGGCCGGTTTCGCTGCGCGGTCGGGGGCCCTTGGCCCGCGGTCAGGGCGGGTCGTGAAGGGTCGGCAGGGGCCCGTGTCGCCGCGCCCGGGGCGGCCGCGCCCGGCGCCTGCTACGGCGCAGAACCGGCGAGATGGGCTTCGACGACGTCGAGCAACGGGCGGTTGGGCCGCGACGGCCAGGTCTCGGTGACGCTCCGGAAGAGGCCCATTTCCGAACCATGGTAGTTCCACAGCGCGTAGCTGGTGTCGTTGGCGTCGAGCAGGTCGAGCATGTCGGCGATCCAGTCGGCCCCGCCCTTGTTCGGGTCGTCGAGGGTCGCGCGGATGGTTCCGAATTCCATCACCGACACCGGCACATCGTGTTCGAGACCGAACCGGGCGAGGCGGTGGAACAGGAAGGCGAGCTGGTCCGGGCCGCGGGTCACGAAGCCCGGGGCGCCATCGTCGGGCGACCCGTAGACATCGAGGGTGAAGCCGATGAAGCCGGGCTCGTCGCCACCGGTGCCCGGGGGACCATAGGCCACGCCCCTGCCCTTCATCGACCCGGCGATCCGGTAGCGGTTGCCCGGGGTGATCCGGAACCAGTGGTCGTCGCTGCTCCAGCCGAGAAAGCCGACGCGCGCGGTGTCGCCATCGATGCCGAGGCTGGCGCCGTCGCCTGCACCGTCGGTCCGGTCACGAGTGAAATGCCCGGCATAGGATTGCGGCGCGACCTCGCCCCATTCCCACCACTTCGCGAGATCCCCCGCTTCGAGCGGGGCGTGCACCACGCGGCGGATCGTGTCGCTTGCGACGTCGTGTTCGAAGACCTCGATCTCGTCGAACCGCACCGACCCGCGCGCGCCGGCGCGCATCGTCGCGATCGGCAACGCCGCCACCGCCCGCGGGTCGGTGATCGCGACCCATTCGCCCTCGTAGCGCTGCCAGTCGCTGTCGCCCGGCACCAGGGTCGGACCCGAGAGGCTGCTGTCGAGAAGCTGCACCTGGGCGCCGGTGGGCACGATCACCTCCGGGTCGGGATAGCGGCCGCCATCGAGGATCGGCGGCACCAGCCAGGCGGCGGTCTGGTGGGTGAAGGCGATCGGCTCGTAGAAGTGGAAATCGTACATCGCATTGCGGTCGTCGACGAGGAACTGGTCCTCCGGACCGACCGGCTCGAAGCTGCGGTCCTTGCCATAGACAGGCGCGACGATCAGCAGGTGGTTCGGGTCGACGCTGCGGACCGCGCGCACCATCTCGGCGGCGAGCTGCCGCCAGGCCGCGCCGGTCGCATCGGCCGTCACCGGCTCGTTGAGCAGGTCGTAGGCGGCAATCGTGGGCTCGTCGCGGTAGCGCTCGGCGATTGCCAGCCAGAAGGCGACGTTCTCGGCCGTGACCACCGGGTCGGTCCAGATCGAGAAGTCGGGTGCTGGGTCGCTCGCATCGAGCCAGGTGCCGCCGATCGGCACGTGCAGATCGAGGATCAGCAGCACGCCGTTGTCGCGGGCCCAGCCGACATTGCGGTCGAGCCAGCGCCAGAAGGCGCGCGGGTCGTCGCGGTACCAGGTGGCGTTGAGGGCGAAGCGCACGGCGTTGAACCCGAGATCGGCGACGCGGGCGAAATCGCGCTCGCGGTGGTGCCGGCTGGTGGCGAGGGTGAACCCGTAATCGCCCAGTTCGAGGTCGTAGTCGTTGGCGAAGGCCACGGCGCGGAACCGGAACGGGGCGCCGTCGCGGATGAGTCCGCGCCCCTCGGCCCGGACGAAATCACTGCTGGTGGCGGGCTTCGCCATATCGTCGATCCTCCGCAGGCCGACCCAGACGGCCAGCACCACGATCGCGACCGAGACCGCGACAAGCACGAGGAACCGCAGGACCCTTGCCATGATGCCTTTCCGAGACTGTGCCACGGTCCGGCCAGCTTAGAGCGGCGGGCGCAGGGTCTCCAGCCGTTTCCCGAAACCGGGTCGCAACGGCCTCGACCTCGGCCTGTCGTTGCCGCATGATCGCGGGAGGCACGCGCGCGCGGGCCGCCCCGATGAGGAGACCTGGCGTGGCCCCGACACCCGACCCCTTCGCCCATCACCCCGAGCTGCGCGACAGGATCGAGGACCCGGCTGCGGCGACGTTCTTTCGCACCCTCAACGTGGAGACCTTGTTCGCGGACAAACCCGAGCTGCACTGGGCGCTGGAGCCTGCTTTACGGCGACGCGACCCGCGAGGAGATGCGCCGCGCAGCGCTGGCAGACCACGCGGGCGGCGATCTGTGGATTTTCGCCTATGGCTCGCTGATGTGGAACCCCGCGCTCCACTTCACCGACGTCCGCCGGGCGCGTGTCACAGGTTTTGCCCGCAGGTTCATCCTCGAGGACATCTATGGCGGCCGCGGCACGCGCGAGCAGCCCGGGCTGATGGCCGCGCTCGACACCGGCGAAGCTTGCGACGGGCTGGTGTTCCGGATCGCCGCGGCCGATATCGAGACCGAAACCGAGATCCTGTGGCGGCGGGAATGCTTCGGCCCGGGATACCTTCCGACCTTCGTGACCGCCGATCTCGGCGATGGCACTGTGCGGGCGCTGACCTTTCTCGCCGACCATGGAACGGACGCGATCCGCGCCGATCTGTCCTTCGAAGACCAGGTGGCGATGATTGCTACCGGCACCGGGTTTCTCGGGTCGAGCCGGGATTATCTCGCGAACCTGGTCGCGCATTTCGCGGCGCTCGGGATCGACGACGCGGACTGCACGACGCTGCTGGAGGCGGTCGACCGGCACCCCGGAGGCGCCGGTCTGGCCGATGGGGCGACTTCGGAGGGTGTCGACGGATGACGGCTCCGGTTCCCTTCTTCGACGGGCACAACGACCTGCTCCTGCGGCTGATGCTGTCGCAGGCGCCGCGCGAGGACGCCTGGCTCGGAACCGGCGGCGGCCATCTCGACCTCGCGCGGATGAAGGCGGCGGGCTTTGCCGGCGGGTTGTTCGCGATCTTCGTGCCGTCGCACTTCGACGGCCCGCCGCCCGATTTCCGCGCCCTGATGGCCAACCCGCCCTACGCGATCCCGCTGCCGCCGCTGATGGACCACGTGGCCGCCCAGCCGGTGGCGCTGACCATGGCCGGGCTGTTGCACTGGATGGTGCGCGCCGCGCCGGACGACTTCGCGCTTTGCCGGTCCGGGCCCGAGATCCGCGCAGCGATGAGTGCAGGCCGGATCGCGGGCGTGATGCACATGGAGGGGGCCGAGGCGATCGGGCCCGACCTCGACGCGCTCTATCTGTTCCACGAGATGGGCCTGCGCTCGCTGGGGCCGGTCTGGAGCCGGCCGACGATCTTCGGCCACGGGGTGCCGATGGATTTCCCCGGCACGCCCGATACCGGGCCGGGGCTGACGGAGGCGGGCAAGGATCTGGTGCGGCTGTGCAACGCGCTCGGGATCCTGATCGACCTGTCGCACATGAACGAAGCCGGGTTCGACGACGTCGCGGCGCTGTCGGACGCGCCGCTGGTGGCGACGCATTCCAACGTTCACGCGCTCTGTCCCTCGCCGCGCAACCTGACCGACCGGCAGCTGCAGGCGATCCGTGACAGCGGCGGCATGGTCGGGCTCAATTTCGCGAGCTTCTTCCTCAGCCCCGACGGCAGGCCGGAGACCGGCCTCGGCTTCGACACGATGCTGCGCCACCTCGACCACCTGATCGGGGTGCTGGGCGAAGACCATGTCGGTCTCGGGTCGGATTTCGACGGCTGTGTCGTGCCCGAGGTGATCGGCGACGTGACCGGGGTGCCGCGGCTCCTGGAGGCGATGGCGGCGCAGGGCTACGACGCGCCTTTGCTCGCCAAGCTCGCCCGCGAGAACTGGCTCGCCTGTCTCGACCGGACGCTGAAATGACGACGGCGCGCCGCACGATGAGTGCGCCGAAGCGGTCGCTCGACCGTATAACTCACGAAGGTGCGCTGGAGGCTTCGGCCGGATGATGGCAGTCTTCGCACCGCGGCGGGTCGACCGCCGCACGGAAGGAGCCGCGATTTGCTGCTGAATGTCGAGAACCTGACCAAGACCTTCGCCGGCAGCGACGGGCCGGTGACGGTGCTGCGCGGTGTCGACCTGGCGCTCGGCGCCGGCGAGACGCTGGCGCTGACCGGCGAATCCGGCTCGGGCAAGAGCACGCTCCTGCACCTGATCGGCGGGCTCGACGATGCCGATGGCGGGTCGATCCGGCTCGACGGCCAGGAGGTGACCGCGCTCGACGATGCCGGGCGGGCGGCGCTGCGGCGCGAGGTCGTGGGCGTGGTGTTTCAGCAGTTCAACCTGATCCCCTCGCTGACGGTCGCGGCCAACATCGCCTTCCAGGCGCGGCTCGCCGACCGCTTCGATCCGGAGCGGACCCGCGTCCTCGCCGAAGCGCTGGGGCTCGCGGCGCAGATGGACAAGTATCCCGAACAGCTCTCGGGCGGGCAGCAGCAGCGCGTCGCCATTGCCCGTACGCTGGCCGCGCGACCGAAACTGGTGCTGGCCGACGAGCCCACCGGTAATCTCGACGAGGCGACGGCGGCGGAGGTGATGGACCAGCTCCTGGGCCTGGTGGCCGAGACCGGGGCGGCGCTGGTCATGGCCACCCATTCGCCGGCGCTGGCGGCGCGGCTGGACCGGCGGCTGCATCTCACCCGGGGCCGGCTCACGTGACCCGGGCGGGGCTGGAGGCACTGTGGTCGCATTGGCGGCGCCATCCGCTGCAATTGTTCACGCTCCTCGCCGGGCTGGCACTCGCCACGGGGCTGTGGTCGTCGGTGCAGGCGGTCAATGCCGAGGCGCGGGCGAGCTACGATGCCGCCGCCGCGACGCTGGGCGAAGGGCGCTACGACGCGCTGGTGCCGCGGGTCGGCGACACGATCCCGCTCGAGAGGTTCGTGGCGCTGAGGCGTGCGGGCTGGCTGGTGAGCCCGGTGCTGGACGGGCGGCTCGCGGTCGGTGACACCGCGCTGCGGCTGGTCGGGCTCGATCCGTTGACGGCGCCCGCCGGGCTCGGGCAGCTGCGCCCGGGCGCGGGCGTTGACCTTGCGGAGATCCTATCGGGACGGGTGCTGTTCGCCGCGCCGGAGACCGCGGCGCTGCTGGCGGAGGTGACCGATGCAAGGATCGTCGCCGAACCCGGGATCGCACCCGGCACGGTCGTCGGCGATATCTCGGCCGTCCAGATCCTGCTCGACCGGCCCGGCGGGATCACCCGGCTGATCCTCGCCGAGGCGCAGCCGCTCGGCCGCCCGCCTCTCGAAACGGTGGCGCCGGACCTCGCGGTGCAGGAAGCGGCGGGGGGCGACGACATCGGGCGGCTCACCGACAGTTTCCACCTCAACCTCACCGCCTTCGGCCTGCTGAGCTTCGCGGTCGGGATCTTCATCGTGCACGGCGCCATCGGCCTCGCCTTCGAACAGCGGCGCGGGATGGTACGGACGATGCGGGCCGTGGGGATGCCGCTCGGCCGGATCGTCGGGCTGTTCGCGGTGGAGCTCTCGCTCTTCGCGCTCGTGGGCGGTGCGCTCGGGATCGTGCTCGGCTACCTCGTGGCGGCGAGCCTGTTGCCCGGGGTGGCGGCGACGCTCGACGGGCTTTACGGCGCGCAGGTCGCGGGCACGCTGCAGCTGCGCCCGGCCTGGTGGCTCTCCGGCCTCGCGATGGGGTTTGCCGGCACCGCGCTGGCGGCGACCGACGCGCTCGCGCGGATCGCGCGGATGGGGGTCCTGTCGAGCGGCGGCGCGCGGGCCTGGTCGATGGCCGCGGGCCGGGGACGCAGGCTGCAGGGGGCTGCGGCTGGCGTGCTGCTCCTCGCCGCCGGGGTGCTGGCGTTGGTCGGCGGCGGGCTGGTCGCGGGCTTCGCCCTGCTCGCCTGCCTGCTGTTCGGTGCGGCGCTGGCGCTGCCGCTGATCCTCGACCTGGTGCTGGCGGGGCTTCAGGCCCGGGCGAGAGGGGTGCGCTGGGACTGGTTCTGGGCCGACACGCGGCAACAGCTCCCGGGCCTGAGCCTGGCACTGATGGCGCTGCTGCTGGCGATGGCGGCCAACGTCGGGGTCTCGACCATGGTGTCGAGCTTCCGGCTGACCTTCACTGGTTTTCTCGACCAGCGGCTGGCCGCGGATCTCTACGTCTCCGCCGAGACCGCGGAGGGGGCGGTGGCGCTCGAGGCTTTCGCCACCGCCCGAGGTGGCACGGTGCTGCCCCGGCTTTCGGTCGACACCCGGCTCGCCGGCCTGCCGGCGGAGCTGTTCGGCGCCCGGGTGGGGCCGAGCTATGCCGACAACTGGCGCTTTCTCGCCGCGGGGCCGCAGGTCTGGAATGCGCTCGCGGAGGGTCGGGCGGTGATCGTGAACGAGCAGCTCGCGCGCCGCGCCGGCCTGTGGGTGGGCGACCGGCTCATTGTGGGGCCCGAGACGGAGCTGCCGATTGCCGGGGTGTTCGGCGACTACGGCAACCCGATCGGTCAGGCGATCGTCGGCGAGGCGCTGTTCCGGGCGCTGTTTCCCGAACAACGCGCAACGCGCTTCGGGTTGCTGAGCGACGACCCCGCGGCGCTGGCTGCGGCGCTCGCGGAGGAATTCGGCCTGCCGCCACGCAACATCGTCGACCAGGCCGGGCTCAAGGCCTATTCGATGCAGATCTTCGACCGGACCTTCGTGGTCACCGGCGCGCTCAACGTGCTGACGCTGGCGGTCGCGGGGTTCGCGATCCTGACCAACCTGCTGACGCTCTCGGCGATGCGGGTCCCGCAGCTCGCCCCGGTCTGGGCGTTGGGGATCACGCGGGCCCAGCTCGGCCGGCTGGAGCTTCTGCGCGCAGTGGTGCTCGCGGCGCTGACCGGGCTCCTTGCCCTGCCGCTCGGCCTCGCGCTCGCCTGGGTGCTGCTGGCGATCGTCAACGTCGAGGCTTTCGGCTGGCGGTTGCCGATGTATCTGTTCCCGGCCGACTATCTCAGGCTCGGGCTGTTCGCGCTGGCGGCGGCGGTGTTCGCGGCGCTGTGGCCGGCGCGCCGGCTCGCCCGCACGCCGCCTGCGCTTCTGCTCAAGGTGTTTGCCAATGAACGCTAGGGGGATCGTCCTCGCCTGCCTCCTGCCCGCTGCCGGGCTGGCGCAGGGCTTTGCCGGGATGGGCACCGACGCGGAGGGGTTTGCCCAGCCCACGCCCGACCCGGTGTTTCGCTTCCCGGAAGACCACGGGGCGCACAGCGATTACCGGATCGAATGGTGGTACCTGACCGCCACTCTCGACGGGCCCGACGGTACGCCCTACGGGCTGCAGTGGACGCTGTTCCGCTCGGCGCTCAACCCCGGCACCGGAGACGGCTTTGCCAGCCCGCAGATCTGGTTCGCCCATGCCGCGGTGACCACGCCCGGAGACCATTACGTCGCCGAACGCCTCGCCCGCGGCGGCACCGGGCAGGCCGGGGTGCAGGCCGAGCCCTTCGCGGCCTGGATCGACGAATGGCAGATGGCGGGCGAGAGCTTCGAGGCGCTGCGGGTTACGGCCGCCGGTACGGACTTTGCCTATGACGTGGCGCTGACGGCCGAGGGGCCGTTGGTGTTGCACGGGGACGGCGGCTATTCGGTGAAGTCGGCCGAGGGTCAGGCGAGCTATTATTACTCGCAGCCGGATTTTGCGCTGGACGGCGTGCTGACCCTGCCCGAAGGTGCTGTGCCGGTTACCGGCAGCGCCTGGCTCGACCGTGAATGGTCGTCGCAGCCCTTGGCCTCCGACCAGTCCGGCTGGGACTGGTTTTCGCTCAGATTCGAGAGCGGCGAGAAACTCATGGGCTTCCGGCTGCGCGACAGCGGCGGCGGCGCCTTCACCTCGGCGAGCTGGATCGCCGCAGACGGGTCGGTGGAGGCGCTCGGCGACGGGGCGTTTTCGGCGGAGCCGCTGGCGGTGACGGAGGTGGCGGGTCGCGAAATGCCGACGCGGTGGGCGGTCGCACTGCCCGAAAAGGGCCTCGACGTGACGGTGACGGCGCTCAACCCGCAGGCCTGGATGGCGGTGTCGGTGCCCTATTGGGAGGGGCCGGTGACGGTGACCGGCAGCCATGAGGGCCGCGGCTACCTCGAGATGACGGGCTACGAGTAGGGCTCAGGAGGTGAGCCGGGCGATGAGCGCGGCGCAGCGGGTGAGCTCGCCGAGGGCGATGGATTCGTTCGGCTGGTGGCCGTCGGCCATGTCGCCCGGACCGCAGACAATTGTCGGCAGGCCGAGGCCCGCGAAGAACCCGGCTTCGGTGCCGTAGGAGACCTTGATCGGTGTCGGGTCGTCGAGTTGGGCGGCGAGCGCGGCGATGGCCGGGGCGTCCGGATCGGCGGCAAGCCCGGGATAGGCGTTGATCTGGTCCACCGCGATCCCGTCCGGCAGCCCGTCCATGACCTCGGCGAGCAGGGTGTCGGGCCTGTCGGCGGCGACATGGCGGATCTCGAAATCCACCAGTGCCGTCTCGGGCACCATGTTGAGCGCGACGCCGCCCGACATCTGGCCCACGTGCAGGGTCGAATAGCCGATCTCGTAGTCGGGTTCGCGGGCGCCGCTTTCGGAGAGCCGCGCCTGCACCCGGCGCAGCGCCATGACCAGGTCGGTGGCGAGATGCAGCGCGTTGGTGAAGCGCGGCGCCAGGGCGGAATGCCCGGGCGTGCCGCGGCAGATGGCGCGGTAGGCGGCCTTGCCCTTGTGGCCGGTGCAGAGCCGGAGCGCGGTGGGCTCGCCGACGATCACCAGGTCGGGACGGCCGAGGATGGGCAGGACGAGGTCGATCATCTCGGGGATGCCGCGGCAGCCGAGCTCCTCGTCCCAACTGAGCGCGATCATGACCGGCCGGGTGGGCGGCGCGGCGGCGAGGCGTTCGGCGCGGGCCAGGACGCAGGCGAGAAAGCCTTTCATGTCGGTCGCGCCGCGGCCGACGAGCCGCCCGTCGCGTTCGGTGAGGGTGAAGGGATCGGAGGACCAGTCCTGCCCCTCGACCGGCACCACGTCGCTGTGGGCCGAGAACAGCACACCGCCGTCGCCGTCGCCGAACTTCGCGAGCAGCCCGGCCTTCTGCCCGTCCGCCGAGAGCACCCGGGTCACCCTGAAGCCGGCCCCGGTGAGCAGGGCCTGGACCCAGTCGATCAGCTCCAGGTTCGGGCCGCCGGTGAGGGTCGGAAAGCCGACCAGCCGGGCGAGGATCTCGGTTTCTCTCATGCGATGTCACCCTTCGGCCGGTTGGTCGCGCTCGGCCCGCGTGTCGAGGCGCGGCGGCGCCGGGGCGGCACCTCTCGCCTATTCATCGCCGGGCACGCCGTAGGAGGGCGCCGCGGTCGGGTCGAGGGCGCGGGTGACATAGGCGTCGGCCTGGGGCGCGTAGACCGTCCAGGCGGCGGCGATGGCGGCGATCGGGTCGTCCTCGGCCCAGTCGCAGCGCAGCGAGGCGTAGGGCCAGGCCTCGCGGTCGACGATGAGCAGCCCGGCGGAATGGACCGGACCGGCCTCGCCGCCGGCCGCAAGCCCCGCCTGCATCGCGGCAATCAGCCGGTCGCCGAGGGGGCCCGCGGTGGCTTCGAAGCCCGCGACCATCGCCGCCGGGATCCCGGCGTTGGCAAGCAGGTTGCCGCCGGCGGCACAGTCGCGCCCCGTGGTCGCGGTCCAGATCCCGAGCGCGTTGCGGCCGGAATGGACGAAGCTGCCGCCGCTGCCGTCCACGGCGATCACCTGCCGGTAGTCGGGGAAGGCCTCGTCGGCGATGGCGCCGATCACCGCGTCCTTGGCCCGCGCGCCCGCTTCCAGCCGGTCGAGCACCGCGGGGCCGAGGGCGGGGTTGGTGACGTTCTGGGTCGCGACGGCGCCGACGCCGGCGCGGGCGAAGGCGCAGCGCGCGGCGACCGCGGGGGAGGACGACGAGATCGCGAGGCCGAACTGGCCGGTCTCGGCGCAACGGGCGACGATGGAGAAGGTCATCCCGCCCGCCTCAGTCCGGGATCACGAAGGTGGCGTTGATCTCGACCAGCCAGCCGGGCCGGGCGAGCGCGGTGACGACGACCCCGGTCGAGACCGGGTGGATGCCGCGGATGTACTCGCCTATCGTGCGGTAGACCGCCTCGCGGTGGCGCACGTCGGTGAGGTAGACCACCACCTTGCACAGATGCACCATCTCGCCCCCCGCCTCGCCGATCAGCTGGCGGATGTTCTGCATCACCTTGTGGGTCTGTTCGACCGGGTCGGACGAGCCGATGTCGACCGCGGTGTCGAGGTCCTGCGGGCACTGGCCACGGAGGTACACGGTGGCGCCACGGGCGACCACCGCCTGGGCGAGGTCGTTGTCGAGCTTCTGCTCGGGATAGGTGTCCCTGGTGTTGAACGGGCGGATGCGGGTATGGGCCATTTTCTGTCCTCAGGAGGGGTCCGTGATGCGCCGGGCGCTGCCCTCATAGCGCAGGTATCCGCGCTGTTTGGCAATATGGTCGGCGACGAATTTCGCATCGTGCCAGACGCCCCAGATGAAGGACGAGCCGCGGCGCGACTGCCAGGGGAGGCCGAGGAAGTAGACCCCGGGCTCGGTCGAGACGCCGCGCCGGTGGGCCGGGCGGTGGTCTGCGTCGAAGGCGGCGACGTCGAGCCAGCCGAAGTCGAGCCCGAAGCCGGTGGCCCAGATGATGGTCGAGATGCCGGCGGCGGCGAGGTCGAGGCTGCGGACGGGGTCTGTGACACAGGCGGGGAGCGGGCCGAGGATATGGGCTCCGGGCTCTTCGGGCAGGTCGAGACCGTTGCGGGCGACGAAGGCGTCGGCATCGGCGAGCAGGCCGAGGAGGTTGGCGTCGCCGGCGGCGATGTTCTTCCCTAGGTCATCGGCGAAGCTGAGCCTGCCGTCGGCGAAGGCCTCGGTGCGGCCGACCAGGGTGATGCCCGCCGCCGCCAGATCGCGGAAATCGACGGTGAAACCGCCGTCGGCGCCGGAGACGGCGATGGTCGTATGCTCGACCCCGGGGGTGGTTTCGGCATCCCAGAGGTTGAGCACGCCGAGCCACCAGACGAAATCGCGGCCGCGGTAGCGGCGCGGCGGGCGGTCGTGGGGGCCGACCGAGAGCCAGGTCTCGCGGCCCGCGGCGGCAATCTCGGCGGCGATCTGCACCCCGGACGAGCCGGCGCCGACGACCAGCACCCCGCCCGCGGGCAGAGCGTCGGGGTTCTTGTAGCCGGTCGAATGAATCTGTGTCACAGGCGCGGTTTCCGGCACGATCGGCGGGATCACCGGGCGCTGGAAGGCGCCGGTGGCGGCGACGACGTAGTCGGCCTCGATGGGCCCGGCGGAGGTTTCGGCGGCGAAGCCCGCGCCCTCTGGCCTGCGCGCGACCCGGGTGACTTCGACGCCTTCGCGCAGCGGCGCGCCGATCTGGGCGGCGTAGGCGGCGAGGTAGTCGGCGATGCCCTCCTTGGGCACGAAGGCGTCGGGGTCGTAGCCCTCGAACAGCCGGTTCGGGAAGCGGTCGTGCCAGGCGGGGCCGTTGGCGACGAGCGAATCCCAGCGCTCGGAGCGCCAGCGTTCCGCGGTCCGGCCGCGCTCCAGCACGATGTGGCCGATGCCGTTCGCGCCGAGGTGCTCGCTCATCGCGATCCCCGCCTGGCCGCCGCCGACGACCAGCACTTCGGTCTTTTCAACCGCCATGGTTCTCCCTCCCTGTCAGAGCCCGGCCTGAACCTCGGCGATGCTTTCGCGCAGAATGCCCGCCGTGGTCTCGATCATCGCCTCGTCCATCACCAGCGTCGGCGACAGGATCAGGATGTTGCCGAGCGGCCGGGCAATCAACCCGCGGCTCTGCGCCGCGCGCGCCACTTTGAGGCCGATCTTGTCGTCGGGGTCGAAGGCGGTCTTCTTCGCCTTGTCGCGGACGAACTCGATGCCCATCATGAAGTGACTGCCGCGCACTTCGCCGACGATGTCGAGATCGTCGAGCCCGTGCAGCGCTTTTTCGAACAGCTTGCCGGTGGTCTGCACCCGGCCGAGGATGTCGTCGCGCTGCATCAGCGCGATGTTGGCGAGCCCCGCCGCCGAGGCGGCCGGGTGGCCCGAATAGGTCATGCCGTGGAGGAACACCCCGTCCGGCCCCGAAACCACCTCGTGGATCTCGTCCGACAGGATCGTCGCAGACAAGGGCTGGTAGCCGGAAGTGAGCCCCTTGGCGGTGGTGATGATGTCGGGCTGGACGCCGAACACGTCCTTCGAGGCGAAGAAGTGCCCGAGCCGGCCGAAGGAGGTGACGACCTCGTCGGAGACGTACTTGATCTCGTAGTCGCGCATCAGCGCGGCCATCGCCGGGTGGTAGCCCGCGGGCGGCACGATCACGCCGCCCGCGCCCATGATCGGCTCGGCGATGTAGCAGCAGATGTTTTCCGCCCCCACCGCCTCGATCCGGGCCTTCGCGTCCTCGATCAGGCTGTCTCGGAACTCGGCCTCGGTCATGTCGCCGCCTTCGCGCCAGTAATGCGGCCGCTTGAGGTGGTGGACGATGCCCTCGGCGGTGTGCCAGCCCTCGGAATATTCCGGCGTGGTCATGGCGATGGAGAGGAAGGTCGAGCCGTGGTAGGCGCCGTGGCGGCTGAGCACCTGCTTCTTGTTCGGCTGGCCGAGGCGCAGGTAGTAGTGCTGAAGGATCCGCACCGCGCCGTCATTGGCAACTGAGCCCGAATTGGCGAAATGCACCTTGTTGAGGGGGCCGGGGGCGAGCTCGGCGAGCTTCACCGCGAGGGCCGCGGCGGTCGGGTGGGTGAAGTTGTAGAAGGTCGAGTAGAAGTCGAGGGTTTCGAGCTGTTCGGTGATCGCGTCGATGATCTCGCGGCGCCGGTGGCCTACGTTGACGCACCAGAGGCCCCCGATCCCGTCGATCAGCTGGTTGCCTTCGCTGTCCTTCACGTAGGCGCCCTCGCCGGCGACGATCACGGTACGGGCGCCGTCCTGCTTCAGCGCGTTGAGATCGGCCCAGGACTGGACCAGGTGGGCATCGGCGGTGAGGACGCCATCGGTGGAGGTATCGAGATCGAGCGACATGGGTCAGACCTTTCGGTAATCGGCAAGTTGGGTTGAGCGCAGGCCGGGGTCCGGCGCGGGGCCGAGGTCGGCGACGAGCAGCGCCTCCGAACGTCCTGCGCGGGCGAGTGTTGCGGTGTCGGGACCGGCGATGAGCGACTGGCCGGCGAAGGCGAGATCGCCCTCGGTCCCGCAGAAATTGGCGTAGGCGATGGTGAGGTCCATCTCGCCGGCGCGGGCCGGGACGAAGACGTCGGAGACATGTTCGAAGCCGGCCGGGTTGGCGGTGGGCACGAGGATGAGTTTCGCGCCCTGTTCGGCCAGCGCCCGGACATGGGGCGCGAACTCGACGTCGTAGCAGACGAGAAGCGCGGTGCGGAGGCCGTCGAGGTCGAACAGGGTGTAGCCGTCGCCGGGCGCGAAGCCCGCGTGTTCCATCGGGCCGAAGAGCTGGACCTTGCGGTAGTGGCCGAGCACCGTGCCGTCCGGGGCGAAGGCGGTGGCGGTGTTGTAGACCCGGTCGCCGTCGCGCTCGGCCCAGCCCAGCGTCAGCCCGCAGCCGGCATTGCGCGCGAGGGACGCGAGCCGTTGTTCCCAGGCGCCGCCGCGCGGCTGCGCAAGCGCACCGTGGAGGTCCGGCCGGTTGTAGCCCGGCAGGACCAGCTCGGGGGTGACCAGCATCCGCGCGCCGGCGGCGGCGGCGGCGGCGAGCATCGCCGCGAGCCGGTCGAAGGCCGCCTCGACGTCGCCCGCGGTGGGCGGCGCCTGGTAGAGGGCGAGGCGGAGGGTCACGGGGTCAACCTCATCTGCCCTCGAACCCCTCCAGCACGTTCACGGCGTTGACGCCGATCTCGTCGATGGCGTAGCCGCCCTCCATGACGAACAGCGTCGGCAGGCCGGCGGTCGCGATCTCGGTGCCCATGCTGTGGAAATCCGCGCTGGTCAGCTTGAAGAAGCTGATCGGGTCGCGTTCGAAAGCGTCGACGCCGAGCGAGACGACCAGCAGGTCGGGGGCAAAATCGGCGATCCGGGCGAGGCCTTGCGCAAGCGACTGCCGCCACACGGCATAGGGGGTGCCGGGCGGCATCGGGAAGTTGAGCGTATAGCCCTCCCCTGCCCCGCTGCCGGTCTCGGTGGCGTGGCCGAGGTAATAGGGGAAGGTCTCCATCGGGTCGCCGTGGAGCGAGACGAAGAGCACGTCGTCGCGGCTGTCGAAGATGTCCTGGGTGCCGTTGCCGTGGTGGAAATCGACGTCGAGGATCGCCACCCTCGCGGCGCCCTTGTCGCGCAGGTATTGCGTGGCGATGGCGGCATTGTTGAGGAAGCAGTAGCCGCCGAACATGTCGGAGGCGGCGTGGTGCCCGGGCGGACGGCAGAGCGCGAAGGCGGCGGGCGCACCGCTGCGGACCCGCTCGGCCGCGGTGAGCGCCACCTGGGCACCGGCATAGGCCGCCTCCCAGGTGCCGGGGCTGATCGCGGTCTCGGTGCTCGACCCGTAATAGCCGATCTTGCCCTCGATGTTGGCCGGCAGGTCGTGGCCATCCGCCGGGCGGGCCAGGCGGTGATCATCGCCTCGCCCCTGAACCCGGCCGCCTGCCACTCGTCCCAGGCGGTGCGCAGGAAGTCGACGTAGTCGGCGGTGTGGACCCGGAGGATCGGGTCCAGGCCGAAATCGTCGGGCTCGACGATCGCGCCCAGGGCCGGTCGTTGAGCCGGGCGAGGATGTAATCCATCCGCGAGGGACGCTCGAACGGGTAGACCAACTCGCCGCCCGAAAGCTCGCTCTGGGCGTCGCGGAGCCGGTGTTTCTCGGTGTAGATCGTGTCCATATACGCCTCCTCCCGGGCGAGTTGAGGGGCGGGCGGTTGCGTTGCCGCCCGCCCCCGCAAGGTCACTTCTTGAGGTTGGTCCAGATCGCGTCGTAGAGCACCTGAACGTCTTCCGGGCAGGCTTCGACGAAGGCGGTCTTGACCCCTGCGGGCGGGTTCGACTCGGGGCTGTTGGCGACCTCGGGATCGAGGAATTCAGCGACCCCGGAGACGCCCGCGGAGTATTGCGCGTAGTTGGTCACCGCGGCCGCGTTCTCGGGCTCGAGCAGGAAGTTCATGAACAGGAGCGCGTTGGCGCGGTTGGGCGCGTCCTTGAGCAGCACGACGTTGTCCATCCAGACGATGACGCCCTCGGCGGGGAAGGCGTATTCGACCGGCGCGCCCTCGGACCGTGCCTTGGCCGAGAAGCCCGACCAGATCATGCCCGCCGCCGCGTCGCCCGAGACCAGCACGTCCTTGGCGACGTCCGAGCCGAACGAGGCCCAGTCGGCCTTGGCGGTCATCACGAGGTCATTGAGCGCCTTGAGCCTGGTCGCGGTCGGAGGTGCATTGCGGGATACCGAGATACATCGAGGCGGCGGTGAGGGTCTCGCCGGCGGTATCGAGCACATTGATCTTGCCCCTGAGTTCGTCGGGCGCGTCGAAGATCAGCGACCAGCTGTCGAGCGGGCCCGTGTAGGCGTCGCGGTTGACCGAGAACGAGGTCGAGCCCCACTGGTACGGGATCGAGCTGTGGCGGCCGGGGTCGAAGGAGACGTCGAGCCAGGCCGGGTCGATGTTGCCGGAAGTTGGGCAGCTCGTCGGGCGTGAAGCTGTCGAGCATGCCTTCGTCGGAGAGGATCTGCACCATGTAGTCGCCCGGCACCGCGACGTCGTATTCGCCGAGTTTGCCGGCCTTGAGGGCCGCCAGCATCGCTTCATTGGAATCGTAGGTGTCCATCGTCACCTCGACGTCGTACTCGGCCGCGAACTTGTCGAGCAGCTCCTGCGGCATGTACTCGAACCAGTGGTAGATCGAGAGCTTGCCCTCGGCGTGGGCTGCCCCTGCGACGCTCAGGGCCAGGGCCGATACGGTCAGAAGTCGTTTCATGTCGTTTCTCCGCTGTTGGTTTCAGGATTTGTTGCCGCCCGTCCGGCCGATCAGCCAGGAGAGCGTGACGAGGACCACCGAGACGCCGAGGAGCAGCGTCGAGATGGCCATGATGTTGGGCTTGATGCCCTGCTTGACCGGATCCGAAGATCGCCGTGGGCAGGGTTTCGATCCCGGCCCCCTTGACGAAGTTCGTGATCAGGAAGTCGTCGAGCGAGATGATGAAGGCGAGGAGGAACCCCGACAGGATGCCCGGCACCATGAGTGGCAGGAGCACGAGGCGGAAGGCCTGCCAGGGCGTGGCGTAGAGGTCGAGTGCCGCCTGTTCGTAGTGGTCGGGCACCGACGAGAGGCGGGCCGCGATCGGCAGGTAGGCGAAGGGGATACAGAAGACGAGATGGGCGAGGAAGATCGTGAGCAGCCCGGTCTTGAGCCCGATGGTCAGGAAGAAGATCAGCGAGGCGACGGCGGTGACGATCTCGGGCACCATCAAGGGCAGTTTGATGAGCGCAAGGCTCGCGGTCTGGCCGCGGAACCGGCCGGTGCGGTTCATCGCGACCGCGACGGCGGTGGCGATGAGCGTCGCCGAAGTGGCGGCGGCGATGGCGATGGTGAAGGAGTTGATCGCGGCGGCCTTGAATTTGGGCGCTTCGGGGCCGCTGAAAACCTCGGCGTACCAGGTGAGCGAGAAGCCCCCCAGCGAGTGATCGAGGCGCTTTCGTTGAAGCTGTAGACGGCGACGACGATGAGCGGCGCGTAGAGCACGAAGAGGGTGACGAGGGCGACGGCACGAAAGCCGGTGAAGCGCTCGAGGTCGGGCGCGGCCATCAGCGGGACCCCTTCGCCTGGCTACGCGCGTAGACGAGCAGCACCGCCATCACGATGGTGAGCAGGATCATCGCCGCCGCCGCGCCGAAGGGCCAGTTGCCGGCGGCGCCCTTGAACTGTTCCTCGATCAGCGAGCCGATCATGAAGGTCTTGGCGCCGCCAAGCAGGTCGGGCGCGAGGAAGGCGCCGAGCGAGGGGACGAAGACGAGGATGCACCCTGCGATAATGCCGGGTTTGACCACCGGCAGGATGACGAGGCGCAGCGTGGTCCAGTTGTCGGAATAGAGATCGGCCGCCGCCTCGGAGAGGGCGAAATCGTAACGCTCCACCGCGGCGTAGACCGGCAGCACCATGAACGGCAGGTAGGAATAGAACAGACCCAATTGCACCGCGAAGTTGGTGTTGATGAGCGCGAGCGGCTGGTCGATGAGCCCGGTCCAGAGCAGGAACTCGTTGAGCGGCCCGGTGTCGCTGATCAGGAACTTCATCGACACGGTGCGGATCAGCAGGTTGACCCAGTAGGGGATGGTGACGAGGAACAGCCAGACCGACCGGGTGTGCGGGGGCCGCGTGGCGATGAACCAGGCAGTGGGGAAACCGATCAGCAGGGTCAGGAGCGTGGCGAGCCCCGCCTGCCAGATAGAGCGCCAGAAGATGGTGATATAGGTCCATTCGATCTTCGGCGGCTCGTCGCCGAACAGCCCGCGGTCGAGGAAGAACTGGTCGTAGGCAGCCAGCGTCGGCTCCCAGATCACGCCGCCGCGAAACTCCTTGGTGAGGAAGGAGTAGACCGCCATCAGCAGCACCGGCAGCAGGCCGAAGATGCCGATGAAGGCCCAGGCGGGCAGCATCAGCCGGGGGCCGCTGCCGCGGTAGACCTCGGAGCGCGACGCGCCGCCCGGCGCAACCCCGGCCATCAGTCGGTCAACAGGCGCGCGGCGCCTGCCTCGATGTCCAGCCACACGGTGCTGCCGGGGGCCGGGATGGTGTCGGTCGCGGCGTTCTGGACCCGCACCAGGATCGGCTCGCCATCGACCAGGGTCGCCCGGATCTGGATGTCGGTCCCGAGATAGACGTGTTCGCGGACCGTCGCAGGCAGGAGCCCGGGAGTTTCGCCGCGGACGTTGATCCGCTCGGGACGCACCGAGAGATGCCCCCGGCCGGCCGCGGCGCCAGGTGCCGCAGGACAACGGAGCGCCAGCCCGCCGGGCAGGATGACGTCGGCCTGGCCGTCCGAGACGGCCCGCACCTCGACCTCGAGCAGGTTGGTCTCGCCGATGAAATCCGCCACGAAACGGTTGACCGGCGCCTCGTAAATCTCGCGCGGGGTGCCGACCTGTTGCAGGTAGCCGTTCGACATCACCGCGATCCGGTCGGACATGGTGAGCGCCTCTTCCTGGTCGTGGGTGACGAAGATGAAGGCGATGCCGGTTTCGCGCTGGATCTGCTTGAGCTCCAGCCGCACCGCCTGGCGGAGCTTGAGGTCGAGCGCGGAGAGCGGCTCGTCGAGCAGCAGCACCTGCGGGCTCGGCGCGAGCGCCCGGGCGAGCGCGACCCGCTGCTGCTGACCGCCGGAAAGCTGGGCCGGGCGGCGCGCGGCGAAATCCAGGAGCTGGACCATCGCCAGCACTTCGCGGGCGCGGCTGTTGGCGTCCTGCTCGGTCCAGCCCTGGCGGCGCAGCCCGAAGGCGACGTTTTCGAGCACGGTCATGTGCAGGAACAGCGCGTATTGCTGGAACACGGTGTTGACCGGCCGTCTATGCGGCGGCAAGGGCGCGATGTCTTCGCCGTGCAGCCGGATCGAGCCGGCGCTGACGTCTTCGAACCCGGCGATGCAGCGCAGGAGCGTGGTCTTGCCGCAGCCGGAGGGTCCGAGGAGCATGAAGAACTCGCCGTCGCGGACCGCGAGCGAGATCCCGTGCAGGGCGGTCACGTCACCGTAGCGCTTGACGACCCGGTCGATGTCGACGGCGATCCCGCCGGCGCCCGTCTGCGCCCCGTTCACCCGCGTCCCGTCCATCTGCGCCCTGTCCATCCGCGCCCCTTGCGGCATACCCCCGATTTCTTACACTCACGGTAGAGATTGCTGTTCCGGGGGGTATATATCCCCAAGGGGGTATGATGCAGGCCCTGCCCAACTCGGCCGAAGACCATCTCGGTGCCGCGATCACGGCGCTGGGGTCGGCGGATTTTCCGGCCGCCCTCTATGCCTGGCTGGGCCGCAGCTTCGAGATCGACAACATCACCACGCTCGCCTTCTTCCAGACCCGGCCGCCGGAAATCCTGTTCAACAGGGCGCGGATTCCGGATGTCCATGACAGACTGGAAACAGATTATATTTCAGGTGCTTACCTGCTCGACCCGTTCCACGAGCTGCACGTGTCGCGGGTGCCGGAAGGGCTCTACCGGCTGCGCGACTTCGCCCCCGACCAGTTCCAGCGCAACGAGTATTTCGCGAGCTATTACCGCCGTACCACGCTGATCGACGAGATCGCCTATGTCGCCTACCCGGCCGAGGGTGTCTCGGTGCATGTCTGCCTCGGGCGCGACGCCAGTTCCGACCGGCCGTGTTCGGTGCGCGACATGGAGGCCGCCCACAGATTGAGCGCGATTGCCTGCGGATTGGTCAAGAAACAATGGGGCGGGCTGACCTCAAGTGGGGATTACACCGATGACGGGCTGGTGACGCAGCTGCGGGACCGACTCGCCAGCCGGCACGGCATCGCGCTCAGCCAGCGGCAGTCCGAGGTGGCGCTGCTGGTCCTGCGCGGCCACAGCTCGGTGTCGATCGGCTGGCGGCTCGGGATCAGCGCGCAGACGGTGAAGGTGTTTCGCAAGCAGCTCTACCGGAAGTGCTCGATCTCGTCGCAGGCCGAGCTGTTTTCGCTGATCATGCCGCTCTTGTCGGCGTGAGGGCGCCGGTCAGGCGGGTTTGGCGGCGGTGATCGGCGCGTAATCCCCGGGCTCGCGGTGGAGTGCGAAGTTGAACACGTTGGCCCGGATCTCGGCGCAGCGGTCGAGGTCGACCTCAGCGGTGATGACCTCGTCGCCAGATGTCGCCGCGCGGGCGACGATCTCGCCGGTCGGGGCGACGATCAGGCTGCCGCCGATCAGCTCGCTGCCCTCTTCGTACCCGGCCTTGGCCACAGCCACCGCCCAGAGCCCGTTCTGGTAGCAGCCGGCCTGCACCGACAGCTCGTTGTGGAAGCATTGCAAATGGTCGTGTTCCGGCGCCGGCGGGTAATGGGCGGGCGTGTTGTAGCCGAGCACGACGAGTTCCGCGCCGCCGAGGCCGAGCACGCGCCAGGTCTCGGGCCATCGGCGGTCGTTGCAGATGCACATGCCCATGCGGCCGCGCATGCCGTCGAAGGCGGCGTCGAAGGTGTTGAACCCCAGGTCGCCCTTTTCGAAATAGCGTTTTTCGAGGTGCTGGAACGGCCGCCAGGTCTCGTTCTCGCGGTGGCCCGGCAGGTGGATCTTGCGGTACTTGCCGGCGATCTCGCCATCGGGGCCGACCAGGATCGCGGTGTTGAAATGCCGTCCCTCGGGGGTGAGCTCGGCATAGCCGAGGTGGAAGCCGATGCCAAGGTCGCGGGCGAGGTCGAACAACGGCTGCACGTCCGGGTTAGGCATCGCGGTCTCGAACCAGGCGTCGATCTCGGCGGGGTCCTCCATGTACCAGCGCGGGAAGAAGGTGGTGAGCGCCAGCTCGGGGAACACCACCAGCGCCGCGACACGGGCATGGGCGGTGCGCATCAGCGCGCACATACGGGCCACGGCGGAGCTGCGCGGTTCGTCGCGGGCGATCGGCCCCATCTGGGCGCCGGCGACGACGAAGCGGCGGCTCATGTCGGCATGCCCCGGACGGCGGCGGCGGAGAGGCCGACGAGCTCCTCGTAGAGCGCCGGGTCGGTGTCGCCCTCGGTGCCGAACAGCACGACGCGCGCGGCGGCATCGAGGGAGAGGAGCGCGCTGGCCTCGGGGTCGCCGAGCACCGCGGCGAGCCCTGCGAGCCCGGCCACCGCGCTTTCGCCTGCGACGATTGCCGTGTCGCCCGCAACGGGGCGGGCGAGCCGGCGCATGGCGGCGATGGCGGCGGCATCGGTCATCGCGACGACCGCGTCGGCGTGGTCGCGCAGGATCTCCCAGGCCAGCGCCGAGACCTCACCACAGGCGAGCCCGGCCATGATCGTGTCGAGATCGCCCTCGACGGCGGTGGGCTCCCCTGCGCGGATCGTCGCGAGCCAGCAGGCCGAGAGGTCGGGGTCGCAGAGCACGATAAGCGGCCGATCTGTGCCCCAGCGGCGCACCGCCTGCGCCGCGACCGCCGCCGCCATGCCGCCGACGCCGGTCTGGAGGAAGATGTGGGTAGGAGGTTCATCAAGCGCGTCGAAGGCTTCGGCGGCCATGACCTCGTAGCCCTGCATCACGTCCTTGGGCACCTCCATGTAGCCCGGGTAGGAGGTGTCGGAGACGACGAACCAGCCTTCGCGGGTCGCGGTCTCCTGCGCCTCGCGGACAGAATCGTCGTAGTTGCCGGTGCAACGCCGGACCTCGGCGCCATAGGCTTCGATCGCAGATTTGCGGGCCTCGGAGACGGTGGCGTGGATGAAGATCACGCAGGCGCAGCCGAAGGTTTGCGCCCCCCAGGCGACCGAGCGGCCATGGTTGCCGTCGGTGGCGCAGCAGACGGTGATGTCGGCGACCTCGGGGATGGCCCGGTCGGTGACCTCGTCCATCGTGACGGCGCGGCCAAGGCGGCGGCCCAGTTCCGCCTGCAACAGCCGCGCGACCGCGTAGGCCCCGCCCAGCGCCTTGAAGCTGCCGAGCCCGAAGCGGCCGCCCTCGTCCTTGTAGGCGAGCGCCGCGATGCCGAGGTCGGCGGCGAGGCCGGGGAGGTCGACGAGCGGCGTCTCGGCATAGCCCGGCCAGGCGGAGATCGTGGCGCGGGCGGCGGCGAGACCGCGGTCGCTCAGGATCGCATCCTGCTCCGCCGTCCAGGGCGCGTCGCGGCGGGCCAGCGGGTTGAGCACAAGGGTGAAGGCCTCGGGCGTGCCGAGGTGGCGGGTGATGTCCTGGGTCATGGGGCTTTCTCGGATGTTTGCCTGTTTCAGGCAAGACATGAGGCAAGACGGGCCGGCTGGGCCCCGGGCGGCAGGCACCGCCCGGGACCCGGAACCGATCAGAAGTCGGTCTTCTCTTCGTCGATCGAGCTGAGCATGGCTTCGAGCATGGCGGTGCCCTCGGCGCCGTACTGCTCTTCGATCAGCGCGCGCACGGCCGGTTGCGCGGCCTCGGCGAATTTGGCCTGTTCCTCGGGGGTGACCACGTTGACCTCCATGCCCGCGGCCAGCGCCGGCAGGCCCTTGTCGGAGGCTTCGATCACCCGGCTCATGGCCCGGCCCGCATCGGTCGCGACGTAGGAGGCCCAGGAGACCAGGTATTGGTCTTCGGCACTCAGCCCGTCGAAAAAGGCCGGGTTCATCGTCCAGATATAAGGCGTGATCAGGTGGTTGGTGATCGAGAGGTATTTCTGCACCTCGTTGAACTTGGCGAAAGCGATGATCGGCACCGGGTTCATCTGGCCGTCGGCGACGCCGGTCTGCAGCGCGGTGTAGACCTCGGCCCAGGGCAAGGGCGTGGGCTGGCCGCCGAGCGAGGTGATGATCGCCTCGTGGGTGGGCAGGGTCATGGTGCGGATGCGCTGGTCCTGCATGTCCTCGACCGAGGTGATCGGGGCCTTGGACGAGATGAAGGCGAAGAAGCCGCCCGAGTCGGTGAGACCCAACACCTTGAGGTCGGTCTTGGCTTCGAGGTCGGCGACGAAAGCCTTGCCGAAGGAGCTGTCCATCGAGATCACCTTGGAGGCGACGCCGATGTTGGGGAAGGCAAACGGGATGTCGAAGACGCCGACCAGCGGGTAGTGCTGGGCCATGCCGCCCGAAGACGAGATGGTGCTCTCGACGAGGCCAGCGCGGACCTGGTCGATCACCTCGTTGTCCTTGCCGAGTTGACCATTGGGGAAGAGCTGCACCTCGATGCGGCCGTTGGAGTTCGATTCGACCAGCGATTTGAACACCGCGGCCATGGCGCCGGAATGGCTCTCGAACGGGTCTTCGGGATTGAGGTAGGCGAGCCGGATGGTGATGTCGGCGGCGTTGGCCTGGGCGGCGAGCAGGAGGCCGGCGAAGGCCCCCGCGGCGGCCTTGGAGGCGGATTTCATGAACGACATTGGGTTGCCTTTCCTGTTGGTTTCAATGCGCCCGGCCGGTCAGAGGCCGAGCAATCTGGGGACGAACAGCGTGAGGCCGGGCCAGTAGGCGATCACCAGAAGGATCGCGACCTCGGCGATGATGAAGGGCCAGAGTTCCTTGGTGATCGCTTCGACCTTCTCGCCGGTGACGGAGGAGAGGACGAAGAGACAGGCGCCGACGGGTGGGGTCATCAGCGAGATGTTGAGCGCGAGGATGATCATGATCCCCGCATGCACCGGCTCCATGCCGATCTGCAGGGTGAGCGGTGCGAGGACGGGGGCGAGGATGATCAGCGTCGCGTTGATGTCCATCACCAGCCCGATCAGCAGCAGCAGCAGCAGGATCAGCCCGATGATGACCTGCGGGTTGTCGGAAACCGACAGCATCGCCTCGGCGATGGCCTGCGGGATGCGGTTGAAGGTCATCCACCAGCCGAGGATCGAGGCCGAGGCGATGATGAGGAAGATCACGCCGGTGATCCGGGTGGTGCGCACGGCGATCTCGTAGAGGTCGCGCCAGGTGAGCGCGCGGTAGATCACCCCGCCGACGAACAGCGCATAGGCGACGGCGATGGCGGCGGCCTCAGTCGGGGTGGCGAAACCGCCGAGGATCGAGCCGAGGATGAAGACCGGCAGGAGGGCGGCGAGGAAGCCTTCGCGCAGCGCGGTGAGCACGATGCGGAAGCTCGGCCGCCCGGTGCCGCCGGGCAGGTTCTTGCGCTTGGCGTGGAGCGCGATCACCCCCATGCCGATGGCGGCGATGAGCAGGCCCGGCAGGATGCCGGCCGCGAAGAGACCGGCGATCGAGACGCCCATGATCGAGCCGTAGATGATCGCGAGCGTGGACGGCGGAATGGTCGGGCCGATGATCGAACCCGCGGCGGTGACCGCGGCGGCATAGCTGCGGGTATATCCCGCCTTCTCCATCGCCGGCACCAGGGTGTTGCCAAAGGCGGCGGCGTCGGCAGTGGCCGAGCCGGTGATGCCGGCGAACATCACCGAGGCGACCATGTTGGAATGCGCCATGCCGCCGCGCATCCAGCCGACGATGGCGTCGGCGAGGCGGACCAGACCCCGGGTGATGCCCGAGCGGTTCATGATCTCGCCCGCGAGGATGAAGAAGGGCATCGCCAGGAAGGAAACAGGTCGAGCCCGGCAAAGACCCGGTCGGGCGCCATGGTCAGGAAGCGCGGCCCCATGTCGAGGATGCCGATCACCTCGGCGACGCCGATGGAGAAGCCGACCGGCATGCCCAGCGCGAGCAGGCCGAAGAAGGCGACGGCGACCAGAAGCGTGCCCATCAATCGTCTCCCACCATCAATCGTCTCCCAGGGGTGCGAGGGTGGCGCCGGTCGCCTCGGGGCGCGCTCGGCGAAGTAGTCGTGGATGCCGATCAGGATGAGCTGCAGGCTCGCGAGCCCGGCGGCCAGCGGCACGCCCATGAACGGGTAGCCCTTGCGGATCGCGTAGATCATCGTCAGCCGCGAGAAACCGCGGGCGGCGAAGCCGATCCCGTAGACGAAGAGGATGAAGAAGAAGGCGAAGGCGATCACGTCGAAGGCGACGGCGAGCCAGCGGCGGACCCGGGGCGGCAGCCGGGTGAAGACGAACTCGACGCCGATGTGCTCGCGGTGCGCGATCCCCGAAGAGACCGCGAGCAGCGCCATCCAGATCATCAGGTAGCGCGCCAGTTCCTCGATGAAGGTGAGCGGCAGCGGGATCACGTAGCGCACCAGCACGCCGAGCCAGACGTCGAGCACCAGAAGCACCAGGAGCGCCACCGTCACCCGCTCGACGAGCCAGTTGACCTTGAGGCTCCAGTGCCTGGCGCTGGTGGCGACGCTGTTCACCCGGCGAATCCCCCGCTCACGGATGGTTGACGAGATGATGAAAATTGGTTTTCATCAGATCGAGAAGGATGAAATGGCGATTACCGAGCGCGCAATCCCGACATGCCCAAAAATGAAGCACGTTCCCCTGCCCGTCCCGTGACAACGCGGATACATGAGGCATATGCCGGATTGTCCGAGGGCGAACGCCAGATCGCCGACGTGGTGCTCGCGGCGCCGGCGGAGCTCGCGGTGCTGAACGCCATGGAACTGGCGCAGCGCGCGGGCGTGTCCAACGCCACCGTCAGCCGGTTCTTCCGGCGCCTCGACTATGGCAGTTTCGAAGAGGTGCGGCAGGCTGCGCGCACGCTGCGGGCGACCGGGTCGCCGCTCTACGCCGGACGCAGCGGCCCGCCGGGGCGCGACCCGATCTCGCGGCTCATTGCCGAGGATTGCACGCTCGTCGAGGCGACGCTGTCACGGGCCAATCCGCTGACACTGAAGGAGATCGGCCGGGCCGCTGCACGGGCGCCGCGGGTGCGGACCGTCGGGTTCCGCAACAGCCATTTCCTGGCCGACTATCTCACCGCCCAGCTCACCCAGATGCGTCCGGGCGTGGCGCCCCTGCACCTGCCCGGCCAGATGCAGGCGGAAGGGATCTCGGCGCTCGGGCCGGACGATCTCGTCATTGTCATCGGGCTCAGGCGGCGCCCGACCGGGTTTGCCCGGCTCGTCGAGGCGATCGCGGCGCAGAAGTGCCGGGTGCTGCTGGTGGCCGACCAGACCGTGCGCGAAGCTCCGGCGCAGGCCACCTGGACCCTCGACTGCGTCGTCGACACGCCGCATTTCGCCGATTCCTACGTCGGCGCCATGGCGCTCCTGCGCCTCGTCGTCCTCGAAGTGCGCCGGGCGCTCGGCGCGCGCGGCAATGCGCATCTGGCCGAGGTCGAGGCGCTGCGCGACCGGCTGGGCGAACTGGAATAGGCGCGGCGCAGCGATCCCGCAGCGCGGTCAGGCCATGGCGGCCGGACGCGGCGAATTGACGAAGATGCTGGGGCGCAGCCAGGCCGAGACGTTGCGCGTCAGCACCGGGTCGCCGTCCATGTGCAGATCGCCCTCCTTGATCGCGTCCCTGTAGGTCCGGTCGCCCATCCAGATCTCGCTGAGCGTGCGCACCGTGCAGTTGAAGAAGACGTCGATGTCGCGCCCCGGGTCCTTGAGGCAGACCTCGGCAACCTCGGGCTTGACCACCAGCCACCAGTCGCGCTGCTCGATGAGATCGGTGAAGCGGAACTTGATCACCGTCTCCTGACCCTTGATCTTTTCGCGGTCGATGCTGCGCTCGAGGTAGAGCATCAGGAACTCGGCGTCGAAATCCTGGTCGAGGATCGTGTTCTTGGCCCAGATGATCCCCCATTCGCCGAGCGCGAACAGCACCGGCAGCAGCGTCTCGCAGGCATCGGTGGGGAAGTATTCGTAGCCCTTCTGGCCGGGGATCTTGCGCCGAACGAGCATGTTCTGCTCTTCGAGCTGTTTGAGGCGCTTGGTGAGCAGGGCCGGGGAAATGTCGCCGAGCCCCCGTTGCAGCGTGTTGAACCGCCGCCCGCCCATCAGGATCTCGCGCAGGATCAGGATGGTCCAGCGCTCGCCGAGAATCTCGGCCGCCTTGGCAATCGGGCAGAACTGGTTGTAGTTCATCGGCGCAGTCCTCCTGGGGTCGGTTTCGGGGGTCAGTTTCGGGAAACTTCACAAAGTGTAGCGTATTGCTGCGATTTTTGTAGCGGGTTGCTACGGGGCGTGAAGTATTTTCGCGGGTTTCCCCCCGCTATCCCTTGGTCATCGGCAGACGGACATACCCGGCGCCACTTCAGACCAAGAGGAAAAAGACATGACGATCAATGCCATAGAGGGTTTCATCCCGCGCCGCGCCGAGAAGCGCGCGGCGCTTCGCAAGCGGCTGGAGCTGCGCCGCCAGCGCCGTGCCCTGGCCCGCCTCAGCGATCACCTGCTGACCGATGTCGGTCTCACCCGCGCCGAAGCGGAGCGCGAAGCGCGCCGGGCGCTGTGGGACGTGCCGGGACACTGGCTGGCCTGACCCGCAGCAAGCACGCCCGCACCCCACGTTCACCTTCCAACAGGACCCCGACAATGACCATGCAATCCCATACCGCCCTGAAGCCCGCCGCCCCCGCCTCGCCGCTCGTCGCGTTCTGGAACGAGACGCTGGCCCCGAAATTCGTGAAGTACCAGCACATCATGGAAGGCGGGTTGTCGCGCCATAGCGCGGTGGTCATGCCCAAGCTCGACGTGCGCCACAACGACACGATCCTCGATGTCGGCTGCGGCTTCGGCGACACCGCGATCGCGCTCGGCTGCCGGGTCGCGCCCTTCGGCAAGGTCGTCGGCGTCGATTGTTGCGAGGATTTCCTGGCGATCGCCCGGACCCGGCCCGAGAAGATGTTCGCGCCCAATGTGCGCTTCGTCGCCGGCGACGCCGAACGGGACCTTGGTGAAGCGACGTACGATTTCGTCTTCTCGCGCTTCGGCACGATGTTCTTCCAGAACCCTGTCGCGGGGCTGCGCGCTATGCGCAAGGCGCTGAAACCGGGCGGGCGGATGGCCCATATCGTCTGGCGCGACCGGGCCGACAATCCCTGGGTGTTCGACGCCCGCGATGTGGTGCAGCGCTTCCTGCCGCCGCCCGGTCCCGAGGCCGAGACCTGCGGCCCCGGCCCGTTCTCGATGGCCGACGAGTCGACCACCCGTGCCAAGATGGAGGCCGCCGGGTTCACCGACATCGCCTTCGAACGGATCGACGCCAAGGTCAATGTCGGCCGCGATATCGAGGATGCCGTCTGCTTCCAGCTCGCCATCGGCCCGGCGGGAGAAACCTGCCGTACCGCCGGCGAAGCGGGTGTGGCGCGGCGCGCCGAGATCGTGATCGCGCTGTCCGACCTCTTCGAAGAGGTGATCGAGCGCGAGGGCGGATTGTGGATGGACAGCTCGTCCTGGCTGATTACCGCCCGCGCCCCGGCGTGAGCCCGACCGTCAGGACAGGACCGCACCGATGACCTTCGCGCTTTCGATCCGCTTCCGCCGCCGGCGGCGAGACCCTGCCGCGCCGGTGCCTCCGGCCGGCCCCGGGGCGCAGAACCGGGACCTCCCACTGGGTTCGCTGCACCCCATCCACCTGCTGCTCCTGCGCTAGGGCCAGCACTTCACCCAACGGGGCGGCGTCCCGCGGCGCCCCGACCCATCCGACCACAACTTCAACCACGACCAAACCAAACCCATCAACCCTGAAAGGAAAGACCATGACCATCCAGACCACCATCGCAGCCGACAACGGCGTCAACACCGAAGCCCTGATCGGCGCCCGCGGCGCCTTTGCCGCGGCGCCCGAAGCGGCCCAGTTCACCTTCAAGAGCCAGTGCAGCTGGATCGAGGGCACCTACAACGCCAACCGGATCGGCAGCTACTTCGGCCTCGGCCAGGAGCACGAACGCCGCCGCAGCTTCCTGATCGAGAGCGATCACCCGCAGGTCTTCGCCGCCGCCGACCGCGCGCCGACGCCGCCGGAGATCGTGCTCGCCGCGCTCGCCAGCTGCCTCACCGGCGGGATCGCAGCGGTTGCCCAGCACCGCGGCATCCAGCTCAACGCCGTCGAGGCGAAGGTCGAGGGCGACGTCGACGTACGCGGCATCCTCGGCATGGACCCGGAGATCCGCAACGGCTTCTCGGCGATCCGGGTGTCCTTCGAGATCGACGCCGACGCCAGCCGCGAAGACATCGAGGCGCTGGTCGCCCAGTCGCAGAAGCGCTCGGCGGTGTTCGACATCCTGACCAACCCGACCAACGTCGCGGTTTCGGTCGCCTGACCCGACGCCCCCGCCGGCACCGTTCGGCGGGGAAAATCTTCGATTTCAATCGCCGCCCAAAGGACCCGAGGCCCATGAAAAACATTTCAACCCTCATCGTCGGCGCCGGTCAGGCCGGGCTCGCCATGAGCCGGGAACTGACCCTGCGCTCGGAGCCGCACGTGCTGATCGAGCGCGGCGAGGTCGCCAATTCCTGGGCGCACGAACGCTGGGACTCGCTGCGCCTGTTGACCCCGAATTGGCAGAGCCGGCTGCCGGGGCATGGCTATACCGGGCCGGACCCGGACGGCTTCATGGACATGGCGGCGGTGGTGGAGATGCTCACCGGCTACGCCGCCCGCATCTCGGCGCCGGTCGAGAGCCGCACCAAGGTCACCGCGGTCACCGCCTCCTCCGACGGCTACCGCGTGGAGACGGACCGGGGCGCCTGGGCCTGCCGCAACCTCGTGGTGGCGAGCGGTTCCTGCAACCGCGCCAACATCCCCGCTTTCGCCGCGGCCCTGCCCGACCACATCCGCCAGCTGAGCCCGCTCGACTACCGCACCCCGGCGCAGCTTGCCGCGGGCGGCGTGCTGGTGGTCGGCGCCTCCGCCTCCGGTGTCCAGATCGCGGCCGAACTCGCCGACGCCGGGCGCAACGTGGTGCTGTCCGCCGGTCATCACGTGCGGATGCCGCGGCACTACCGCGGGCGCGACATCCAGTGGTGGATGGACCGCTCCGGGCTGCTCGCGACGACCACCGCCGAGGTCGACGACCTCGCGCGCGCCGCGCCGTGCCCTCGCTGCAGCTCGTGGGCGATGCCGGCCGGCAGTTTCTCGACCTCAACGCTCTGCAGGCGGCCGGCGTCGAGGTGGTCGGACGTCTCGCCGATTTCCGAGACGGCACGGCCCTGTTCTCGGGTGGCCTCGGCAATGCCGTGGCGCTGTCGGATCTCAAGATGAACCGGGCGCTGGCCGGGTTCGACGCCTGGGCCGAGACCGCCGGGCTTGCCGACCTGCCGGCGCCGGAGCGGTTCGAACCGACCGGGTTCCGCCCGCGCCGCGCCTCGGGCTCGACCTGCGCAAGGGCCGTATCGTCACCGTGATCTGGGCCACCGGGTTCCGGCCGGAGATGGGTTGGCTGCAGCTGCCGGTGTTCGACCGCAAGGGCCGCCTCGCCCATCGGGACGGCATCGTCGCCCCGGGCCTCACCGTGCTCGGCTTGCCGTTCCTGCGCAGCCGCAAGTCGTCTCTCATCGACGGGGTCGGCGCCGATGCCGCCGCGCTCGCCGACCAACTCGTTCACGCCAACCGCCGTCAGGCGGCCTGAAGGAAGGATTGAAATGACACACCAGAGCCACATCGAGACCATCCCCCCACGCGACGCGCTGATCCGGGAGAAACAGAAAGCCGTGATCGCGCGGATCGCGGCCGATCCGGAGAAGGCGCGCAGCACGATCCGGACCACCGGAACGGTCGGCGAAGGTCTCGCCTGCGAGGTGACCCAGGGCAAGTTCGCGGCGGTGATGGACATGAGCGCAGGCATGGGCGGCGATTGCACCGGTCCCTCGCCCGGCTTCTTCGCACGCGCCGCCGTCGCCGGCTGCGTCGGGATCGCGGTGAAGATGCTGGCGGCGCGCGAGGGCGTTCCCTTCGTCCGGGTCGACGTCGCCGTCGAGACGGATTTCGACGACGCGGCGCTGTTCGGGATCGGTCCCGGCAGCGCCGCGCCGA
This sequence comes from Paracoccaceae bacterium, assembly GCA_041397205.1. GTDB lineage: Bacteria > Pseudomonadota > Alphaproteobacteria > Rhodobacterales > Rhodobacteraceae > Sinisalibacter. The sequence goes on from JAWKXC010000006.1 coordinate 260,444, forward strand.
CCGAGACCCGGGTGGCCATCGAGATCGTCACCGCGGCGGACGGGGCGGTGGTCGACGACATCGTCGCGCGGGCGCTGGCGATGGACCCGTGGTTCCTGGCCCTGCGCGAGCCGCAGCGTGTCGCGACCTCGGTCTCGGTGAGCGCGCCGGAGCGGTGACCCGCGCCGGTGTGTCGACCGGCGCCTATTCCGCGGCCATGTGCGCCGAGGGCGTCGACAGCGAGATCGCCTGCTCCGCCTCGTCCATCTCCGCCGCGATGCCCTCGAACAGCGGGGTGGACAGGTAGCGCTCGCCGGTGTCGGGCAGCATCGCGAGGATCACCGCGCCCTCCGGTGCGGTCTCGGCCACCTTCATCGCGGTGGCGAAGGTGGCGCCGGCCGAGATCCCGACGAAGATACCCTCTTCCGCTGCCAGCCGCTTCGACCAGGCGATGCCCTCCGGCCCGGCGATCGGGATCAGCTCGTCATAGTAGCCGTTGTCGATGCTTTCCTGCAGCACCCAGGGAATGAAATCCGGGGTCCAGCCCTGGATCGGGTGCGGCGCCCAGGCCGGGTGACCCTCGGTGGGCTGGTGCAGGGCGTTGCGGCCGTTGGCCTTGCCCGACCCGACCAGCGCCGCGTTCGCGGGTTCGGTGAGGATGATCCGGGTGTCCGGCCGTTCCCTGCGCAACACCCGGGCGACGCCCGTCGCGGTGCCGCCGGTGCCGTAGCCGGTGACGAAATAGTCGAGCCGCCCGCCGTCGAAATCGGCGAGGATCTCGCGTGCCGTGGTGTGCTCGTGGATGTCGGCATTGGCCGGGGTTTCGAACTGGCTGGCGAGGAACCAGCCGTTCGCTTCGGCAAGCTCGACGGCCTTGGCATACATGCCGTAGGCCTTGAGCTCCTTGGGCGTGATAACGACCTTGGCGCCGAGGAAGCGCATGAGCTTGCGGCGCTCGACGGAAAAGCTCTCGGCCATCACCACGACCAGCGGATAGCCCTTGGCGGCACAGACCATGGCAAGCCCGATGCCGGTGTTGCCCGAGGTCGCCTCGACCACGGTCTGGCCGGGCTTCAGGCTGCCGTCGCGCTCGGCCGCCTCGATGATGTTGACCGCGAGCCGGTCCTTGACCGAGCCCGCGGGATTGAACGCCTCGGATTTCACGTAGACGCTGACATGCTTCGGCGCGATCCGGTTGATGCGGATCGTCGGCGTGTCGCCAATGGTGTCGAGGATGCTGTCGTAGAGCTTCGCGCGGCCGTTGGTTTCTCGGATCGTCATGACTGTCTCCCTGGGACGATTGGGCAGGTTGCAACCTGCTTCACTGGGACGCTTCTCGGGGAACGTCTGTCGACCATACCACAATCGGCCCTTCGAAAGGGGAGTGAATGTGCGGGCGGCGGCACGAGCGGTCGCGCGATCCGGGCCGTGCTACAGCCGCCGCGAAAACGCCTCGGAGAAGGCGCCGAGCCGTTTGTAATCCTCGTAGATCGCCTTGTAGGCTGCGTGCGCGTCCGGGTCCGGCGTGAACACCTTTTCGACCGGGCTCAGCATCGCCGCCTTGGCCGCCTCGATGTCGGGATATTCCCGGCCGCGGCGGCCGCGAAGATCGCCGCGCCGCGGGCACAGGCCTCGTCGGACTGGATGATGTGGATCTCGCGGTTCATCACGTCTGCCGAGATCTGGCTGACGAGGTCGGACTTGCGGGCAATGCCGCCGATGCCGACCACCTTCTTGACCGGGATCCCCTCGCTTTCGAAGCGCTCGACGATAGCCAGCGCGCCGAAGGCCATCGCCTCGATCAGTGCCCGGTAGATCGCGGGCGCGGTCGAACCGAGATGCAGCCCGGCGATCACCGCGCGCACGCGCTGATCGGCGTCCGGGGTGCGGCGGCCGTTGAGCCAGTCGAGCGCCCGCTCGCCATAGGCGCCGGGCGGCAGTTTGGCCGCCTCCGCCTCGAGCGCGGGCAGGAGCGATCCCTTGGCGCCCTTGTCGCTGCGTCCCCAGGACAGCACGGATTCGAACCAGGCGAGCACGTCGCCGAACGACGATTGCCCGGCCTCGAAGCCGATCATCCCCGGCATCACGCTGCCCGGGACCTGGCCGCAGATGCCCTGGACCAGGGTGTCGCCCACTTCGTCCGGTGGGGCCACGAGGATGTCGCAGGTCGAGGTGCCCATGACCCGCACCATCGAGTAGGGTTCGATGCCGGCGCCGACCGCGCCCATGTGGGCGTCGAAGGCGCCGACGGCCACCGGGATGCCGGGCGCGATACCGAACCGGCCGGCCCAATCCGGGGTCAGGTGGCCCGCGACCATGTCGGAGGTCCTGGTCTCGGAATACATCGGCTGGGTGATGTTCGACAGGACCGGGTCGAGCCGGGTCAGCCAGGTGCCGTCGGGCAGGCCCTCCCAATCGGGATGCCAGAGCGCCTTGTGGCCGGCGGCACAGACCCCGCGGACGATCTTGCCGGAATCGTCGACGCCGGTCAGCAGCGCCGGGATCCAGTCGCAGAGCTCGACCCAGTTGGCGGCGGCGCGGTAGGTCGCGGGGTTGGTGCGGGCGATGTGCAGGATCTTGGCCCAGTACCATTCGGAGGAATAGATCCCGCCCACATAGCGGATGTAATCGGGCAGGCTGTCGTCTTCCCCGAGCTTGTTGATGTCCTCGGCTTCCTGCACCGAGGTGTGGTCCTTCCACAGGATGCACATCGCGTCGGGGTCTTCGGTGAAGCCGTCCTTGAGCGCCAGCGCCATGCCGTCGGCGGCCACGGGCATCGGCGACGAGCCGGTGGTGTCGACCCCGATGCCGACGATCTGCGGCGGGGGCGGTCCGGCCTTGTCGAGGGCCGCGCGCACTGCCGCGGTCATCGCTTCCATGTAGTCCGCCGGGTGCTGGCGGTATTGCTGGCGGGCGGGGTCGCAGTATTTCCCGGCCATCCAGCGCGGATACTCCGCCACGCCGGCGGCCATCTCGGCCCCGTCCGCCACGCGCACGACGACCGCGCGGATGCTGTCGGAGCCGAAATCGAGCCCGAGCACGCATCTCTCGCCTTTGTCAGACATCTTCGATCCTCCTCCCAATGAGCGCGCGACCGCTCGGATGCGCCTGGTTCGCGCGATGGACGATTCTCCTCGGATCGTCCGACGCGCGGCTTCCGTTTGAACAAGGGTCAGCCTAGACTACGGTGTGAGCCCTTCCCCAGCAATGCAGCATCCGGCTACAGACATGGACGATCGCCGCGCAATCGACCCGATGCAGGATCCGCAGGTCCGCGGCATCGTGCGCAAGCTCGCGTTCATTTCCGACCGACCGTCGGAGAGGGACAGCGACGTCGCCCCGCTCTTCCCCGGGTTCAAGTTCGACGTCCGCCTGGTGGCCGGAATCACCCCGATCGAACGCGGACAATTGCTGGACTTCTTCATCGACCGGCCCACGGGCATGGATGGATGGATCATCAACCTGACCGTCGACGGGATCGGCCAATTCTTTGATGGCCAAGATGAATTCACCGTTTCTCCGGGAGATCTCGTGCTCATCCCGCCCGATGTCCGGCACTACTACGGGCGCCATCCCGACGCGCAGAAATGGTGGCACCGCTGGATATATTTCCAGCCGCGGGCGTTCTGGGGACCGTGGCTGTCGTGGTCGCGGCCGCGGACCGGCGTGTTCCTGCTGCCCGACAGCGGCGAGGGCAACGCCAGCGAATTCTTCCGGCTGTTCGTCGAGGTCGACAAATGGGCCGGGCTGGACGATCCGCTTTCGATCGACCTCGCCTTCAACCGGCTCGAACACATCCTGCTGTCGGCGGCGCGGATCGACCGGGCGGGACAGTCGAGCGCGGCGCATATGGACGAACGTGTTCTCGCGGCCTGCAAGCTGATCAGCGACAACCTGCAGAAGCCGCTCACCGTCGCGCAGATCGCGGACCATGTCTGCCTGTCGCCGTCGCGGCTCTCGCACCTGTTCCGCACCTGCGTCGGCACCGGTCCGATCCAGTGGCGCGACGCACAGCGGGTGCAGTTGGCGATGCAGATCCTGCGCATCACCAACGAGCCGATCAAGGCGCTGTCGGCGATGGTGGGCTACGAGGATCCGCTCTACTTCTCGCGCGTGTTCAACCGCCATGTCGGCATGAGCCCGCGGGCCTTTCGCGACAAGAGCGCGCGCTCCGACAACGCGGCCGACACCACGGCCGCGGACCCGGACCGCGGGTGACGGGCGGGCGCCCGGCCCCCACCGGCCCGGGGGCCGCCTACGCACGGATGCCCTTGGCCAGGTGCCAATAGACTTCGTTGGTGCGCAGGTCCTGCTTGAAGGCAGGCAGCTTCGTGTCCGCGTCGATCACCGCAAGCTCGATGCCGGCGATGGTGGCGAAATCTTCCAGCATCTCCGTTGTCACGTCGTAGCTATAGCCGGTGTGGTGGGCGCCGCCGGCGAGGATCCAGGCGTGCAGCGCGGTCTTGAAATCGGGCTGGCATTCCCAGACCGCGCGGGCCACGGGCAATTTCGGCAGGTCGGGATGGTCGACCGCCGTCACGGTGTTGACGATCAGCCGGAACCGGTTGCCGAGGTCGATCAGCGAAGCGTTGAGCGCCGGGCCTTTCACGGCGTTGAACACCAGCCGCACCGGGTCGTCCTTGCCGCCGATGCCGAGGGGGTGGATCTCGACCCGCGGCTTGTCCTCGGCGATCGAGGGGCAGATCTCGAGCATGTGCGAGCCGAGCACCCGGCCGCCGCCGGTCATGTCGTAGGTGTAGTCCTCCATGAAGGACGTGGCCCCGGTGAGCCCGTGGCCCATGACCTTCATCGCGCGGACCAGCGCCGGCGTCTTCCAGTCGCCTTCGCCGGCGAAGCCGTAGCCCTTGGCCATCATCCGCTGCGAGGCGATGCCCGGCAACTGGCTCATGCCATGGAGGTCCTCGAACGTGTCGGTGAAGGCCATGAACCGCCTTCGGCGAGGAAGGCCGCGAGGCCCGCTTCCTGGCGGGCGTTGTAGATCAGGCGGTCATGCCGGGCGCCGCCGGGCGCGAGCTCCGGCACCACGTCGTAGAGATCGAGATATTCCTCGACCACCGCGTTCACCTCGGCGTCGCCGAGCGCGTCCATCCGGTCGACGAGGTCCATGATGCCGTAGCCGTCGGTGGTGAAGCCGAACTTCATGTGGGCGGCCACCTTGTCGCCCTCGGTCACCGCGACGTTACGCATGTTGTCGCCGAACCGGGCGATCCGGCCGCCCTGCCAGTCGTGCCAGGCCCGCGCGGCGCGCATCCAGGCGTCGATCCGGTCCTGCACTTCCGGGTCGGACCAGTGGCCGACCACCACCTTGCGCGCGACGCGCATGCGGGTGTGCATGAAACCGCCTTCCCGGTCGCCATGGGCGGCCTGGTGGAGGTTCATGTAATCCATGTCGATCGCGTCCCAGGGCAGCCCCTCGGCGAGCTGGGTGTGCAGGTGCAGGAGCGGCTTGGTGAGAAGGTTGAGGCCCCGGATCCAGATCTGGGCCGGCGAGAAGGTGTGCATCCAGACGATGACGCCGCCGCATTCGGGATCGGCCGAGGCGCGGCCGAGGACGTCGGCGATCTCGTTCGAGGTGGTCACGACGCCCGCAAAATGGATCGGGAGGACCAGCCGGCCGCCTTCGGCGAGACCCTGGGCGACCTTTTCGGCCCCTTCGCGCACCTGCGCCAGCGTTTCCGGCCCGTAAAGGTGCTGCGAGCCGCAGACGAACCAGAATTTCAGCGGTTTCAAACCGATCATGTCGTTACCTTTCCTCGTTCGGCGCCAGGGTCGGGCGCCTGTCATGTCCCGGGTCCGGCCCCAGGGGCCGGTCGTTCATTTCTGGCCGTACCAGGCGTTCTTTCCGTGCTTGCGCTGGTAGTGGTAGTCGAGCACGTAGTCTTCGAGCGGTTCGGGGTTGGGCCCCGCGATCTGCACCGTGAGCGTCGCCATCCGCGCGGTCTCTTCGAGCACGACCGCGTTGTGGACGGCGTCGTCGGCATCCTTGCCCCAGGCGAAGGGACCGTGACCTGCGACCAGCACCATCGGCACCGCGACCGGGTCGAGCCCCTGGAACCGGCGGATGATCGCGTCGCCCGTCGCGGTCTCGTAGTCGCGCGCCACCTCGTCCGGCGGCAGCGGCGCGGTACAGGGCACCTCGCCGGCGCAGTAATCGGCCTGGGTGGTGCCGAGACAGGGAATGGCGCGGCGGGCTTGTGCCCAGGCCACGGCATATGTCGAATGGGTGTGGACGATGCCGCCGGCCGCGGGGAAGGCGCGGTAGAGCGCGGTATGGGTGCGGGTGTCGGACGAGGGCTTCTTGGTGCCCCAGACCACTTCGTTCTGCAGGTTGACCACCACCATGTCGTCCGCGCCCATCTCGTCATAGGAGACGCCCGACGGCTTGATGACGATCAGCCCGCTTGCGCGGTCGATGGCCGAGACGTTGCCCCAGGTGTAGATCACGACGCCGCGGCGGTTGAGATCGAGGTTGGCTTCGAGCACCTTTTCGCGAAGCTCTGCCAGCATGATTTGGCTCCTTTCCGGGAAACGAAGTTGGGACCGGGGTTTCGGGGTTCGGGGCGCATCGGCAGGGGGAGGAACCGCGCCGATGCGCCCCGACGTGATCCCGGACCCGCCGGGCGGGGCCGGGACAGGTAACCGGCTCAGGCGCCCTTCTTCTTGTTGTAGACGTCGAAGATGACGGCCGCGAGCAGCACCAGGCCCTTGATGACCTGCTGGTAGTCGATGTTGACCGACATGATCGACATGCCGTTGTTCATCACACCCATGAGGAAGGCGCCGATCACCGCGCCGACCACCCGGCCCACGCCACCCGACATCGAGGCGCCACCGATGAACACGGCCGCGATGACGTCGAGCTCGAAGGCGACGCCGGCTTTCGGCGAGGCGGAGTTGAGCCGCGCGGCGAAGACGAGCCCCGCGAGCGCCGCCAGCACGCCCATGTTGACGAAGGTGAGGAAGGTGAGCCGTTCCGTGTTGATGCCGGAGAGCTTGGCCGCCTTCTCGTTGCCGCCGAGGGCGTAGATCCGCCGGCCGATGGTGGTGCGGCTGGAAATGAAGCTGTAGGCGGCGATCAGCAGCGCCATGACGATGAGCACGTTCGGCAGGCCGCGGTAGCCGGCCATGAGATAGGTGAAATAGTTGATCGCGACGAGGATCAGCGCGTTTTTCAGAAGGAACACCGCCATCGGTTCGTCGGGCGCGGCGATGCGCGATTGTGCCACGCGGGAACGGAAGCTCGACCAGACCAGGTAGAGGCTGATCGCGGCGCCGAGCAGCAGGGTCAGCCCGTGCATGCCGCCGATCGGCGCGATGTCGGGGATGAAACCGGAGCTCAGCCGCTGGAAGGCGGTCGGGAACGGGCCGATCGACTGGCCCTTGAGGAGCGCGAGCGTGAGGCCGCGGAACACCAGCATGCCGGCCAGCGTGACGATGAAGGACGGGATCTTGTGATAGGCGATCCAGTAGCCCTGGGCGGCCCCGATGAGGCCCCCGGCGATCAGCGCGATGATCGCGGTGGGGATGAAATGGATCTTGTAGCTCACCATCAGCACCGCCGCGAGGGCGCCGATGAAGCCCACCACCGAGCCCACCGAAAGGTCGATATTGCCCGAGACGATCACCAGGAGCATACCGATCGCCATGATGACGATGTAGCTGTTCTGGAGCACCAGGTTGGTGATGTTGAGCGGCTTCATCAGGATGCCGCTGGTCATGATCTGGAACGACACCATCACGACGATCAGCGCGAGCAGGAGCCCGTATTCCCTTAGGTTCGCCTTGAGATAGCTGCCCAAGGTGGTCTTGGTGCCGGTGTCGGCGGCCGGGAGCGCGGCGTTTGCTGCATCTTGCATGATGTCACCCATCCTTCTTGACGATCATTCGCATGATCTTTTCCTGCGAGGCCTCGGATGCGGGCAATTCGCCCACGATCTCGCCTTCGCTCATCACGTAGATCCGGTCGCACATCCCCAGCAGTTCGGGCATTTCCGACGAGATGAACACGATGCCTTTGCCTTCGGCAGCCAGCTCGTTGATGATCGTGTAGATCTCGTATTTCGCGTTCACGTCGATGCCGCGGGTGGGTTCGTCGAGGATCAGCACCTCGGGGTGGGCATAGAGCCACTTGCCCAGCACCACCTTCTGCTGGTTACCGCCCGACAGGTTGACCACCTCCTGCAGCATCGACGAGCAGCGGATGTTGAGCTTGTCGATATATTCGTGGCTGACCGCGCGCTCCTTGTTGTCGTCGAGCACGAGCCCCTTGGCGACGCCGCCGAGATTGGCGAGCGTGAGGTTGGTCTTGATCGTGTTGTCTAGCACGAGGCCGTATTCCTTGCGGTCCTCGGTGACGTAGGCAAGCCCGAGATCCACCGCCTTGTTGATCGTGCTGACGTCGACGGGCTGGCCCTTGAGCCGGACCTCGCCCGAGATCTTCTGACCGTAGGAGCGGCCGAACACGCTCATCGCGAGCTCGGTGCGCCCTGCCCCCATGAGCCCGGCGATGCCGACGATCTCGCCCGCGCGCACGGAGAGGTTCATGTCGCGGATCAGGTGGCGGTCGGCGTAGAGGTGGTGGTGGACGTTCCAGTCCTTCACCTCCATCACGGTCTCGCCGATGGCCACGTCGCGCGGCGGGAAGCGGTTGGTCATCTCGCGCCCGACCATGTCCTTGATGATCCGGTTCTCGATCTCCGGCCCCTTGTCAGAGGGGAAGGTGCTCACGGTCAGCCCGTCGCGCAGCACGGTGATCGTGTCGGCGATCTCGGCCACCTCGTTGAGCTTGTGCGAGATGATGATCGAGGTGATGCCCTGGCGTTTGAACTCGCGCATCAGTTCAAGGAGCGCCGCGCTGTCGTTCTCGTTGAGCGACGAGGTCGGCTCGTCGAGGATCAGGAGCCTCGACCTTCTTCGACAGTGCCTTGGCGATCTCGACGAGCCTGCTGCTTGCCGACACCGAGGTTGCCGATCAGGGTCGAGGAGTTTTCCTTGAGCCCGACCTTGCGCAGGAGCTCGGTCGCCCTGCGGTGCGCCTCGTGCCAGTCGATGATGCCGCGGGTGGCGGTTTCGTTGCCGAGGAAGATGTTCTCGGCGATCGACAGGAGCGGCACCAGGGCGAGCTCCTGGTGAATGATGATGATCCCCAGCTCTTCGCTGTCGGAGATCTTGGCGAATTTCTGGACCTCGCCGTGATAGACGATGTCGCCGTCGTAGCTGTGGTGCGGGTAGACGCCGCTCAACACTTTCATGAGGGTCGACTTGCCGGCGCCGTTCTCGCCCACGAGCGCGTGGATCTCGCCCTTCGACCGTCAGGTTGACGTCGGACAGCGCCTTCACCCCGGGAAAGGTCTTGGTGATGTTGCGCATTTCAAGAATGGCCGGCATGGCATCCTCCGCTTCTGCGGGACAGGTGTTCGGTTCGGGAGGGGGTGACGCCGGGCGGCGTCACCCCGAGGGGTCTGGCTTACTGGATCTGGTCCATGGTGTAGTAGCCACCGCCGATCAGGAGCTCTTCCCAGTTCGACGCGTCGACCGGAACCGGCTTGAGCAGGTAGGAGGGCACGACCTTCACACCGTTGTCGTAGGTGGTGGTGTCGTTGATCTCCGGCTCGCCGCCTTTCAGGAGCGCGTCGACCATGCCCACGGTCACACGGGCAAGCTCGCGGGTGTCCTTGTAGACGGTCGAGTACTGCTCGCCCGCGAGGATCGACTTGATCGACTGGATTTCCGCGTCCTGGCCGGTCACGATCGGCTTCGGCAGGTCGCCCGAGCCGTAGCCGACGCCCTTGACCGACGACAGGATGCCGATCGAGAGCCCGTCATAGGGCGACAGCACGCCATTGAGCTGCGTGTCGGTGTAGTTGGCCGAGAGCAGGTTATCCATCCGGGCCTGCGCCACGGCGCCGTCCCAGCGCAGCGTGCCGACGGTGTCCATGCCCATCTGGCCCGACGGGATCACGATCGAGCCGTCGTCGATGAGTGGCTGGATCACCGACATCGCGCCATCGTAGAAGAAATAGGCGTTGTTGTCGTCCGGCGAGCCGCCGAACAGCTCGACGTTCCAGGGCTTGGTGTCGGGGAAGCGCTCTTTCATGCCGTCGACCAGCGAGGTGGCCTGCAACACGCCGACCTGGAAGTTGTCGAAGGTGGCGTAGTAGTCGACGTTGCCGGAATCGCGGATCAGGCGGTCATAGGCGATGACCTTGATGCCCGAGGCGGCGGCGTTTTCGAGCGCGGCCGAAAGCGTGGTGCCGTCGATCGCGGCGATGACCAGCACGTTGACGCCTTTCAGCATCATCGTTTCGATCTGCTGCAGCTGGTTGGCAATGTCGTCCTCGGCATATTGCAGATCGGTGGTGTAGCCCGCGGCCTCGAACTGCTGGACCATGCTCTCGCCGTCCGAGATCCAGCGCGACGACGATTTCGTCGGCATGGCGATGCCCACGTAGCCTTCCGCCAGCACGGGGGCCGCCGTGAGGCCGGCCGACAGGGCGACGGCGCCGGCCGCGAGCGACATTCCGAGTTTCTTCAATCCAAGCATGTGATCCTCCGCTGCTTGCGCACCTCGGGGGTGCGAATGAAAAAGGTCCATTCGTTGCGCCGGGGGAGAAGGCGGGGCGTATGCGCGCGCTCGGGGTCGGTGGCCGCGCCGGGATCGGCCCGGGCAGATCTTCCCTGTTGCCCGCCGAGCCATGCCGGGCGGGCCCTCAAGCCACGATACTCAGATGTCCTCCTCCCCGTTGGCGCCCGGATGACGGGCTCCAAAACCAGGGTAGTTCTGTCCTCCACGGAGCATTCTGCCCGATTATCGGGCGTTTGGTAGATGAGATACGGCCAAATATATGGACGATTCTCTTGCCATCTTTTCCGGCAACTGCGCCGTCAGTGCACGATCATGGCCCGGAATTCTGCATGGCCCGAGTTCTTCGAGGCTCGGAGGTTTCCTCGTATCTCATTGAACTATATATTAATTATTCTTTATCCATCGAGTTCGACCGCGGGACGGACGGTCGGATGGTTGTCGTGAGGCGCGCGCGGATGCCCCAACCCGACGGACAGCGGACAGGCCGAGCCACTGCAGGCATGTAGAATCGCCGCGCGCGGCCCTGATGTTACCGATCCGATACCCGCGGTACGCCGCGGGCTTCCAGGGTCGCCACAACGGCCTTTGGTGCCGTCCGACAGGGCTGCCGGACGAGCTGTCGTCCGAGGTGCAGCGACAGCAGCGGAAGCGGCGGATCGTCGCCCGGTTCCGGCTCGTCCATCGCAAACGCGGTCATCCGGTTGAACGGCAGGAACAGATCGTTCGAGGCATAGCTCGCCTCATCAGCGTCGCGAACCGCCTCGTCGCGGCTGACCAGCACCAGCTCGCCGGGGGTCTCGATGATCAACACCCCCGTCGCCACGCGGGACCTGTCGTCGCCACGCAGGACGACCGCCCCCTGCGGTTCGAAATGGATCGGCGTCGCCGGCTCAGGCCCGCGCCGCTCGATCTCGTTCAGGACCGACCCGAAGAACACCTCATTCGCGGGCAGCTCGATCGCGCCAGGGGCGCCCTGCCCCGTGGTCTCAGCAGACGCGGGTGCGGACAGGTGTGCGCGGACGAAATCGGTCGCCTTGTTCATCACGTCGGAGGCCACCCGGTTGAAGGTCTGGTCGACCTCGGTTCCGTCGCCGAGCAGCAGCGTCCAATGCCCCAGCAGCAGGTCGTTGTGGCAGCGGATCGCGACGATCCGGTCCCAGGGGATATCCTGCGTTTCGACCTTGCCCGTCACCAGTTGCCGGAACCGGACGCCCTCGTCATGGAGCGCGATCACACAGCGGTAGAGGTCCATGCCCGGCCGGAGTTCGCGCCGCTCCTCCTTGCGCGGGAATTTGAGCAGCAGACGCGCACCGCTGTCTTCCGCGTAGAACGCGCGGAACCGGGGCGGCATGTCTGCCTCGTCCCTGACCTCGACCACCCAGGGGCTGTAGGCGTCGTATTCCTGGCGATCCTCGGGACTGGCCGCGTAGTACCAGTGTTGTCCGCCGGACGTCGTGTCGGTTCGTGCCATCTCCTCCTCCAGTCGCTCCAGATGCGCGGCGATCAGTTCGAGGCCCCGCGCCGCCGCGCCGACATCGGCGGGGGCCATCGTCGAAAACAAAAGGTCGACGCTGCGCTGACGGTCACGGCTCAGGTGTTCGGCCAGGTCCGCTCCGTCGGGGGTCAACGCGGTGGTGTAGCTGCGGTCGTCGGTGGCACTGCGGCGGCGGGCGATCAGACCGAGCCGTTCGAGCCGGCGCAAGACCGACGACAGGCTGCCCTTCTGCATGTTGAGGCGCTCGGCGATCTTGGTGGGCGAGAGCGGTCCGAAGGTGGCGAGCGCCATCACCACCATGATCTCGCTCGGTCGGAGATCGCGGCCCCGGAACCGCGCGCGATGCAGGATCGGATCGATGTGGACCGGGACGTGCAGCATGTAGCGCACAAGGCCACGGGTCAGGGCGTCCGCGGGGAAGTCATCCGAGAAGACCAGGTAGTTAGAATTCAAACTACCTCGAAACGCCCGAAAAGTCAATCGGACGGCGGTCGGACCAGCAGTCAGGCCGGCAGGCCCAGCGCCTCTGGAAGCGAGCCGGCGCGCAGGTCGGGCAGCACGCATTCGGCGCCGGAGAAATCCTCGTCGCCGGTGTACATCGACGGGGTGACGACCACCCGCAGGCCCGCCCCGAGCGCGGACAGAAGGCCATTCCGGCTGTCTTCGAAGGCGACGGCCGCCTGCGCGGGGATATCGAGCAGCTCGAGCACGCGGACATAGGCGTCCGGCGCGGGCTTCTTGTTGGGCACGTCGTCGCCCGCGACCACGGCGTCGAAGATCTCCGCGGCCGGAAGGCCCCAGCAGGCCCGGCAGAGCGCATCGACATTGGGGTTGCCCGTGGTCGTGGCGACCCCGAGCCTGAGCCCCGCCGATTTGGCCGCGGCGATCAGCTCGCGCACCCCGTCGCGCAGGTGCAGTTGACCACCCGCGACGAGCGCGCCGTAGCGGGCGGTCTTGCGGGCGTAGATGTCGGCAATCTCGGCGACGGAGGGCGTGTCCGCCCCGAGCGTGTCGCGGAAGTGGCGCATCCGCTCCTTGCCGCCGGTTGTCCGGTGCAGCCAGTGATAGTCGTCGCGGCTCCAGTGCCAGTCCAGGCCAGCGGCGGCGAAGGTCTCGTTATAGGCCTGCCGGTGGAGCTCTTCGGTCTCGGCGAGGGTGCCGTCGACGTCGAAGATCAGGGCTCTCAGGGTCATATGCGCGCCCTCCCGCTGTGGGGCGCGACATGCCGCCCGGCCGGGACCATAATCCGCTCCCGGCGAAATGCAAAGGAGGGGGCCGGTGTCGGCCCCCTCCCCTCTTGCGTACCGGACCTCAGAGGTTGGCGAGCAGGTCGTTGATCCGCGCCTCGGCGGTCGCGAGCGCGTCTTCGACCGATTTGTCGCCATGCACGGCGGCGGCGACTTCCTCGCCGATGATGTCCTGGATCGCGAACTGCCGCAGCACTTCCGGCGGCAGCGACTGGCCGGTCTGGGCGATCTTGGCGATGTTTTCGCGATGCGGCAGCGACTGGAACTCTTCCATGTCGAAGACCGATTTCACCGCCGGCAGGTGCCCGGTGCGGGCCCACTGGAAGTCGTTGTCGGCGAGGAACTTGAACAGTTTCGACAGCGCCGCGTCGAGCTCGGGCGCGCGCTCCTTGTGCGGCACCACCCAGCCATGGCCGTCGGCATAGGTCGCGTCCTGCGCCGCGAAGAGCTGCGGGATCGGGTAGACGGTGTAGCCGCCCGAGAGCGCGTTGCCCTCGGTTTCCGACTGCGCATTGTAGTCGCCGATCAGCCAGGTGCCGTTGACCGCGATGCCGCCATCGCCGTTGGAGAAGCCGGAGACCGCGGCCGGGTAGTCCATGTCGGTCGTCGTGGCGCCTTCGTCGTAGATCTTCTTCATGAACTCGACCACCGCGGTGGCGGCGTCGTTGGTGAGATCCACCTCGGACGGGTTGGCGAAGAAGTCGGACTGCTGCTGCATCAGGAAGGTGTAGAGCACGCGGGTATAGGCGGCCGTCTCGTTGGCGAGGATCTGCACGAGGTAGGGCTTGCCGGTCGCTTCCTTGAACTGCGCCGCCTGGGCGAAGAACTCGTCGGTGCTGGTCGGCAGCACCGGCGTACCGTCGTCGTTCACGAGGCCCGCTTCCTGCATCAGGTTGAGGTTGACGTGGAACAGCATGGTCCAGTTGTCGAAGGGCAGCCCGTACATCTGGCCGTCCTTGGTCACGCCGGCGCGCGAGGCATCGGTGAAGCTGTCGGGCGCCACGCCCTCGGCCGCCAGCAGGTCCTCGACCGGGTCGAGCAGGCCGCGGGTCTGGTAGTCGGAAATTACCGAGTAGTGCATCGACACCACGTCAGGCGCCGCGCCCGAGGCGAGCTGGGCGTTGAGCTGGTCGTAGCCCGGCCATTCCACGGTCGTCACGTTGACGGTGATGTCGGGGTTCCCCGCCTCGAAGGCGTTGACCAGCGAGGTGATGATCCCGCATTCGCCGACGGCGGCCGAGACGTCGGTGTTCTCGCCCCAATCGGCGTCGCAGGCGCCGAAGAAGCGCTGCAACTCGATCGTGGTCTGGGCGCTCGCCGCTCCGGCGAAGGCGATGGTCGCAAGCGCGGTGGCGGAAAGAAGTCCTTTCATGGTCTCACTCCCTGGATAACGGGGGCGTGCCCCCGGTTGCATGCCGAACCCGCCGGCTCGTGTCTCGAAGGCGGGACGGGGGTCATTTGACGGCGCCCCCCGAAACAGCGGTCACGATGTGGCGCTGGAAGAAGACGTAGACGATCACCACCGGCAGGCTGGCGAAGATGGCCTGGGCGGCGAGGAAGCCGAGCCCCTCGGACTGGGCGAAGTTGCGCTGCGACGAGGCAATGCCGATCGTCAGCGTGTACATGTCCTTCTGGGTCGCCGAGATCAGCGGCCACCAGTAGTCGTTCCAGGCGAGCAGGAAGGTGAAGATGCCGAGCGTCGCCTGCGCAGGCAGGGTGAGCGGCAAGAGCACCTTCCAGAAGATCCGGAACTGCGAGGCGTTGTCGAGCATCGCCGCCTCGTCGATCTCTTTCGGGATCGCCCGGAAGAACTGGGTCATCAGGAATACGCCGAAGGCCGAGGACATGCCGGGCAGCATCAGCGCGATGTGGGTGTTGTGGAGGCCGACCCAGTTGAACATCTGGTGGCGGGCGATGATGACGGCCTGCTCGGGCACCGCGAGGCCGAACAGCACGATGATGAAGATCGTGCGCCGGAACGGGAACTCGAGCCGGGCAAAGGCATAGCCCGCGAGCGAGCACAGCGCGAGCACGCCGACGGTCTGGCCGACGGCGACGATGGTCGAGTTGAGGAACCAGCGGAACACCAGCGAATTGCCGAAGATGTCGAGGTAGTTCTTCGCCGTGTAGGGCGCGCGGAACACCGCTTCGGTGCCCAGCATCAGCTCTTCGTTCGACTTGATCGAGAGGCCGACGATCCAGAGCACCGGCGCCAGCATGAGCGCGGCGAGGGCTGCGGCGATCCAGTAGAGCGTGCGGTTCTGGGTGAGGGTTTCGGGTGAGAAGCCAGCGTTCTTTGCCATGGCTCAGCTCCTCTGGGTCCGCGCGGTGATCCAGTACTGGAGCATCGCGGCGCACAGGATGATGACGAAGAGCACCTCGGAGGCGGCGGCCCCCATGCCGACGTCCCAGCGCACGAAGGCGGTCTCGTAGATATACATCACGATGGGCCGCGAGGTGCCGGCGGGACCGCCGTTGGTCATCAGCAGTGCCTGGCCGAAGAGCTGGAACTGCATCACGATCTGGATCACCGCGACCAGCATGATCGTGCCCTTGATCGAGGGCAGCGTGATCCGGGTGAGCACCCGCCGCTTCGACGCGTTGTCGAGTGCGGCGGCTTCGTAGAGGTCGGCCGGGATCTGCTGGAGGGCAGCGAGCAGGAGGATCATCGGCAACCCGATGCACCACCAGATTGTGGCGACCCCGACCGAGAACAGCGACCAGCCCCTGGTCGAGAGGAAACCGATGGGCTCGGCGCCGAACGCCTCGAAGATCAGCGCCATCAGACCGTCATTGGGGATGAAGACGATGCGCCAGATCAGCGTGACGATGGTGACCGAGAGGATGGTGGACGAGAAGTAGAGCCCGCGCAGGAACGAGGCGCCGCGGGTCGGCTTGTTAAGCGCGAGCGCGAGGAACAGGCCGAGCCCGACCAGCACCGGCACGCTGACGGCGACGAAAATGACGGTGTTGCGCACGGCCTGGCGGAAGACCGGGTCTTTCAACACGCGGGCGTAGTTCCTGGTGCCGATGAACTGCTCACCGCCGAACAGATCGACCTTGTTGAGGCTGAGCCACATGCCCCAGAACAGCGGGAAGACCAGCAGCGCGAGGAAGACCACCAGGTAGGGCGCGACGAACAGCGCGTGCGACCAGCGGGAGCGGCGGTAGCTCTCGGCCATCTCACCCCTCCTCGTGATGCCAGGCGCGGCCATCGGCGCCGAAGATGTGTGCAGCGTCAGGGTCGAAGCCGATCTGGATGACCTGGCCGGGCGCCACCTGGCTGCGGCCCGGTATCCTCGATACCAGGCTCGGACCCGTCCGGCAGGCTGCCGTAGATGAAGCACGGTCGCCCAGGCGCTCGGCCACCTTGACGGTGAGCGGCGCGCCAGCCTCGCCCTCAGGCAGCACCTTGGCGTCTTCGCGCGGATGCCAAGGAGCTGGCGGCGCGCTGGCCGCGAAGCCCGCGGGCAGCGCGACGCCAGTCTCGACCCTACCCCACGCCCGCCACCTCGACCGTCGCCCCGCGCACTACCCCTGGGAGACGGACTATGGGAAGGAAGCTCATCGCCGGGCTGCCGACGAGGTGGGCGACGAACTTGGTAGCGGGACGCGAAATAGATCTCCATCGGCTTGCCGACCTGCTCGATCCTCGTTTCGTTGAGGATGACGATGCAGTCGGCGAGGTCATCGCCTCGATCTGGTCGTGGGTGACGAAGATCATCGTCGAGCCGAGCCGCTGGTGCGAGTTTGCGCGAACCGAGCCGAGGTGCGGCCGCGCAGCGCCGCGTCGAGGTTCGACAGCGGCTCGTCGAACAGGAAGGCCTTGGGCTCCTTGACGATGGCGCGGCCGATGGCGACGCGCTTTGCCGCTGGCCGCCCGAGCATCGCGGGCTTGCGGTCGAGCAGGTGTTCGATCTCAACGTCTGGGCGGCCGCCTGCCGCGCCGCGATTTCCGGCTTCGGCGTGCCGATGTTTTCGAGCCCGAAGGCCATGTTCTGGGCCACGGTCATGTGCGGGTAGAGCGCATAGGACTGGAACACCATCGCCACGCCGCGCTTGCCGGGCGGCAGGGTGTCGATCCGCGCGCCGCCGAGCGTGATCTCGCCACCGTCGACGGTTTCGAGCCCGGCGATCATCCGCAGGAGCGTGGACTTGCCACGGCCGGACGGCCCGAGAGGGCGACGAACTCGCCCGCCTCCATCGAGGCTGATGTCTTCCAGCACGGTGACCGCCGTAGCGCTTGGTGACGTTGCGGATTTCGATCGCTTCGGGCATCGCCGTTCTTTCCTCCCGTTCCCGGTCACGCCCCGAGCCGGATCATCCGGTAGCTGAGGGGGCGAGCGCCACGGTGAAGCCGCCCGCCATCGAGCGTGGCGCCGGAATCCGTCGGTGGGCGCCACCGGCTCGCCGTCCGGCCGTTCACCATAGCGAGGCGTGGCCGGCGAATCTCGCCAATCATCACCACTTGCGCCAGGCTCGAAGCCCTGCAGCGCCACGTCGAGATCGAGCGGCTCGGTCTAGTGCCGGTTGACGAGGAACAGCGTCCAGCACGCCGTCGTCGCCGAGCACCGCGGCGGCATCAGACCAAGGGACGTCGTTCACCGCCGTGACCTTGGGGAACTGGCCACCTTGAGAAGGTCTCGGTATCGTAGGTCGGGCAGTCGACCCGCGAGCGCGTAGGAGTGCCGCGGCTGTATTTCGAGCGAAGTAGTAGGGCCAATAGGTGGTCTGGCGCCAGGCCGGCCGCCTTCCACCGTCGCGGTAAGGCGATGACGTTGACGAGCTGGGCAGGCAGCCGACCTTCGACATCGGCGTGGCGCAGGAAAAGGTGTTGAGGATGCAGCGTGCGTGCAGCCAGCCGGCGTTGCCCTCCAGCGTCTTGCGGTCCTGTTCGCGCGAGTGATACCAGACGTTCCACTCGTCGAAACTGATGTAGACGTCGTGGTCGGACCGCTTCTTCGATTTGATGAACTTGATGATGCTGGCGACGGTGGTGATGTGGTTGTCGAGCTGGACGCTCTGGGCGAGGTAGGCGATGTCGTCCTTCTCGTTCTCGAAATACATGTGCGGCGAGACGTAATCGACCACCTCGTAGGTGTGGTCGAGCACCGTCGCCTTTCGATTGCGGGTGATCGGCATGTTGGGCGAGGACGAGCCGCAGACCATTCGATCGACTTCAGCCGAAGGCGCGCATCGCCTTGGCGGTGTCAGGCGACGCGGCCGTATTCGTCGGCGGTCTTCTGGCCGACCACCAGGGTCCGTCCATCTCGTTGCCGAGGCACCACATCTTGACGCCCCAGGGCGCCTCGCGGCCGTTTTCGCGGCGCAGGTCCGACCAGTAGGAGCCGCCCGGAGTGGATTTGACGTATTCGAGAGGCGCGGGCCTCGTCAGCCACGCGCACCGACCAACGTTGACAGCAAACATCATCTCGTGCCGGCCTTCTCGGCCCAATCCCCTCGGCAAACTCGTGGATGCCGACCTGGTTCGACTTCAGAGGTGTGCCGGGCGAGGTCGAGACGGACCGAGGCGCTGGTCGCGCGGACCGATGCCGTCTTCCCAGTTGTAGGCGGAAACAGAAGTTGCCGCCCGGGTACCAGGTGATCGGCACGTCGATCTCGCGCACGAGGCCGATCGTCCTGGCGCCAGCCTTCGGCATCGGCCGTCGAAGATTTGCCCGGGTTCGTAGATGCCGGTGTAGACCCGCCCTGCCGAGATGTTCGATGAACGAGAGCCGTAGAGGCGCGGGTCGTCCGGCTTCGTCGCATAGTCGCGATGTGCGACGACAGCGGCACGCATGTCTTCGATCTCCCTCCCAGGTCTCTCGGGTATCGTTTTTCGGATTTGTATCAATTGATCTAATGGTAATGCGACGGGGGATTACCGGTCAAACTTCGATTCGCCCGACGGATATGAAGAGTTCATATCCATATTCCGGATGCCGTTAAGTCGTTAGACGCGAAGGATATCCTGGTCGTAATTGCCAGAACCACGGCCGAAAATGTTGATGCCCCCGGGATGGTGGCACCCTCCGGCACCGCGATCCTCGACCCGAATCGACCGGTGAGCATCGAGCGCGAGGTCGGTCAGCGTCACGTCCGACACCTTCACCCCGTCGATGAAGGTGCCCTCGCCGGTGGTCCGGAAAGACTTCAGGTGCCCGTACTGACTGCCGGCGAGTTTCCACCAGGCCAGCGTGTGTTGCGCGCTGATCGCCGTAGTCGCCGGGCGCGGTCCAGACCGCGACCAGCCTGTGGTTGACCGACAGGTGGATGTCGGACGGCCAGTTGTCGGAGGTGCCCGGCACCTCGGAAGAGAGCTCCATCACCAGTTCGAGCTCGCGCACCGGCTTGCCCACGATACGGGCGTTGTTGGGGAACTGGTACTCGACTTTTCCTTTTGTGAACCATAGTAATCCCGCCTTCATCAGGACGGCGAAAGGAACGTGTCGGGGCTGTCGAGATGACCGATGATGCCATCGTTGGCGCAGAGACCACAGGGCGCGACGACATCGCTCATTGCGTAGAGCCTGACCGGCATGGCCACCTCGATCACGTCCGTTTCGACGGCGCTGCCGCTGTCGAAGGTGAGCGATCTCGTCATGCGCGGCCCGGCAGATCTTCTGGCTGCCCTTGCGCGCCTTCTGGCTTTCGGTCTCGATCAGCCCGGCCCGCTCGAGCGCGTTCACATGCGTCGAGGTCGAGGATTGCGGCAGACCGAGGCGCTCGGCGATCTCGTTGACGTTGAGCGGTCCGCTTTCATGCAACATGGTCAGGATCGACAGCCGCGCCGGCGACCCCAGACATTTCAGGACCGCGCCGCCGTCTTCGGGGGTGATCGGCAGGAACCGTTTGTCGTCGCAACCTCCTGGGGACATGACTTCATATCGGGCGGAGGGGCCAAGCACAATACAAATCCGGATTATTGATATGAAGCGAGAGATGCAACCTCCCGACGCGGTTCGGCATGGAACATCGCCGAGGCGTTCCAGGCCCGACCGGGCGGCAGCGGGCTGTCAACTGCCCGCCGCGTCGAGACGTGCAGGCGGGCGCCGCCGCCCGCTCGTATCGTCCCCCCAGGGCACGTTAGGCGCGGGGCGAACCCGCCTCAATGTGTCACGTGCGGATCCACCCAGACCGCGCCGGCATCAGCGGAGCGCACGCAGTTTTCGACGAAACGCACGCCCGCGACGCCCGCGTGGACATCCGGATACCACATGTCACCGACCCGGCCCGGATCGCGGTCGTCGTGAGCCCTCCATCGCCAGGGCGAACCTGGCGTAGAGGTTGGACCAGGCCTCGAACAGGCCTTCGAGGTGGCCCGGCCCGATCCGGTCTTCAGCCAGCGCGGCGGCGTCGAGATAGGGCATGCCGCGGTCGAGGATACCATGGGCTCGCCCTGCAGCTGCAGTAGCGCAGGCACGGTTCGGGTGTTCGTCCCACCACTCGACCGAGGCCTTCTCGCCGACCGATCGGACCTTCTGCCCGTGCATGGAGCCCGCGTTCACCGCAGGCCCACAGCGACCCAAAGGCCCCGCCCTCGTACTCGATCATCACCTGGGCATTGTCCTCGAGCGGCGCGCGGCCTTCGGCGAAGCCTCTGCGGAGCGCAGAACGGGCGCTGATCGGAATCCGGCGCCATCACCTCGGCGATGAACAAGGGTGGGTCGCGAGATCGCCAGCACGTAGGACGGACCGGCAAAAGCCGGGTCGACCCGCCATTTCACGCCCGGCGTGGTCTGCTCGACCGGCGCCGAGTGGAACCCGTGGGCGAATTGCATGTTCACCAGCCGGATCTTGCCCAGCGCCCCGGACGCCACCATCTGCCGCGCCTGTTCGATCAATCTGGTGGCCGGAATAGCCGTGAGCCACGCCCACCACCCGGTTCTGGTCACCAGGCCCGAGGTCTCAGCTCCTCGGCCTCGGCGGCGGTGAAGGTCAGGGGCTTTTCGCAGACCGTGGAGACCATGCTCCAGGGCCGCCTTGGTGATGGCGTAATGGGTGTTGTTCGGCGTCGCGATGGTGACGGCGCGGATACCGTCCTCGCGCTGGGCCTCGGCGGCGAACATCGTCTTGTAGTCGCCGTAGCAGCGCGCGGGTTCGAGACCAAGGGCTTCGCCGAAGGCGGCGGCCCGGTCGGGGTCGATCCGAACGCCCCCGCGAGCAGGTTGAAGTAGCCGTCGCGCATCGCGGCGAACCCGGTGGACATAGCCGATCTGGCTGCCCTTGCCGCCGCCCACCATGCCCCAGCGGACCGGCGTCTTCGTCTTGCGGTCACCCATGATCATGTGCGGTCCTCCAAACCGTCGCTGAAGCCCACCGACTTCAGGTAATCCCTTGATTTCTTGACGTCGGCGAGCGATCCGGCCGCGTTGCGCAGGTCCGCTCCTGCTCGACAGTGATGTAGCCCGCGTAGCCTTTCGCGGCGAGGAAGGCATGGATCGCCAGGGTAGTCGATCACCCCGTCGCCGATCGGGCACATCACCCCAACCGCGCAGGCATCGAGAAGAACCGGATCGTCTCGCCCATGATCCGGTCGAACACTGCCTGGTCGATGTCCTTGAAGTGGATGTAGTCGATCCTGCCCAGTATTTGTCAGCGTGGCCAGCGGATCCATGGAAAACTGCGCATGCCCGGTGTCGATGCGAGACCCGCCACCTGGGCGAGTATCCGCGACCAGGCGTTCGATCTCGTCTTGGAACTCGATATGGCCGCCGGCATGCGGATGAATAAACCGGACACGCCGAACTCGGCGGCCGCAGCGGCGATGGCGCGGATGTTGGCCC
Source organism: Paracoccaceae bacterium (assembly GCA_041397205.1). Lineage (GTDB taxonomy): Bacteria > Pseudomonadota > Alphaproteobacteria > Rhodobacterales > Rhodobacteraceae > Sinisalibacter. The sequence goes on from JAWKXC010000006.1 coordinate 282,557, forward strand.
ATCATCCGGCCCAGCGCGCCGAAAACCGCGGTGCGCGGTCAGCGTGTCCGGCGGCGAAGTCGCGCTCGTCATGGCTGATCCATCACCGTGAATAAAGTGCCTCGAACCGTTGCCCCGGCATAGACCGGCGGTTTCGGCAGCCGGGTCACCAGCGCGCAGATGTCGCGGGTCTGCCCGACCAACGCGTCGCGGTTTTGCGGATCGACGAGGTCGTTGAAGATCGTGCCGGCCACGATGTGCAGCCCGTTCTTGGCCAGTTCCGCGCCGACCACGGTCACGTCGAGCGGCATGTAGCCGTAGGGCCCGAGCTCGAGCCCGCCATAGCCGGCCTTCCCCGCCTCCTCCAGCACCCGTCGCCAATCCGGCAGGTGCGGATTGCTCACGTCATCGACGCCCCAGCAGGCCGGGGCCGTCGTCACCACCATGGTCATCGATCGTTCCTCCTCGCGACCGCGCCACGCACGATCCTGCGACAGGATTACTTGACAGGCGTTTCCCCCAGAAGCGAGGTTTTGAGGGGAACCCCTCAAACCGGAGGTCGCCCGTGGCCGCCAAGGTCACCCTGTCCGATATCGCTGCCGCCGCGGGCGTCTCGCTTGCGACGGTCGACCGCGTCATCAACGGCCGCGGCGGCGTGTCGGCCGCCAAGGAAGACCGCGTGTTGCGCGCCGCCCGCAGCCTGCGCCTCAACCGGCGCGACCTGCAGCCGCCTCGACAGCTCAAGCGCGTGGCGGTACTGATCCAGCCGCCGGGCAACCCGTTCCACGCCGAACTGGCCTCCGGGCTCGCCCGGCTGCGTCCCGCCTTTCAGGCGCTGAACATGCTGCTACAGATCCAGCACATCGACCCGGCATCACCGGCGCAGACCGCCAGCCGGATCCGTGCGCTTGCCGACGCGCACGACGGGATCATCATCAGCGGCCCAGATACGCCGGACGTGGCGGCCGCGCTGCGCAACGCCGCGTCCCGGTTCCCGATCGTGACCTTGGCGACCGACATCGCCGACTGTGGCCGCGCGGCTTACGTCGGGCCCGACGACGTCCGGGCGGGCCGGGTTGCCGGAGACCTCATCGGTCGGTCGCTCGGGCCCGCCGGCGGCGAGATCGCGATGATCGCGGGGCGGCTCGACATCGCCGGGCAGCGCGCGCGGGCGACGGGCTTCGCCGACGTGCTGGCCGAATACTATCCGACCTGCCATCTCGTGCGGATCGCCGAGATCGGCGAAGCGGCCGACACCTCGGCCCGCGAGGTCGCCGCCGCCCTCGCGGCCCATCCGGGCCTGCGGGCGATCTATCACACCACGACCGGGGCCACCCCGCTCGTCGAAGCACTCGAAGCCCGCGGGCGGCGGGGCGACATCGTGGTCGTCACACATGAGCTCACGCCGGGACGGCGGCGGTTGCTCCGGGCCCGCCGGCTCGACGCGGTCATCGACCAGAACCCGCAACGCGAGATCCGCCTGGCCCTCGAGACCATGGCGCGCCTGTTCGGTCGCCTCGACGGTCCGGCACGATCGATCGAGACCGAGATCCAGATCTACACGCCGGAGAATGCCTGACCGCCTGTGCCGTGCGGTCCGGCGGCGCCCCCTACCCGACCATCTGGATCTTGAGGCTGCCGGCGGGCTTGGCCGGCCATGACGTCGGCGACCCCTTCGGGACTGAGCCTGTGGGTCACGACCCCGGAAACCTTCGGCCCGATCGCCCGCAGCACGGCGGGCGCTTCGGGGATGTTGTGATTGAGGCTGTGGGTGCCGAACAGCGTGAGCTCGCGGCGGAACAGCTCGAAGGGCGAGATCTCGATCCGCGCGTCCTGCGGGCAGACACCGAAGAAGGAGACCGCGCCGCCGTTGGCCACGTAGTCGACGAGCGACCCCGCGACCGCGGGCACGCCGGTCGCGTCGACCGCGAGGTCGCATTTGCGGGTGAGCGCCGCGAGCTCGTCGCTGCCCGACAAAACGCCGGAGAGCCCCAGGTCGCGCGCCCGGTCGAGCCGCGCCGGGTCGAGATCGACCATGATGACCTCGGGCACCCCACGCGCCTTGAGCGCGAGACCCATCAACAGCCCGATTGGGCCACATCCGAACACCGCCGCGCGCTCGACGGTGCGGCCTTCGAGCGGCGAGAGGCCATTGAGGACGCAGCCCATCGGCTCGGCGAGGGCGGCGATCTCGAACGGCATGTCGCCGATCCGGTGGACCCGGTCGGCCCGCACCGCGCTGAACTCGGCAAAGCCGCCGTTGGTGCTGACCCCGTAGGCCCCGAGGTGCTCGCACAGATGCGCCCAGCCGCGCTTGCAGGCGTCGCATTCGCCGCATTCGAGGTTGGGGTCGATCACCACGCGGTCGCCGACCGCGAGCTCCGTGACCCCTGCCCCGACCGCGGTGACTTCGCCGGCATATTCGTGCCCCGGGGTCAGGGGGAAGGCGGAGGGGCCGTAGTTGGAATGCATCACGTCGAGGTCGGTGTGGCAGAGGCCGCTCGCACGCACCCGTACCAGCACCTCGCCGGGACCGGCGGTCGGGGCCGGGATCTCGGCGACCTCGACACGGTCTTTCTGCGGAAAACGGATCGCTTTCATCGGATGATCACCCCTTCATATAGACATCCATCGCCGCGGCGGTGCCCTCGGCCCAGATCATCTTGAGCCATTTCCCGAAGGCGTCGGCAAAGCGCGGCTGGTCGGCGAGGTCGCCGTAGGTCTGGCGCTGTTCGAGCCAGGCGCGCGGGTCGTCCTTGGCCTTTCTCGCCACCGCCTGGAGGTCATCCCAGAACGGGTCGTTGGGCTCGATGGTCGAGCCGTCCTCGCGGGTGCCGAAGCACATCCGCGCCCAGGCGGCTTCGATCAGCGCCAGGCCCTCGACCGGGGTGCCGGCGGCGAGACCGTCGCGCACGGACCCGAGCACGAAGCCCGGGTGCCGCGACGAGCCATCGAAGGCCACCCGCCGGGTGGTGTCGACGATCATCGGGTTGCCGAAGCGGGCGAGCAGCAGGTCGATGTATTCCTCGGGCGTGAAGCCCGGCACCGGCTTGATATGCGGCAGGATCTCTTCGCGCTCGATCTTGTCGAAAACCGCCCGGATACCGGCATGCTCCATCGTGCCCGAGATCGTCTCGACAGACAGGGCTCACCGAGATTGGCGAAGACCTGGTGACCGGCATTGAGAATGCGGATCTTCTGCATCTCGTAGCCGTGAACATCGTCGGAGAACTGCACGCCGACCTTCTCCCAGTCGGGTCGCCCCTGGCAGAACCTGTCCTCGATCACCCATTGGCGGAAGTTTTCATGGGTCACCGGCACAGCGTCGTCGATGCCGAACTCGCTCACCAGCGCCAGTTCCTTCGGGCCGGTCGCGGGCACGATGCAATCGACCATGGCGTTGGGGAAGGTGCAGTTGGCGTCGATCCAGTCGGCGAGCGCCGGATCGGTGAGCCGGGCGAGCGAGACCACCGTCTGGCGCAGCACGTCGCCGTTGTGCTGGAGGTTGTCGCAGCACTGGCCGGTGAAGGGTCCGGTGCCGGCATCACGGCGCCGCTTCAGCGCTGCCACCATCGCCCCGAACGCCGTCACCGGCCTTTCGGGGTGCGCCGCGTCGTGGACGATATCGGGGTGGCCCGCGTCGAACCCGCCGGTGGCCGGGTCGATGTAATAGCCGCCCTCGGTGACGGTGAGTGCCACGATACGGATATCGGGCTGGGCCATCCGCTCGATCAGCGCGGCGTTGCCCTCTTCGATCGGGACATAGTCGATCATCGCGCCCACCACCTCGGCGGACTTGCCCGAGGGGTCGAGCTCGATCAGCGTGGTGAGGTAATCCTGCGCCGCCATCTTGAGCCGCATCTGCTCGTCATAGGGGCGCACGCCCGCACCGATGATGGCCCAGTCCTGCGCGAGGCCCTGCTGCATCAGCCGGTGCAGATACCATGACTGGTGCGCGCGGTGGAAATTGCCGAGCCCGATATGGACGATGCCAGGGGTCAACTTCGACCGGTCGTATGTCGGGCGTTTCACATCGACCGGCAGCTGGTCGAGGGTGGCATTGCACAGTTTGACGGGCATGGCCTTTCCTTTCGAAAACAGCCGCGGCCCCGGGGGACCGCGGCCAGAATACAGAGACGGACGGGCGCTGGCGGACCGCGCCGCCGCTTCAACTCATCCAGTTGCCGCCGTCGACGTTGAGCGTCTGGGCAGTTACATAGCTCGCATCGTCCGAGGCGAGAAAGACGCAAGGTCCCGCGACGTCTTCCGGCGCCCCCATGTAGCCGAGCGGCACCGCCTCGCCGACTTCGCGTTTCTTCTGGCCGACCGCCTTGTGTTCGTATTTCGCGAACAGCCCGTCGACCACCTCCCACATCGGCGTGTCGATCACGCCGGGGGCGATCGCGTTTACCCGGATCTTGTCCTTGGCGAGCTCCAGCGCCAGCGACTGGGTGATCGAGATCACCGCGGCCTTGGTCGAACAATAGAGCACGATGTTGGGCTCGCCCCGCCGGCCGGCCTGCGACGAGAAGTTGATGATCGCACCGCCGCCGCGTTTCTTCATCCCCGGCACCACCGCCTGGGTGGTGAAGATGACGCCCGCGACGTTCACGTTGTACTGCCGGTCGTACTCCGCGCGGGTGATCTCCTCGATCGTCGACATGCCGAAGACACCGGCATTGTTGACCAGCACGTCGATCCCGCCCCATCTGTCCTCGACCGCCTTGACCGCGGCCGCGATGCTGGCGAGATCGGTCACGTTGAGCGCGACCGCCATGGCATTTTCGCCCAGGGCCGCCGCGGTCTCCTCGGCCTCGTGCCCGAGGAGGTCGGCAACGGCCACCTTCGCCCCCTCGGCCACGTAGGCCGCGCAGATCGCCCGACCGATACCGCGCGCGCCGCCGGTGACCAGAGCAACCTTACCTTCGAGACGTTTCATCCCAGTCTCAGTCCTTTGCTGTCAAAGCGATGAAGATGTTCCGGCCGCGGCGAGAGGTAGACGGTGGAGCCGTATTGCAGTGCTTTCTCGCCCGTCGCCCGCACGGTGAGCGGTTCCGGGCTGGCGTTGGTCAGGACATGGAAGAAGGTGTCCGAACCGAGGTGCTCCGAGACGCCCACGGTGCCCTTCCAGGCGCCGTCGGTCTCCGAGATCTCGATGTGCTCGGGTCGGATGCCGATGGTGGCGGCGTCGTGTTTCGCAGCCTCGGGCCCGTCGATCAGGTTCATCTTCGGCGAACCGATGAAGCCCGCGACGAACTTGTTGCGCGGCCGCGAATAGAGCTCCAGCGGGCTGCCCACCTGTTCGATCACGCCGGCCTGCAGCACCACGATCTTGTCGGCCATGGTCATGGCTTCGACCTGGTCGTGGGTGACGTAGATCATCGTCGTCTTGAGCCGCTTGTGCAATTCGCTGATCTCGAGCCGCATGCCCACCCGCAGCGCGGCGTCGAGGTTGGAGAGCGGCTCGTCGAACAGGAAGGCGGCGGGTTCACGCACGATGGCGCGACCGATCGCCACCCGCTGGCGCTGACCGCCCGAAAGCTGGCCGGGGCGCCGGTCGAGATAGTCGGTCAGGTTGAGCACCTGCGCCGCCTGGGATACGCGCTTTTCCTGCTCGGCCTGATCCATCCCCGCCATGCGCAGCGGGAAGGCGATGTTCTTCTTCACCGACATGTGCGGGTACAGCGCGTAGCTCTGGAACACCATGGCGAGGCGACGCTTGGCCGGCAAGATGTCGGTGGCGTCGGTGCCGTCGATCATCACATGCCCGCCGGACACATCCTCGAGCCCGGCGATCAGCCTGAGCAGCGTGGACTTGCCGCAGCCCGAGGGGCCGACGAAGACCACGAACTCGCCGTCTTCGATGGTGAGGTCGAGCGGCGGGATCACCTGGACGTTGCCGAACGACTTCGAAACCTGGTTGAGCTGAATTTGTCCCATGTCCGTCTCCCTTATTTCACCGCGCCGAAGGTCAGGCCGCGGACAAGTTGTTTCTGGCTGAACCAGCCCATGATCAGGATCGGCGCGATGGCCATGACGGATGCCGCGCTGAGTTTTGCGTAGAACAGGCCCTCGGGGCTCGAATAACTCGCGATGAAGGCCGTGAGCGGCGCCGCCTTGGCCGCCGTGAGGTTGAGCGTCCAGAACGCTTCGTTCCAGGCGAGGATGACGTTGAGCAGAACCGTCGAGGCCATGCCCGGGATCGCCATCGGGGTGAGTACGTAGAGCACTTCCTCGCGCAGCGTCGCCCCGTCCATCCGGGCCGCTTCGAGGATCTCGCCGGGGATCTCCTTGAAGTAGGTGTAGAGCATCCAGACGATGATCGGCAGGTTGATGAGCATCAGCACGATCACCAGGCCGCCGCGGCTGTCGAGGATGCCGAGCCGGATGAACAGAAGGTAGATCGGGTAGAGCACACCGACGGCCGGCAGCATCTTGGTCGACAGCATCCACATCAGGATGTCCTTGGTCCGCCTGCCCGGCACGAAGGCCATCGCCCAGGCGGCGGGCACCGCGATGATGAGGCCGAGCAGCGTCGAGCCGAAGGCCAGTACCACCGAGTTACCGAAGTGTTTGAAGTAGTCCGACCGTTCCTGGACGATGCCGTAGCTTTCGAAGGTCCAGGGCGCCCGGAGCACATCGAGCGGCGGCAGGATCGCGTTGCCCTCGGTCTTGAACGAGAGGACGAAGATCCACAGGATCGGGAAGAAGATGATGAGCCCGATCGTCCAGGCGATGACAGTGTTGAGCGCCTTGCGCTGGGTGGTAACGGCACGTGCCATCATGATCCCTCCTCAGGCGTCCAGGTTCTTGCCGACGATGCGCATCAGGAAGAGCGCGACGATATTGGCGAGAATGATGGCATAGACCCCACCGGCCGAACCGAGACCGACGTTCTGGCTCTCCAGCACGCGCTGGAAGATCAGGTAGGTCAGCGTCTTGGTGCCGAACGAGCCCTGGGTGGTGACGAGGATCTCGGCGAAGATCCCAAGCAGGAAAATCGTCTGGATCAGGATCACCACGGTGATCGCACGGGCGAGATGCGGCAGCATGATGTAGATGAAGCGCGACGGCCAGCGCGCGCCGTCCATCTCCGCCGCTTCGAGCTGTTCGCGGTCCATCGACTGGGTCGCGGTGAGCAGGATCAGCGTGGCGAACGGCAGCCATTGCCACGAGACGATGGTGATGATCGCGCCGAGCGCATGCTGCGACAGGAACTCCACCGGCGTCAGCCCGACCGCCTTCAACAGATGCGCAAAGAACCCGTTGATCGGGTCCATGAACATGTTCTTCCAAAGAAGCGCCGAGACCGTGGGCATCACGAAGAAGGGCGCGATCACGAAGATCCGCACGATCCCCTGCCCCCACATCTCCTGGTCGAGCAGGAGCGCGAGGGCGACGCCGAGGATCACGGTGATGACGAGCACGCCGCCGACGATCAGGAGCGTGGCCTGCACCGCGGGCCAGAACGAGCTCGAGGTGACGAAGCGGGCGTAGTTTTCGAACCCCACCCAGTCGAGACCGTTCTCCAGCGAGTCCCCGCGCAAGGGCAGGTATTTCTTGAAGGAAAAGAACAGCGTCATCGACAGGGGGATGAGCATCCAGCCGAGCAGCAGGGTGACAGCGGGCGCCATCATCAGCCGGGCGGCGGAGCGGGAATGCTGGGTAGCCATGGAAATCCCTCCTCGGTTGACGGGCCCCGGAAGTCGGGGCCGTCGCCAAAATTACGCG